>CAZYHZ010000054.1:0-30375 GCA_964647625.1 uncultured Acidobacteriota bacterium
GCGAACTTCCTCGACGTCGGCGGCGGCGCGACCAAGGAGATGGTCACGAACGCGTTCCGGATCCTGCTCGCCGATCCCCACGTGAAGGCGGTGCTGATCAACATCTTCGGCGGCATCATGCGCTGCGACGTCGTCGCCGAGGGCGTCGTCGCCGCGGCGAAGGACGTGGGCGTCAAGGTGCCCGTCGTCGTGCGGCTCGAAGGGACGAACGTCGAGCAGGGCCGCGAGATCCTGAAGCAATCCGGCCTGGCGTTCCGCGTGGCCGACGGCATGCGCGATGCGGCCGAAAAGGCGGTTGCCGCCGCGGCGGGGAGATAGCGATGGCGGTTCTCGTCGGATCGAAGACGCGCCTTTTGGTTCAAGGACTGACCGGCAAGGAGGGCGCATTCCACACGGACCAGTCGATCGAGTACGGGACGAAGGTCGTCGCCGGGGTGACGCCGGGCAAGGGCGGGCAGACGCACAAGGGGATTCCGGTCTTCGACACCGTCGAGGCGGCGGTGGCCGCCACCGAGGCGAACGCGAGCGTGATCTTCGTGCCGCCTCCGTTCGCGGCGGACGCGATCCTCGAAGCGGCGACTGCCGGCGTGCCGCTCATCGTCGCGATCACGGAAGGCATTCCCGCCCTCGACATGATGCGCGTCATGGCTTACTTGAAGACGCGGCCGCAGATTCGGCTGATCGGCCCGAACTGCCCGGGCGTCATCACGCCGGGTCAGTGCAAGATCGGCATCATGCCCGGCCGCATCCACAAGCCGGGGCGCGTCGGCGTCGTGTCCCGCTCGGGGACGCTGACCTACGAGGCGGTCGATCAGCTCACGCGGCTGGGCATCGGCCAGTCGACCTGCATCGGAATCGGCGGCGACCCGATCAACGGGACGAACTTCATCGATTGCCTCTCCCTGTTCCAAGGCGACCCCGACACCGACGCGATCGTGATGATCGGCGAGATCGGCGGCACCGCCGAAGAGGAAGCCGCCGCGTTCGTCGCCGCGAGCGTGCGCAAGCCGGTCGTCTCGTTCATCGCCGGCCAGACGGCGCCGCCCGGCCGGCGCATGGGACACGCGGGTGCCATCATCTCGGGCGGGAAGGGGACGGCGGCGGACAAGATGCATGCGCTGTCGAAGGCCGGCATCCACGTCGTCGACACGCCGGCCGCGATCGGAGAAACCATCAAGCGCGCGATGGCGCGATAGACGAAGCGAGGAGACGGCATGGTGCAGAGAACGTTGGCGATCGTGAAACCGGACGGCGTCGAGAAGGGCGTGGCCGGCAAGGTGATAGCCCGGATCGAGGACGAAGGCTTCCGCATCGTCGCCATGCGGCTCCACCGATTGAGCCGCGCCGAGGCCGAGGGGTTCTATGCCGTCCACAACGAGCGGCCGTTCTTCAAGGACCTCGTCGCCTTCATGACGTCGGGACCGGTGGTGTTGATGTGCCTCGAGCGCGAAAACGCGATCGCCCACTGGCGCGAGGTGATGGGCGCGACCGATCCCGCGAAAGCCGCCCCGGGCACCATCCGGAAGCTCTACGCCACCAACATCGAGAGAAACTGCAGCCACGGCTCGGACGCCCCAGAAACGGCCGCGTTCGAGCTCGGCTGGTTCTTCCGCGGCTCCGAGCTTTGGTAAGGGCGCCCACGAATTTAGAAGAAAAAGGGGACTGTCCCCTATGAGCGAGCTGCGCCGGCTGTTCGGGTACATGCGCCCGCACCTTCCGCGGCTGCTGCTCGCCTCGGCGCTGCTCGCGCTGGCCGCGCTGTTGATGTCGGCTGTGATCGCGACGCTCAAGCCGCTCATCGACGACGGGTTCCAGGTCGCCGTGAAGGCGTCAACCGAGGCCGCACCGGCGTCCGTTCCGCGGCACGGCCGCGCGTTCGACATCCTCGACGAGGTTAAGAAGCGGATTCCGACCGCCCGCATCGTCGCGTGGGCCAAGGATCGCGCCTACGTCGAGGTCCCGCTGCTGCTCGTCGCGATCTTCTTCTTCAGATCGGTGTTCCTCTACTTCGGGCAGTACTACGTGATGAAGGCCGGGACGTCGGTCATCCGGGACATCCGCGCCGATCTGCACGAAGCGATCACGTACCAGTCGCTGCGCTTCTTCCAGGCGCACCCGACCGGCGTCATCCTCTCCCGCATCGTGGCCGACGTCGCGCGCCTCCAGCGCGTGTCGACCGACGTGCTCTCGGATTTCATCCGCGTCGCGCTCGCGATGCCGTTCGTGCTGGCGGTGGCGCTGCTCCAGGACTGGAAGCTGACGGTCGTCGCGATGATCGGCCTGCCGCTTCTCGCGTACCCGATGGTCAAGCTGTCGAAGCGGCTGCGAAAGGCGTCGACCCGCTCGCAGGAGCAGCAGGCCGAAACCGCCAGCCTCCTCGCCGAGACGATCGGCGGCGCGAAGGTCGTCCAGGGATTCGGGATGGAGCGGTTCGAGATCGGCCGCTTCCGTGCCGCGCTCGAGCGGATGTTCTCGGCCGATCTCAAGGCCGCGCGCGCGCTGTCGCTGGCGCCGGCGATGATGGAGCTGTTTGGGGCGATCGCGGGCGCGCTGCTCTTTTCCTACGCCGGCCGCC
This sequence comes from uncultured Acidobacteriota bacterium, assembly GCA_964647625.1. GTDB lineage: Bacteria > Acidobacteriota > Polarisedimenticolia > Polarisedimenticolales > DASRJG01 > DASRJG01. The sequence continues at coordinate 2,576 of CAZYHZ010000054.1, forward strand.
AGGTGGCCCGCGGGCGCGTCACGGGCGGCGAGGTCGTCGTCATCGTCAGCAGCCTCGGGTACTTTTTCATGTCGCTGCGGCGCATGAACACGATCAACACCGAGCTGCAGCAGGCGATCGCGGCCGCGAAGCGCGTGTTCGCGATGATGGACCGCGAATCCGAGATCCGCGACCTTCCGGGCGCCGCGCCGCTGCCGCCGTTCACCCGTGAGCTCCGCTTCGAGCGCGTCGACTTCGCGTACGACTCGGAGAAGGTCCTGGACGCGATCGACGTGACGATCCGGCGCGGCGAGACCGTGGCCTTGGTCGGCGCTTCGGGCTCCGGCAAGAGCACGCTCGCGAACCTGGTGCCACGCTTCTACGACACGACCGCGGGCCGGATTCTCCTCGACGGGCACGAGATTCGCTCGGTCACCTTGACGTCGCTCCGGGCACAGATCGGGCTCGTCACCCAGGAAACGGTGCTGTTCAACGACACGATCCGGAACAACATCGCCTACGGGCGCGCCGACGTGCCACTCGCGGCGATCGTCGCGGCGGCGAAATCGGCCCACGCCCACGAGTTCATCGAAGCGCTACCGGAAGGCTACGACACGGTCGTCGGCGAGCGCGGCGCCCGCCTGTCGGTGGGGCAGCGCCAGCGCCTCACGATTGCGCGCGCGCTGCTCAAGGATCCGCCGATCCTCATCCTCGACGAGGCGACGTCGGCGCTCGATTCCGAATCCGAGCGCCTCGTTCAGGAAGCGCTCGACGTGCTGATGGCCAACCGGACGAGCCTGGTCATCGCGCACCGGCTCGCCACGGTGAGGCGCGCCGACCGGATTCTCGTGCTGGACAGGGGACGGATCGTGGAGACCGGCACCCACCGCGAACTGATCGCCCGGGACGGCCTCTACGCGCGCTTCCATGCCCTCCAGATGCAAGACGCTCCGGCGTGACGGAGCCGGTCGCGGCCTACGAGCTCACGAGCCGGTGACGCCCGGCGTCTCCGAGGGTGGCGCGGGGATTTCGTGCGAGCGCCACAGCAGGAACAGCGTGATCGCGAGGATGCCCAACAACATCCACACCTCGCGGTTGCGCATCATCCGGTCGGACGACCATCCGAGGTTCGAGCCGCCCGGATAGGCGCGCAGCGTCGGGATCAACGCGGGCACGGCCTTGAAGTAGCGATCGTAGGCCTCGCCGTGAACCGCCCGCAGTCGGGCCGGCTCGACGCGCTCCTTGCGTGGAAGGTAGTAGAAGAAGAACACAGCGTAGCCCACGACGAGCAGGATCCAGTTGGCGCAGAACGGAAGCCGGCACATCACGCACAGCCCCGTGAGGATCAACAGGCGCCCGAGGTAGAGCGGGTTTCTCGTGTACCGGTACGGTCCGGACGTGATCAGCTCCTTGGTCTTGAGGAGGTGGCCCGCGGCCCAGAACCGGACCGCCTCACCGGCGGCGGCGATGACGAAGCCGATCGCGACCTCGAGGGGACGGGGCCTGGCCATCGCCACCAGTGCCGCGACGAAGACGAACGTCGCGATCAACCGCAGCGCGCCCAGCCGTCTGTCGTAGCCGGTCGTGCTCAACGTGCGCTCTCCGGGAGGTTCGGCGCCGGCCGCCCGCCCGAGGATATCACCGGCGCTTCCCGCGAATTGCATCCCAGACACGCTTCAGGCGGCGCCCCACGCCCCAGAGGCGCACGGCCGAAGGGCTTTGCGACGCCAAGGCCCGGTTCTCGGGGTCGCCGGTGAATCGCGCGCGCATGCGCGCTGCAGCGAGACGATCGATGGCGCGTGCGTTGTCGAACAGGCGCCGCGCAATGGGCCCCGGGCGCATCGGCAGGACGTAGGCGGCCGCGAAGTCGACCACTCGCACGTCCCCCGCGTCCCCGACGAGGACGTCGCGATGGTGAAGATCCGCGATCGCGACCCCTCGCTCGTGAAGACGCACGATCACCTCGTCGAGCCGGTCGAACACGAACGGATCGACGCCGCCGCGCGGAAGCTCGGCGAGCGGCGTGCCGTCGATCCATTCCGTCGCGAGCGTGTACGGTCCGAGCCGGCCCAGGAATTCCGCGATGCCCGCGATCGAGCCCGCCCGCTCGTACGCGCGGCACTCGCGCCCGATGAAGAGGCGGCCGAAGGTGTGCCGCGCGAGAAACGGCCGCGGCGCGTAGTCCTTGACCGCGATCGCGCGCCCGTTCACACGGTAGCGCGACACGACGGCCTTCGTCAGGTTCCTTCCGCGCAGCACCACCTCGGGGACGAGGCCGTCGAGATCACCGGCGCCGACGTTTGGACGAAGGGTGCTTATGGTAGACTCCGAGCTGGAGCGAATCACCGTAACCCTTTGCAAACGTTGAGATTAACTCGTTGACGAACTCGAGGCCCGTCACGATACCACGCTGCCCGAGCCGGGACGAGATCAAATCGGGCACTCGCGAAGTGCTCGTCTGCGGGGTCGGTGCGAAAGCCGACGTCCTCGTCGTCGCAGTCGAGGGCGGATCGGTCATCGTCAAGGATTTCGCCGGGCGATCTTGGTGGGGGCGCAGGCTGGGACGCATCCAGATCCGGCGCGAGGCCGCGGCGTATCGCTGGCTCTCCGGGGTGGACGGCATTCCGGTTTTCGTCGGATCGATCGACAACCTCGCGCTGGCGATCGAGAACGTCGACGGCGAGCGTCTCGCGTTCGCGCAGCTCGATCCCTCGCAGGCCGCCCGATGCCTCGCGGCCCTGCGCGTGATTCTCGACGGCATCCACGCACGCGGCGTCGTCCACAACGATCTCCGGGGCCGGGAAAACGTCCTGCTCCGGCGCGACGGGCGCTTGGCGGTGATCGATCTGGCCGCGGCCGTTCGTCTGCGGCCGGGCAGCCTCGCGCATCGCCTGTTCTTCCGCAGGCTCGCCGCCACCGATGAGGCGGCATACCTCAAATGGAAGGGGATGATCGCGCCGGGATCGTATTCCGACGCCGACGAAGAGTTCCTGCGGCGCTACGAGAGGTGGCGCCGTCTCTGGCCGTTCAACCCGAAGCGCCGGAAGCTGGGGAAGGCCGCTTGAGCGCCGGGCGATCCCTCGACATCACGGTCGTCGCGCCCGTCTACAACGAGCGGGAGAATCTCGAGCCCTTGGTCGCCGAGCTGCTCCCGGTTCTCTCCGGCACGGGCAAGCGATTCGAGATCTTGCTCGTCGACGACGGAAGCAAGGACGGATCGGCGGAGCTGATCGAGTCGCTCGCGACGCGGCATCCTGAGGTCCGAGGAATTCATTTCCGGGCCAATCGCGGTCAGACCGCGGCGTTCGACGCGGGGTTCAAGCAAGCGCGAGGCGAGGTCGTCGTGACGATCGATGCCGACCTCCAGAACGATCCCAAGGACATCCCCACGCTGCTTCGGGCCCTCGACGGTCACGACGCGGCGGTCGGCTACCGCGCGGAGCGCCGCGACACGACGGTGCGCCGCATCTCGTCCAAGATCGCAAACGCGGTGCGCAACCGATTGTCCGGCGACGACATCATCGACACCGGCTGCTCGCTCAAGGCGTTCCGCGCGGACGCGCTGGTGAACATCAAGCTCTTTACGGGGATGCACCGCTTCTTGCCGACGTTGATCCGCTACGAAGGCGGGAGCGTCGTCCAGATCCCCGTGCACCATCGCCCACGGACCGCGGGGACGAGCAAGTACGGCGTGTGGAATCGGGTCTTCCGTTCGTTCGTCGATCTCCTTGCCGTCCGCTGGATGCGATCCCGCCACCTCGGCTACGAAATCGACCGCCGCGACCCGTAGGGGACACTCCCCTTTTCCATCCAAAACGAGCCAATAGGGGACAGTCCCCTTTTTCTTCTAAAGCTTCGCACTCTGAAGCTTTGTAAGAAAAAGGGGACTGTCCCCTATTGGCTCGTTTTGGATGGAAAAGGGGAGTGTCCCCTACGGCCGCTTGCGGCCCGGCAGTGGAGTGTCGGAGGGGGCGTAGTAGCCCTTGCGGTTGGCCACGGTCACTCCTGGGCGGTCGACGGTGACCTTGATCGCACGCCACGATCCGTCGTGACGCCGGTCGCTGGAGCTGTAGGCGAGCGAGTACTGGTGACGAAGATCGCTCGCGACCGATTCGAAGCTCTTCTTGAGCTGGCCGGTGCTCGGCGAGAACACGGCGGTCCCGCCGGTCGTCTCGGCGAGCGACTCGAGAATCGTCACCAGAGGCTTGCGGCCGAAGAAATCCATCTCCGACGCGCGGGCCGTGGGATCCTCGCGAAGGACCTTGGCATCGTGAGCGAGAGGCTTTCCGAGGCCGATCGCGAAGATCATGACCTCGTCCCGCAGCGCGCGCTCCTGCGCTTCTTCGAGCGTGTGGAGGCTCCCGGGCTCGAGGCCGTTGGCGGCTTCGTCGCGGCCGTCCGAGAGCACGACGATCACGCGCCGCCCTTCGAACTCGACCAGGCGCTGGGACGCCCGGAAGATCGCGTCGTAGAGCGCGGTGCCGCCGTGGGCCGTGGCCTTCTTGATCGCGGCGTCGAGCTCACCCCGGTTCGACGTGAGATCTTGCACGATGCGCACGTCGTCCGAGAACGCAACGACGAGCCCCTCATCCCCGGGCTGCAGGATGCCCAGAAACTCGATCGCCGAGTCGATCGCGGTCTTCAGCCGCTCGCCCTCCATGGAGAGCGACGTGTCGAGGACGATCGCGATGCGAAGCGGCTTGCGCTCGGCGGAGAAGCGATCGATCGATTGCGGGTGGTCGTTTTCGAAGACCTTGAAGCTCGACGCCGTCAGATCGGTCACGTAGCCGCCTTTGGCGTCGCGGGCGATCGCATAGACGTTGACGAGCGCGACCTCCTCGGTTTCGTTGACCGTCAGGCGGCTCGTCTCGACGAGCGCGCGCCCTTCGGTCCCGTCGGAGAAGGTCACGAGCGCGGCGAGCCGGTGACCCTGCGAGCCGTCCTTGGCATCCCAGGGAAACGTCCACGGAGGCGCCGTCTTGACCCCGGAGGGCTGGTCGTCGACGAAGAAGGCGGCCGAGACGACCGTAGCGCCGCGCGGAGGCGCGATCGACAACTGAGCCACCGACGGGCCGACGACGGTCGCCAGGCGTCGCGGAGCGGTGAACTGGACTCCCGGCTCCTCCGCAGGAGCGCCGGCGGCGGTCGCGATCGTCAGCGCGACCACGAGCGCCGCGAACACTCTCACCGCAGCACCGGCCGGCGCGGCACGATCCGGCGCATCTGGAAGACGACGAGCCCGCCTTCGTGGTCGAAGCCGAACTCGATGTCCTGCGCGCGGCCGGTCGCATCCTCGACCGCGCGCGCGAGATCGGCGAGGCGCGCGATGTCCTCGCTCGAGAGGCAGCCGCGCCCGCGCAGGTCCGCGGGGAGCGGGACCTCGACCGTCCCCATCCCTTGCGGCGCCAGCTCGATGCGGCTCGCCGACCGGCCGGTCTCCTCGACGATGAGACGGCCGGTGCTGCGGCGCACCCAGTAGAGGTCGCCGGACAGCTCGCCCTGCGAGATGCCCTCGCCCAATCCCCACGCCGCGTTGATCAGCAGCGTATCCGACCGCCCCGTCGGGTCGCGCGAGAACAGGACGCCGGCCGCGCGCGTGTCGATCATCTCCTGGACGAGCACCGCTTGCCGCGCGTGGAGAGGGGACAGACCCAGAGACGACAGCGCGGCGAGCGCTCGCGCGTTCCACAGAGACGCCCACGCCCACCGAATGCGGTGGACGAGATCGTCGAGGCCGGTGACGCCGAGATAGGAATCGAAGAGCCCCGCGAGGCTTCCGAGCGAGCCATCCTCGATCGTCGCCGACGACCGCACCGCGTAGCGCGGAACGGAGAGCCGATGGTGCGCTTCCGCGACCGCCCGGCGCACCTCGTCCGGAATGTCGCCCGAGAGAATCGCCGCCCGCGCCTTGCGGGACACCATCCGCTCGTCGATCTCCTCGGCGGCCAGCCGGAGCTTCTCGCCGGTCTCGCCGAACAGGTGCAGCCGGTAGGCGGCCGACGTCACGACGAAGCCGCGCGGAATCCGGCAGTCCGCGGGAACGGCGTGCGCGATCTCGAACAGCGCTTGCGCCTTGCCGCCGACCAGCGATCGATCGTGCGGGACGCCGGGGTCGATCGGCACGACGAGGTGCGTGCCGGCCCGCTTGCGCTCTTCGGCGAGCTGCTCGGCGAGGCGCTTCTGGAGCCGTCCGACGTCCTCGGCGCCCAGGTGCGCCGCGCGCGCGCGCCTAAGGAGGCGAAACAGCCCTCCGAGCCGGGCGCGCGTCTGCTCCTCCGTCAGCCGCAGGGCATCTCCCACCGCCTTGCGGAGCGCCGCCTCGAGCTCCGCCCTTCGCTCGGCGGCCGCTTGGAGGACGGGCTCCAGTCGTTGCTCGAGACGGTCCGGATCGCCCCTCAAGTCTTCGATCAGCTCGAGGTCGCCGTTCAGCGCCGATTCCAATCCGCGCATCCCACGCTGGAGGTCTTCGAGGTCTTCGGCCGATTGCAGCGAGGTGAGCGCCTCTTCGCACCGAACGGCCGCGGAGGCGAGCACGCGGAGGCACAGGGCCTCGATCGCGCCGTGGATCTCTCCGCGGGGAACGGTCCGCTCGAGCGCCTCGAGCAGGCGCCGCGAGGCGGGCCCCGCGGGGACGAGCCGGTAGGGGAACGCCGCCTCGAGCAGAAACGCCAGGCCGTCCTCGGCTTGCGCGCGGATCAGCGGAACGAGCAGGGCGTCGTCGGCCGGCAGCTTCCCGTAGGCCGCGAGCGGCCCGAACACCCTCCGAACGCGTGCCCGTGCTTCCGGCTCGAAGCCTCCGGGAATGGTGAGGAGGCCCCGCCCTCCATCGATCATGACGACGTCGCCCTCGTCGAGACGAGCGCCCGCAGGGTTCCCGACGACATCCTCGAAAACCAGCACGCCGTCTTCTTCCGGTTGCGACAGGTGCGCCGGAGTCATCCCCGACAGCGACACCGACGGCTTTCCGAACTCACGCGACAGCAAGCTGACGTGCGAGAGCACCGCTCCCGACAGCGTCAGAGTGCCCGCGGAGGCGATGATCCGTCCGATGTCGTCGGGGACCGCACGCTCGGCGAGCAGGACGCATCCCGCGACGTCCTCGGCGGGAAGCTCCGGGCGGTTGCGCCGCAGGGGACCGCAGGCGAGGCCCGGCGCGATGCCACGGCCCGAAATCGACACGAAACCGCTTCGGCCGGGCGGGGGGGCGCTCATTGCGCTCCATCCTACCCCCCTGAACCGCGAACCGTTAACTGTGAACCAGTTCACGGTTCACAGTTCACAGTTTACGGTTCACAGCTCAAACACTGCCGGGAATAGGCTCCGAGGGAAGCACGGGCGGTGGCGGTGGCGTCACGACCCGGCCGGGAGCGCCGCGCGTGCCGACGCGCGTTAGGATCAGGTACCCGAACGCGAGGATCTCGACCAGGAACCAGATCGAGAATCCGATGCAGAACGGCACGAGCCGCAAGAGCGCGAACGGAAGGAAGCCGAGCAGGATGCCGCCGAACAGCGACATCTCGCGTCCCATCGCGCGCCCCAGTCTCGACCCGATCTGATGGAAGATTCCGCACATCGCCATCCACTTGAGGACGACGAAGACGAGATAGATGAGGAACACCAGCGGTAGCCCGATGATCGTCACGGCGAGGAACATCTGCACGAAGACGAGCACGACGTAGCCCACGAGGCCGAAGATAAGCGCGGTGAAGAGCCGGGCCGGCGCGTCCTCGCTGATCAGACGGATCCGGTCGGGGACGAGCGCGGTCAGGAGCAGCGCGCACACGAAGAACAGGAACAGGCCGAAGAGCCTCCACCAGATGAACACTCCCGGTAGGCCCCCAAAGCCGTGAGTCCAACCGCCCCTCCAGCCGGGAAAGCTGAGTCCGAAGGGGATGTTGACCACCTGACCGTTGACGGACGCCGCGTTGCGGTGAAGCGAGCCGCCCACGTTGCTCAGGCTGCCGTTGATGCGCGCGGCGGGATCGAGATCCGTCCGCGTCGCCACCGCCGTGACGTCGCCGTCCACCGAGCCCGTGATGTCGAGCGTTCCCGCGACGACCGTGACGTCGCCGTTGACGTGCCCGTCGATGCGGACGTGCCCGCCGACGCAGACGACGTCGCCGTCGTGCGTCTCGCCGGCGCCGATCCGCACGTCCTGTCCGATGCCCACCTTCTCGCTGTCGTTGCCGCGGGAGATACCGGGGACGTCCGGGAGGTCCGACGTGTCGGGCGTGTCCGGGGCCGCGGGGACGTCCGGCGCCGCCGGCGGCTTCGAATGCGCGCGCGGGGAGGGCACGGGTTTCGCGGTCGAAGACTTGTTCTCGGCCGTGGGCACGGTGGTCGCGAGCGTGGCCGTGCCGAAAAGCGCAGCCGCGAGCGCGATCGCCAGACGCTTCGATGTCATGAACGCTCCTTGTGAGTCGCACCCGTGCGCATGTCCCGGGCGATCACGTACGTCGTGATCGCGAGCATCGCGACGGTGATCAATGCCATCAACAGGCGTGCGACGGGCTGCAGCGGCGCCGCGGTCGCGGCGACGGTGCGCGCGGAATCGACGAGCGCTTCGCCGATGCGGGCGAACGACCCCGCCACGGCGGACGCCGGACCGGCGAGCCTCACCGCGGTCGTCGTCGTGTGCGCGACGGACCGGCCGACTCCTGTGCGGACCTCGTCCCAACCCGGTCCGCGCCAGGTGGCCGCTCCCACGAGCGCGACCCCGGCGAGCGCGGCCGCGATCGCCCACCGGACGATCTGCGCGCGTCCCAATCCGGACGCCAGGGGAGGGCCGAGCCGGGCGACGCGCGCCATGACGCGGTCCGCGACGTCGACCGGAAACGACGCCGGGGCCCCACGGCGAGAGAGCGCCGCGCGGAGCAGCTCGTCGAAGCGGCCGTCGTCTCTCATGATGGGAAGTGCTCCGGATTCTTTCGCATCAGGATCTTCTTGAGCGCCTCGCGCCCGCGCATGAGCCTGGTCTTGACCGTGCCCTCCGGCGCGCCGAGCACCCGCGCGGTCTCCTCGACCTTGAGCCCTTCGACGTACACGAGGTGCATGACCTCACGATAACGGGGATCGACGTGATTCAGCGCCTCGCGGACCAGGGCGTGCCGCTCGTCGACCTCCATGGCATCGCCGGCGATCGGCGTGTGGTCCTCGACGTGCTCCGGCATCTCGGTCCGGCCCCGCTCTTTTTTCATGCGGCGGGACCGGTCGACGACGTGGTTCGCCGCGAGCCGGTACAGCCAGGTGGAGAACGCATGCTCGGGGCGGTACTGGTGCAGGTTCCGGTAGACCTTCAACAGCACCTCGCTCACCACGTCCTCCACGTCTTCCCGGCGGCAGCCGGACCGCCACGCGATGCCGGCAATCATGTTCTGGTACCGTTCGACAAGCTCCCGAAATCGCTCGGTTCGGCCATTCAGGACTTCGCCGACGATCGCGAGGTCGAGGGCGGCCCGGTCGTCCCCGGCCTCGCCCGACGCAGGGGTGTAACGATCCATGGGCGCCAAGGTTCCCAATACTCTATGGAACTAATGGGATGCGGCCCGCAGAGTACACTATTGAAATCCATGCCCGTCGACCCGAAAGCGTTCAAACCCAGGAACATCGCGGTCTCCGGCCGCGAGCTTGCGCTCGCCTGGGGGGACGGCCACGAGTCGTATCTGCCGTTCGACGAGCTGCGGCGGGACTGTCCCTGCTCCCTGTGCCGCGGGCAGCGCGACGCAGCAGCGCCCGATCCGCTGCGCGTCGTCACCGGTCCCGCGAAGGGTCAGATCTTGATTCGCGATCTGGTGCCGGTCGGCGCCTACGCCGTGCAGATCGTCTGGAGCGACGGTCACGACACGGGGATCTACTCGTTCGAGATGCTGCGCAAGGCCTGTTCGTGTCCGGAATGCCGCGGGCGGGCCTGACCTCGATGTGGCAGCCTAGGCCCATGACCACGCGCATCGGCCTGATGGGCTTCGGCCGGATCGGCCGCAACGTCTTCCGCATCGTTCACGAGCGGGCCGACGTCGAGGTGGCCGCGATCGTCGACGTCGCCGAGCCCGCGGCGCTCGAATATCTGCTGCGCTTCGACACCGTCCACGGGCGCTTCGAGGACCCGGTCTGGGTGAAGGGCGATTCGCTCTACGCGAAGGGACGGGCGATCAAGATCCTTCAGGCCAAGGCGCCGGGGGACGTCGACTGGGCCGCCCTGGGCGTCGACATCGTCGTCGAGGCGACGGGCCAGTACCGGACGCGGGCGGTCCTGCAGAAGCACCTCGACAAGGGCGCGGCGTGCGTCGTGTTGACCGTGCCTCCGCGGGATCCCGTCGATGCCCTCGTGGTGATGGGCGTCAACGACGGGATCCTCGACGGGACCACCCGAATCGTCAGCAACGCCTCGTGCACCGCCAACGCGCTCGCGCCGATCTGCAAGATCCTGGACGACGCGATCGGGATCGAGCGCGGCTTCATGACGACCGTCCACGCCTACACCAACGACCAGCGCCTCGCGGACGTGCCGCACACGGAGATGCGCCGGTCGCGCGCGGCCGCCGAGAACATCATCCCCACCGAGACGTTCTCGCCGAGCGTCGTGCAATCGATCCTGCCGCAGCTCGCCGGCAAGCTCGACGGCATGGCGCTCAACGTCCCCGTGCCCGACGGCTCGAACGTCGACCTCGTGACCCTCATGAAGCGCGCCGTCACGGCGGAGGAGGTGAACGAGATCGTCAAGTCGGCCGCGCTGACCACGTTCAAGGGCATCGTCGAGTACACCGACCAGCCGATCGTCTCGTCCGACGTCGTGGGCAACGGCCATTCGGCGGTGTTCGACGGCCTGTCGACCTTCGTCCTCGGCGGCAACATGCTGAAGACCATCACCTGGTACGACAACGGATGGGGGTACGCGACGCGCGTGGTCGAGCTGATCCTCCGCCTCGCCTCGCTCCGCGCGCCGAAAGCCGCGGAGAGGTCGTGATGGGCCGGCCCAAGGTCGCGATCAACGGATTCGGCCGCATCGGGCGCGCGGCGTTCCGCCTGATGTCCCAGCGCGACGACATCGAGGTCGTCGCCATCAACGATGTCACCCCCAACGAGACGCTGGCCTATCTGACCCGGTTCGACACGGTCTACGGGCGCTATCCAGGGGCCGTGACCCTGAGCGGCGACCGCATGACCGCCGGCACCCAGACGGTGCGCATGCTCGAGCAGAAAGACCCCGCCAAGCTGCCGTGGAAGGATCTCGGCGTTGACGTCGTCGTCGAGGCCACCGGCCGGTTCAGAAAGCGCGAAGAATGCGCGTGGCACCTTCAGGCGGGTGCTTCGCGGGTCATCTTGACCGTGCCGGCGAAGGACGACGTCGATGCGATGGTCGTCGTCGGGGTGAACGACCACACGCTGAAGGCGGAACACCGGATCGTCTCGAACGCGAGCTGCACGACGAACTGCCTGGCCCCGGTCGCGAAGGTGCTGAACGAGTCGTTCGGGATCGTGAAGGGGATCATCACGACGGTCCATGCGTACACCAACGATCAGCGTCTGGCCGACGTCCCCCACAAAGACCTGCGCCGCTCGCGCGCGGCGAACGAGAACATCATCCCGACGACGACCGGCGCGGCGCGCGCGGTGGGCAAGGTGCTTCCCGAGCTGAAAGGAAAGCTCGACGGGGTCGCCATGCGCGTGCCCGTTCCCGACGGCTCGACCGTCGACCTGGTCGTCGAGCTGGCGAAGCCCGTCAGCGTCGCCTCGGTCAACGCCGCGATGAAAGACGCCGCGTCAGGCGCGCCGCTTTCGGGCATCCTTCAGTACTGCGAGGACCCGATCGTCTCGTCGGACATCATCCAGGACACGCACTCGGCGATCTTCGACTCGCTGTGCACGCGCGTCCTCGGCGGAAATCTCGTCAAGGTCATCGCGTGGTACGACAACGAGTGGGGCTATTCGTGCCGGGTCGTGGACCTGATCGGGAGGCTGGCGGTTCTCTAGCGCGAAACCTCTTCGACGACGTGCTCGATCGCACTCTCGAGCGTTCCTTGTCCGTCGATGTAGGCGATCCAGTATTTCTCGATGGGTCCCCGATACTTCGGCCACACGCGCGTGAAGAGATCGTCCGACGACGGAACGTACCTGGCCGTTCCACGTAGCGCGAGGTGACGGCGAGTCAGCTCGCCCGAGGTCGCGAACAGGATCGCGTGCCAGAGGTCGCGCGGTGGAGTTACCCCATGCTTCTTTCCGGCCGCGGCGATGGCGTCGGCCACCGTGCCGCGCGACGGTCCGACGACGGCGTGCGAGCTTTCGTGCAGAAGCATCTCGAGCGCGCGCAGGCCCTGGTACCCCGCATCACGGCTCGACATCGTGGTGATCACGCCGCCGGCGCGGCCGGTCAGCGTGTACGCGCCGAACGGTCCGCCGTAGGGCGTGACGTAGACGAGAACCCGCTCGGGCCATGTGACGTGGTAGACGGCTTCGTGTTTCTTGATGAGCTCGGCGCCCGACTCGCGCACCATCGCCGATGCATAGGAAATGAAGAAGCGGTTGGCGGCGTCGTCATCGGACCAGTCGTGCTTGCGATAGACGGGCGCGGCGCGCTTGAGGGCGTCGGCGAGCGGCGCGTCGATGGCGGGCTCGGTCGCGTCGTCCGTGACCTGTGTGAGCCCATCGGTCGTGATGACCATGGGATTCGAAAAGCTCGGATCGTCGTGGCCGCCGGCCTTGCGGTAGTCCGCCACCGAGGCGTCCCATGCCGCCCGGTCTTCGGCCGTCCAGCTTGAAGTGTCGCGCGGCTTGTCGCGAGCGGCGTCTTCGAGAAGCTTCTGGTGCAGGCTCATCCAAAAACTGCTGTGGAACTCCCACGACGCGACGCGGACGACTTCGGAAGCCGTTGCGGTCAACGGGAGCGACGAAAGCAGCAACAGGGGGAGGACCTTCCGCTTGGCTCCGGAAATATTCATGCGCTCAGTACGCCTTCGCGAAATGCACCCGCCGTTTCGACGGCATCCCGCAGCGCACGCATTCGCCGGCTTCCTGCGCGCCGTCAAACGTGATGACGCGCACGGTCGCCTTCGTCTCTTCGTGGATCGCCGTCTCGCAGTCGGTCTCACCGCACCAGTGGGCGAGCATGAATCCGCCGCCCGGCGCCTCGAGCTTCTCCTTGAGTGCGTCATAGCTGTCCACGAGATACGTTGCGGCGTCGCGGCGGGCGCGAGCGGCGGCGAGCAGCTCGGCCTGGATCTCCTCGAGCATCTTGGGAACCGCCGTGGCGGCGTCGCCCATCGGGACGAACGACTTCGCGCGGTTCATCCGGCGCACACAGCAGACCGATCCCTTCTCGACGTCCTTGGGTCCGATCTCGACGCGCAGAGGGACGCCGAGCAGCTCCCACTCGTTGTACTTGAAGCCGGGCGAGAGGTTCTCCCGCGCGTCGAGCTTGACCGCGACGCCGGCCTGCTTGAGCGCCGCCTCGACGTCCTTCGCCGCCCCGACGATCTTCTCGACCGGGTCGCCGCTCTTGAAGATCGGCACGATCACGACCTGAACGGGTGCCAAGCGCGGTGGGAGGATCAGGCCGTTGTCGTCGCCGTGCGCCATGACGATGGCGCCGACGAGACGCGTGGAGACCCCCCACGACGTGTTGTAGGCGTGCTGCCATTCGCCGGCTTCGTCCTGGAACTTGAGGTCGAACGCCTTCGCGAAGTTTTGCCCGAGGTGGTGTGACGTTCCGGCCTGGAGCGCCTTGCCATCCTGCATCAGGCCCTCGATGCAATACGTGTGGTCGGCGCCCGCGAACTTTTCCTTTTCCGTTTTCAATCCCTTGAGGACGGGAACCGCCATGTACTCCTCTGCGAACGTCGCATACACGTCGAGCATGCGGCGTGATTCCTCTTCGGCCTCGGCGGAGGTCGCGTGGGCGGTGTGTCCTTCCTGCCAGAGGAACTCCGTGGTGCGCAGGAACAGGCGCGTGCGCATCTCCCAGCGAACGACGTTGGCCCACTGGTTGATGAGCAGCGGCAGGTCGCGGTACGACTGGACCCACTTCGCGAACATCGAATAGATGATCGTCTCCGAGGTCGGACGGATGATCAGCTCTTCTTCGAGGGCGCTGGCCGGGTCGGGGGAGATCGTCGCCGCTCCGTCGTGGTTCGACGCCTTGAGGCGCGTGTGCGTGACGATCGCGCACTCCTTCGCGAAGCCCTCGACGTGCTCGGCTTCCTTGGCGAGGAACGATTTCGGGATGAACAGCGGGAAGTACGCGTTCTGGTGGCCCGTGGCCTTGAACATGCCGTCGAGGACGCGCTGCATGTTCTCCCACAGGGCGTATCCGTGCGGGCGGATGACCATGCAGCCCTTGACCGGGGAGTAGTCGGCCATGCGCGACTGAGTGACGACGTCGGTGTACCAGCGCGAGTAATCTTCGGCCCGGGGCGTAATCAGCTTGGCCATCGGCTTCCTTTCGGTGTACTTCTTTTCTTTATGTCCATGAGCCCGAACGAAACCCGGATTATACGACCGAGCCTGGGCTCGTTCCTCGTCGAGGAGGGCGCGTGGGTGTTCGGCGCGTTTGCGCTGACGATCCTCGCCAGCCTGTTCCTTCAGACACGGGGCGGCGTTCTCGCCGCCGCGGCACCGGGTGTCGCGCTATTCGGCCTTCACGGGTTAGTCGGCCTTCACGTGGTCCGGGCCGAGATCGAGAAGCTCGCCTCGTGGTTCCACATCGACCGCCGCTCGATCCTGTGGGGCTTGGGCGGGGGCGCGGTGCTCCTGGCGTTCAATGGTCTCTACAGTGTGCTCATCGACGCCCTCGGGGTCACCCCGCCGGACATCGCCGACATGCTGCGCGGCCTGCTGCCCGAGCCCGCGTTGATCGCGTGGGCCGCGGTCCTCGCGCCCGTCGTCGAGGAGATGTACTTCCGTGGGCGATTGCTCGACGCGTTCGGCGTGACGCTCGGTCCCGGATGGGCGGGCGTGATCACGTCCCTGGCGTTCGCGGCGATCCATGGGATCCCGGTCTTCTTCCCCGCCTACACCGTGTTCGCGTTCGTGCTCTTGTTTCTCCGTCGGCGCACCGGCGGTCTCGCGGCACCTATCCTCGCGCACATGATCAACAACGCGTTTGCGCTGATGTAGGGGACATTCAGGATCAGGGAGGGACAGTCCCCTTTTTCTTCTAAAGCTTCAGAGTGCGAAGCTTTAGAAGAAAAAGGGGACTGTCCCTCCCTGATCCTGAATGTCGGCTATCGCAGCGGGACGAAGCGGACGGGGAGGACGGAGCGGCGGCGGAGGCCGTCGGCCCCGCGCTCGACGACGAGAAGCTCTTGCGAGGTCGTGCCGACGGGGATGACCAGCCGGCCGGGCACGGCGAGCTGGTCGACGAGCGCGGGCGGCACGTCGGCGGGGGCGGCGGTGACGACGACGGCGTCGAAGGGCGCCGCTTCGGGCCAGCCGGCGGCACCGTCGCCGACGCGAGCATGGACGTTCGCGAAGCCCATCGCCTGAAGCGTCCGTCGCGCGCGCTCCGCGAGCGCCGCCTCGAGCTCGATCGTGAACACCTCGCCGGCGCACGTCGCGAGCACGGCCGTCTGATACCCGCAGCCCGTACCGATCTCCAGGATGCGTGACGCCGGCTTCGGGTCCGCGAGCTCGGTCATCAGCGCCACGATGAACGGCTGCGAGATCGTCTGGCCGTGGCCGATCTCGACGGGCTCGTCGGCGAAGGCGCGGCCGCGGTGCTCCTCCGGAATGAACAGGTGCCTCGGGACGGTGCGCATGGCCTCGAGCACGCGCGTGTTTCGGATTCCGCGGCCCTCGATCTGATGCGCCACCATGCGCTCTGCCGCCTCGACCCAGGATCCGTTGGCGTTATCCGGCATTTCGACGGCCCCATCCTCGACGGGCGAGGTCTCCGAGCATTATCTTCCCGGTCATGCTGCCGCCATGGCGACTGAAGGTCGGGCTCGCGCTCGGAGGGGGGGCCGCGCGCGGACTCGCCCACATCGGGGTCCTCCGGGCGCTCGTCCGCGAAGGGATCCCCATCGACATCATCACCGGCACGAGCATGGGGGCGGTGATCGGCGGCGCGTTCGCCGCGACGGGCGACATCGGAGACATCGAGCACAAGATCCGCCGGCTGCTCGGAAGCGACGAGTTCCAGAGGACGCGCGTGTCGTTCTTACGGGAAACCAAGCACACGCGCGGCGGTCTGCTCTATTCGGTCACGAGCCTCGTGCGTCGAGGCATCGTCTACGGTGTGTCGACGATGCGCCCGTCGTTCGTGTCGGCGGAGCGATTCGCGCGAAGCCTGGGGCTCATCCTCCCCGACGTCGAGGTCTCGACGACGCCGATCCGCTTCGCCGCGTCGGCGGTCGATCTCGAGAGCGCGGAAGAGGTCGTTCTCTGCCACGGCAAGCTCCGCGAGGTCGCCGCGGCGAGCGCCGCCATCCCGGGAATCCTCCCGCCGCGCCGGCTCCACGGGCGGCTCCTCATCGACGGCGGGTGGGTCGACAAGATCCCCGTGCTCCCGGCGTTCCGGCTCGGCGCCGACGTCGTTCTCGCGGTCGACATCTCGGCCGACCTCGACGAGCAGAAACGGTACGCGCGCGGGATCGACATCGTCCTCCGGGCCAACCTCATCAAGGACTCCGCGATGACCGAGCTGTATCGCCGGCTCGCGGACATCGTGATCGATCCCGCGGTGCGGAAGATCCACTGGGCCGACTTCGAGTCCGCCGATTACTGCATCCAGGCCGGGGACGCGGCCGCCGTCGAGGCGGTCCCCCGGATTCGCGAGCTGCTGCGCCAGGAGCGCTTCCGGTCGATGGTGCGCGAGCCCATGGGGAAGCGCATGGCCGAGAGGTATCTTGCTTCCGCCGACCTCCGGTTCTCGGTCGAGTGAAGGATTCGCCTTGAAAAAAGAGCACGTGCATCTGATCGGAATCGGCGGGACCGGCATGGCGTCGCTCGCCGGGCTCTTCCACGACGCCGGTGCGCGCGTCACCGGGTCGGACGGCAAGCTCTACCCGCCGGCCTCGACGATCCTCGCGGACATGGGGGTCGCGGTGTACGAGGGTTACGACGCCGCACACCTCGACCCCGTTCCCGACCTCACCGTCGTCGGAAACGCCGTGCGCCGCGGAAACCCGGAAGCGGAAGCGCTTCTCGATCGGCGCCTTCCGTACCTCTCGATGGCGGCGGCGCTCGAGCAGCGGTTCCTGGCCGGGCGGCACGTCGTGGTCGTCGCGGGAACGCACGGCAAGACCACGACGACCTCGATGCTCGCGTTCGTGCTCCACAATGCCGGACGCGATCCCGGGTTTCTCATCGGCGGCGCGCCGGTCGATTTCCCGACCTCCTACCGGATCGGCAAGGGGCCTGCCTTCGTCATCGAAGGCGACGAGTACGACACCGCTTTCTTCGACAAGGGGCCGAAGTTCATGCACTACCGGCCCGACACCGCGCTGATCGGCACGGTCGAGTTCGACCACGCCGACATCTATCGCGACGAGGCCGAGGTCAAGAAGGTATTCCGCTGGCTGACCAACATCGTGCCCCGTAGGGGCCTGATCGTCCGCCACGAGGACTGCCCGGTCACCGTCGAGGTGACCGCGCACGCGCAGTCGCGCGTGGAAGGCTACGGCCTGGCGAGCGGCGCATGGCGCGCGGAGGGGATCGAGCATCGCGCCGACGGCGTGTCGTTCCGCGTGCGGCGGAGCGGAGCGCCCTACGCCGACGTCGTCCTGCGGCTGTCGGGCGAGTACAACGTGAGGAATGCGCTCGCGGTGATCGCCGCCGCGGCGGAACAGGGCTTGACCCCCGGCGAGATCACCGGCGGTCTCGCCGCGTTTTCGGGAGTCAAGCGCCGCATGGAGCCGCGCGGCGAGGCGGGCGGGATCCTCGTGCTCGACGACTTCGCGCACCATCCGACCGCGATCGCGGAGACCCTTCGCGCCGTCAAGCAGCGCTATCCCGGCCGGCGGGTGTGGTGCCTGCTCGAGCCGCGCTCGTGGTCGCTGCGCCGCAACGTGTTCCAGGACAAGCTGCCGCCGGCGTTCGATCATGCGGACGAGATCGTGCTCGCGGACGTGTTCGGCGCCGCGGAGCTCCCGCCCGAAGAGCGGCTCGACCCCGAGCGGCTCGTCGCCGATCTCGCCGCGCGCGGACGCAAGGCGCGATTTCTACGGGGCGTCGATGCCATCGTCGCCTACGTGGCCGCCGGTGCGCGCGCGGGGGACGTCGTCGCCGTGCTCAGCAACGGCGGGTTCGACGGCATTCACGAGAAGCTTTTGACCGCCCTGGGCTCGAAAGCGGCCGCGACGAGATAGTTCGGAGCCGGCGGCACGATCGCCGCCGGCTCCGGGTCGACTTCCGTGTGAGGGGGAGCGGAAGTCGGCCAAACTCGAAATCCAGTCTCAACCTCCGTGATGGCCGCGGTCCTGCTGGCTGCCGTGCCCGCGGTTCTGCTGCGGAGGTCCCTGGTGCTGGGGAGGCGCTTGACGCGGGGGCTCCTGACGCGGAGGCGCCGGCCGCGGAGCCTGGGCTCTCGGAGCCTCGAAGCGAGGAGCCTCCGCGCGCGGGGGCGGCTGAGGCCTCGGAGGGGGCGCAAGCCGCGACTCGGCACGGGACGGCTCCGGCCGCGGCTCGGCGCGCGGCGATTCGACGCGAGGATCCGGGGCGCGACTCTCGCGAGGACGCGACATCCGCTCGTAGAAACCGCGCACGCCCGGCGAGACGATCTCGCGAGGGGCGGCCTGACGGCGATCGATGTTCGGACGATCGGGCGTCGTGACGGGACCGCGAATGCCGGGTGCCGCCGTGTTGCGATCGCGCGGCGTTGCGACGGCGCGATCCTTCGGCCCGCGCACCACCTGCGGCGGGCCCGTGGGGCGCCGCATCAAGTGGTTCTGGATGTCGAGCATCCGCTGCTCGGGCCTGCGGCTGGTGTCGACCGGACGCATGTGAGCGCCCTGGTCGTCGCCGACCTGCTTCAGCGTCCGGAGGCGCCACTCGGCGGGGTTTGCGATGCGTCGCGGATCGACCGACGGAGGCCGCGAAACGACCGTCGCGTGATGCAGATCGTCACGGACCGTCGAGATCGGCACCGCATACCGGTGCACGTCGCCGTGATAGACGTTCGCGTAGCTCACGAACGTCCAGCAGCCGGGATCGTAATAGCCGGCGTAGAGCGAGCCGCCGACCCAGCCCGGCCGCCCCCAGAAGTCGAGTGGAGCCCAGCCGACGTACGCCGACCCCCACGACCACGACACCCACGCTCCGGCGAACACGTGGCCGGGGATCCAGCACCAGCCGCGCCTCGGGATCCACTGCCAGCAGCCGTAGTGATACGGCGCCCAGCCCCAGGGCTCGGCGGAGACCCAGAAGTATCCGCCCGGCCCGTAGGTCCAGTACCCGTCATCGTAGGGGCGCCACGACGCGCCGACGCCGGCGGGGAACCACACGTTGCCGTAGTCCGGCTCGTAGCTCCACGTCCCCTGGCGGGAGAGCTCGGAGTAGTACGGCTGCACCTCGTCGGGGACGCTGCCCCGATCGACGTCGCCGTTCTCCGCGTATCGCTCGTGCGAACGGTAGGCGTCGTCCCGCGCTTCACACCACCGGTCGAAGCCGTCCGACGAGAACGCGTTGTAGGCGCGAGTCGGCTCGGGCGCCTGTCCGGGGGCGACGACCGAGTACGTGCCGCCGCGCACGAGGACCGACGCATCGCCGGAGACGACCTCCGCCACGCCGTGGAGCGATGCGACGCGCATCCCGCCGCGGTCGGACGCGTCGATGCGGAATTCGCCCTCGCCCATCAGATAGACCGAGGCATCGCGCCCATCGATGCGGAACTCTTCCTTGTCGGCCAGGCGCGACGTGATGCGCACGACGCCCGCGTTCAGCGCGAGCACCGTGTTGTCCTGATAGCTGGCCTGAGGGTTCGGGAGCGACTGGAACACGAGCTCGGCGTCGCGATCGATGCGGATCGTGGTCCCGCCGGCGAGCTGCACCTCGACGCGCTGATCGCGATCGGTGCGGATGGAATCGCCGGGAAAGAGGGGCGCGTTGACCGTCGCATGTTCGGACTGGTCGCGGTCTCCGTCGGCGCGGGTGATCGTGGCGCCGCCGTCGGCAGCGCGGATCCGGCCGTACGCGCCGGATTGATATCCGTCGCCGTAGGCTTCGGGGTCGTTGGCCTGCGCGTATAGCGGGGTCCCGGACCCCAAAGCCGCCGTGAGTCCGGCCGCCATCAGCAATGCAGTTCGGAGAGCCTTCATTGCGTCCTCCCTGGGTTATCCCCACAGAGACACCCCGTGCAACTGCACCCTGCGTGCCACGTCGTACGTTGTGAAAAACGCTCCGTTACGAAGCCATTCGGGGTCAAAGCCGGCAACCCACCGAAGCACGTGGAGGACGAGCCGTCCCCGAAATGGGACGCTCGCGTTGACGCTCGTCGAAACCGGATGCTAAGGTCGGCTCATGGCTCGTCGAGCGATCGTTCTCTATCCGGATCCCATCCTTCTGACCCCCACGGAGCGTGTTGCGACCATCGACGACGGAATCGTCGCGCTCGTCCGGGACATGGTCGAGACCATGCATGCGGCGCCGGGAATCGGCCTGGCCGCAAATCAGGTCGGGGTCGGGAAGCGGGTGTGCGTCGTGGACCTGTCGGTCGGCGAGAAGCCCGAGGATCTGCACGTGCTCATCAATCCGAGGATCGTCGAGGTCTCCGGCCGGGAGGTGGCGGAGGAAGGCTGCCTGTCGTTCCCCGACATCCACATCGACGTCGAGCGGCCGTTCGTCGCCACCGTCGAGGCGGAAGGGCTGGACGGCAAGACGTTCCGCGTCTCGGCCGACGGGCTCCTCGCTCGCGCCATGCAGCACGAGATGGAGCACCTCGATGGCCGCGTCTTCATTCAGAACCTCTCGCCCCTGAAGCGCAGCCTGCTCAAGCGGCAGATCGAAAAGCGCATCAAGGCGGGAGACTGGGTCGCCACGGTCGAGCGGCCGCCCGCTTCGTGAGAATCGTCTTCATGGGCACGCCGGTGACCGCGCTGCCCACCTTCGATGCGATTCGGGCGGCGGGACACGACCTGCCGCTCGTCGTCACCCAGCCCGACCGTCCGGCGGGACGGTCCAAGGCGCCGCAGCCGCCGCCGGTGAAGGCGGCAGCCGCAGCCAAGGGACTTCCGGTGCTGCAGCCTTCGAAGATCCGGACCGACGAGTTCGCTCGCGCGCTCGACGAGGCGAAGCCGGATGCGATCGTCGTCGTCGCGTACGGGAGAATCCTGCCGCGGGCGGTCCTCGACGCGGCGCCGCACGGCGCGATCAACCTGCACTTCTCGCTGCTCCCGGCGTACCGGGGTGCGGCGCCCGTCCAGTGGGCGCTCGCGCGAGGGGAGCGCGCAACCGGCGTCACGACGTTCCGGATCGACGAGGGGCTCGACACGGGGCCGATTCTCGTCCGTCGAGCCGTCGCGATCGAAGAGCGGGAGAAAGCGCCGGCGCTCCTCGCGCGGCTCGCCGGATTCGGCGCCGAGGCCGTCGTCGAGACTCTGGCCGGCCTGTCGTCGGGAACGATGAGCGCGCGGCCGCAAGAGCCGGACGGCGTCAGCCTCGCGCCGCTCCTCACGCGAGAGGACGGCGCGTGGCAGCCGCAATGGTCGGCGCAGGACCTCGAGGGACGCACACGCGGGTTCGATCCTTGGCCCGGTGTCTGGGCAGATCGCTCCGGCGACCGACTGCGAATCGTCAGCGCGCGTGCGCTTCCCGGCCGCAGGACGGCGGCGGCGTCCGGCAACGTGATGGGAATGGAGGACGACGCCCTGATGGTGGCCTGCGCGTCGGGCACCGTCGCCGCGATCGACGAGATCCAGCGTGAGGGAGGGCGCGTGCTCTCCGCCAAGGATGCCGCCAACGGCCGGCTTCTCGCCGCGGGGGACCGGCTTGAGCATCCCAGACGCGCGTCGTGAGGCCTTTCGAATCCTGCGCCGGGTCGAAGACGCCGGCGCGTTCGCATCGGTTCTGCTCGAGCACCGCGCGCGGGAGCTTCACGATCCACGTGACGTCGCGCTCCTGACGGAGGTCGTTCTCGGCGTCTTGCGGCGAAAGCGCGTCCTCGACCATGCCATCGCGGCGGCCGCCGGGCGGCCGGTCGGCGCGATCGATGCTCCGGCGGCCACGGCGCTGCGCGTCGGAGCGTACTCGTTGCTCTTTCTCGATCGCATTCCCGACTTCGCGGCGGTCGACACCGCCGTCGCGCTCGTGAAGGATGCCGGGCTCGCGAAGGCGGCCGGGTTCGTCAACGGGGCGCTGCGCCGGATCAGCCGCGAGAGGACGAGCCTCGTGCCGCCGCAACCCGCGCCGCCGGACGTCGACGCACTCGCGCTGTTCCATTCCCACCCGGCGTGGTGGACGAAGCGCGTCGTGGCGCGTCTCGGCTGGGCGAGGGCGGAAGCATTGCTCCAGGCCGACAACGAGCCGGCGCCGACCGTCCTGGCCACCTCCGGGACGCGCGGCGCGCTGCGCGAATCGCTCGCCGCCTCCGGAGTCGAGACGGAGCCGTGCCGCTTCGCGCCGTCGGCGCTGCGCGTCGTCTCCGGCGTTCCGCAGCGCACGCCGGCGTTCCGTGACGGCGCTTTCTGGATCCAGGACGAGGCGTCGCAGCTGGCCGCCTCGATGTTCGGCGGGCACGCCGGACCTCGCGTGCTCGACGCCTGTGCGGCTCCCGGCGGAAAGACGCTCCTCCTGTCCGGGCGGAACGGTGTCGGCCTCGCGGTGGCCGCGGATCGCAACGTCAAGAGATTGCATCGCCTTCGCACGAATCTCGAGCGCGTCGGGCGGGCGAACGTCGCCCTCGTCGCCGCGGACATGTCGAAGCCGGCGCCGCTCGCCGCCGCCTTCGACGACGTCCTGGTCGATGCCCCGTGCAGCGGCACCGGCACGCTGCGCCGCCACCCCGAGATCCGTTGGCGCCTGACGCCCGAAGATTTGCCGCGCCTGGCCTCGACGCAGCGGGCGATCCTGGGGAGCGCCTCTGCGCTCGTTCGTCCGGGTGGACGCCTCGTGTATTCGGTCTGCTCACTCGAGCCCGAGGAAGGCGAAGACGTCGTGTCCGCCTTCCTCGACGAGCGGCCGGAGTTCGAGCGCGCCGACCCCGGACCCGCGCTCTCCGAACCGGCGCGCGCGCTCGTCGGGCCGGACGGCGCGGTCAGGACCGACCCGACGCTCGATGGCATGGACGGGTTTTTCGCCGCCCTCCTGACGAGGCGCCGCGGGTGAATGTACGATGACGCTCGAGGGAGGACCGAAATGAAGCGCATGATCGGCTGCGCCGTCGTGGCGGGAGCACTGATTCTCATCCTCGGCGGCTGCTTCGTTTGGGGTGTCGGCGTCAACAACGATCTCGTCGGCAAGCAGATCGGCGTCGATTCGGCCTGGGCCCAGGTCGAAAACGTCTACCAGCGGCGCGCGGACCTGATCCCGAATCTCGTGGAGACGGTCAAGGGCGCGGCCAACTTCGAGAAGGGCACGCTCGAGGCCGTGATCGAGGCGCGGGCGAAGGCGACGCAGATGGTCGTCAGTCCCGAGGTCTTGAACGACCCGTCGAAGTTCCAGCAATTCCAGAAGGTGCAAGGCGAGCTGTCGGGCGCGCTCTCGCGGTTGATGGCGGTTGCCGAGAATTATCCGGACCTGAAAGCCAACCGGAACTACCTCGAGCTTCAATCCCAGCTCGAGGGAACCGAAAACCGCATCGCGCAGGAGCGGATGCGGTTCAACTCCGCGGTGCAGTCGTACAACACGGCGATTCGCTTGTTCCCGGCGTCCGTCATCGCGAGATTCCGCGGCTTCGCGGCGAAGCAATTCTTCGAAGCCCAGACCGGCACCGAAAAGGCCCCGCAGGTGAAATTCTGATCCGACGCCTGCCGGCGCTGCTTTCTTGCCTTCTCGCGCTCGGAGCTCCGCGCGCCGTGGCGTTCGACGTGCCGGCGAAGCCCGCCGCGCGCGTCAACGACTACGCTCACGTCATCGACGCGCCGTCTCTCGCTTCGATCGAGGGCACCCTCGCACGCTTCGAGAGCGAAAGCTCGACGCAGATCGTCGTCGTCGTGATTCCGTCGCTCGACGGGGGCGCCATCGAGGACCTCTCCGTCAAGATCATCGAGAAGTGGGGAATCGGGCAGAAGGGGAAGAACAACGGCGTGCTGCTTCTGGTCTCGATGGCCGAGCACAAAGCCAGGATCGAAGTCGGCTACGGCCTCGAGGACCGCCTGACCGACGCGCTGTCGCGCGCCATCCTCGAAGACAAGCTGTTTCCGGCGTTCCGCGGCGGGAATTACGGCGGCGGGATCGCGGCCACCTGCCGCGCGATCATCGACGCGACGCGGGGCGCCTACACCGCGCCCGCGCGCAAGCGAACCCCCACCCGCATCGGGCCGCTTCTCTTTCCGCTGGCGATCATCGTCTTCTTCATCCTCCTCGGCATCCAGCGCGGAGGCGGCTTCAGCGGCCGCGGCGGGCGCCGGTACTACCGGACGGGTCCGTTCTGGTGGGGTGGCGGCGGCTTCGGAGGCGGTGGATTCGGCGGCGGATGG
This sequence comes from uncultured Acidobacteriota bacterium, assembly GCA_964647625.1. GTDB lineage: Bacteria > Acidobacteriota > Polarisedimenticolia > Polarisedimenticolales > DASRJG01 > DASRJG01. The sequence goes on from CAZYHZ010000054.1 coordinate 27,118, forward strand.
GGCGGAGGCGGTGGCGGCGGAGGCGGTGGAGGCTTCGGCGGTTTCTCGGGCGGCGGCGGCCTGTCGGGCGGCGGCGGAGCGTCGGGATCATGGTGACCGGATGAGCGCCGTTCGGAAGATCCTGACCGAAGAGGGTGAAGCGCGGGTCGTTCAGGCGATCCGGAGCGCGGAAGCGCGCACGTCGGGCGAGATCCGGGTTCACGTCGAGCGGCGGTGCGCCGGCGATCCGATGATCGCGGCGGGGCGCTGGTTCGCGCGCCTGAAGATGCACGAAACCTCGGAGCGCAACGGCGTTCTCTTCTACATCGCCGTCGATGACCGGAAATTCGCGATCGTCGGCGACGCCGGGATCCACGCGAAGGTCGGCGACGATTTCTGGAATGGAGTTCGGGACATCCTGCGGGACGCCTTTGCACGAGGCGAAGCCTCGGAGGGCCTGGTCGATGCCATCGGAGAGGCGGGCGCGCGCCTGGCCGAGCACTTCCCTCACCGGGGCGACGACCGCAACGAGCTTCCCGACGAGATCTCCGGATGATCGACTGGAAGTCCGCGGCGCGCCGGGTCGTCCGCGCGGCGGCGTGGGCCGCGCTGGCCGGGATCGTCGCCGTGGCCTCGTTCTGCTTCGCGATCCGGTCCGAGCGGCGAACGAATCTGGTCGCCGTCCCCGATTGGACGGGACGAGCCCGCGATGCGGCGTCCGCCGAAGCGGAGCGGCTCGGGCTCGGATTCGAGGTGTCCGAGCAGCGTCATGACGCCGGCGTGACGGTCGACCACATCATGCAGCAAGAGCCCGCGCCGGGCACCAAGGTGCGGCACGGCCGCACGGTCCGCGTCGTCGTGTCGCAAGGTGGCGAGACGCTCACGGTCCCCGCGATCACCGGCCAGCCCTCCCGTCAGGCCGAGCTCGAGCTGAGACGGCAGGGACTGACGCCCGGGTGGGAAGCCCGGATTCCGGACGAGACCATTCCCGCCGGCCGCGTGATCGATCAATCGCCTCCGGGCGGGACGCTTTCGGTGTCGGGCGACCGTGTGCACCGGCTCGTCTCCGACGGGCCGCGCCCCGCGCGCTTCGTGATGCCGGACCTCACCGGACTGACGTTGCGCGAGGCGCAGGAATGGATCAACCTGTGCGGGTTTCGGAGCGGGGCCGTGCGCCGCGTGGCGCCGGAAGGGCGCCGCCCCGGAACGATCGTCGGCCAGATGCCTCTGTCGGGATATCCGATCGCGCGCCGCGACGTCATCGAGCTGACGGTCGCGGAGTAGGAGCCGGGATGGGTGCCGTCATCGCGCCGTCGATTCTCTCTGCGGACTTCGCGCGGCTCGGCGCCGACGTCAAGGACGCCGAGGCCGGCGGCGCGGCGCTGATCCACGTCGACGTCATGGACGGGCACTTCGTTCCGAACATCACGATCGGTCCGGCCGTGACCAAAGCGGTCCGCAAGGTCACGCAGCTTCCCGTCGATTGCCACTTGATGATCGAGGACCCCGACCGCTACGCACCCGCGTTCGCGGAGGCAGGCGCCGACATGATCTCCGTCCACGTCGAGGTCGCGCGCCATCTCGAGCGCACCGTGTCGGCGATCAAGGAGAGCGGAGCCAAGGCCGGAGTCGCCGTGAATCCGGCGACGCCGATCGAGGCGCTCTCGGAAATCCTCCCGTCGACCGATTTCGTCCTCCTGATGTCGGTGAATCCCGGGTTCGGGGGCCAGCGGCTGATCCCGTTCGTCCTCGACAAGGCGCGGCGGCTGCGCGCTTGGATCGACCGCCTGGGCCTTCCGACCCGGATCGAGATCGACGGCGGGGTCACGCTCGACAACGTCGACCTGGTCGCCGCGAGCGGCGTCGACATCATCGTCGCGGGCTCGGCGGTGTTCGGCGCGGGCGACGCGCGCGGCGCGACTCAGGCGCTCGTCCGGAAGCTCGCGGCGTTCGACGAGAAAGCCCAGCGTGCGTGAGGGAGACACCCCCGCAGCGCGGGCGGCGAGGACGACGACCCGCGTGCGCTACCCCGAGACCGATCGCATGGGCGTCGCCCATCACACGCACTACTTCGTGTGGTTCGAGCTCGGCCGGACCGAGCTGATGCGGGACGCCGGATGCGCGTACGGCGCGCTCGAGGATGACGACGGCGTCTTCTTTCCCGTCATCGAAGCGGGCGCCGAGTACCGGGCGTCGGCCCGCTACGACGAGGTGGTCGAGATCGAGACCCGGCTCGCGGAAGCCCAAGGCGTGCGCGTGCGGTTCGAGTACACGCTGCGCCGGCCGGAAGACGGCCGCGTGCTCGCGACGGGGTTCACCGTGCACGCGTCTTGCGATCGCTCGGGCCGCCCGATCCGCTTGCCCGATGCGCTGCGCCATCGTCTCAAGTCGACGGAGGGGCCCCGCTGATGCGGCGTCGCGCAGTCGTCATTCTGTTGATCGGGTCCGTCCTGGCCGCTTCGGGATGCTCGTCGAAGAAGAAGCACGCGTCGACTCAAACCGACGTGCTCGAGGCCTCGGTGGCGCTCGCTCAAAGCGACGCCGCGATGGCTCATCACCAGCTCCGGAAGGCGAAGACGATTCTCCAGAAGGTTCAGTTCTCGCAAGCGGACCGGGCGCAGTACGAGCCTCTCGTCAGGCTGGCGCTCGCCGATGCGACCTATTACCTCGGCGACGATCTGTCCCTGATCGAGGCCCGCTCGAAGTACCTCGATTTCGTCACGCTGTACGGCGATCACCCGAAGGCCCCGTACGCGCAGTTCCAGGCGGGCATGTGCTCGGTCAAGCAGATCTACTCCGCCACCCGGGATCAGGCCCAAACGCACGTCGCGATCGACGACTTCAAGGAAATCGACAAGCGCTGGCCGGAGACCGGCTGGGCGCGCGCCGCGCGGCAATTCCTCAACAAGGGGCAGGATGGCCTGGCGGAGCACGAGTTCGTGATCGGGGCCTTTTACTGGAAGAAGAAATCGTACCGCGCGGCGATCGACCGGTTCACGGCGCTGCTCGACAAGTTTCCGTCCTACCGTCAGAAGGACAAGGTTTACTTCTGGCTCGGGCGCGCTCACATGAGCTCGGGCGATGCGGCCGAGGGCCGCGTGTGGCTCGACCAGGTTCTGAACGAGTATCCGAAGGGCAAGTTCGCGAAACCCGCGAAGGACCTGCTCGCCGACGCGGAGAAGAAAGACGCCCAGATCGAGGCGAAGCGCAACAAGCGCCACGGTTAGGGGACACTCCCTTTATTCACCCATAGGGCAGCCCAGGACATTTTTTTGTAGG
>CAZYHZ010000055.1:0-30187 GCA_964647625.1 uncultured Acidobacteriota bacterium
AGCTTCGGAGTTCGGAAGCTTTGAAAGAAAAAGGGGACTGTCCCTCTGACAAAAACTGGAATGTGCTTGGCTCCCTAGGGGTGGAAAAAGGGAGTGTCCCCTAGAGCCGCGAGCGAGACGTCGTAGGGTGGGAATGCGATGCCGCGGTCGGTGACGATTGCGGTGACGTAGGTGGCCGGGGTGACGTCGAAGGCGGGGTTCAGCGCGGAGACGCCCTCCGGGGCGATCCTCGTCCCGAACAGCTCGGTGATCTCCGACGGGTCGCGCTCTTCGATCGGGATGCCGGCGCCGTCGGGGCAGTCGAAGTCCACCGTCGAGATCGGGGCCGCGACGTAAAACGGCACGCCGTTTTCCTTCGCGAGCACCGCGAGCGAGTACGTGCCGATCTTGTTGGCGACATCGCCGTTTCGGGCGATGCGGTCCGCGCCGACGACGACGAGGTCGATTGTCCCGCGCCTCATCAGGCTTCCGGCCGCCACATCGGCGATCAGGGCGACGTCGATGCCGTCCTGCATCAGCTCCCACGCGGTCAGCCGCGCGCCTTGCAGGAACGGCCGCGTCTCGTCGGCGAGCACGCGGATCGTCTTGCCGGCCTCGACCGCGCCGCGGATCACACCGAGCGCGGTGCCGTACCCCGCGGTCGCGAGGCCCCCCGCATTGCAGTGGGTCAACACGCTTGCAGTGTCGGGAACGAGCGTCGCGCCGAACCGTCCGATGGCGCGGCATGCCGCGAGGTCTTCGTCGTGGATCGCCTGCGCGCACCGCTCGAGCGTCTCCACGAGCGCCGGACCGGAGACGCCGCGCGCCCGCGCTTCGGCGCGGCAGCGTTCCATGCGCCGGAGTGCCCAGAAGAGATTGACGGCCGTCGGCCGGGCGTCCGCGAGGATCCTCGAGGCGCGCTCGATCGCCGCGTCCATCTCCTGCGGCGAGCCGTCGGTGGCGCGCGCCGCGGCGAGCGCGACGCCGAACGCCGCCGTCACCCCGATGGCGGGCGCCCCGCGGACGACCATCGACCTGATCGCCGCCGCGACGTTCTCGGGAGCGCGGCAGTCGACGTACCGTATCTCGCGCGGGAGAACGCGCTGATCGAGAAGCCGCACGCCGTCCCTTGTCCGCTCCACCGTTCGAAACATGCCGTCTTATACTGCCAGACGCATCATGAGCGAGGACTCCAAGAAGGCGACGACCTCGGGCATTCCGGTCCAGCGCGTCTACACGAAAGCGGATCGCAGCGCCGCGGACGACCCGCGCGACCTCGGCGAGCCGGGGTCGTTCCCGTTCACGCGCGGCATCCAGGCGTCGATGTACCGGGGCCGCCTGTGGACGATGCGGCAGTACTCGGGGTTCGGAACCGCAAAGGAGACCAACCGGCGGTTTCGTTATCTCCTCGAGCAGGGCCAATCGGGGCTGTCGGTCGCCTTCGACCTTCCGACGCAGATGGGCTACGACTCGGATCACCCGCAGGCGCGAGGCGAGGTGGGGAAGGTCGGCGTCGCGATCTCGTCGATCGACGACATGGACGAGCTGCTCGACGGCATCCCGTTAGACGCCGTCTCGACGTCGATGACGATCAACGCGACCGCGTCGATCCTCCTCGCGTTCTACGTCGCGATCGCGAAGCGCCGCGGCATCGCGCCCGCCTCGATCGTGGGAACGATCCAGAACGATCTCCTGAAGGAGTACATCGCGCGCGGAACGTACATCTATCCGCCCGGTCCGTCGCTGCGCATCACGACCGACCTGTTCGCCTGGTGCGCGACGCACGTGCCCAAGTGGAACACGATCTCGATCTCGGGCTACCACATGCGCGAGGCGGGAGCGACCGCAGTGCAAGAGGTCGCCTTCACGCTCGCGAATGCCATCGCCTACAGCGAGGCGGCGACGGCCGCGGGGCTACCGTTTCCGCGCTTCCTCGGCCGGCTCTCGTTCTTCTTCAACGGCCACGCGAACTTCTTCGAGGAGGCCGCGAAGTTCCGCGCGGCGCGCAGGCTGTGGGCGCGCATCGTGCGCGACCGCTTCGGCGTAACCGACCCGGAGCTCGCGAAGCTCCGGTTCCACACGCAGACGGCGGGCTCGACGCTGACGGCGCAGCAGCCGGAGGTCAACGTCGTTCGCACGGCCCTCGAGGCTCTCGCGGCGGTGCTCGGAGGGACTCAATCGCTTCACACCAACTCGATGGACGAAGCGCTCGGGCTTCCGACCGAAGCGGCCGCGCTCCTGGCCCTTCGCACGCAGCAGGTCATCGCGTTCGAATCGGGGGTCGCGGATACGGTCGACCCGCTCGCGGGATCGTACTTCGTCGAGTCGCTGACCGATGCGATCGAGGCGGGGGCGAAGGAGTACCTCCGCAAGATCGACGACATGGGCGGCGCCATCCGCGCGATCGAGCGCGGGTATCAGCAGCGCGAGATCCACGAGGCGGCGTACCGCTTCCAGAAATCGGTGGAGACGGGCGACACGATCGTCGTCGGCGTCAACCGTTTCGCGGAATCGGCGGCGCTGGCGCCCGCCGTCCTCAAGATCGACCCGTCCGCCGAAGCTGCGCGACGGACGAGGCTTGCGGAGCTGAGACGCCGGCGCGACGGCGCGGCGACCGAAGCGGCGCTTCTGGCCGTCGAGACGGCGGCGCGAGGGAAGGACAATCTGATGCCTCCGATTCTCGACGCGGTCGAGCGCCACGCCACGCTCGGCGAGATCGCCGATCGCCTTCGCGGCGTCTTCGGACGGTACCAGGAAACGTTCGCGTTCTGAAGGCAGGGAGGACTCGCCGCTTGCCGCCGCTTCTGTCGATCGAAGGCCTCGACGTTCGCTACGCCTCGCCGCGTGGGGACGTCCGCGCGGTGGACGGTCTCGACCTCGCCGTCGCCCCCGGGGAAACCTACGCGCTCGTCGGCGAGTCCGGCTGCGGGAAGACCGCGACGGCGTATTCGATCTTGAAGCTGGTCGAGCCGGGCCGGATCACCGGCGGACGAATCGTGTTCCAGGGCCGCGACCTGACCGCCCTGTCGGAAAAGGAGATGCGCTCGGTGCGCGGCGCCTCGATCGGTCTCGCGTTCCAGGAGCCGTCCGCCGCGCTCAACCCGGTGCTGAAGATCGGCACGCAGGTCGGCGAGTCGCTGCGCATCCATCGCCGCGTCTCCCGCAAGGAAGCCTGGAACGAGGCCGTGCGCCTGCTCGACGCCGTGTCGCTTCCCGATCCCGAGCGTCAGGCCTCTTCGTACGCGCACGAGCTGTCCGGCGGGATGAAGCAGCGCGTCATGCTCGCGATCGCCCTGTCGTGCCGGCCGGCGCTCCTCATCGCGGACGAGCCGACGAGCGCGCTCGACGTGACGATCCAGGCGCAGATCCTGGCGCTGCTCAGGAAGCTCAAGGCCGACTACAACCTCACGGTGCTGCTGATCACGCACGATTTCGGCGTCGTCGCCGAGGTCGCCGACCGGGTCGGCGTGATGTACGCCGGGCGCCTCGTCGAGGAGGCGAACGCCTCGGACCTGTTCGCATCGCCGAAGCACCCGTACACGCAGGCGCTCTTGCAGGCGATCCCCGAAGCCGTCGACGGCAAGCAGGGGAAGCGCCTCCAGGCGCTTCCCGGAAGCGCTCCCGATCCCGTGACGCCTCCCTCGGGCTGCCGCTTTCACCCGCGCTGCCCGCAGGTGTTCGGGCCGTGCCGGAGCGACGCGCCCAAGCTTTCGACGGGTGCTACGCGCGTCGCGTGCCACCTGTACCCCGAGGAGCCGCGGTGAGCGCGCGCCCGCTCGTCGAGGCGCGCGGCCTCGTGAAGTCGTTCCCGGTCCGCACCGGATGGTTCGGCGACAAGAGCGTCCGCGTCCACGCGGTCGACGGCGTCGATTTGACCATCGAACCGGGCGAGACGCTCGGGCTCGTCGGGGAGTCGGGCTCGGGGAAATCGACGACCGGGCGACTGCTGATCCGGCTCATCGAACCCGCCTCAGGATCGATCCGGTTCGACGGCGTCGATCTCCTGGCGCTCGCCCCGCGTCCGCTCCGGAAGATGCGACGGCGGTTTCAGATCGTCTTCCAGGATTCCCACGGTGCGCTGAACCCGCGCATGAAAGTCGGGACGCTGGTCGCAGAGCCGCTTGCGATCCACGGTCTGGCGGCCTCGCGCGCGGAGCGGCGCGAGCGCGCGGCCCGGCTCCTCGAGGAGGTCGGCCTCGATCCGCACGCGCTAGACCGGTACCCGCACGAATTCTCGGGAGGCCAGAGGCAGCGCATCGGGCTCGCGCGGGCGATCGCCTGCGAGCCCGAGTTCGTCGTCGCCGACGAGCCGGTCTCGGCGCTCGACCCGTCGATCCAGGCTCAAATCATCAACCTGATGGTCGACCTCCAGGAGCGCCGCGGCCTGGCCTACCTGTTCATCGCGCACGATCTCCGCGTGGTCCGGCACGTCGCGCGCCGCGTCGCGGTGATGTATCTCGGGAAGGTCGTCGAGGAAGCGGAAGCCGACGACCTGTACGCGCGCCCGCTCCACCCGTACACGAAGGCGCTCCTGGCGGCCGCTCCGCGCCGCAGCCCGGGGGCGGAAGCCGCCCATGTGCTGCAGGGGGAGCTGCCCTCGCCTGTCGCCCCGCCCGCCGGCTGCCGGTTCCACCCGCGCTGCCCCATCGCGGAGCCGGTCTGCTCCCGGGAAGAGCCCGCCCTGCTCGCGATCGGCGAAACGCGCCGGGTCGCCTGCCACCTGGTCCAGCGCTGAGCCGTTTGGCCGTCTCCCCGGCCCGCGTTGTATCCTCCACGGCTTCTTGGTGAAACCGCAAACACGGCACGCACGTAATACGATTCCAACACTTTTACGCCACGGGGGAGGAGCACGTGAAGTTCAAGAGGACGTTGCTGATCGTGATGACGTTGGCCGGCGCGCTGCGCCTCGCTTCCTCCCCGGTCCGGGCGGCCGCTCCCGCCGCCGCCGAAAATGACGAGCCGGCGGACGCCGTCCGCTTGAGCTTGGGCGACGCGCTGTCGCGCTCTCTCGAGCACAACCTCGATCTCGAGGTCTTCAAGAAGGACCCGGAGATCGCCTATCAGGACGTCCTGTTCCAGAAGGCGGCGTTCGATCCGAACTTCTACAGCACGCTGAACCACTCGGAGGACAAGACCGAGCCGAGCCAGGCGTTCCAGTCGAGCCAGACCAAGACCGACTCGATCACGGCCGGCTTCTCGCCGTCTCTTCTCGACTTCGGCGGCCGCTGGCGCGCCGAGCTGTTCAGCCAGAGGGTCGACTCGAACAACAACATCAACTTCTACAACCCGCAGTACTTGAGCGGCCTGACGCTCGGTTTCACGATGCCGTTCCTCAGAGGGTTCGGAAAGGAAGCGACGACGAGCGCCCTCGTGATCGCGAAGCGGAACCTGAAGGTGAGCCACGACGAGCTGCGGCGCCAGGCGACGATCACGCTGCGCGCCGCCGAGGACGCTTACTGGAACCTCCGCGCCGCGCGCGAGGCCCAGCGCGTCGCTCTCCAGACGCTCAAGCTGTCGCAAGACCTCTACGACCTCAACAAGAAGAAGGTCGAGGTCGGGACGCTGGCGCCGATCGAGATCACGCAGGCCGAGGCCAACGTGGCCTCGAACGTCGAGCTGACGATCCGCGGCAAGGAAGCCGTCCTGAACGCCGAGGACAACCTGCGCCACATCCTGGCGATTCCCAAGGACGATCCGATGTGGACGCACACGATCATCCCGACCGAAGAGCCCGTTCGCGACGAGCGTGCCGTCGATCTCGACGCCGCCATCGCCACGGCGCTCCAGGCCCGTCCCGAGATCATCGAGGCGAAGGTGGCGCTCGACAACGCGTCGCTCTCCGAGAAAGCCTCGAAGAACGCCGCGAAGCACCAGCTCGACCTCGACGCGTCCGTCACGCCCAGCGGGAACAACTTGAAGGACGTCGTCTCTCCCGGCCCCGACGGGATCCCGGGGAACGCCGACGATTTCATCACCGGGGGCCTGGGCGAGTCCTACAACGAGATCCCGAAGTTCAACAACTACCGGTGGACGCTGGGGCTGACGTACTCGGTGCCGCTGGCGAATCGCGCCGCGAAGGCCAACTACGCGATCTCCCGGATCAACCGTGAGAAGCAGGAGATCACCGTCTCCAACACCGAAGACGTCATCCGCGTCGACGTCCGCACGGCGGTGCGCGCGGTCGAATCGGGGTTCGAGCGCATCACCGCCGCGCGGAAGAACGTCGAGCTCCAGCAGAAGAAGCTCGACGCCGAGCAGAAAAAGTTCGACAACGGCATGTCGACGTCGTTCGAGGTCTTCACCTTCCAGACCGATCTCCGCAACGCCCAGCTCTCCCTGATCCAGGCGCTCCTCGACTACAACAAGTCGCTCTCCGACCTCGAGCGCGCGAAGGGAACGCTCCTCGAATCGAAGGGCCTGGCGCTCGCGGACACGTCAGGGGCCACCCAATGAGCGACATCGCCACGGCGACGCCCGATTCCCCGGAGCCGGGCGCCCTCGCCCGGTTGATGGGCGTGTTCTTCTCTCCCACGAAGACGTTCGAGTCGATCGCGCGCAAGCCCGGGTGGGACTTTCTCGTCCCCGTCGTCCTCTTGATGATCGGCTCGTTCATCGTCCAGAGCGTGATGCTTCCCAAGATGGACGTCGACGAGGCCGTCAAGACGCAGATGCGCTTCGTCGACAAGATGTCCAAGGGAAACATCCCGGAGGACAAGCGCGCCGAGATCGAGGCCAAGACCCGCGACGGGATGGAGCGCGGGAAGAGCCCGGTGCGCCGCGCGCTCAATACGTTATTCCTGTTGATCCCGATCCTGCTCGTGCCCGGGATCTACCACGGCATCGCCGCCGCGTTCGGCGCCAAGACATCGTATTTCAAGGTCCTCTGCGGCTATGCGTACACGTGGTCGATCTATCTCATTCCGACGCTTCTGGCCGCGATCGTCGCGCTGCCGCAATCCACGATCAACGCGAACGATATCCAGTTCCAGCGCGTGCTCAAGTCCAACGTCGCCGCGTTCATGGATTTCGACTCCACCAGCAAGGTGCTGCTCGCGATCCTCTCGAGCATCGACCTGTTCGACATCTGGGCCTTCTTCGTCGGCTCGATCGCGGTGTCGAAGCTCACGAAATTCTCTCCGAAGGGCGCCAAGTACGTCGTGGGCGGGGTGTGGCTCGCCTACATCCTCCTCAAGGTCTGCCTCGGAGGGATCTACTCGGCGTTTGCAGGATGACCGGTCTGCAGAAGGGCCTGATCGCCGTCGCGGCGGTGGTGGTCGTCGGCGTCATCGTCGGCGCGTCGATCCTGTCCAAACCCAAGGCCAAGGGGGACGAGGTCTACATGGCCAAGGCGGCCGTGCGCGACCTGACGTCGTTCGTCTCGGCGACCGGCCGGATCGAGGCCCGGACCAAGGTCAACATCCAATCCTCCGTCATCGGCGAGATCCGCGAGCTTCCGGTCAAGGAAGGGACCGCCGTCAAGAAGGGCCAGCTGCTCGTCCAGATCGATCCCGTCCGCTACAAGGCCGAGGTCGACCGGCTGGACTCTGCGGTCCGGACGCAAAAGATCTCCATCGAGCAGGCCGACGTCAGCCTGAAGAACTCCGAGAGGAAATACCACCGTAACCTCTCGCTGCGCGACAACAGCGGGCTCGTCTCGCAAGAGGTGTTCGAGGCCAGCGAGCTCGATTACAACACCCGCACGATCGACCTGCGAAGCCTCAAGGAGCAGCTCGCCCAGGTCGAGGCGAACCTCGTGCAGGCGAAGGACAACCTCTCGAAGACGACCATCGTCTCCCCGATCGACGGCACGGTGACGAAGCTCAACGCCGAAAAGGGGGAGATCACGCTCACCGGCACGATGAACAACGCCGGGACCGTCATCATGATCGTCTCGGACATGAGCGAGATCCTGGCCACGGTCGACGTGGACGAGACGCGCGTCACCCACGTGACGCCCGGCCAGCGCGCGCGCGTCGTCGTCGACGCGATCGGTGAGGCCAAGCCGTACACGGGGAAGGTGGTCGAGATCGCGGGCTCCGCGGTCCAACGCGCCGGTCAGCAGACCCAGATCTTCGAGGTCAAGGTCGCGCTCGACACCGTGGACATGCAGCTCCGGCCGGGGATGACCGCCAAGGCTCGCATCGAGACCGAGCGCGCCGACCACGCGCTGACGATTCCGATCCAGGCGGTGATGCTGCGCCCGCCGAAGGATTTCGAAGATCCCAAGTCGAAGAAGTCGGGCAAGGCGGTCGACCCGCCGGCCGCCTCGGGCAAGACGCCGGCGAAGTCGGACGAGAACAAGGAATGCGTCTTCCTCGTCGAGGGCGGGAAGGCGCGTCTCCATCCGGTGAAATCGGGGATCAGCGACGAGACGTCGGTTTCGATCGTCGAAGGGCTGAAGGACGGCGACACCGTCGTCACCGGGCCGTACCGCGCGCTGCGCGACCTGAAGAACGGGGATGCGGTCCGGGAAAAGAAGGCCGAAGAGGTCAAGACGACCAGCGGCGGCGTGCAAGCCGAGGTGGACATCGATTGAGCGACCTGATCGAGATCAAAGACGTCACGAAGACCTACGAGATGGGGGCCGAGACCATCGTCCACGCGCTGGCCGGGGTGTCGCTGTCGATCCAGGCCGGCGACTACGTCGCGATCATGGGCCCGTCTGGCTCCGGCAAATCGACGCTCATGAACCTGATCGGCTGCCTCGACACGCCGTCGACGGGGTCGTACGTGCTGAAGGGGCGCGAGATCGCCACGATGAACGACGACGAGCTGGCGCAGATCCGCAACAAGGAGATCGGCTTCATCTTCCAGACGTTCAACCTGCTCCCGCGCGCCGACGCCGTGCAGAACGTCGAGCTGCCGCTCGTGTATTCGGGCCTTCCGCGCAAGGAGCGCCGCGAGCGCGCGGAGCGCGCCCTCGACGCCGTGGGCCTCGGGACGCGCAAGCACCACCGCCCCAACGAGATGTCCGGAGGCCAGCGCCAGCGCGTGGCCATCGCGCGCGCGCTCGTCAACGGCCCGTCGATCCTGCTCGCCGACGAGCCGACGGGAAACCTCGACTCGAAGACCGGCGAGGAGATCCTCGCGCTGATGGTCGAGCTGCACCGCGGCGGCAACACGATCATCCTCGTCACCCACGAGGACGAGCTGGCGCAGCAAGCGGCGCGCGTCGTCCGCCTGCGTGACGGCAAGATCGTCAGCGACGTGCGGAACAATCCCGTCGGCGCGGCGTAACCTCGGGCTTCACGATGCTCCTCGAGAACCTCCTCATGGCCCTGAAGGCGATCTGGGCCAACAAGATGCGATCGATGCTGACGACGCTCGGGATCGTCATCGGCACCGCGGCGGTCATCGCGGTCGTGTCGATCGTGCAGGGATTCAGCCAGGTCATCACGAACGAGGTCCAGAACCTCGGCGCGAACACGATCATCGTCGAGCCGTTCCGGCCGCCGGGCAAGGACGGCGACAAGCTCGGCAAGATCGTGCTGACGTGGGAGGACGGCCAGGCCGTGATGCGGACGTGCCGGTCGGTGTCCGTGGCGACGCCCGTCGTGCAGCACTTCGCGGAGGTGAAGTTCGGCGAGGAGCGATCGCAGTATCCGGTCATCGGCGTGCAGCCGGTCTTCCAGGACGTGCGCAACTACTACGTCGACCTCGGCCGCTTCTTCGGCGCACTCGACGAGACCGCGCACACGAACTCCTGCGTCATCGGCCACGGCGTGCTCACCGATCTCAAGCTGCCCGAGAACCCGATCGGCCGGGACCTGCTCGTCGAAGGGCGCACGTGCAACATCATCGGCGTGATGGAGCCCAAGGGGCAGCTCCTCGGACAGGAGCTCGACAAGTTCGTCATGCTTCCCTACGGGACGGCGGTCAGCCTCTGGGGGGAAACAGCGCACGACAACACCACGTTCCTCGTTCGCGCGCTGTCGCCCGAACGCGTCGACCAGGCGGCCGACGAGATCGAGAACACGCTTCGCGTGAGGCACCGGCTTCGCAGCGACCAGCCGAGCGACTTCAAGGTCTCGACACAGAAGGAGTTCCTGAAGTCGTTCACGAAGTTCGCGAACGGCGTCACGTACGTCGTCGCCGGCGTCGTCTCGATCGCCCTGCTCGTCGGCGGAATCGGCATCATGAACATCATGCTCGTGTCGGTCACCGAGAGGACGCGGGAGATCGGCGTGCGCAAGGCGGTCGGCGCGCGCCGCAGCCACATCCTGTCGCAGTTCGTCATCGAGGCGATCACGCTGGCGCTCGTCGGCGGCCTGATCGGGATCGCGATGGGGATCGGCACCGGCGCCATCGCGGCCCGATTGATCCCGAATTGGCCGGGATTCTTCATCCCGCTGTGGGCGCTGGCGCTGGCGTTCGGCTTCTCCTCCGCCGTCGGATTGTTCTTCGGCATCTATCCCGCCGCGAAGGCGTCCCGCCTCGACCCGATCGAATCGCTCCGGTACGAATAGCCGAAATCCTGCGCCGTCTGCGCGCTTGGGATATCCTTTTTCGGCAATGTTGGGCGATCTGGGAAGGATCTATCTGGCCGGCGGGCCGATGATGCATCCGATCACCGCCTGCAGCATCGTCCTCGTCGCGGTCATCCTCTACAAGCTGGTCCAGTATCGCTCCCTCCAGCTCGACGTGCGTGGCGTCTTCGGCCAGGTGCGTCAAGAGCTGCTGAACGGCCGCGTCAAGGAAGCGGCCGAGCTGTGCGAGCGCCGCCACGGTCCGGTCTCGTCGGTGCTCCACGCGGGGATCCTCAAGATCGGATCGGGGCGCAGCGAGATCGAATCCGCGATGGAGGCCACGGCGCTCTACGAGCTGGCGCGGCTCGAGGGAAAGCTCGGCGTGCTCGCGACGATCGCGAGCCTCGCTCCGATCCTCGGGCTCCTCGGCACGGTCTGGGGGATGATCGTCGCGTTCAACGTCATCTTCGCCGGCGGCCTGTCCGATCCGACGCGCGTCGCGGGCGCGATCTCGCAAGCGCTCTACACGACCGCGTGGGGGCTGGTCGTCGCCGCGGTCGCGCTTCCGTTCCACAACTTTTTCGCGGGACGCGTCGCCGCGCAGAACCGGGCCCTCGAGATGGCGGGCAACGTGCTCGTCGAGACGTTCTCCGAGATGGAACGAATGGGAACGAAGGCTTAAGGAGCCTGCGGATGCGCCTGCCGACCCCGCGCCCCCTGGCCCCGCAGATTCCGGTCGCCGCGGTCGCCAACATCGGGCTGCTGATCGCGTTCTTCTTCATCCTTTCGGCGACTTACGCCCCCGGCCGGGACACGATCAACCTGCCCGCCGCGCCGGGCCGCCGCGACGCCCCGCCGGGCTCCGCCTGCCTGATCGTCGAGCGGCGCGTCGGTCCGGCGATGGGCGAAGAGCTCCAGTGGCACTTCTCCGAGCGGAACGGCGAGGTACACGCGCTCGTCGGCCCCGAGGCCTTGTACTTCGAGGCGTCGCGCATCGTGGACGCCGATCCCGAGCGCACCTTCGTGCTGCGCATCGATGCGGACGTTCGCTACGCCATCGTCGATTCCGTGCTCGAGACGCTGCGCAAGGCGGGCGTCCGCAACATCGTCTTCGGCACGCGCGACCCTTCGACAGGCTCAGGGCAGGGCGCGTGATGCGGATCGAGCGCTACACGAACGCACGGCCGCTCGTTCCGGTCGTTCCGTTCCTGTCGCTCGCGCTCATCGTCGGGGCCTCGGTGATCCTCACGGGGATGTACTCCGCCTCGCGCGGGCCGGCGCTGCGCTTCGCCACCAACGCTCACGACGGCGCGCTTCCGGATGCCGACGCGGTCCGCGTCGAGGTCTCGGCGGAGCAGGAAGCCGTCATCGACGGCTTCGTCGTCCCGTTCGACCGCCTGGCGAGCGAGGTCGAGTCGCGGCTTTCGAGCCGGCCCGATGCGCCGGTCGTCCTCGCCGTGTCGCCGGAAGCGAGCTACGAGACCCTGGTCGCCGCCTACGGGGCCATCGCGGGTCTTCCGCATCCGCCGCGCATCGCCATTCCTGCTCTTCCGCAAAGGATCCGATGACGAGCCTGCGCTCCCTGCTCCGGCTCGACGACAAGATGGCCGCCGAAGGGCGCCGTCTGCAGCGGATCGGCGGCCCTCCCATGCGCTGGGTCGCCGCGGCGTCGTTCGCGGCGGCCGTTTTCCTGCACGCCGCGGCGCTGCTCCTACCCGCGACGCGTCTCGATCCGAAGCCGCCTCGGCAGAGCTTGGCGACGAGCTTCCCGCTGGTTTGGCGGCCGGACGCTCCGGCGCCGATGCCGTCCCCTCCGACGCAAGCCTCGGCGGCCATCCACGCACCGCAGCGCGCAGAAGTCGCGCCCGCGCCGGGGACCACGGAGCCGACGGCGCCCCCGCAGACGCCTCCCGCGATCGCGCAGAGCACGCGGCGGCTCGCGATGGAGCCCGTGCCCGAGCCCGCCCCGGATCTTTCCTTCGCCGCCGTCACGGCCGATATTGACGTCATGATTCCCAACCCGGACGCGCCGCCGGATTCAGGGCCCTCCGTGGACGATTCGATGGCCGCGTCGATGGCGCCCATCAGCAGCGTCCGTCCGGTCTACCCGCCGGCCGCGCGCACGCTGCGCGCGGAAGGCGAGGTGCGCCTGCGGCTTTTCGTGCGCACGGATGGAACCGTCGATCACGCGACCGTCGAGGCGTGCACGCACCCGGGCCTCGGGTTCGAGACCGCGGCCCTCGCGGCGGTGAAGCAGTGGCGCTACGAGCCGACGGCCGCCCGCGGCGCGCCGCGCACGCCGGTCGTGACGATCCACTTCCGCCGGGAGGGCGTCGGCCCGTGAGGGGCAATCGCGCGGCCGCGTGCGCGCTCCTGCTCGCGGGCGGAGCCTGGAACAGCGCGCGCGCGGACGTCGACGACGCCGTCGCCGACTTCAAGGCCGGCCACTATCTCGAGGCCGCCTCCGAGCTCCAGGCCGTCCTCGATCGGTCGCCGGGGTACGCCTACGGGCACTTCCTGCTCGGGCACTGCTCGCTCAAGATCCACCGCGTCGCGGACGCCCAGCGCGAGTTCCGGAGCGCGGTGACGATCGACCCGACGCGGGCGGACTACTTCGAGGGGTTCGCGCGATCGCTGAGCGCTTCGGGGAACTGGCCGTTCACGATCCGCGCGGCCTCCGAAGGGCTGAGGTTGGCGCCCGAGCCGCGCCTTCGCTTCTCGCTCTTGGCCCTGCGCGGGTACGCGTGGGCGTCGCTGCGGCGCTGGAACGAGGCCGTCGCCGACCTCGAGGCGGCGCGGCAGATCCGCTCGGAGCCGTGGCTTCTCGTATTCCTGGGGCGCGCCCGCTTCGCAGGCGGCGACTACGAGGGCGCCGTTCCGGCGCTGCGCCAGATCCTGCTCACGGTGCCGGACGACGTCTCGACGCTGCGTCTTCTGGCGGAGAGCTTCCTCCAGCTCGGCATGCGCGAGACCGATCCGGTGCGGAAGCGCTTCGACTACGTCCAGTCGCACATCTACGCGCAGCGGGTCGCCCAGCTCGCTCCCGGAGACCTCGAGGCGGTGAACCTCGTCGGGCGCGCGGCACTCGGAGCGGGGTTGCTCGACCAGGCGGAAAACATCTTCCGGCACGTGCTCGCCGTCGATCCGAGGCACTGCACCGCGATGGCGAATCTCGGACGGACGTACATGGCCACGTCCCGCTGGACCGAGGCCGAGGTGTATCTCAAGAAGGCCGCGGTCTGCGCGCCGGAGATGACGGTCGTCTACGAGAGCCTCGGCCAGGTCTACCTCGAGCTGGGCAAGCCGCAGGATGCGGCCGAAGCGTTCAGGCGGGCGGGAAGCGAAGGGACGAGCCGCGGGATCACGCAGGGGGCGAACATGATTCCCGTGTTCGCCCCCCGCTAAAGCCGTCTCCTAGTTCCGGTTCTCCGCGGTCGCGGACGAATCCGGCACGACGATCTCGACCCGGCGATTCTTGGCCCGGCCGTCCGCCGCGTCGTTCGAGGCGATCGGGCTCGCCGATCCCAGGCCCTTCGAGCGCATCCTCGTGTTTTCGACTCCCTGGGATTCGAGGAACGTCATCACCGCCGTCGCCCGCTCGAGCGAGAGCTTGGCGTTGGTGTCCTCGGTGCCCGTCGAGTCGGTGTGCCCCTCGATCTGGATGTCGGCCGTGGGGATCATCAGGAGGATCCCCGACAGCTTGGCGAGCGTCACCTTCGCGTCCGGCCTCAGATCGGACTTGCCCGTATTGAACAGGATGCCGCCGGACAGGCTGAGCACCAGCCCGCGCCCGGTCTTCTCGGTCGAGGCGACCTTGCCGAGCGCGCCCGACAGCCGGCGCGCGAGCGCGTCGCGCTCCGCTTCGACCTTGGCTTTCTCGGCCTGCACCTTCTGGTTTTCGACCTCGAGCTGGCGGCGCTGCTCTTGCACCGAGGTCAGCTCGGTTTCGGTCTTCGCCCGCGCGGCGCGCTCGGACTCGGCCTCGGCCTTGCTCTTGTTCAGCTCCGCCAGCCGCTGGGCCTCGGCGTCCGCGACCTTCTTCTGGTCGATCGTGCGAATCGCCGTGACCACCGCCTGCGACGCGAGCGTGATCGCGCGGCGCGACAGGTCGGGGACGTCCTTGCTCTTGCCGACGCGCCCCTGGTAGGCGTCTTCGGCTTGCGACAGCCCGGTGCGCGCGTCGCGCGCGGCAGTCTCCGCGTACTTTTCCGCCTCGAACCGGTCCATGATCTCGACGGATTTCCGAGCCTGCATCAGCTCGACCGGTGTCTTGTCCTTGTATTCGAGGCCGGCGATCGACTCGACGTCGCGCTTGGTCGTCTCACGGAACGCTGCGAACGAGAACGTCGAGTTCTTGGCGAGCTTCGAAGGCGACGACGTCGAGATGAACGCCACGAGATCGGACGGCTTGCGCACGCCGGGAAGCGGCTCGGCCGTCACCATCACGGCGAAGTTCTTCGAAGGGGCGGAAAAGCGCAGGTCCCCGCTGCGGTCGCTGCGAACGGGAAGCTCGCCCTGATTCTGGATTGTGCCGTCGGGCGTGGCCGTCCAGATGACCCAGCAGGTCACGTCGCCGCCGAACAGCAAGGCGGGCTCGAGCTTTTTCCAGCTGATTTCGATTTGCGCCTGCGCCTGCTCGATGCGCACGTTCCCCTTGAGCGTCGCCGCGGGCGCGCGGTCGGTCGTCTGGAACGCCAGGTCGATCTTCTGGTCATCGGGGTAGAGAACGGCGTTCAGCGTGACGCCGGACGCCGGCGCCGCGGCCGACGCGCAGAGCGCAAACCCGGCCGCCACGATGCCGATGAGGTTTCGGATCACGATCCGTTTCATGTTCGATCTCCTTAGCTCAATGTGCCGGGTCCACGGTCATGGCCAGCGCTGCGGTCTCCGTGATCGTGACCTTGTCGCCCACCGCGACGTCCTTCAGGTGTTCCTTGTGATTGACACGGAAGCTCACGACGCTTCCGTCCGAGGTCTTGACGGTGACCGACGGGACCGACGGGTCGATGGCCGTTATCGTGACCGTCATCTTGTGCTCGATGCCGACGATGCCGCCCGGCTTGTCGCCCGGACGCTTGCCGGTGGCCTCGGCCATGGAATCGGCCGTAGGCGCCGTGCCGGAGCCCGCCTTGTGGATCTCGAGCGCGACGGACTCGTAGTAGTCGGCGGTCACGACGTCCCCGACCTTGATTTGATCGAACCGCGTGACGCTGGGATCGACTTCGACGGTCACCGCGTTGCCCTTCGGACCCTTCAGCGTGACGAGGCGGTTCGTCTTGTCGATCGCCTCCACCGTCGCCTTGATCGTGGTCTTGTCGTTCATCACGATCGGCTTGGGCGCCTTCATCGCGTCGGATCCCAACGCTCCGGCCGCGGCGAGCACGAGCGCCGCGGCCGCGAAACCATGTTTGATCTTCACAGAGACTCCTTTCCCGGATCGTCGGGGAAACAGGGGATGCGATTCTCGACTCCAGCCGCCCTACGGCCGGTCCTCGCAAGGTAGCGCACTCAGGCGGGCGGCGAAAGCACAAAATCGACCCCGAGCGGACGGGGCAAAGCTCGCGGTTTTGGCGGTCGCGGCGCCCTTTCTTCCGACCTGCCGGCACCCCGGACGAGGGGCGCCCCTGTGTTAGAGTACCGGCCCCTTCAGGCATTGGGAGAGGTCCGATGGAAGGCAGCCTGATCACCGTCGTGCTGACGATCGTGGTCGCCGCGGTGATGATCGGCAGCATGCTCGTCGCGAGCTGGCTGGCGCCGAAAATCCTCGGCCGCGGCTGGTCCTCCGTGCGCTCGGACACGAGCCCGTACGAGTGCGGCTCGCGCCCGTTCGAGGCCGTCGACAAGCACCGCTTCTCCGTGAAGTTCTACCTCGTCGCGATGCTGTTCATCCTGTTCGACATCGAAGCCGCGTTCCTGATTCCCTGGGCGGTGACCTTCAAGAGCTTCGCCGAGCACAAGGCGTTCGTGCTGGGCGAGATGGCCGTCTTCCTCGGCATCCTCGTCGCCGGTTATGTGTATCTGTGGCTGCGCGGGGCGCTCGAATGGGATTGAGCGGCCACCCGCCGGGCGAAGAGGCCGTCAAGAGCCTCTCCGCGCGCTTTCCGGATGCGATCGAAAGCACCGGCGCGTTTCGCGATCAGCACTGGGCCGTCGTCCGGGCCGATGCGTGGCTTCCGGTCGCAAGCTGGCTTCGCGACGATCTCGGGATGAGCTACGACGTGCTGCTCGACGTCACCGCCGTGCACTGGCCGGAGCGCCGGCCGCCGATGGAAGTCGTCGCGCATCTGTACAGCACGCGGCGAAACGACGTGCTGCGGCTCAAGGCGCGCATCCCCGACCGGGGGCCGATCGCGTCGCTGACCGGGTTGTGGGCCTCCGCCGACTGGAACGAGCGCGAGGCTTTCGACATGTTCGGCGTGCAGTTTTCGGGGCACCCGGATCTGCGCCGCATTCTGATGCCCGAGGACTACACCGACTTCCCGCTCCGCAAGGAGCTGCCGCTCTACCGTGGCTGACCGCTTCGAGGACGCGTGATGGAGATCCAGTCCGAGCGTCCCGACACGATGACGATCAACATGGGGCCGTCGCATCCGGCCACGCACGGCGTGCTGCGCGTGGTCCTGGAGCTCGACGGCGAGACGGTCGTGTCGTGCCGTCCCGACCTCGGGTACCTCCATCGCGGGATGGAGAAGATCGCCGAGAACCGCACGTACCTGCAGTTCATCCCGTACACCGACCGGATGGACTACTTGAGCCCGCTCGCCGCGAACGTCGGGTTCGCGCTCGCGGTCGAGACCCTGCTCGGCATCGAGGTGCCGCCGCGCTGCCAGGCGCTGCGCGTGATCTGCGCCGAGCTGGCCCGCTTCGGCTCGCACCTCGTGTGGCTCGGGACGTCGGCGCTCGATCTCGGAGCCGCCACGATGTTCTTCCACACGTTCAAGGACCGCGAGTGGCACTACGACCTCATCGAAGACTTGACCGGCGCGCGCCTGACGACGTCCTTCACACGGGTCGGGGGCGTCGCGTATGATGCGACCCCGGATTGGCTCGCGCGCGTCCGCGAGTTCGTCGATGCGATGCCCGCCCGCGTCGACGACTACGAAGGGCTGCTGACGAAGAACACGATCTGGCTGAAGCGCACGCAGGGCGTCGGCCGGCTGAGCGCGAAGGAGGCGCTGTCGTACGGCGTCACCGGGCCCGTGCTCCGTGCTTCGGGCGTCGCCTACGACGTTCGGAAGGCGCGCCCGTACTCGGGGTACGAAAAGTACGACTTCGAGGTGCCCGTCGGCACCGAGGGCGACGTCTACGACCGATACCTCGTGCGCGTCGAGGAGATGCGGCAGTCGATGCGCATCATCGATCAGGTGCTGAAGACGATGCCGCAAGGGCCCGTCAACGTCGACGATCCCAAGATCTTCCTCCCGCAAAAGGCCCGCGTGCTCTCCAGCATGGAAGAGCTGATCCACCAGTTCATGATCGTCACCGAAGGGTTCGCCTGCCCGCCCGGCGAGGTCTACGTCGCCACCGAGGTGCCGAAGGGCGAGCTGGGCTTCTACATCGTCTCGGAGGGTGGAAAGTCGCCGTACCGCTGCCGCATCCGCTCGTCGGCGTTCAACAACCTCTCGAGCCTGAAGCATCAAGTCGAAGGGGAGCTGGTGGCCGACGTCGTCGCCTGCATCGGCAGCATCGACCCGGTCATGGGCGAGGTCGACCGCTAGATGTTCGGCGCGGAGTTCGAAAAGACCGTCGACGGGATCGTCGCCAGGTACCCGCAGCCGAAGGCGGCGCTCCTCCCCGTGCTGTGGGAGGTCCAGAAGGCCAAGGGCTGGATCGACGGCGCGGCGGAAGAGTGGGTCGCGAAGAGGCTCGGCGTGGCGCCGAGCCACGTCCACGGCTGCGTCACGTTCTACACGATGTACAAGCAGCACCCTTCGGGCCGCCATCACATCCAGGTCTGCACGACGCTCTCGTGCATGCTGCGCGGCTCCGACGAGCTGCTCTCCCATCTCGAGCGTACGCTCGGCATCAAGGCCGGCGAGACGACCAAAGACGGGAAGTTCTCGATCGTGCGCGTCGAATGCCTCGGCTCGTGCGGCACCGCGCCGATGTTCCAGCTGAACGACGATTACCACGAGAACCTGACGATCGACTCCGTCGATCGGCTGCTTTCGGGCCTCGAGTAGCGGCGCCATGAACGAGCGCATCCTCACCCGCAACGTCGACAAGCCGGACGCCGTGGCGATTTCGGCGTACGAAGGCTTGGGCGGCTATCGGGCGCTGCGCAAGGCCGTCGGCTCGATGAGCCCGGCCGACGTCACCGAGGAGGTGAAGAAGTCGGGACTGCGCGGCCGCGGCGGCGCGGGCTTCCCGTGCGGCCTCAAGTGGTCGTTCATGCCGAAAGAGGTCGATCCCAAGCGGCCTCACTACTTCTTGATCAACGCGGACGAATCCGAGCCCGGCACGTTCAAGGACCGTCTGCTGATGGAGAAAGACCCGCATCTGGTCCTCGAGGGATCGCTCCTCGGGGCGTACGCGATTCGAGCGCGGGTCGTCTACATCTACATCCGCGGCGAGTTCGTCCACGCGGCGAAGGTCCTCGACCGCGCCGTCGCCGAGGCGTACGCCGCCGGCTACGCGGGCGCCAACATCCTCGGCAGCGGCTGGACGTGCGACGTCGTCGTCCACCGCGGAGCGGGGGCGTACATCTGCGGCGAGGAGACGGCGCTGATGTCGTCGCTCGAAGGCGACCGCGGCTACCCGCGCCTGAAGCCGCCGTTCCCCGCGGCGTCCGGCGTGTGGGCGTGTCCCACGACGATCAACAACGTCGAGACGGTCGCGAACGTCCCGTTCATCGTCGAGCGCGGGGCCGACTGGTATCTCACGCTCGGAAAGCCGCCGAAGAACACGGGGCCGAAGCTCTACTGCCTCTCGGGCCACGTGAAGCGCCCGGGCGTTTACGAGGCCCCGCTGGGGCTTCCCATGAGGGAGCTGATCAACGATCTCGGCGGCGGCATGCTCCACCCCGAGCGGCCGCTCAAGGCGGTGATTCCCGGCGGGTCGTCGGTCCCGGTGCTGCGGGCGGACGAGTGCGACGGCGATCTCGATTTCGATTCGCTGGCGGCGAAGGGCACCATGCTCGGCTCGGCGGGCATCATGGTCATGGATTCGTCGGTCTGCATGGTCGCGGCGATGGCTCGCATCGCGCACTTCTACCATCACGAATCGTGCGGCCAGTGCACGCCGTGCCGCGAGGGCTGCGGCTGGCTCGAGCGCGTGCTGACGCGGATCGAGGCGGGCGAGGGGAAGCAGAGCGATCTCGACCTGCTCCTGTCGGTCTCGAACAACATCATCGGCAACACGATCTGCGCTCTGGGCGACGCGGCGGCGATGCCCGCGATCTCGTTCGTGACCAAGTTCCGCGACGAGTTCCAGCACCACATCGATCACCGCCGGTGCCTGACCGGGACGCTGACCCTCCAGGGAGTCCGCTGATGCCGAAGGTCACGATCGACGGGGAACAGCTCGAGGTCGCGGCCGGAACGACCATCCTCGACGCCGCGCTCGCGCGCGGGAACGAGATCCCGCACTATTGCTACCACCCCGGCCTGTCGGTCGCCGGCAATTGCCGCATGTGCCTGGTCGAGGTCGAGAAGGCGCCGAAGCTCGTGATCGGCTGCTACACGCCGGTCGCCGACGGGATGGTCGTCCACACCGCGAGCGACAAGGTCAAGCAGGCCCGCACCGCGATGATGGAGTTCTTCCTCATCAACCACCCGCTCGATTGCCCGATCTGCGATCAGGCGGGGGAGTGCCGGCTCCAGGAATACGCCGTCCAGCACGGCGCCGGGGTCAGCCGCTACACCGAACCGCGGCTCGCGCTGTCGAAGGCCGTCGACATCGGTCCGCACGTGATGCTCGATCAGGAGCGCTGCATCCAGTGCAGCCGCTGCATCCGCTTCTGCGACGAGGTGACGAAGACCGGCGAGCTTCGGTTCTTCCAGCGCGGCGAGCGCAGCCAGATCGGGATCTTCCCCGGGAAGCGGCTCGACAACCCGTACTCGGGAAACGTCGTCGACCTGTGCCCGGTGGGTGCGCTGACGCTCAAGGAGTTCCGCTTCAAGACGCGCGTCTGGTACCTGCGCAACACGCCGACGATCTGTGCGGGGTGCGCTCGCGGCTGCAACGTCGTCGTCGGCGTCGGCCAGCAGCAGACGATGATGACCACGCGCGGGCAGATCGACGACCGGGTGAAGCGCATCGTTCCGCGCGTCAACGAATCGGTCAACGCCTACTGGATCTGCGACGAGGGCCGCACGTCGTACCTGCGCGAGCAGGGGGGCGAGAGGCTCGAGCAGGCGCGCGTTGGGGGCGCGGAAACCACACACGACGCCGCGGTCGCGGCGATGGCGCAAAGGCTTTCGGCGGCCGCGAGGTCCGGATCGCTCGGCTTTCTCGCGTCGCCGCGTCTCGTCTGCGAGGACCTCTTCGCCTGGCGCCGGCTCGTCGAGACGCTGGGCGGCGCCGTGATGGGTGTCAAGACGATCGCCCAGGGCGAGGACGACGCGCTCCTCATCCGCGCCGACAAGGGCGCGAACTCGCGCGGCGCCGCAGCGATCCTCGGAGTTTCCGACGACCGCGCGGTCGCGGAGGCCGCCGCATCCGGCCGCGTGAAGACCGTGCTGATCCTGGGGGACACGCTCGACGCGGCCGACTCGCCTTCGCTGCCGGCGGCGACCGCCGGCCCGGTCGAGATTCTCTACGTCGGGCCGTTCGCCGGAGCCGCCGAACAGCGTGCGGCCGTCGCGATCCCGTCGGCCTCGTGGTCGGAGGGCGACGGCACGTTCGTCAACTTCGAAGGCCGCGCGCAGCGCGTGCGCCGCTGCCACCTCCCGCGCGGCGAATCGCGGCCCGGCTGGAAGGTCGCCGCCGACGTGGCGTCCGTCGCAGGTCTCGCCGGGTTCGATTTCGGCTCCGCGAGCGAGGTTCTGACCCTGCTCGCCGCCGCGGTGTCCGAGCTCGAAGGCGTCAGCTTCGAGGCGATGGGGCTGCTCGGCCTCGCCGCTCCGGCCGCAGCGGGGGTCCAGAAATGACCTTTGCGGCCGTCTTGACCGACCTCATCAAGATCGTCGCGGTCTTCAGCATCCTGATGGGGTGCGTGTCGATCATGACCTGGGTCGAGCGCCGCGTCTCGGCGATCATCCAGTACCGGCTCGGTCCGAATCGCGTCGGGCCGTTCGGGCTGTTCCAGCCCCTCGCCGACGGGCTGAAGTTCATCCAGAAGGAAGACATCATCCCGGCCGAGGCCCACAAGGTCTTCTACCTGCTGGCGCCCGCGCTCGCCGTGATCCCTGCGCTGTGCGCCTTCGCGGTCATCCCGTTCGGGCCGACCGTGACGCTCTTCGGCCGGAAGATCGATCTGGTCATCCTCAATCTCGACGGCGGGCTGCTGTGGGCTGTTGCCTCGACGGGTCTCGGCGTCTACGCGCTCGTGCTCGCGGGGTACTCGTCGAACAGCAAGTTCTCGCTGATGGGGGGCCTGCGGTCGTCGGCGCAGATGATCTCGTACGAGCTGCCGCTCGCGCTTTCGGTCGCGGCGGTCGTCCTCGTGTCCGGGACGCTTCGGCCGACGCAGATCGTCGAGCAGCAGGCGGGAAGCTTCCTCCACTGGAACGTTTTCTGCGGAGGCATCCCGTTCCTGGGCTTCCTGATCTTCACCGTCGCCGGTTACGCCGAGACGAACCGCACGCCGTTCGATCTTCCGGAGGCCGAGGGCGAGCTGGTCGCGGGCTATCACACCGAGTATTCGGGGATGCGCTTCGCCGCGTTCTTCATGGCCGAGTACGTCAACATGATGACGTCCTCGGCGCTGGGCATCACGCTGTTCCTCGGTGGGTGGCAGCTCGGCATTCCCGTGCGGTGGCAACCCGAGCCCGGCTGGCTGCTGTGGGGGCTCCAGATCCTCGCGTTCGTCGTCAAGATGGCCGCGTTCCAGTTCCTGTACGTCTGGGTGCGCTGGACCGTGCCGCGTTTCCGGTACGACCAGCTGATGAATCTCGGCTGGAAGGGGTTGATCCCGCTGTCGCTCGGCAATCTCGCGACCACCGCGATCCTGGTCGCGTACGGCGTCGTGGGCCATTGAGGACGCGATGGAGCTGATCGCCTTCTACGTCCTCGCGCTGCTCCTCGTCGCCTCGGCGCTGGTCGTGATCACGCACCGCAATCCGGTGACCGCCGCCGTCGCGCTGGCGTTCAACCTGGTCGGGATCGCCGGACTGTTCATGGTGCTCGACGCGCAGTTCATCGGGCTGTTGCAGGTGATCGTCTACGCCGGCGCGATCATGGTCCTGATCCTCTTCGTGATCATGCTCCTCAATTTGCGCGACGAGGAGAAGCCGCATCCGGCCGGGACGATCCAGCGCGTGCTCGCACCCTTGACGTCGTTGATCTTCGCCGTCGTCATCGGGCGCGCGCTGTGGGCGTCGAGCCCAGCGGCGTTTCCGGCCAAGGCGGAGGGCTTCGGCACGGCGGCCGTTCTCGGCCGCGAGCTGTTCACGCGCTTCTACTACCCGTTCGAGGCGATCTCCCTGCTCCTGATCGTCGCGATGATCGGCGCGGTGCTCCTCGCCAAGAGGAAGGTGTCGTGATCGACCCGCGGCTCGTCCTCGTGCTCTCGGCGGTCCTCTTCGCCATCGGCGTCGTCGGCGTGCTGACGCGGCGGGGCGCGATCTCGATCCTGATGTGCGTCGAGCTGATCTTGAATGCGGGGAACCTGGCATTCATCACGTTCGCGCGGCTTTCCGGCGGGCCCGAGGCTCAGATCTACGTCTTCTTCGTCATGACGCTCGCGGCGGCCGAGGCGGCGGCAGGGCTCGCGATCGTGATCGCGCTGTTTCGTCTTCGCGGGACGACCGACGTCGACGAGATCAATCTCCTGAAGTGGTGATGCCGCGATGCTGAAGCTGATCGGACTCATCCCCGTCTTCCCGCTGATCGGCGTGATCGTCAACGGCCTGATCGGGAACCGCCTGAGCCGCCGTACGGTCGGGCTGATCGGCTGCGGCGTTGTCCTCGCATCGCTTCTCGTCTCGGCGGGCGCGGTCATCGAATTGTCCGGCCTTCCCGCCGACGCGCGCCACTTCGAGGTCAGCTTCGGCTCGTGGGTGCCGCTCGGCACGCTTCCGGGCTTCTCGAGCCCCGTGACCATTCCCTGGGGGTTCACGCTCGATCCGCTCTCGGCGATCATGATCCTGGTCGTCACGGGCGTCGGCTTTCTGATCCACGTCTACAGCGTCTCGTACATGGAGCACGAGGACGGGTTCGCCCGGTTCTTCGTCTACCTGAACCTCTTCATGTCGATGATGCTGATCCTGGTCCTGGGGTCGAACCTGCTCGTGACGTTCGTCGGCTGGGAAGGCGTCGGGCTGTGCTCGTACCTCCTGATCGGGTTCTTCTACGACCGGCCGTTCGACGAGCGCAAGCACATGTCGTGCGCCGACGCGGGGCGGAAGGCGTTTCTCGTCAACCGCATCGGCGACTTCGCGTTCGTGATCGGGATGCTCTACCTGATCACGAGCTTCGGCACGCTCGACTATCGCGCGATCGCCGCCGCCGTGGCCGGCGCGGGCGACGGGCAGCACGCGCTCCTGGTCACGATCGGGCTGCTGCTCTTCGCCGGGGCGTGCGGGAAGTCGGCGCAGATCCCCCTTTACGTCTGGCTGCCCGATGCCATGGCGGGCCCGACGCCGGTGTCGGCTCTGATCCACGCGGCGACGATGGTCACGGCGGGCGTTTACATGGTCACGCGCATGTCGACGCTGTACGTCCACGCGCCCGAGGCGATGGCAGTGATCGCGGCGATCGGCGCCCTGACCGCGATCTTTGCGGCGACCATGGGCGTGACCGCGACCGACATCAAGAAGGTCCTGGCGTACTCGACGGTCAGCCAGCTGGGCTACATGTTCGCGGCCGCCGGCGTCGGCGCATGGGTCGCCGCGATCTTCCACCTGATGACGCACGCGTTCTTCAAGGCGCTCTTGTTCCTCGGCGCCGGAAGCGTGATCCACGGCCAGCACGGCGAGCAGGACATCACGAGGATGGGAGGCCTGAAGTCGAAGCTGCCCATCACCTTCGCCACCTTCATGACGGCGACGCTCGCGATCGCGGGCATCGTCCCGCTCGCCGGGTTCTTCTCGAAGGACGAGATCCTCTGGGGCGCGTGGTCGTCGGGCAGCAAGGCCGTCTGGGCCGTGCTCGCGCTGTCCGCCGGACTGACCGCTTTTTACATGTTCCGCCTGACGTTCCTCGTGTTTTACGGTCACTACCGCGGCGACCATCACACGTTCGACCACGCGCACGAATCACCCCCGGCGATGACGGTTCCGCTCATGATCCTCGCAGGGCTCTCGATCGTCGGCGGATGGATCGGCATTCCCAAGGTCCTGGGCTCGACGCTCTTCGGCCACGACGTCAACGCCTTCGAGCACTGGCTTGCGCCCGCGGTGGCGGAGCCGCTCGTCGAAGTGACCGAGGGCGGCGCCCACGGCGCAGGGATCGAGCTCGCCTTGATGACCGCCGCGCTCGCCATCGCGGTCACCGGAATCGGCATCGCCTTCGTGATCTACCGCCGGCGCGAGGGACTGGCCGGCGTCATCGCAGATCGCTTCCGCCCGATCTATTCGCTCTGGCGGAACCTGTACTGGGTCGACGAGCTGTACGACGCCGCAATCATCAAGCCGTTCTACGCGATCTCCCGGTTCTTCGCCGGGTTCGACCGGTACGTCGTCGACGGCATCGTCAACGCGTCCGCGATCGTCACCGACATCGTCGGCCAGCTCCTCAAGCTGTTCCAGACCGGCTACGTCCGCAACTACGCGCTCTTGTTCCTGATGGGCGTCGTGGCCATCCTTCTGGCGCTCGCGAGAATCTGACGATGACCGAGCTGCAGCTCTCCCTCGTGTTCCCGGTCGCGATCCTCGCGGGCTGGGGGATTCTCGTGCTCCTGTTCTCGCCGTTCCTCCGGGGCGGCGAGCGGGGCCTCGTCAGCCTCCAGTCCATGTCGCTTCTCGGCGTCCTGCTCGCCGGCGGGGCGGCGGTCATGCAGTGGAACGGCCTCGGCATCGCGCCCGCGGTCACCGCCTACGGCATGGTGCATCTCGACCGCTTCGGCGTGTACCTCTCGATCCTGGTCCTCGCCGCCGGAGCCATGACGCTCCTGTTCTCGGCGAGTTTCCTCGAGCGTGAAGGCGCCGATCCCGGCGAGTTCTACGCGCTGATGCTGTTCGCGCTCGCGGGCATGGTGTCGATGCTCGAGACGACCAACCTCGTCATGCTCCTGATCGGGCTCGAGGTGTTCTCGCTCTCGCTGTACGTCCTGTGCGGGCTGACACGCGGCCGCATCCGCGCGATCGAGGCCGCGCTGAAATACTTCCTGCTCGGGGCGTTCTCGTCGGGCTTCCTCGTCTACGGTCTGGCGCTGATCTTCGGCAGCGCCGGCACCCTCGATCTCGCCGAGATCGCCGTCGCGGTCGGCCCGAAGGCGCCGCCGATGTTCTGGATGGGGCTCGGGCTCGTCATCGTCGGCCTCGGCTTCAAGATCGCGATCGTGCCCTTCCACCAGTGGGTGCCCGACGTTTATACCGGGGCGCCGACGAACGTCACGGCGTTCATGGCCGCGGCGACCAAGACCGTCGCCTTCGCCGCCTTGATCCGCGTTCTCGTCGGCGCGATCGGCGAACGGGGCGACGCGTGGATTCCGATCATCACGTGGCTCTCCGTCGCGACGATGACGATCGCCAACCTGATCGCGCTCGCGCAGACGAACATCAAGCGGCTGCTCGCGTTCTCGTCGATCGCCCACGCGGGCTACCTGCTGATCGCGCTCGTCTGCCTGCCGGAGTTCGGGGTCAAGGCGATCCTCTTCTACCTGACGTCGTACGTGTTCGGGACGATCGGCGCCTTCGGCGTCGCCGCCGCGGTCGGCAGCGGCGATCACGCCGAAGAGAAAGGCTACGATTTCCTGACGTCGTGGGCGGGCCTCGGTCTGCGCCGGCCGTTCCTCGCGGTCGCGATGACGATCTTCCTTCTCTCCATGGCCGGTGTCCCGGCGACCGGCGGCTTCCTCGGCAAGTACATGATCTTCCAGGCGGCCGTTCACTCGAAGCAGTGGATGCTTGCGATCCTCGGCTCGCTGAACACGGTGATCGCCGCGTACTACTACCTCTCGGTCATCCTGACGATGTGGTTCAAGGAGCCCGAGCCCGACGCCGCGATCCCATCGCCGCTGGCGCCGAGCCTCGGCATCGTCCTCGCCATCTCGGCTGCCGCCGTCCTCTACCTCGGCCTCGCGCCCGCGCGCATCCTCGGCATCCTTCAAACGCTCGGCACCCGCCTCATCTGAGAAAAAGGGGACAGTCCCCTTTTTCTTTCAATTCTCCAAGAGGGCGGGCGTCAAGGCGGGCATCTCCGGGACCGCATCGACGAGTCCCGACGCCGCGCGCCCCCACGCGAGGAGCGGCACGTCGTTCAACGTGTGCCGCGTGTGGCTCGCTTCCTCGAGATTCCCGTGATCGCTCACGACGACGATTCGATGCGCAGCCAGGTCGACGGTCGAAAGTAGAGCGTCGATCAGCGCCTCGACACGCGCCGCCTGTTCGAAGCGCTGCTCGCGCGTGCCGCGGTGCGCGATGAAATCGGTCAGGAAGTACTCGTAGAGGACGAGATCGTGCGACGCGAGCAGCCGGTCGAGCACGCGCGCCGCCTCGATCGCCGAACGCGGCTTCACCGGAATTCCGCGCGCACGCATCCAGTCGCCGCTGAAGTCGTGCGACAGCGCGCCGTCGTCATCGTCCTCGAACATTCGAAGCCCGACCCCCGACGCGAGTACCATGTGCGTCGTCGCGCCGAACCGCCGCCGGGCCCCGAGATACGCCCGAGGGAAGCCGTTCGCGAACGTCGGCCGCGCGCCGATCGCCACGAGCTTCGAGAACATCGAGTCTCTTCGAAGGATCGCCTGGAGTGTCGGCCCCGGAAGCCCCGGATGATGGGCGCCGATCGCGTTCGCCGCATTCACCCCCGTGAAGAGCGTCGTCTGGCCGGTTGCGGACTGGGGCAGCCCCGGGATGCCGAGCGTCGCGTCGAGCGCACGGAACGCGGCGCCGTCGCCCGGCGACCGTCCTGTGAGCGGCGCAAGGTGCACGATTCCCGGCGCCGCGAACGGGTTCTCGTCGGGATCGTCCCGGCCGATGCCGATACCATCGATGAACACAAGCAGCGTCGGCATTCGGTGTGAGCTGATCGGGGCCTTCGGCCCGCCGTGGCCTACTTGGACTTCGGTTTGGCGGCGCCGGTGTGGTGCTTCATCTCGACGACTAGCAGGTCGAACGGAGCGTCGCCCACGTTTTCCGGATTGTGCGTCCCTGCGGTGCTCCATTGAGTCGTGCCCGCCTTGATCGGCGCATCGACGGTTTTTCCGTCGGGCATGTGAAACACCGCATGGCCGTCCGTGAGGAAGACCGCGAACGAGTCCGGATGGTGGTGCATGACCGACTTGTCATGGGCGTCGTAATGGACCCGGAGCACGCGAATCTGATCGTTTTCGAATTCCACCTTGTAATGCTTCGGATCCACCTTGACCGGATCCTGCGCCAGCGCCGGCAACGCCAGCAGGACGACTCCGCACACCACCGCCAGTAAACCGATTCGTCTCATGGGTAGCTCCTCTGGTTGGATCGCACCGCGGCGGATGATCTCACGAATCGCACTGCGCGACGCTCGGCGCTAGAACTCGATCCTCTCCGACGTCCACACCTTCACGGGAACGCCCTGCTTGAGCGCCGGCCGATACAACCACGTGCGCGCGGCGCGCATCGCCGAATCGTTGACGTCCGCACCGGAAATTCCCGAGACGAGCACCACGTTGTCCACCGTGCCCCGCTCGTTCACGAGCACGTTCATGAACACCGTGCCGTGCAACCCGAGCTGCTTTGCCGCATCCGAATAAACGGGCGGCGGGGACTGGACACGGACCGGAACGAGATCGGCCTCGTCGATCGGAATCAGCGTGCCCGGAGCGATCGTCGCGGCTCCATCGAGAGCGCCTGTCGCAGTCGCGGGGGGTGCCGACGACGCGGCCGTCGCGGGTCCGGTGGTCGGCTCGACAGCCGCCGGTTTTTCCGAGGGCGAAGGGTCGCTCGTCGTGGCCGGGACCGGACTCGGCGCGGGGGGACCGGACGTTTGCGGCGCCGTCGGCGGCCGGTAGACCAATGCGCTCGTCGCGGGCACAGGAGCCCGCCGGACCTTGGGCGGCGGGAGCGGTTTCGCCGGTCGGCTCGTCGTCTTCGCGGGCTGCGAGGCACTCGGGGCGAGCGCGGCCGACGCCGCAGGGGCCGGCGCCGGAGCCGCCACCGAGGTGCTCGTCGTCGCACGATGGACGATGGGAAGGGTGGCGACGCCCGGCGCGGCGCCGCGCTTCACGACGACGAGATACGAACCCACGCCGGTCACGACGACGGCCGCGGCCCACAGCCACCCGGGGGCTCCGCGCCGCCGTGGGACGGAAGCCTTCGCAGGGATGTTATCGGAGCGGGCCGGCGTTGAAGCCAAGACCGGCGGGATCGGCGCCTGATCGGACGGAAGCGTGCGCGCGTTCGGCTCGCCGATCGGGGCCTCCGATCGACGTTTCGCCGCTGCCATCTCGGAGGCAGCGATTCCCGGAGGCGGCTCGAGCGTCGTGGTGCCCGCGGGAGCGGGAGACGCCGTCCGTCCATGCGCCGCGAATTCAGAAGCCGTGGCGGCAGCCGACCTCGATACGCGTACCGCCGTCGAATCTCCAACGGGGGCAGGACCAAGGAAGCCGTTGACGACCTCGAGCAGCCTCTCCGCCGTGACCGGTTTTTCGAGGAATTCGTCGCATCGATAGACCTGCAACGCAAATGTCCGGTAGTCCGCACCCTTGTACACACTCGTCGTGATGATGACGGGAGTGCGTTGCCCGTGGTCGGTCCGCTTCAGATCTTGGCAGACCTCGAAACCGTGCTTTATGGGAAGCGAGGCATCGACGAGAACGAGCGCGGGCTCCAGACGGACGAACGCCTCCAGCCCGGCCTTGCCGCTGCTCGCGACCTCAACCGTATATCCCGCGGCGGCCAACGGACCGGTGAACTGAGGCACACCCTCGGGCTCGGAGTCGATCAGCAGAATTGTGTGGCCTTTGTCCACAGTCCTCGCGGCTCGGAAACGTCGTCGCCCCTCCGGCGACACCGGACAATCATAAAGAGAGATTCCCAATGAAGCCCCGCGTTTTTCTTGTTGCTGGCTTGACGCGTCGTTCGGCGGGTGCCAACAATGAAATTTCCGGGTCGCCATGGGGGCGAACTTGGTTTCGACGGAAAGGAAGAGGCGCGAGTAGCACGCCGAGGCCCGCTACCTCGATAAACCAGGCGGATCTAAACACAGCCAACGATAACTCGCTGGCCTTCGCAGCTTAAGCTGCGACGTCTCCTAGATGGCCCGCCCGAGGCGATCTAACGAGGCGACGATAATTCGGGATAGCTCCCCGGCGACGCCCGTAGCCGATGAGCGAAACTCACGGGCTGGCTTCGCTCCCATTTGCCGCTGAGCGGGAGCGCGGCGAGATAAAAAAACCAGACGGCTAAGCGTGTAGAAGCTCTCGTACGAACCTTTTCGGACGCGGGTTCGATTCCCGCCGCCTCCACCAAGCGTGACGAAAGCATCGCGCTTTCAGT
>CAZYHZ010000056.1:0-30110 GCA_964647625.1 uncultured Acidobacteriota bacterium
AAAAAGGGGACTGTCCCCTATTTAAAGAAGTTTTGGTTGGAAAAGGGGAGTGTCCCCTATTTTGCAAGACGCCTCGGTGAAAGGGAGGCGTCATGCGCTCGAAAACCATGCTGTTCATCGTGGGGGCGGTCTTGTCGTGTGCGGCCCGGGCCGGCGACGACCTGGTCATCCCGCTGAAGTTCATCCCGACGCAGAACCCGGCAAAGGTTTCCGCCAAGATCGAAGAGGGCGTCTCGAACCGGCCGGTTGCCGTGGCGATCGAGGACGTCCGCCAGGTACCGACGCGCGATCTCATCGGCGAAGGCACCGGATGGAAGGACGACACATTCCGCATCCGCTACGCCGGATTCCTGCCGACGTACCTGAAGACCACCCTGTCCGATCGCTTCGCGACGTGGGGGATCCAGGTCGACGAGCATTCGAACCTGGTGCTCGCGGTCAAGGTCACGCGCTTCCACGTCAAGGAGACGCACGCGATCTACGGATCGCAGTTCACGTCCGAGGTTCAGCTTCCGTGGACGCTGATGGACCGCGCGGGCCACGTGTTCGCCTCGGGGACCGCGCTCGGGACGGGGAAGACCAAGGGCCGCTGGCGCAACCCCATCAATTGCGAAGAGGTGCTCGCGGACGCGCTCCAGAGCGCGGCCGTCGTGATGGCCGGCGATGCCAAGCTCCAAGAGGCGTGGGTCGCGGCGGCCCCGCAGGCGGCGCCCGTCGAGACGGTGCACATCGCGCAGAAGCCCGAAGCGCATCCGGCACCGCACGGCAAGGCGGTCGCCGTGGCCCCGGGGAAGACCCCGGCCCAGCTCCTCGACGACGTGACGAAGCTGCGGAAGCAGCAGCTCGGTACCCAGGTGCTCGTCAGCTACGTGTCGCAGCAGATCCTGTCGTCCGCGTTCTCCGCGAACGATCTCGTGGCCTGGAAGAAAGCCGGCATCCCCGAGCCGGTGATGGAAGCGGCGCTGCGTCGCGCACCGGAATAGGGGACTGTCCCCTATTCGCCGCCCGCCCCCGGAACCCGCGCGCCGAGCTCGCGATCGATCTCGAGCGTCGAGGCGGGATCGCCGGCGATCAGCTTGAGCTTCGTCACGATGTCGCGGCAGGTCTTTTCTTCCTCGACCTGCTCGGTCAAGAACCACTCGAGCTGGACGACCGCGGTGTACGCCTTCTCCTTGAACGTCAGCTCGTAGAGAGCTTCGATCTGGGCGCTGACGGACTGCTCTTGCTTGTAGGCGGTCTCGAACACGTCGAGCAGGGACCCGTAGTCGATCTTCGGCCGCGCCAGATCCGAGAGCACGACGGGCGCATGGCGGGCCAGCATGAAATCGAGCAGGCGCATCGCATGGCCGTATTCTTCCTGGCTCTGGAGCCGGAGCCATCGCGCCGCCCCGACGAAGCTGCTCCGGTCGCAGTACGCCGCCATCGCGAGATAGCTGTAAGACGCCGTCAGCTCGGCGTGGATCTGCTCGTTGATCGCTTTCGAGATGGTGTCGGACATCATGGCGGTCGGCCTCCCGTGTGACGTTGGATTCTACGGCACGAAGCGGCGCAGGTGCTCGTTCCAGAAATTCCAGTCGTGTCCGAAAACGCCGCCCCAGAACTCCGAGTAGACGTTGAGGCCCTTCCCGCCGAGGATCGCGGCGAATTCGCGGTTGGCCTGCACGAGATGGTCGTGCTCGCCCGTGGCGACGACCCAGCCGATGTGCTTCATGCGGTCGGCCTCGTGCGAGGGCAGGTTCGGGAAGTACGCGCTGGGGCAATTGAAGTAGCAGTCGTCGTCCCAGTATCCGTGAAGGAAGCGGTGGATGTCGTACAGCCCCGAGAACGAGATCACGCGCGAGACCGCCTCGGGATGCCGGCCGGCGAAGTTCACGGCGTGGAGCGCCCCCGACGACGCGCCGAACGTCATCAGGTCGTCGCGGCCGGCCTTGGCGCGGACCATCGGGACGACCTCGTTGATGAGGTACGCATCGAGCTGCTTGTACCGGTGGACCTTCCACGCCGGATGCGCGCCGTCGGCGTACCAGCACTCGGCGTCGATCGCGTCGACGCAGCAGACCTGCACCTGCCCGGAGTCGATCTTGTCCGACAGCGACCGCAGGAGCCCCATGTCCTCGTTCTGCGAGCAGCTTCCGAGCGAGGTCGGGAACGCCAGGAGCGGCCGCCCGTAGTTCCCGTACCAGAGCAGCTCCATGTCGCGGCCGAGCGACGGAGAATGCCAGCGGTGATACTCACGATGCATCGAGGCGCCTCCCCGAGCGGCCCGCCTTGAAGGCGAGGCCGCGATTCGGATAAAGTGACCCGCCATTCTACGGGAGAGGTCAAATTGCCCAAGCGAATCGGAATCCTGTACGGGCAGGAACGGTCGTTTCCGCCCGCGCTCGCCGAAGACATCAACCGCAGAGCGGCCGGCCGGGTCGTGGCCGAGCCCTGCAA
The DNA here is from genome assembly GCA_964647625.1 of uncultured Acidobacteriota bacterium. Classification (GTDB taxonomy): domain Bacteria; phylum Acidobacteriota; class Polarisedimenticolia; order Polarisedimenticolales; family DASRJG01; genus DASRJG01. The sequence continues at coordinate 2,437 of CAZYHZ010000056.1, forward strand.
GGTCGGGCCGCTCCGTCAGGACGTCCCGGCGGACTATGACGTCATCCTCGACCGCATCAGCCACGAGGTTCCGTTCTACCGGACCTATCTGAAGCAGGCCGCCGCCTCGGGCGTCCAGGTCGTCAACAACCCGTTCTGGTGGAGCTGCGACGACAAGTACTTCAACAACGTCGTGGCCCAGGCGTGCGGCGTCGCCGTCCCCCGGACCGTGCTGCTTCCCCACAAGGAGCACCCGCCGAACACGAAGGCCGAGACGTTCTCGAACCTCATCTACCCCGTCGACTGGGAGGGGGTCTTCAGCTATCTCGGCTTCCCGATCTTCATGAAGCCGGCCGACGGCGGGGGCTGGCGCGACGTCTACAAGGTCGATGACCGCGCGTCGTTCTTCCGCGCGTACGACCGCACGGGGACGCTGTCGATGATGGCGCAAGAGGCGATCGACTTCACCGAGTACTTCCGGTGCTACTGCGTCGGGCGGCGCCACGTGCGGGTCATGCGCTACGACCCGCGCGCGTCGTTCGAGAACCGGTACGTGCGGACGCCCGAGCCCGCCGAGCCGAAGCTGCTCCGCCGGATCGAAGGGGACTGCCTCGCGCTGTGCCGCTCGCTGGGCTACGACCTCAACACGATCGAGTTCGCGCTTCGCGACGGCATCCCGTACGCGATCGATTTCATGAACCCCGCCCCCGACTGCGACCTGTTCTCGATCGGCCAGGACAACTTCGACTGGATCCTGAAGGCGGTCGGCGACATGCTCATCGACCGCGCAGAAAACCCCCGGCCGGTCGAGCTGGCGGGCAACTGGCCCGAGCGCATGAAGGGGGCCGCCGTCAAGGCGTAGCGCATGCAGCGTCCCAGCCTCACCGTGGGCATCGAAGAAGAATTCCAGGTCATCGACCCGGAATCCCGCGAGCTGCGCTCCCACGTTGCGAGGATCTTCTCGCAGGGCCACGGCCCGCTGTCCGGAAAGCTCAAGCCCGAATTGCACCAGCCCGTCGTCGAGGTCGGCACCGGCGTCTGCCGGACGATCGCCGAGGCGCGCACCGAGATCATCGCCCAGCGCGCGTCGCTGTGCGCGCTCGCGCGCGAGAACGGCCTGCGGGTCGCGGCGGCGGGCACGCATCCGTTCACGCACTGGGGCAACGTCGGGATCAGCTCCGGCAATCAGCGCTACGAGCGGCTGCTCTCCGACCTCCAGATGGTCGCGCGCGCGAACCTCATCTTCGGGCTCCACGTTCACGTCGGGGTCGAGGACCGGGAGCACCAGATCCAGATCATGAACCAGGCGCGGTACTTCCTGCCGCACATCCTCGCGCTGTCGGTCAACTCGCCGTTCTGGCTGGGCCGCGACACCGGCTGGATGTCGTACCGGTGCAAGGTCTTCGACAAGTTCCCGCGGACGAACATTCCCGACTACTTCACCGGCTGGGGCGAGTACGAAAAGTTCGTCGAGCTTCTCGTCAAGACCAACTGCATCATCGACGGCGGCCAGATCTGGTGGGACGTGAGGCCGCACCACGTCTACAACACGCTCGAATACCGCATCTGCGACATCCCGCTGCGGGCCGAAGAGACGATCACGATCGCGGCGCTCTTCCAGGCGATCACGGCGAAGCTCTGGTGGCTCCGGTCCCGCAACCTGACGTTCCGGCCGTACCGGCGCTCGCTGATCATGGAGAACAAGTGGCGCGCCGCCCGGTGGGGCGTCCGCGGCCTGCTGATCGATTTCGGGCTCCAGAAGGAAGTTCCGTACACCGCGCTGCTCGACGAGCTGCTCGAGTTCGTGGATGACGTGGTTGACGATCTGGGGACGCGCGACCAGATTCAGTACGTGCGAAAGATCATCGAGGCCGGAACCGGCGCCGAGCGGCAGCTCGCGGTCTATCACGCCACCAACGACCTCCGCGCCGTGATGGACTACGTCGCCGCCGAAACCGAGCACGGGCTCGCCTGACGACGCCGGACCCTTCGTGGACCAAAACCTCCGCGCCCTGTTCAACGCAAGCTACACGGATGCCGTCTACCGGCGCGTCTGCGCGCTCATGGAAAAACGCCTCGAAGAGCCGTCCTACGGCTTCCGCATCGCCGAGACGCCGCTGTTCGTTCCGGCCGACCTCCGCGCGAAGCTCGCCAAAGGCGCCGGCGAGATCCTCGAGATCCTGAAGCGGCCGGACATGATCGCCGCCGGCCGCCGCGCGATCCCCGAGCGCTTCCACGCGCCGAACGACGCGGCGCTGCCGCAATGCGTCGCCATCGACCTCGCCATCGTGCGTGAGGCCGACGGCACGCTCGCTCCGCGGCTCATCGAGCTGCAAGGGTTTCCGTCGCTCTACGGGATGCAGCTGCTCCAAGCCGAGATCTGGAGCGAGGTCGCTTCGACGCTCCCCGGCATGCCGAAACACTTCACGCCGCTCTTCATGAGCGGAGGGCGGACCACTTACCTCGATCTCCTGCGAAAGACGGTGGTCGGGGATGCCGACCCCGACGAGGTGATCCTGCTCGATCTCCATCCCGAAGAGCAGAAGACGCGCCCGGACTTCCACGCGACGCGCCGGCTCCTCGGGGTGCGCAGTGTCGATGCCCTGACGCTGCGCCGCGAAGGACGCCGCCTCTTCGCGCCGAAGGACGGCCGGCTCGTCCCCGTCAGCCGCATCTACAACCGCATCGTGTTCGACGAGCTCGAAAAGCGCGCCGTGAAGCTTCCGTTCGACTGGCACGACGACCTCGCGGTCACGTGGGTGTGCCACCCGAACTGGTACTGGATCTGGTCCAAGGATTCGCTCACGCGAATCGACCACCCGTACGCCCCGAAGACGCGCTACGTCTCCGACGTCGATGGCACTCCCGAGCGGTGCTCGGATTACATCCTCAAGCCCCTCTTTTCGTTCGCCGGCACCGGCGTCAATCCCGATCTTACGCCCGATGCGCTCGAATCGATCCCGCGGGCCGAGCGCTCGCAGTGGATCCTCCAGGAGCGCGTCGACTACGCGCCCGCCCTGATCGCCCCCGACGGCACCGGCGTCAAGGCCGAGATGCGCATGCTGTTCCTGAAGCCCGACGAGGCGCCCGATTACACGCTGGCGATCAACATGGTCCGCCTGTCTCGCGGCAAGATCCACGGCGTCGACCACAACAAGGGCCTCGAGTGGGTCGGAAGCTCCGTCGGAGTGTGGCCGGAGCCGGCCTGACCGCCTACCGTTCCCCATTGGAAACCTGACCCGCGGGCGCCCTCGTTCGCACGCACTGAGGGACGAGCTATCGTCGGGGACTCCTCCCGGATGCCGGCTCGACGATGGACCGAATTCAGACGACATTTGGTCCGTTATCGAACAGGAGGCATCATGAAAGAAGTCCAAATCTCCGAGGGTATCGTGCCGCTCGGGGAATTCAAGGCGCAAGCGGCCAAACTCTTGAAGCGCCTGGAGGAATCAGGTCAGCCCATGGTCATAACGCAAAACGGGCGCCCTGCCGGCGTGCTGGTATCGCCCAAGGTGTTCGACCGGATCCAGGAGCGGCAGAGGTTCTTCGAATCGATCGCCGCGGGATGGGCCGACGCCGAAGCCGGGCGGACGGTCGACACGGCAACGCTTCGCAAATTGATCCGTGCGCGTCGCGCGAAGAGCCCTCGCGCGTAACCGTCGTTTGGACCGAGCGGGCGACGCCCTGTCGAGACATCCCGATCGTGGGCGAACCCTACAAGAAGTCCCTCAGGCCGGGCTGCGGGAGCTCGTCGTGGACGACTGCCGCATCGTTTACCGACGCGTCGCGATGCGAGTTGAGATTCTCACCGTGTTCGAACGGCATCGCGCCCTCCGGAGGAGAGAGCTCAGATAGGCGATCGGGTAGAATCGCGACGCGGTGATGCGGATCATGAAGCCGGCCCGTCTCGGCCTCGAGCGCAACGTCGCGGTCCTCGCAGCCAGCGTGTTCGGCATCGCGGTCGGCGAAGAGCTCTGGCTGGTCTTCCTCCCGAACTACCTAGCGGCGCTGGGTGCGAGCGGTGCCGTCATCGGTGCATTCGCTTCGATCCGCGATCTTCTCGACGGGCTCTACCAGTACCCCGGGGGATGGCTCACCGATCGTTTCGGCCGGAAGCGCACCCTGATGCTCTTCACCGCGATCGCGATCGCGGGATATGCGACGTATGCGGTCGCGGGGCACTGGGGCGTCGCGCTCGCCGGAGTCTTCCTGGTGATGGCGTGGAAGTCCGGAGCGTTTCCGGCGACCTTCGCGGTGATCGGCGACGCGCTGCCTTCGGGAAAGCGATCCATCGCGTTCGCCGTGCAATCGATCCTCGTGCGCATCCCGCGCATCATCGGCGCTCCGATCGGCGGGGCATTGATCGTCGCGCTCGGCGTGCGAGCGGGGATGCGCGTGGCCCTGGGCGTCGCGGTCGTCCTCGCGACATGCGTCCTCCTCGCGCAGGCCCGCGGATTTCGCAAAGACGACCCGCGGGTGGGGCCCGGCGACGGGTCGTCGTTCCTGGACATCTGGCGGGGCATGGCGCCTTCGTTGAAGCGGCTTCTACTCGCCGACTGCCTGGTGAGGATCGGCGAGGGGATCGCGGCGTCGTTCATCGTGCTGTTCGTCACCGGGCCATTGGGTTTTTCGGCGGCCCGTTTCGGCGTGCTTTACGCGATCCAGCAGGCGCTCTCCGTCGCGCTGTATCTCCCGATGGGCAAGCTCGCCGATCTGTCCGGCCGTAGACCGCTCGTCGCAGCGACGTTCGCGTGCTTCGCGGCGTTTCCGCTCGCGGTCCGAATGTCGACGACCTTCCCGGCCCTGGTTGCCGCGTTTCTGATCGGGGGGATGAAGGAGATGGGGGAGCCGGCGAGAAAGTCGCTCATCGTCGACCTCTCGGCGCCCGCGCACCGCGGACGATCGGTCGGCGTGTATTACACGATCCGAAATCTTCTCGTCGTTCCCGCCGGGCTGCTCGGCGGCGTCCTCTGGCAGCGCTCGCCCGTGCTTCCGCTCGAGCTTGCGTTCCTCGTCGGATCGACCGGCGTGATCGCGTATCTGGTCACTTCGCGGGAGGCGCGTCCGGATTCAATGCAGCATCCAGCGTGACGTCCCCGGTCACCGTGGCCGCCAGCCGGACGATCGATACCGAACCGTCGTCGGCCGCGCGGAGGGTCGCATCGAGGACGGCACGCCGGCTTCCCGGCGCTTCGAGCGTGACCACAACGTGAGACTTTCGATACGGCTCTCCGGACGAGGACGTGGCGGCGATCCCGGCAGGCTCCTCCGCGATCGATGTCGCCCGGTAGCCGCCCTCGCGTAGAAGTCCGCCCACGCTCGACCTTGCTGCCGTTCGCTCAACGAGACGCAACGCGATGGGCCAGCGCGGAATCCGATCCTCGGGATCGCCGAGCGAGTAATCTCGGTCCGGATCGGGCAGGACGATTCGGTGGAACCCGATCACACCCCCGTCCTTCACGAGAACGAGCGGCGCCAGAGTTTTCGGGCCGCTCGACGCGACGAAGCGGGCTCGATGCGTGCTCCATTCGCGATCGACATCCTTGTCGGCGCCGTTCGCGATGAGCGAGTCGATCAACCGGCGCTCCCACCGGATGAAAACGTCTTTCGCCGGGATGTCCGAGATCCAGGCCGTCAGGACGTCGGCGAGATCGGCGTCGGTCGGCGCCTCGACGGACTCGAGCGCGCGCCGGCCGGCTCGCGAAGCGCGGGCGATGCGATCGGCCCGGTCCGCCGGAAGCTCGGGGTAGGTTCGCCTGAGGTCGGCGGCGATCGCGGTGATGTCGTCTTCGCCGCGCCTCGCCAGCGCAGCGAGCGCGAACTCGCGATAGTCGTTTCTGTGCGCGAACAGAGACGTCGCGATGCGCGCCCGGGTCACGAGCAACGCCTCGCCCGAGATGACCGCCGGCGGGTTCGCACCGAGCAGCGCGTCTTCGAACGATGACGGCAGGGATCGCACGGGAGGAGCCGCGATGCTCAGTCGGCGGGCCGCCGGCCGCCTCGGCGGGCGCGAATCGTCCAGCGCGCAGCCGGACAGGGCTTTGCCCTCGTCGGTCCACGGCCACGTCCAGCTCTCGTCATCGGGTCCCGACACGCAGGCCGCATCGTCGGCCATTCGTGCACGCGCGTGCCGGTGCGCCCAGGACCGGGGCGCGTCGAGGGCTCCGCCCGCGACGGCCGGTGCGTCCGCAAACGGATCGCGCAGGACGGTCAACTCGCAGGCGTTTCCCCGGAGTGCGATCGAGACCCGCCCCTTGGGGGTTCCTTCCGGGATCGCAAGCCCCACGAGAAAGCGCCGCTCGATCCAGCCGCGCAGGCGGTCGAGCCACTGCCGGTCATTCGACAGCAGGACTTCGCCTCCGGATCGACGCGCGATCTCGGAGAGGAACATGTTGTCGACGGACAGAGGCAGGCCGTGGGACGGCAGGAGCAGGATCGGAAACACGGTGACGTGCGGCGCCCGAGCCATCGTCGCCAGGAGGTCCTCGAGCGAGCCGCGGCTCGTCGTGTCGCCGCCGTCGGTCCAGTAGAGGAGCAATTGCTCCCGCCGCTGGCCGGCGATCTGGCGCAGCACCATGTCGAGGCCGTCGCGGAGAGCGCTGAGCCCGCCCATGGGGATTGCGTCGATCCGCGACGCCAAGCTCGCCGCGTCATTCGACGGCCCGGAAACCAGGGTCAGCTCGTCGCTGACCGTCACGACGGCGGCGCGATCGATTCCGGGCGTCATCACTTCGCGGACATAGCGCGCCGCGGCCCGCTTGGCTTCGTCGCGGCGCACGTACGTGCTGCCGCTGCTGTCGATGAGCAGCCAGTGCCGGTCAGGCCTGGCGACGTGCTCGACGGCGGCGACGCGCACGGGCGCACCGTCGATCGACACCGCGAGATCGTCCGCCGTCAGCGACGCGCAGGCGCCGGGGGCGGCATCGTGTCTCGGATCCAAGCGGACGAGCACGAGGCCGCCCTCGGCGAGAGCCGATTCTTCGAGGATCGGCGGTTCGACGGGGCTCACCGCGGCACCCGCGTTCGGCAGCGCCGTCGCGAGCGTTAGCGCAGCCGCCATGGCGCAAAAGACGATGTTCACGCTGCTACCATAACGCCGCTCATGATCGACGTCGTCGGCGCGGTGAAGACGTACGAGGGGAAGCGTCGCGTCACGGCGCTCGCCGGTGTTTCGTTCCGGGTCGATGCGGGCGAGATGGTCGCGGTGATGGGGCCGTCGGGGTCGGGAAAATCGACGCTGCTGCATTTGCTCGGCGGGCTCGATCAGGCCAGCTCGGGGTCGGTGCGGTTGGACGGCACCGAGCTGACGGGGCTCGGCGACGACGATCTCACGCGCGTCCGCCGCGACAAGATCGGATTCATTTTCCAGTTCTTCAACCTGCTTCCGACGCTCTCTGCCTTCGACAACGTCGCCCTGCCGATGAGATTGAGACGCCGCGCCGCGGCCGAAGTGGACGAGCGGGCGCAAACGCTGCTCACGCTCGTCGGGCTGGGTCAGCGGGCGGGGCACCTTCCCGACGAGTTGTCGGGAGGCGAGTGCCAGCGCGTGGCGATCGCGCGCGCTCTCGTGATGTCGCCCAGGGTTCTCCTCGCCGACGAGCCGACGGGCAATCTCGATTCGAGGACGGGTGGAGAGATCCTGGATCTATTGGCACGCATCAACGGCGAGGTGGGCTCTACCTTGGTGATGGTCACGCACGACGCCCGCGCCGCGGCGAAGTGCCACCGCATCCTCTCGCTCCAGGACGGCAGGCTGGTCTCGGACGTGGCGAGCTGACCCATGGGGTTCCTGCTCCGAGGCGTCACGTGGCCTTACTTCAAGAAGCACTGGGTCATCACGCTGCTGACGCTGGCCGGCGTGTCGCTGGGCGTCGGCGTCTATATCGCGATCGAGCTGTCTTCGGCCTCGCTTCGCATCTCGCTCCGGCGCACCATCGATCAGGTCGCCGGCAAGACCCAGCTCGAGGTTTCGGCGGGCGAGGCCGGCATCCCCGACGACATCGTCGATCGCGTGCGCGCGGTCCCCGGCGTATCGGCGGCGCAGCCGATCGTCGAGGCCGTCGTGCGACCCGACGGTGCGGCCGAGCAATCGCTGATGGTGCTCGGCGTCGACTTCCTGGGCGACCGGTCGATCCGTTCGTGGGACTTCGGCGGCGAGGACGTCCTCGACGACCCGCTCGTATTCCTGGCGCAGCCCGATTCGATCTGCATCACGGAGGAATTCGCCGCACGCAAGGGACTGAAGCTCGACGACAAGATCCGCCTCGAGACCGGTCACGGCTGGAAACCCTTCACAGTGCGCGGGCTGATCAAGCCCGACGGGCCCGCGACGGCGTTCGGCGGGAACATCGCGCTGATGGACCTCTACGCGGCGCAGTTCGCGTTCTCGCGCGGGAGGCTGGTCGATCGCGTCGACGTCGTGCTCGATCCGGAGACTTCGGTCGAAGAGGGAACGAAACGATTGACGGCGGCGCTCGGTCCTGGAGTGAGCATCGAGCCGCCGTCCCGCCGCGGCGCGGAGATGGAAGTCCTCATCGTGAACTTCGGCCGCACCCTGACCCTGGGGTCGTGGCAGGCGATGTTCATCGCGGTGTTTCTCATCTTCAACGTGTTCGCGGTGGCGGCGATCCGCAGGCGGCGCGAGATCGGCATCCTGAGATCGCTGGGCGTCTCGCGACAGCAGATCCAGGCGCTGTTCCTGGTCGAAGGCGCGATCGTCGGGGCGGTGGGATCGTTCATCGGCGTGCTCGCGGGGCTCGTCTTGGCGCGCGTGACGACGCGGTTCATCGCGGGGCTCACCGAGGTCGCCTACGGGCTGACGCACTCGGGGGCATCGGTCGTCATCGATCCGCGCGTGATCGCGACCGGCGCGATTCTCGGATGCGTCAGCGCTGTGGCCGCGGCGTTCTTCCCGGCGCTCGCGGCGGCGCGGCTGCAGCCTGTCGAGGCGCTGGCGAGGGGCGGCTTCCAGCGCGCCCCCTCAGGGTCCGCGCGCGCGAGGTTGATCGTCGGGGCGCTGGTCTCGATCGCCGCGATCGCGGTCGTCGTCACCATCTCGAAGGTCAACTTCAACGGCGCGATCCTCGGAATGATCCTGATCAACGGCGCGTGCCTGCTGCTCGCGCCGACGGTGATCGGGCCGCTCGTCCGTCTCTTGCGGCCCCTGATGGAGCGGATGTTCGGCGTCGAGGGGCGCATCGCGACCGACACGCTGCTCCAGGCGCCGCGCCGGACGTCGGCGACGGTGCTCGCCCTGATGGTGTCGCTGGGGTTCGTGCTGACGCTGGCCGGACTGACGCACTCTTTCCGCGAGTCGTACACGCACTGGATGAACGGCGTCATCAACGCCGATTTTTACGTGACGGCCTCGGAGCGATTCTTCTCCAAGGCGTACCGGCTGCCGCCGGAATTTGCCGACATTCTCTCGGAGATCCCCGGCGTGCGCTGGGTCGAGCCGTTCCGCGGGATCCATCTCAAGTACGAGGGGAAGCGGCCGTTCCTCGCGACGCTTCCGCTCGAGCGCACGTTCAAGCGGCTCCAGATGGCTCTGGTGTCGGGGACGCGGCACGACCTCGTCACGCGCGTTCCCAAGGGCGAGGGAATCGCGGTTTCCGACAATTTCGAGCGGATCTACGGGAAGAGCGTCGGCGACCGCGTGACCCTCGACACGCCGACCGGTGCGCTCACGCTGCCGGTGGTCGCGGTCGTTCTCGACTATTCCTCGGACCAAGGCACGATTTGGATGGACCGATCGGTCTACCTTTCCCACTGGCAGGACGAGGGAATCGACACGATCGACATCCTGACCGAGCCGGGGGCGTCGCGGGACGCGATCGCGAAGGAAATCCGGACGCGCCTCGCCGGGAAGACCGACCGGTTGTTCGTCATGACCGCGTCGCAGATGAAGGCGAACATCCACCGGCTCCTCGATCAGTTCTTCGCGCTGTCCTACATCCAGCTCGTGATCGCACTGCTCGTCGCGGTCCTCGGGATCACGAATACGCTCGTCATCTCCGTGGCCGAGCGCCGGCGCGAGCTGGGCATCCTGAAGGCGCTCGGCACCGAGAGAAAGCAGGTGTTCGCGCTGATCGTCCTCGAGGCCGTCGGAATCAGCATCGTCGGGTGCGTCGTCGGCTACGGGCTCGGCTCGTACCTCATCGAGTACGCGGCCAGCAGCATCAGCGCGACGAACGCGGGCTGGACGCTGCCCTACGCGTTCCCGTGGGGCCTCGGCGTCGCGCTGGCGCCGCTCCTCATCGTGGTGACGGTCCTCGCCGCGCTGTATCCCGCACGCGTGGCCCTGGGCGTCTCGCCGGCCGAAGCGCTCGAGTTCGAGTAAGGAGTCCGACGTGAACCCTCGCATCGCACTCTTCGCCATCGCACTCACGGTGGCCCCCGCCGTCGCCGCGCCGGCACCCCCACGCGACGGCCGCGCCGTGATGGACGAGGTCGACAAGCGCCGCCGGACGGTAAGCGAATACTCCGAAGGCATCATCACGGTCGAAGAGAAGGAGAAGACGAAGCAGAAGGCGTGGCGCTCGTGGCGCCTTGGCTGGGGCCCCGACGCGAAGGGGCTGATCCAGTTCCAGGAGCCCGCCGAAGTCAAGGGCGTCGGGCTGTTGACGGTCTCTCACGCAGGCCGGCCCGCCGAGCAGTGGTTCTACGCTCCGGCCATCGATCGCGACCGCCGCGTCGCCAAGCAAGAAAAATCGACGCGCTTCCTCGGAACCCACTTCACCTACGAAGACATGGAAGAGCGCAACGTCGATTCCTACGCCTACACGCTCACGGGTGAAGACACCGTCGAGGGCGCGGCGTGCTTCGTCATCGAGGCCGTCCCGAAGCCCGACGTCGAGTCGCAATACTCGAAGCTCGTCTTCCACGTCCTGAAAGACCGCTTCGTCACGATTCGCGTGCAGGCCTACGTCGAGGGCGCGCTCAGGCGAACGTTCGAAGGGAGCGACGTCCGCGACGAGTCGGGAATTCCGATCGTCCACTCGTGGACGCTGACCGACACCAACCGGCCGGGTGTGACGAGGCTGGCGGTGGCGAACGTGCGCATCAACCCGAAGATCGACTCGGGGTTGTTTACCGTGCAGGGGATGCGGACGGTCCACCCGAAACCGGAGTAGAGTCGTCCAGGTTGGCGTCGCGCAGCTTCTGGATCACCTCGTCGTAGTACGGCCGCTCCTTGAGGCTGGCGTACTCTCCGGGAAAACAGACGGTCGTCAGGTCCGCCGCCGCACCGCGCGCGAAATTCGTCAGCGTCACCGCACAGCGCAGCCCGTTCGACAGCCGCGTGTTGTCGATCACCGGGAAATCGAAGAAGCCGACGTTGAAGGTGGCCCTCGTATCGGGCAGCTCGGGGTGGTCTTCGGGAGCCTTGACCTCGAGGCGCACCTGGAGCTGCTCCTGGTCCGGGTCGACCGCAAGCACGCGCAGCCCCACCTGGCAGGTCGTCTTGCGGATGGTGACCGATTCGGGGTCGAGCGGAATGCCCGCCCGTCCGGCCGACGTCAGCGCGTCGAAATCGACCGAGCGCGTGAAGCTCTTGCCTTGCCCCTGCAGCGAGAAGAGCTGCTTGGCCGCCGTCTCTCGCGCCACGCTCTTGATCCGCGCGAGATAGTCCTTCCGGTCGGGCGAGGTCGAGCGCTGGACGCGCCGCTGGATGTCCATGAACAGCGGTTTGAGGTTCAGCGACTCGTTGAAGTTGTAGGCGAGCAGCTCGAGATTGAGGATCTTCCCGTCGAGATCCGCGGCCCCCGGCTGAAGGAACGACGAGATGATCGACACGAACATGTCCTTGCGGAGGCTCGATTCCGCCTCCTCGCGCCGGCTCATCAGCTCGGAATAGAGCCTCGCGTTCGTGTCGATCGATTGCCGCCGGTCGAGCACCTGCGACCCGCGCATGCCGACCAACGCTACGGCCAGCGCCGTCATCAATCCGCCGACAGGGTGCAGCAGAACCCCCGCCTTTTCCCAGAGGTCCCGGCGCTTGGGATCGTCGGCCATCGAGTCTTACTTGCGGCGGGCGCTCAGCTTGCCGCCGGCCGTCTCGAGGACGATGTCCGCCTGCGCGCCCTCGTCGTACGAGACGATGTCGAGCGATGCGGACTGGCCCTTGCTGGTGACCGTGACCGTGCACTTTCCGGGCTCGCTGATCACGAGGTGGTACGTTCCCGTCTTGTCGGTCTTGACCGCCGGGTACGCCTTCGCGCCGCACTTGGCCGACACTTCCGTTCCCTCGCCGACGGACGCGCCGCCGGTCGTGATCTTGCCGTAGATCTCACCGGCCGACGCCAGCGTCGGGATCGTCATCAGCGCCGCGATCGTCATCAATCGTTTCATCATGTCACCCTTCCCTCACGCAAAGCAGAGCCGAGGGTATCGCAACTCGAAGCCCGCGGCTACGCTACGCGCGATGAAACGAGCCCTCCTGGCGTTGGCCGCGTGCGCCGTCATCTCCGCCCCGGCCTCGGCCATCGACCAGAGCGGCTCGGTCGCGATCGTCGCCGACGGCTACGCGCAGGGCGAGCCGCAATTTCAAGGCTGGCTTCACGGGACGTACTCGCTCGACGCGCGGCCCCGGCCCTGGGTCTTCGTCAAGCTCGCAGTTCTTCTCGACGCCGACACTCACGGCGACATCAGCCGCGACAAGCTCTACGACGAAACCGACCGCGACCTGAAGCGTGCGCCGCTCCGCTTCCGCGACCTCGCGCTCGGATTCCACGCCGGCGAGACCACGATCGTCCTGGGCCGCCAGCGCCTGACGTGGAAACGCACCAGCTTCGCGAATCCGACCGACAACCTCGCGCCCCGCGACTGGACCGACCCGCTCGACGAAGCCCGTCTATCGCCCTTGGCGGCTTCGGTCGCATGGGAACACAGCAGCTACTCAATCGAAGGCGCCGTGATCCCGCGCTACGCCCCCTCGCGCCTTCCGCAGCTCGGCGGCCGTTGGTTCGACACCCAAGGCTTTCCGGTCGAGTGGGGCGACAGCACATTCCCCGCGGTGTCGTGGGACAACCTCCAGGCCGCGATCCGCGGCGGCATTCACGGCTCACGCGGCGAGGCTCGCCTCACGTACTTCCGCGGCTTCGACGACGCGCCGCGACTGACGCTCGCCGGAACGACGCTCACGCGCCAGTTCGCAAAGATGGAGGCGACCGGCGCCGACGGCGAGCTGATCCTCGGCGCGATCGTCTTGCGCGGCGAGGCCGCCTACTTTCACTTTCCCGAAACCGGCGAAGACGGCTATGCGGTCTATCAAGTCGAAGGCGAATGGTCGCGATCGGGCTGGCGCTTGATCGGGGGATTCGGCGACTCCGCATTCGGCAAATCCGGTGCGACCGCACCGACCGCTCTCGACCTCGCGTACCTGCCCGCGTTCTTTCTCCACGTCGAGAAGGGCGACCCGACCGAGTGGCAAGCCGCGCTCGACGCCACCGTCGGCACCAACGACTTCGACTGGCTGGTCCGTCTCTCGGGATCGACTCCGCTCTCCGCGCATCTGCGCGCCGGCGGCGAGCTCGCGATGATCAACGGCGCCTCGACCACCTTCTGGGGCCGCTGGCGCGACAACGACCGCTTGCGACTCTTTCTTCGCTGCGACTGGTAGGGGACACTCCCTAATTCCACCTAAAAGGGGACATTCGTCTTTTTCTTACAAATTCAGATTAGAGCGGGGGAGGTGCAGGGCCGTTACTTGGTACAACTCTCTCGCTCTAATCTGAATTTGTAAGAAAAAGACGAATGTCCCCTTATGGGCGGAAAAGGGGCGTGTCCCCTAACGCCGGAGTATCAGCACCGCATTGTGCCCACCGAACGCGAACGCGTTGACCATCGCATGCCCGATCTTCCGCGGAGTCGCGACCGGCACGAATCCCGACACCTCGCACTGAGGATCCAGCTCGTCGAGATTGATCGTCGGCGGGACCATTTGCGACTCGAGCGCGAACGTCGCCGCGGCGACCGCGAGCGCCCCCGATGCGCCCATGGCATGCCCCGTCATCGACTTGGTCGCACTGATGGCGAACCCTCCATCACCGAGCGCCGCGCGAAGCGCACGGCCTTCGGCGACGTCATTCTTCCGTGTCGCCGTGCCGTGGGCGAGCACGAGATCGATCTCATCGCCCGCGACGCCGGCATCGTCCAGCGCCAAACGCATGGCTGCCGCCTCGCTCTCTTCGTCAGGCGCGGTCAGATGCGACGCACCGCAATTACTCCCGTACCCGACGATCTCCGCGAGGGCCCGCCCGTCACGGGCCATCAGATGCTCCTCGGATTCGAGCACGAGCATCACGACCGCGTCGGCAACGACCAAGCCGTCCCGCGCGACGTCGAAGGGCCTCGACGCACGCTCGGGCTCGTCGTTGCGCCCGGATAGAACTCGCAGGCGCGACCAGGAAAGGAGCATGAGATCCGTCAGCGCGTGCTCGCCGCCACCGGCCAGCATGACGTCTTGCCGCCCCTCTCGAATCTCCCGCATAGCAAGGCCGAGCGCATTGCTCGACGAGCTGCACGCGGTCGAGACGGTCAAGCTCGGCCCAGACAAAGCAAGGTGCCGCGAGATCTGAGCCGCAGGTCCATTGAGCATGAGCTGCGGGATCGTCGTCGGGCGCGCGGCCGCGTCTCCTATTTGGGCCCATTTGACGTAGTGCGGTCCTGACTCGGCGAGCGAACCGAAGCCCGTGCCGAAGATCACGCCAGCGCGGACGGCCGGTGGGAGCGCGTCAACCAGCTTCGCGTTCGCCAGGGCTTCCCGTGACGCAATGACGCCCTGCGCGGCGAGGACGCTCAGCCACGACAGCTCGCGCTCGTCGAAGTGATCGGTCAGCGAAACGGCGACTTCGCCGCCGATCCGGCATGGCAAGCGCGACGCGTCGAAGGAGCGGATCGGGCCGACCGCGGAGCGACCGCTGAAGAGTCCGTCGCGAAGTGCGTGCGTCCCGATCCCATAAGGCGAGATCGCGCCGACGCCGGTGATGAAGACACGACGGCCTGACATCCGTCCTCTATACCGCGGGTTTAGACCGCATCCTTGTGCACGCCCTTCACCGCCCGTCCACTCGGATCCGCGTTGTTCTTGAACGACGGATCCCACTCGAGCGCGGCCGGCGAAGAGCACGCCACGCTCGGGCCTGAAGGGACGGTCGCCGCGGCGCCCGCGAACGGAAACAACTCTTCGAAGATCGATCGGTAGACGTAGCTCTCTTTGGTGAGCGGCGTCCCGACCGGAAAGCGATTCGCGGCGTCGGCGAGCTCGGCGTCGCTGACGCGAGACTCGGCGTACGCCTTCAACGAGTCGATCCACGAATAGCCGACGCCGTCCGAGAACTGCTCCTTCTGGCGCCACAGGATCTCGTCGGGGAGCGCGCCGGTGAAGGCCTCGCGCAAGATTCGCTTCTCCATGCTGCCCGGGGCGACCATCTTGTGCCGCGCGTGGACGCGCATCGCGACGTCGAGGAAGCGCGTGTCGAGGAACGGGACGCGGGCTTCGATGCCCCACGCGGCCATCGACTTGTTGGCGCGGAGGCAATCGTAGAGGTGCAGCAGGCTCAGCTTGCGGACCAGCTCTTCGTGGAACGCGCGCGGGTTCGGCGCTTTGTGGAAGTAGAGGTAGCCGCCGAAGATCTCGTCCGAGCCTTCGCCCGACAGGACCATCTTGACGCCGGTGGCGCGGATCCGGCGGGCCATCAGGTACATCGGCGTCGAGGCGCGGACCGTCGTCGTATCGAACGACTCGATGTGCCAGATGACGTCACGAAGCGCGTCCAAGCCTTCCTGCACCGTGAACTCGAAGCCGTGGTGGACGGTGCCGATCGACTCTGCCGCCCGCTTTGCGGCGGCGAGATCCGGCGAGCCGGAAAGGCCGATCGCGAAGGAGTGCAGGCGCGGCCACCACGCGGCTTCGCGATCGCCGGATTCGATGCGCTTCCCGGCGAAGCCTGCCGCAAGCGCGCCGATGACCGATGAGTCGAGTCCGCCCGAGAGCAGGACGCCATACGGCACGTCCGTCATCAGATGCGCGTGGACCGAATCCGAGAGCGCGTCATGGATCGCCCGCGGGGACACGTCCCGGTCTGGGACGTTGCCGGCGTCGAACCAGTCCTTCTCGTAGTAGCGGACCGGAGCCTTGTCTTTTTTCGTCTGGTAGTGCCCGGGAGGGAATTGCTCGACGGTCTCGCAGATCCCGGCCAGAGCCTTCATCTCCGAGGCCACGGCCAGGCTTCCGTCCTTCCGCCGCCCGACGTAGAGCGGGATGATGCCGATGGGATCGCGAGCGATCAGCCAGTCGTCCTTCGCCGTGTCGTACAGCGCGAACGCGAACATTCCACGCAAGCGGTGGAGCAGCCTCGCCCCTTCGCGCGCGTAGAGCGGCAGGATGACCTCACAATCGGAGTCGGTCTTGAAGAGGTCGCGCGAGCCGAGCTCGGTCCGGATTTCGTTGTGGTTGTAGATCTCGCCGTTGACCGCGAGAAGAAGCGAGCCGTCCAGCGATTGCAGCGGCTGCGCGCCGTGGAGGACGTCGACGATCGCGAGCCGCTCGTGCGCCATCACCGCGTGGTCGCTCGACCACATGCCGCTCCAGTCGGGTCCGCGGTGGCGCAGCAGGCGGGCCTGCCTCAACGCGAGGTCACGGGCTCCCGGCGCGTCGTTCTTGTCGATGCCGAAAAGGCAAAAGATTCCGCACATGGCGCGGAATCATAACAACGTGCGCCCCGCCGCGTTGCCGAAGGGGGTTGGAACGCGGCGGGGCGAGCGCCCCAAATGGCGCACTGCGGACCAAGGCAGGGTCAGTGAATGGCTACGACGGCCACGATCGAGGCCACGGGTACCGCCGCGCCCGGTTGACGACGCGCCGTGGCCTGCCACAGATCGCTCGCGCCGCGCATCCTGTAAGCAACGGCGTGCCCCGAGGTCGGCACCGTGTATCCGATGAGCTGGAGGCTGCCGTCGGATTCACGGTTGAACACGATTTCCGGAGCGAGCATCTGCTCGGACTCCGCATCGTGGCGCCGACTTCGGAACACGCCGATGGTGGACCCACCCACGACGATTCGATGAAGCGTATCGACCGGCGAGAACGCGCCGCTGTCGCACAAGGTCAGCGGCCCGGCCGGGTAAAGGCGTCCATCCGGAATACGGAAGGGGCTGTCCACCACCGCCGTGACGCACTCCCCGGCGGGGGCCGCAACAGCGCTCGGCGTCAGGATCACCACCCCGATCATCCCGGCCGTGAGCATCAGGAGCATCAACTTGTTCATCGCTACCTCCCAGCACCGGCTCGATTGCGACCCCCCAGGGACCACGACCTGCCGCACCCCTCCTATCGCAAGACGGGCGCCGCCGTGCCATCGGCCTTTGAATCGAGGTGTAAGTTGTTGAGCGATAGGTGTTTAGCTCGCTGTAAGGTCATTCGTGGAGTGGCGATTCGCTGTCTCACTATCGAGACACAACTGTGAACTGTTAACTGTTAATTGTCGTGTTTGCAATGAGTAGCACTGACAGCTCGACCGTTCGAAATATCTGTCTCGCTTGCGAGACACCTGAAGCACAATGCCGCTCGTGTCAGCGACGGACCGCTCCCCCGATCGGTATGTCGTCAAGAAAGTTCTCGGCGAAGGCGGAGCCGGCCGCGTTTCGCTCGTCGAGGATCGGCAGCGTCCAGGACGCGACCTCGCGCTGAAAGAGCTGCTCACCGCGGACGCGCCCCGCCACGTCGATGCGTTCCGCCGCGAGTTCGCCACCCTCGCGTGCCTCCATCACCCGAACCTCGTCGAGGTCGTCGAATTCGATGCGTCACCGGCAAGCGGGCTGCCGCGCTTCACGCTCGAGTTCATTGCCGGCCGGAACATCGTCGACGCCGTCCGCGCCGAAGGCCCCGGCTTGTTCCTGGACCTCGTCGCCGAGTCCTTGCGCGCTGTGGCGTTTCTCCACGAGCTGAACCTGCTCCATCGGGATCTCAAGCCCGCGAACCTGCTCGTTCGCGACCGGGCCAAGCTCGGCTGCCGACTCGTGCTCGTGGATTTCGGGCTCGTGCTCGATGCGGAGTCGTCGGTCACCGCCGGCGCGCCGGCGGCGGGGACGCTGACGTATCTCGCCCCGGAGGTCCTGGAGAACCAGGCCGCCAGCCGCCGGTCGGACCTCTATGCGCTGGGTGCGGTCTTCCACGAGGTCGTCTACGGATCGCCGCCCGCGAACGTCGTGGAATCCGCGTCGGGGACATTCGTTCGCGAATCGGGCCGGCGCGCCACGACGCCGGCGCCGCTCCCGCCGGACTATCCGCCCGGGCTTGCGAGTTGGTTCGCGGAGCTACTGGCATCCGAGCCCGAACGCCGTCCCGCCAGCGCGGCCGAGGCGCTGGCAAGGCTGAACGAAGCCTGCCGCACGACGTTCCCGGCCGAGACCGCGGTCACGCGGGCCGCGCGACTGCTGTCCGGACCGCCGGCCGAGCGCGAAGCGACCGTCGTCGAGATCAGAGGCTGTCTGGCGCCGTCCAGCGCACCCCGCGTCGTCTGGGTTTGCGGCGGACCGGGGTCCGGAAAGTCGCGGATCCTTCGCTGGCTCGAAGCCGAAGCGGTGCTTCGTGGATGGAACGTCGTCGCGGCGCTGGGGCGCTTCGACGGCGATCTCGCTGCGCTCCGTCGATCCGCAGAGCGCCAGCCGACCCTGGCGTTGATCGACGAGACCGAGTCCGCGGCGCCGGAGACGATCGAGATGATCCAGCGCGTCGCGCGCGAGGGAGCGGCCCCGCCGGTTCAGATCGTGGCGGCGCTGCGCACCGGTGCGATCGCGCACCCCGTGCTCGGGGATCTCGTCCGCTCGACGGGGACCGTCCCGACGCTCCGGCGCGTCGACCTGCCGCGGCTGGACCAGGCCGGCGCCCGCGCGATGGCCAGGCGCGCGAGCGGGGGGGACGTCGCCGACGACAAGGTGTCGTGGCTCGCCGAAGAGTCCGGAGGCTCTCCCGCGCTCGCGGAGTCGCTGCTCATCGAGGGCGTCTGGGAGCGCGGCCGCCGCGAGGCCGCGATCCGGTCGCCGGCCCCGTGGGCGCGCCTCGAGCTGATCTCGCCGTCCGCGGTCTCATGGCTGACGTGCTTGGCCGTCCTTCGCAAGCGCATCCGGGACCGTCATGCGACGGCGCTTTCGGGGCTCGATGCACCGTCGGCGCGGGCCGTGTCCGACGAGGCGGTGGCAGCAGGCCTCGCGTATCGGAAGGACGGCCGCTGGTTCCTGGACAGCGGCGCGCTCGGCGATCAGCTCCTGTCGTCGATCGCCCCGGAGCGGCGCCGCGAGCTGCACCGTGTCGCGGCGGAATTGCTCGAAGGAGAAGCGGGCGACGACGATCACGCACTGCGCGCGCTCCTGTGGAGCGAGGCGGGAGAGCGGGGGAAATCGAGGGCCGAATTCGCGCGCGCGGCGGAGCGAAGCGAGCGCGCCGGCGACCCGGCGGGCGCGGCGTCTCAATACGCCGACGCGCTCCGTACGCTCGGCCGGACGCGCGAAGGACGCGCGGCGCTCCGGCGCAAGCAGTGCGAATCCCTGATGCGCGCAGGGATGAACGCGGCTGCGGTCCGCGCGTCCGGGGCGGCCGTCCGGTTCGCGGGCGATGATGCGGGCCGCATCGAGGCGTTCAACCTTCGCGCCCTTGCGCTGGCCCAGGGGGGACGCTTCACCGCCGCGCTCGAAGTCGCGAGCCGCGCGGCCGACCGATCGATGAGCGCAGGCGACGCCGCGGGTCTCGCCCGCGCCCGCACGACCGCGGGGATCGCACTGGGGCGGCTCGGACGTGAAGCGGAGGCGATCCCGCTGCTCACGGAGGCGAGAGCGATCTTCGAGGAGCGCGGGGATTCCCCGCGTGCCGCGGAGGCGCTGCACGCGCTCGCAGCCTGCCGGGCCCGCCTCCAGGATCCCGGCGCGGAAGGCGATTTCACGGCGGCGATCGCGCTGTACGACCGGGCCATCGTGCCCGGCGCCCCGAGCGAGGGACAAGACCTCAAGGCACGCATCGGCCTGGCCGTCATGCGCGGCCGCAGCGGTCGTTACGACGAAGCGGCGGCGCTGCTCGAGGCCGTTCGCATCGCGGCCGCGGCGCGCGGGCACCTCGCCATCCAGGAGGTCGCGCTGTCGAAGCTGGTCGTCAATGCGATCGACACCGGCAAGCTCGATCGCGCCATCGCGCTCGCGGGGCAGGCCGCCGATCTCGCCGTCCACCTCGGCGATCACAACCTGATCGTCGTCAACCGGTGCGGGCTCGCCGATGCGCTGATCCGTTGCGGCCGTGCGGGAGAGGCTGCGGCGGTCCTGCGCGCGAGCCTGGCGGCGCCCGTGGCCCAGGTCGAGCCCGAGATCGTCGACTACACACGGATGCTCCTCGCCGACGCCTTGATGGAATCCGGCGCCCCCGACGACGAGGCGCGGCCCCTCCTTGCGCAGAGCCTCGCCGGCTGCCGCGAGCGCCGCAAAGGCCGCGCGCTGCTCATGGCGCTCGTCATCGAGATGGAGCGCACGTGCCGCCCCGACGGTGTCGGCGAGTTCGAGCCGCTCCGCTCGGAATACGAGGTCCTCGTATCGGCGGAGACGGCGCCCATCGAGCCGGAGATCGGGATCCGCGCGGCGCTCGCCGCATCGTCGTTCCATCGGGTTCGCGGGGATGCGGGCGCGGCGCGCGCTCTGGCGACGGATGCCGCCGGCATCGCGCGCGATCGCGGCAGCCTTGCGTTCGAAGCGCGATCCTTGGCCGTTCTCGCCCTATCGCTCGATCGACAGGGCAAGACACGGGAAGCCGACGATTCTTTGCACCGAGGGCACGAGCTCTTGCAGCGCGCCGCGGAGCGGATCGAAGACGCCGCGATCCGCGCCGATTTCCTCGATCGGCCGGTCTACGCGGCGCTCCGCGAGAATCGGGACGGGCGGCCGGGGCGCGGAGACGCGCGCCTCGCGACGCTCTACGACATGATCCGCGTCCTGAACTCCGAGCCCGACGCCGAGCGGCTGCTCGAGACGATCCTCGATCTCGCCCTGCGCGCGGTCGATGCCGAGCGCGGTCTCGTCTTCCTCAGGGAGGATCGCGAAGGACCCGGCCAAGGCGAGTTCTCCGTACACCTTTCGCGCAACCTCGAAAGCGAGACGGTCCGCGATGCCGAGGCCTTCAGCCGGCGCATCGTCGAGGCCGCGGGGCAGGGAAAATCGCTCCTCGCGCTCGACGCCGGCACCGACGACCGATTCCGCGACCTCGCCAGCGTCAGCCTGTACCAGATCCGGTCGTTGATGTGCGTCCCGCTGCGCTCGCGCGGGCGCGTGATCGGGACCGTCTATCTCGACAGCCGCAAAGACGGCCGGCTGTTCACTCAGGACGACCTGCGATTCGTCGAAGCCTTCGCGGACCAGGCGGCGCTGGCGATCGAGAACACGCGGATGAGGTCGCGGCTCGAGCGCGAGAACCGGCAGCTCGCCGAAGCCGCGGAAGCGCGGACGTCGTTCGCGCGCATGGTCGGCCGCTCGCCGGGAATCCGCGCGGTTTTCCGTCTGATCGAGAAGGTCGCAGCGACCGACCTACCCGTATTGATCCGCGGCGAGAGCGGCACCGGGAAGGAGCTGGTCGCGCGCGCGATCCACGCCCACGGGCCCCGGCGCCGCAAGCCGTTCCTTGCCGAGAACTGCGCGGCGCTCCCCGAGGCGCTGCTCGAAGCGGAGTTGTTCGGTCACGTGCGGGGCGCGTTCACCGGAGCCGAGCGCAACCGGCCCGGGCTGTTCGAGCAGGCGACGGGGGGGACGCTCTTCCTCGACGAGGTGGGCGACATGTCGCCGGCGATGCAGGTCCGCTTGCTTCGCGTCGTCGAGGACGGGGTGATCCGCCGCGTAGGAGCGGAAAAGCCGCTGCCCGTGGACGTGCGCCTCGTCACGGCCACGCACCGCGACCTTCAGAAGGAGATCGGCGCCGGCCGCTTCCGGCTGGATCTCCTCTATCGCCTCCAGGTGCTCACGATCGAGATCCCTCCGCTGCGCTCACGCCCCGGCGACATCCCACTCCTCGTCGCGCACGTGCTCGAGCGGATCGCGGCCGAGCGGGGGCGCCCGCCGTGCACCGTCGACGACGAGGCGATGGGGGTCTTCGAGCGGCATGTCTGGCCGGGAAACGTGAGGGAGCTGCAGAACACCCTTCAGCGCCTCTCACTGCTCGCCGGGGAGCGCGCGATCACCGCGAAGCTCATCGACTCCGACCCCGCGCTTCGGCGCACCCTGTTCCCTGAGCGCGAGGGCGAACAGCAGTTTTCTTTGAGGGCTGGAGAGAAATCCGAGCTCAAGCAGGCGATCGCCGCCGCGGCGGGTAACCGGAAAAAAGCGGCCGAGCTGTTGGGGATTTCTCGGGCGACGCTCTACCGGAAGCTGCGGCACCACGGGATGTAGTACCGCCTCATCGGTATAAATCCTAATCCCTATAGACTCGCTTACGTTGTTGAAATAGGTACGATGCCTATATTCGTGCTTTGGCTACGAATAGGGCATTCGATACGGAGGCATTGTTGATGGATTTGTGATCCGAGAAGGCTGGGGGCGACGATGACGAGAATCACGATCGGCTTTTTGGCACTCCTCCTCACCATCTGGGCGAGCGAGACACGCACCGTGAACAGCAAGCTGCCGTCGTCCGGCATCGGCGACTCGACCGCCGGGGTGGTCGTCGATGACGGGGTTCCGTTCTAGCGGCCTGCGACGAGGTCCTGCCGACCATACCTTCGGCGGACGGCGGTCATGTCGTCTCCGCGCAGCTCTCGCAGCGCGTACGTGACGAACTCGCGAGTCACGCGCTTGCGCCAGTGCAGGACGAGGTCGGTGTTGTCCATCGGCTTGGCCTGGCCGAATGCGGCGTCGGCCGCGGCGGCGATGACGGCATCGTCGTGAAGCCTGCGGCCCACGAGCGCGGCCGCCGCCTCCACGGCATCGATCGGGCGGGACGCGACGGCGCCGAGCACGATCCGGGCTTCGTCGACGATGCCGCCCGAACCGAGCTTGACCGCCGACGCCACCGAGAGCACGGGGAAGTCGAAGCTCCCGCGCCGCCGAAGCTTCCAGTAGACGCTCTTCCAACCCGAGGCAGGAGGCAGCAGGACGTGGGTGAGCAGCTCGTCCGGCCGGCGGGTCAGATAGTTGATGCCGTCGTTTCGGTAGAGATCCGAGAGCGCGACCTCGCGCGGCCCGCCCTTCTTCGAAAGCAGCGTCACCTTCGCACCGAGCGCGATGAGCATCGGGGCGGTGTCGGTGGACGACACCGCGAGGCAGCGGTCTGAGCTCGGAGCGACCCAGCACGTCTCGCCGCTCTTCTTCATGCAGAACCCGATCGCCTGCCGCCACTCGTAGGACTGGTCGTAGTAGTTGCAGCGCGTGTCGAGGCAGATGTTTCCGCCGAGCGTCCCCATGTTGCGAAGGTGCGGCGTCGCGACCTGCGAGGCGGCTTGATGGAGGCCGCGGTAGAGCGCTCCGACCTTCGGATCGCTTCCGAGCTCGGTCAGGGTCAATCCCGCCCCGAGCACCATGCCTCCGCCGTTTCCCTTCCGCTTGAGCTCGTCGACGTGCGACAGCGAGACGACGATCGCCGGCGTCTGCTGGCGGCGCTTCATGTTCGGGAGAAGGTCGGTCCCGCCGGCCAGCACCATGGCCTCGCCGGGCGCGTGATCGGCGAGGATCGCGGCGACCTCGTGCGCGGTCTTCGGCGCCATGTACTTGAAGAGAGGGAGGCGCAGCATCAGGTCTTCTTCGCGGCGCGCTTGCGCTCGGGGTCGTTGACGGCGTTTCCGTCGCCGCCTTCCCACGGCGGCGGGACGATCATCGGGTCGGGGTAGACAATGCCGGGAAACGACGGGGGCCCGTAGCGGCCGGGGCCGCCCTTGGCCTTGTCGTCCAGAGCCTTCACGATCTTCTCCGGCGTGATCGGAACCTCGTCGATCCGCACGCCCACCGCGTCGTACACCGCGTTGGCCATCGCGGGCATGATCGGAAGCAGCGGGCCCTGCCCGACCTCTTTCGCGCCGAACGGCCCGCGCGCATCGGGGTTCTCGATCAGCTCGGTGTCGATCTCGGGCATGTCGAGAGACGTCGGCGACTTGTATTCGAGGATCGACGGGATCTTGTGGACGAGCGCGTGCGAGAGTCTCGGAGGCAGCCGCCGGAAGACCTGCTCTTCCATCAGCGCCTCGCCGAGCCCCATGTAAACGGAGCCTTCGACCTGGCCGCGGGCGAGGACGGGGTTCAGCGCCCGGCCGATGTCGTGCGCGATCCACACTTTCGGGACGTGGACCCAGCCGGTGACCGGATCGACGTCGACCTCGACGACGCACGCGGTGTACGAGTACGTCGGCGACGGCCCGACGCCGCCGCCCTTGTACCTCGCGGGGGAGCGCGGCGGCGTGTAGGAACCCGTCGTCCCGAGCGTGCCGAACTCCGTCTCGGCGAGGATGACGGCATCCTGGAACGAGACGCCCTTCTCGGCGTCTTCGGTATCGAAGACCCGGTTCCCCGCGAAGACGAAGCGGCCCGCCGGAACGTCGAGCTTGCGGGAGACCGCCTGCGCGAGGAGGTCGCGCGCGCGGTCGGCGGCCTGGATCGCGGCGTTTCCCATCATCAGCGTGACGCGGCTCGAGTAGCTGCCGAGATCGACCGGCGTGAGGTCGGTATCCCCCGTGACGCAGCGGATGTCGAAGGGATCGATCCCCAGGATCTCCGCGACGATGTTGACGAGGACGTCGTCGGAGCCCTGCCCGACCTCGGTGGCGCCGCAGAAGACCGTGACGCCGCCGCTGCGATCGAGCTTGAGCTGGACGCCCGAGTGAGGAAGCTTGTTCCAGTAGATGGGAAGCCCGGCCCCCGACAGGTACGACGAGCAGGCGAGCCCGAGCCCCTTCCCGTGCGGCAGCTTCCGGAAGCGTTTCTTCCAGTCGGAGCGCTTGACCACGCTCTCGATGCACTCGCGCAGGCCGATCGTCTGCACGTGCATGAAGTTCGCCGTGACCGTGTCCGGGCGCTCGACGATGCGCAGCCTCAGGTCCGCGGGATCGAGCTTCAGCGCATCGGCGATCTTGTCGAGCTGCACCTCCTGGCCGAATCGCGGCTGCGGCGTGCCGTGCCCGCGCTTCGGTCCGCACGGCGGCTTGTTCGTGAACATGCGGCACGCCTCGAAGCGGTATCGCGGAATGTGATAGGTCACGGTCTGGAGCGCGCCCGTGTAAAACGTCGACGCGACGCCATACGATCCGTACGCGCCGCCGTCGATCAGCGTCTTCAAGTGCATCGCCGTGATCGTCCCGTCCTTCGTGACGCCGGTCTTGAAGCGCATCAGCACCGGATGGCGCCCGCGGTGGCAGTAGAAGACCTCTTCCCGCGTCAGGCCGATCTTCACCGGGCGGCCGAGGATCATCGAGGCCTTGGCGACCACGATCTCGTGATTGAACGGGTCGGTCTTCCCGCCGAACCCCCCGCCGTTCGGGCACGCGATCACGCGGATGTGCGCGGCCGGGATGGCGAGAACGCGCGCGAGAGCGCGATGCAGGTAATGCGGCACCTGCGTCGAGGACCAGATCGTGAGCTTGCCGTCCTGATCCGGCGTCGCGATCGACGCGTGCTGCTCGATCGGGAGGTGCGTGTTCCCCTGGAAGAAGAACACGTCCTCGAAGACGTGATCCGAGCCCGAGAACGCCTCTTCGGTGTCGCCGAACTGGAACGACACGCGCTTGTGGACGTTGCCTTCCTCGCCGTATTCGTGAATGCGCGGCGCGGGATTCTCGTAGGCCTCCTCCGGCGTCGCGCGCGCCGGCAAGACCTCGTAGTCGACGTCGATCAGATCGAGCGCTTCGGTCGCGGTCGCCTCGTCCCGGGCGACGACCGCCGCGACCGGGTCGCCGACGAAGCGCACGCGGTCGCGGCAGAGCGGGTCTTCGTCCTGCGAGACAGGAAGGATGCCGAAGGTGATCGGGAAATCCGCGCCGGTCAGGACCAGGAGCACGCCCGCATGGCTCCTCGCGCGGGAGACGTCGATGCCGCGAATGATCGCGTGCGGGACCTTGGATCGCAGGAGCTTGCAGTGCACGGTCCGCGGGAGCGCGACGTCGTCGGCGAACCGCGTGCGGCCCGTGACCTTGGCGTATCCGTCGACCCGCCGGCGCGCCCGCCCGATCGTGTTCCGCGGCGACCGCGAATCGCTCATCGTCCCTCGCGGCACTTGGCGGCGGCGGCTTCGACGGCCTCGAAGATCTGGTTGTACCCCGTGCACCGGCAGAGGTTCCCCGACAGCGCCTCGGCGATCTCGTCACGGGACGGGTCGGGGTTGCGCTCGAGCAGGTGCTGCGCGGTGAGGAGGATCCCCGGCGTGCAGTAGCCGCATTGCGATCCGCCCAGGTCCGCCAGCGCGTCTTGAAGCGGATGCAGACGACCGTCGGATCCCGCCATCCCCTCGACCGTCGCGACCGCGCGTCCTTCGCAGGACGCCGCGACGATCAAGCACGAAAGCACCGGCTGGCCGTCGAGGAGCACCGCGCACGCGCCGCACTCGCCGAGCTCGCAGCCGTGCTTGGTGCCGGTCAGTCCGAGGTCTTCCCGGAGCACCTCGAGGAGCGTCTTGTAGGGGGCGACCGCGGCCTCGATGGGCTCGCCGTTGACGGTCAAAGACAGGGAAAGAAGCGACTTCACGCGGGCCTCCGGCCGGACCCGCGCAGTTTAGCGCACGCTTCAGTAGCCGCCGCCGCTGAACACCGCGACATACGATCCCGTCGCCGTGTCGAACGTGACCGCGGGGATCGGCGCCAGCGAGCTGTCGAGGGCCTTGGGCGCCGGCGAGGACGCGATCGCGAGCGTCGTCGCGCCCGCCTTCTGGGCGTCGAACACCAGCTCGACCACGACCGCGGACACTCCCGAGATCCCGTTGCCGGCTCCTCCGCCGGCCTTGCTCACGCCCACGACGATGTGCGACGGATCGCTGCTGTCCGGTCCGGCGACGACGTTGATCGTCTGGCCCGTTCCGGCGACGAGCGCGTTGCCGGCGAGGGCGGATCCGCTGACGAACTTCACGATCGACGGATCGCCGATGACGACGTCGAACGCGAACGAGTAGAGGTCGAGCGAGGCGTCGGGGCCGCCGATGACGACGTCGAGCGCCAGGTGCTGATCGCTGGACGCTTTCGGGATCAGCTTGACGAGATCGACCGCGGGAGCGGTCGAGCTCGGTGTGAACTGAACGCTGATCGAGGAGCCGTTCTTGCCGCCTCCGCAGCCGTAGCCGAACAACCCGGCCAGGACGATGAAGGAGAAGATGGCGGACCTCGCGGCCAGCCTCGTCGCACGGACGCTCATGACGCTTCTCCTTCCGAAGGCGAAGACGAGCCTTCACCAGGAACGATAGGCCCACTCTTCCGATGCCGCCGACCGCCGCGGCGCCTGCGGCGCCGTGCCGGGGACGGATCGCCGGTCGGCTCGGCCTCCGTCACCCGCGTGATCCCGCCGGAGTAGCGCACGAATCCTTCGTCGCCGTCGGCCGCGCCCGGGGGCTCCGGAACCGATGGAAGGGCGGCAAAGAAATAGTTGTCGTCCCAGACCGGAGGCAGCTTCGTTCCTCGAGGCGGGACGGGAGGACGCGGGGCCGGCTCCACCGCCGCCGCGGCGATGGGTTCGGCGACCGGGATCGAAACGCCCGTGGACGGTTC
>CAZYHZ010000057.1:0-28461 GCA_964647625.1 uncultured Acidobacteriota bacterium
ACGCTGTCCGAGCCGCCTTTTGAGGAAGCACCGGCCGCTCTCCCAGAGGGCCGCTTCGTGACACTCATCTCTAGGTGAATTGAATTTGTAAGTAAAAGGGGACTGTCCCCTATTTGCCTTTTGGGTGGAAAAAGGGAGTGTCCCCTAACAGCGGTCTTCGAGCTCGAGCTGGAGGAGTCGCATGAAGTCCTGGGCGTTCGTGACGACGCCGAAGGCTTGATGCGTGCCGCGGTCCTTGAGCTTCGAGACCAGGAACTCCGTCTGGTCGACGCAGATCGTGGCGATCTCGCGGATGCCGTCGCCGGGCGCGACGCAGAACGTCGGGAGCATGTTGCCGACGGCGATGCTGTGGAGCGCGCTCGCGACCATCACGACCATGGTCGCCTTCGTGGTGTGCGCCCGCATCGAGGCCTGCGCCGCGAGCGAGTCGACGATCGTCTCCGGGAGCGGGCCGTCGTCGCGAATCGATCCGGCGAGCACGTAAGGGACGCCCGAGGTGATCAGCGCGTGCATGATTCCCGACTTGATCCGTCCCGAATCGACCAGCGCCCGGATCGATCCCGCGCGCTTGACGTCGTTGATCGCGCGCATGTGGAAGACGTGGCCGCCGGCGTGGCCGGTGCCGTCGGCCTTCATGCCGAGCGTCGAGCCGTACAGCGCGGCCTCGACGTCGTGCACACCGACGGCATTCCCCGTGAGCACCGCGTGGGCGAATCCGTTGCGGATCATCCACTCCATGGCGGCGCGTCCGCGCGCATGGACCAGCGCCGGACCGATGACCCAGACGATGTAGCCGAGCGCGCCGCGGTTCTCCAGGAACTTGCCGAAGATCGCGTCGTAATTGACCGGTTTCTCGCGGCTGACCTCCGACGCCATGAAGGCGAACGCCTCGGCTTGGGTGACGTCCGCCTCATCGTCGAATCCCTTGTCCCAGACCAAGACGCCCTCCGAGCCGTCTTCCTTGGTCGCGACCGCGACGAGGTCGCCGGCGCGGATCAGGCGGAACTCGCGCACGTCCAGCCGCTTCGAGCCGGGGTCCCAGACCAGGTGCGAGTCCATCCGCGGGTTCTCCGGCATGCGCCACGAGCCGTCGATCCGGACGTAGGTCGGGAAGTTCGTCGTGGACATGAATCCGTCGGGGAGAGTGGTGTCGCCGGGGGCCGGAACGAACCGGCAATCGGGCACGTTGGCCAGGCCCAGCGCGGCGAAATCAGGGTGTCGGTAGGACATCGAGACTCCTCTGGCGGCGCCGTCCGCGCGCCACTACATTGAGGATTCTACCGGGTGCACGAACGCTCCCGGGCGCAGATGAGGCTTCGATGAAGATCCACAGCGATCGAGAGCGCGAATCGCTCCGCGTCGCGGAAGCCGCGCGCCAGACGGAATGGACCGAGCCGAGCTTCCTGCGCGAGATTTTCCTCGGCAACCTCCAGATGCACCTCATCCGCCCCATCCCGGACGCGATGCGCGAGCGTCCGGAGTTCACCGCGTTCTACGAGCGTCTGAAGACGTTTCTCCGCGACGTCGTGCGCCCCGGCGAGATCGACGCGGCGGGTGAGTACCCGCCCGAGGTCGTCTCCGGGCTCAAGCGCCTCGGCGCGTTCGGCATGAAGATCCCGGTCGAGTACGGCGGGCTGGGGCTGAGCCAGGTCGAATACGGCCGCGTGATGGAGCTTCTCGGAAGCTACGACGGCAACATCTCGGCGCTCCTGTCCGCGCATCAATCGATCGGCGTTCCGCAGCCGGTCAAGATCTTCGGCACGCCGGAGCAGAAGAGCCGCTTCCTGCCGCGGTGCGCGGCCGGGGCGATCTCGGCGTTTGCGCTGACCGAGGACGGCGTGGGATCGGATCCCGCGCAGCTGTCGACGACGGCCGTGCTGTCGGCCGACGGCCAGAGCTACATCCTGAACGGCCGGAAGCTCTGGTGCACCAACGGCACGATCGCCGAGCTGCTCGTCGTCATGGCGCGGCACCCGGGCTCCAAGAAGATCAGCGCGTTCGTCGTCGAGGCGGATTCAGTCGGCGTGCGCGTCGTGCGCCGCTGCCGCTTCATGGGCTTGAAGGCGCTGGCCAATGCGGTCCTGTCGTTCGAGAACGTGAAGGTCCCGAAGGAAAACCTCATCGGCGCCGAAGGCCAGGGCCTGAAGATCGCGCTGGTGACGCTCAACACCGGGCGCCTCGCCCTTCCCGCGGGGACGACCGGCGTCGCGAAGGTGTCTCTCGAGACCTGCCGGAACTGGGCCGCCGAGCGCGTCCAGTGGGGCCAGCCGATCGGGAAGCACGAGGCGATCGCCCACAAGATCGCCGACATGGCGGCCAACGCGTTCGCGATGGAGTCGGTGTCGGACCTGGCGTCGCGGATGGCCGACCGGGGCGGCTACGACATCCGCCTCGAAGCCGCCGCGGCGAAGGAATGGAACACGGTCACCGGCTGGCGGATCATCGACGAAACGATCCAGGTGCGCGGCGGGCGCGGGTACGAGACCGAGCAGTCGCTCGCGGACCGCGGCGAGACGCCGTACCCGGTCGAGCGCGCGATGCGCGACTACCGCATCAACCTGATCTTCGAAGGCTCGTCCGAGATCATGCATCTGTTCATGGCGCGTGAGGCCGTCGACAGGCATCTCCAGGTCGCGGGTGCGATGATCGACCCGGACAAGCCGGTCGGCGCGAAGCTCGCGGCTCTCCCCAGGATCGGGCTGTTCTACGCCGGCTGGTACCCGACGCGATGGCTGGGCTGGGGCCGTTGGCCCCGGTACAGCGGCTTCAAGGGACTGGCGCCGCACCTGCGGTTCGCGGAGCGCGCCACGCGGAAGCTTTCCCGCGAGATCTTCCACGGGATGATCGTCCACAAGGCCAAGCTCCAGCGCCGGCAGGCGTTCCTCTTCCGAACGGTGGACATCGCGATGGAGATCTTCGCGATGGCGGCGTGCATCTCGCGCGTGCGCACCATGCGCGACGAGAAGCACCCCCACGCCGGCGAGGCCGCGCAGCTCGCGGATCTCTTCTGCCTCAACGCGCGCCGGAAGGTCCGCCGACTCTTCCACGAGATGTGGCACAACGACGACCTCTTCAAGTACCGCGTCGGCCAGAGCGTGCAGAAGGGCGAGCACGTCTGGTTCGAGGCCGAGACGATGGGGGCGTTACCTCACGGGCGGCCCGTCGAGGAAGTTCGCGAAGAGGTCAAACAGGCGTAGAGTCTCCCCACCTCGGGAGACTCGCCATGCACCGATCGCCCGTCGACCGCCGTCAAGTCCTCAAGGTTCTCTCCGCCGCGGGTGTGGGCTCCGCGGTGTTCGGCCGGGCGCTTCGCGCCATGGCAGCCGATGCGCCGAAGGTCACCGACGAGATGATCCAACAGGCGGCCTGGGTTTCCGGGACGCCGATCACCGACGAGCAGCGGAAGCTGATGCTCGAGGGTTTGAACCAAAGCGACGCGGATTTCAAGAAGCTGAGGGCGATCCCGGTCGCCAACGCGATCCCGCCGGCGTTCACGTTCGACCCGACGCGGGGGACCGCGCCTGCCGCGTCTTCGCGCGCCGCCGCGGCATCGGGACGAAAGGTCCCGCCTCCCGGATCGAAGGACGACGTTGCGTTCGCGCCGGTGACCTCGCAGTCCGAGTGGCTCCGGCGGAAGGAGCTCTCCTCGACCGAGCTGACCAAGCTCTACCTCGAGCGCATCGAGCGGCTCGACCCCAAGCTTCACGCGGTGATCACGCTGACGACGGAGCGGGCGATGAAAGCCGCCTCGGCCGCCGATACGGCGCTCGCCAAAGGAGGAGACGGCCGGCGGCTCCTCGGAATCCCTTACGGGGCGAAAGACCTCCTGGCGGTCGCCGGCTACAAGACGACGTGGGGCTCCGTCCCATTCAAGGACCAGAACATCGACCAGACGGCGACGGTCATCGAGAAACTGGACGCCGCGGGCGCGGTGCTCGTCGCGAAGACCGCCGTCGGTGAGCTCGCCTGGGGCGACGTCTGGTACGGCGGGATGTGCCGCAACCCGTGGAAGCTCGAGCAAGGGTCGAGCGGATCGTCGGCGGGCTCCGCATCGCTGACGGCGGCGGGCTGCGTTTCGTTCGCGATCGGAACGGAGACCTGGGGCAGCATCGTGTCGCCCTCGACGCGCTGCGGGACGACGGGTCTCCGCCCGACCTTCGGCCGGGTCAGCCGGAGCGGTGCGATGGCCCTGTCCTGGACGATGGACAAGGTCGGCCCGATCGCGCGCTCCGTCGGCGACTGCGCGCTCGTGTTCGACGCGATCCACGGCCGCGACGCCCGCGATCCGTTCTCGCGCACGGCCCCGTTCACCTGGCCGCTCGACCGGCCGCCCAAGTCGATCCGCATCGGCTACGTGAAGTCCCTGTTCGAGGACGACTACACGAAGTCGGCCGACAAGGACGAGGACAAGCGCGGCTACGAGGAGTGGAAGACGATCGACGCGCGCTCACTCGAAGTCCTGCGGCAGATCGGGTTCGACTTGAGGCCGATGGACCTCAAGTTCTCGGTGCCGGTCGGCCCGCTCTCGACGATCCTCACCGCCGAAGCGGCCTGCGCGTTCGACGCGCTCGTTCGCGACGGTCGCGTGGACACGATGGTCCGGCAGGTTGCCGATGCGTGGCCCAACGTGTTCCGGCAAGGGGAGCTGGTCCCGGCCGTCGAGTACCTGCGCGCGCAGCGGCTGCGCTCGATCGTCATGGACGAGATGGCGAAGATCGTCGAGCCTTTCGACGTTTACGTCGTGCCGTCGTTCGGCGGGGACAACGAGCTGCTGACGAACCTCACTGGGCACCCCGCCGTCGTCGTGCCCAACGGCTTCCGGCAGCTCGACGGCACGCCGACGAGCATCACCTTCCAGGGGCGCCTCGACGGCGACGACCTCGCGCTCGCGGCCGCTCAGGCGTACCAGGACGCGACGGATTTCCACACAAAGCATCCGTCGCTTTAGGGGACACTCCCTTTTTCCACCCAAACAGGGGACAGTCCCCTTTTTCTTATAAATTCAATTCAACCAGGAGATGAGGGTCACTCACGGCACGCTCCGCGTTGCGCGCCTCACAAATCGGCGCGCCGCGTTCGCGCCGCTGCCGCGCGGCCTTCTAAGGAAGAATCGGCCGCTCTCCCAGGGGGCCGCGACATGACACTCCTCTCCTGCTTGGATTGAATTTGTAAGAAAAAGGGGACTGTCCCCTGGACCGCTAGAGCGATGCAACGATCGTGCGGATGTCCTCAGGTCGCGTCCGGCAACAGCCGCCGATGAGACGAGCGCCAAGGGTGCGCCATTCGCGGGCGAGCGCAGCGAAGTCGATCTCGGAGGGGCGGTCGATCCATCGGCGCGAGGTTGCGTCCCACGCGTCGCCCCGGTTCGGGTAAGCGGCGAGCGGCTTCGCGGTGGCGCGGGCCAGGTTCGTCAGGAGCGCAGCGACCATCGTAGGCGCGACGCAGTTGACGCCGACCGCGATCGTCCGAGGAGATCTCTCGGCGATCGCCGCGGCGGATTCGATCGGCGAGCCGTCGGCGAGCCGGCTCGCATCGCGCGCCTGGAACGAGATCCAGGCAGGCAATCCGTCGCGCTCCGCGAGGAGCGCCGCGATGGCCTCGACCTCGACGAGCGACGGGATCGTCTCGAATGCGAGCAAGTCCGCGCCGCTCTCCTCGAGGACGTGCAGTCGCGACCGGTGCCACACCGCGAGCGATTCGCGGTCCAGCCCGTAATCGCCCCTGTACTCCGAGCCGTCGGCGAGGAACGCGCCGTAGCTTCCGATCGACGCAGCGACGAGGGGACGTAAGGCGGCCTCGCGCGCGAACCGTGCCTCCCAGAATCGATCGCGCTCGGCTCGCGCGAGCGTGACTCCCGACGCGAGAGTCTCGCGTGCGCGGGCTTCCGAAAGTCCGCGCGCGACGAGCCCGGGAAGGGTCGCCTGGTAGGTCGCGGTCGTGATGACGTCCGCGCCGGCCTCGAGGTAGTCGCGATGCACGCGGGCGATCGTCTCCGGAGCAACAATGAGCGCGCGCGCCGACCAGAGGGGGTCGTCGAGCTCGAGGCCCCGGGCTTCGAGCTCGGTCGCCAATCCGCCGTCCAGGACCGCCGCGCCGCGCCGGCCGACGAACGGCTCGAGCGGGTTGGTCACGGCCGGATCATATGCTTCAATAGCGCCATGACGAGACTGATGCTTCTGTCTCTGATCGCCGCGGCACTGATCCTCCCGGCCGCAGTCGTCGCCGACGACGCGTTCCAGAAGTCCGAAAAGGATTGGCGCGACGGCCGGCTGAAGCGGCTGTCCTCGCCGAACGGCTGGCTGACGCTCGTCGGGCTTCACTGGCTCCAGCCGGGCGACAACACGTTCGGATCGGATCCTGCGAGCGCCGTGCCCCTTCCCGAAGGCAAGGTGGCGAAGCAGGCGGGCGTGCTCGTGCTCGACAACGGCGCCGTCAAGATCCAGCCGGCGCCGGACTCGAATCTGACCATCAACGGCAAGCCCGCGGCGGCGCAGGTCCTCGCCGACGACATGGCCGAGAAGACCGACGTCGTCGCGTCGGGCAGCGTCAGCTTCTTCGTGATCAAGCGCGGCGAGCGGGTCGGCGTGCGTGTCAAAGATCCGGACAGCCCGGTGCGGACCAACTTCACCGGTCTCGAATATTTCCCCGCCGATCCGAAGTGGAAGATCACCGGGACGTTCGTCCCGTTCGATACGCCGAAGAAGATCGAGATCCCCACCGTGCTCGGCACGACCGACACGATGGAGGCCCCGGGCGTCGTCAAGCTGACCATCGCCGGCACGGAGGTCAGCCTGGAGCCGGTGATCGAGGACCCGAAAGAACCGTCGCTCTGGTTCATCTTCAAGGACGGCACGAGCGCGCACGAGACCTACGGCGGCGGCCGCTTCCTGTACTCCGAGATGCCCAAGGACGGAAAGGTCGTCGTCGACTTCAATCAGGCGTACAACCCCCCGTGTGCGTTCACCCCGTACGCGACCTGCCCGCTCCCGCCGAAGGAAAACTGGCTTCCCGTGCGGGTCGAGGCGGGGGAGAAGGCCTACGCCCACGGCACTCACCACTAGGGCCGCGTTTGACAGCGCCGCGCACCAGGTCTAATTTCGCGCTCTCCATGCGAACCCGGGCGGCCATCCTCTCGCTCGTCGTCGCCTTGACGGCGCTTCTCGCCACCGTGCACGAGCACGTGCAGGTGCGGGACGGCTTTCACGACGCCTCGCCCAACGACACCTGCGCGCGCGACGAAGGGGTCAGCGGCTCGTGCTCGATCTGCCGCCTCGCCCACGAAACCTCGGCGGGCCCTGTCTCGCCCGGCCAGATCGCGAGGCCTCTGACCCGCTCCGCCTCCACGAAGATTCGCCGCTCCCGCGTGACGTCCATCGCGCGCGGCCGCCGCCGTCCGTCCCGCGCGCCTCCGACCGCCGCCTCCTGCTGAACGACTTCAGTCCGCTCTTCAGCAACGCCCGGCTTTTCGGAGGATCATTCGTGAAACGTCTCGCGTTCATCGCGCTCCTTGCGCCGTTATCCGTGTCCGTGGCTCAAGAAACCCCGGCGCCCACGCCGCAGCCCACGCCCGCGCCGGCCCCGGCCCCGATCACCATCGTGTCGGGGTCGGCCGGGAAGAACTACCTCAACCTCTCGATCGACGCCCTCATGGCCGCCGGCGCCTCCACGGAGCCCAACGTCCAGGGCCTCGAGGTCGGCGGCCACGATCCCGCCCAGCGCGGATTCACGCTCCAGAACCTCGAAGCGGTCTTCGACGGCGCGGTCGATCCGTACTTCAAGGGGCAAGCGAACATCGTCCTCCAGATCACGCCCGACGGAGGGACGACCGTCGAGCTCGAGGAAGCGTTCGCCACGACGACGTCGCTCCCTCACAACTTCCAGGTCAAGGTCGGGCAGTACCTGACCGAGTTCGGCCGGATCAACGCGACGCACCCGCACACGTGGGACTTCGTCGATCAGCCCTTGGTCTCCGGGAAGATGTTCGGCGGGGACGGCCTGCGGAGCATCGGCGTGCGAGCCTCGTGGCTGATGCCGACGCCGTTCTACTCCGAGCTGCTGCTGGGCATGCAGAACGCCTCCGGGGCGACGATGACGAGCTTCGGCGGCGTGGCCGGCGACACGCAGTTCGGGCGGCCCCTCGATCCCGACGTCGTCAAGTCGTTCGGCGACATGCTGTACGTGCCGCGATGGAACGGCTCGTTCGACATCGGCGACACGCAGACGCTGGTCGTCGGGGCGTCCGGCGCCTTCGGGCCGAACGGAACCGGGCCGGACGCCGACACGGCCATCGGCGGGATCGATTTCCTGTGGAAGTGGAAGTCCGCGCGCGCGGACAAGGGGTTCCCGTTCGTCAAGGTGCAGGGCGAGGCGATGGCGCGCCGCTACGAGGCCGCCGCGACGGCGACGCTCCCCGAGGAGACGTTCAAAGATCACGGCGCCTACGCCCAGGTCGTCTGGGGCATCAAGCCGATGTGGACGGTCGGGATGCGCTTCGACACCGTCGGCGGCGACGTCGGCGACGATCCGACGGACCCGCGCTTCCAGCCGCGCCGCCGCGCCTCCCTCGAGGGCACCTGGTATCCGACCGAGTACTCGAAGCTCCGCGTCCAGTACGCCTACGACGACCGTACGGGGCAGAAGGACGCCAACTCCGTCTGGCTGCAGTTCGAATTCCTTCTCGGCGCGCACGCCGCGCACAAGTTCTGAGGTCGCGATGAACGCCACACTTCGACTGGTTTCCGTCTGCATGGCCGCGGCCGTCGCCGCGAATGCCTCGGCGGCGCTGAAGGTCGTCGCGACGACGCCCGAGTACGGCGCGATCGCCACGGCGATCGGGGGCGACAAGATCACCGTCGCCACGCTCGCCAAGCCGACCGAGGACCCGCATTTCGTCGACGCGAAGCCGTCGCACATCGTCACGCTGAACAAGGCCGACGTGCTGATCGAGGGCGGGGCCGACCTCGAGGTCGGATGGCTGCCGCCGCTCCTCGAGGGGGCCCGCAATCCGAAGATCGCCGCGGGCGCTCCCGGGCACGTCCGCGCCAGCGACGGAATCCAGCTGCTCGACGTCCCCGCGACGCTCGACCGCTCCCAAGGGGACATCCACGCCGCCGGCAACCCGCACTTCATGATGAACCCCGACAACGCGAAGGTCGTGGCGCAGCACGTGGCCGATGCGTTCTGCGCGATCGACGCCGGATCGTGCGCGGCGTACAAGGCGGGGCTGGCGGCGTTCGTCTCGAAGGTCGACGCCAAGAGCACCGAATGGAGCGCGGCGCTCGCCCCGTTCAAGGGCACGCCGATCGTGACGTACCACCCGACGTGGCGGTACTTCGCGAAGCGCTTCGGCCTGACCTCCGATCTGTATCTCGAGCCCAAGCCCGGCATCCCGCCGTCGCCTCCGCATCTTGCCGAGGTCATCCAGGCGATGACCAAGGACAAGATCCGCGTCGTCCTCGTCGAGCCGTTCCAGTCGCGAAAGACCGCCGAAGCCGTCGCCGCGCGGGTCGGCGGGATCGTCGTGGACGTCTGCCAGTTCCCCGGCGGGATCCCCGGGACGCAGAACGATTACGTCGCCCTCGTCGACGCCGACGTGAAGGCGATCGTCGCCGGCCTCAAGGCCCAGTAGGAGCCTCGATGGAAATATTCCAGCTCTGGCTCTGGCCGCTCCTGGCGCTGGTTCTGCTGCCGGGACTGCTCGTTTACTTCGGGCTCCACGTCGTCGAGCGGGGGATCATCTTCGTCGATCTCGCGCTGGCTCAGATCGCCGCGCTCGGGATCTGCGTCGCGATCGCGCTCGGCCGCGACCCGAGCCACGACGTGCTGCCGTACGTGCTCTCCGTCGTCTTCACGCTTCTCGGCGCGGCGCTGTTCGCCTGGACGCGGTTCAACCATCCGCGCGTCCCCCAGGAATCGATCATCGGCATCATCTACGTCGTCGCGGCGGCCGCCTCGACGCTGGTCCTCTCCCATTCGGCGGAGGGCGACGAGGCGCTCAAGAACCTGCTCGTGGGCAACGTCCTGCTCGTCACGAAGCGCGAGGTGCTCCGCACGTTCGCGATGTTCCTCGTGATCGGCGGGGCGCACTTTCTCTTGCGAAAACGGTTCATGATGGTGACCTTCCACGAGGACGAGGCCCGCGCGAAGGGGGTCGGGCTCCGCCTGTGGGATTTCCTCTTCTATGCGACGTTCGGGCTGACCGTCGTCAGCTTCGTCCAGATCACGGGCGTGTATCTCGTGTTTTCGTATCTGATCGTCCCGGCGGTTTGCGGCGCGCTGCTCTCCGCGCGCGTCCGGACGCGTCTGATCATCGGGTGGACCGTGGCGTTCGTCGCGGGCGTCAGCGGGCTGCTGCTGTCCGTGAAGCTCGAGTCCCTCGATCTTCCGACCGGCCCGACGATCGTCTGCTGCTTCGGCCTCTTGCTGATCGTCTGCGCCGTCATCCTGCAATTCCGGCGCGGGCTCAACGCACGAGGTCCGACGGAACCGTAGGCTCTTCGAGGATCCGGAAGAACTTCGCGTTCCGGTCGGGCCCTTTGCCGATGTGCGCGCGGACGAGGTCCTCGCCCAAGGTGTAGTTGAAGACATACGCGCGGTACCCTTTCGCGAACTGGACCGACTTCTTGGCGCGCTCCTCGGTCACGAGGCCCCAGCGCTCGATGAATTGCACGACGTCATCCTCGGGGCGGCCTTCGTCGAGAAGCATCCGCGCCGCCTCGCCGTTGACGTAGCCGAGCGGCTTCATCGCGCCGCGGACGGAATCCCACGCAAGGATCGCGTCCCTCGAGAGACCGCCCGCGGGGGCGAGGACGTCGCCGAGGACGCGCCGCCGCTCGTCATCGGTGAAGGCGATGTCGATGCCCGCGTTGGCCGTCCCCTCCGCGAGCAGCGACTGTGGGGAGTAGAGCGGATACACCGTGTACTCGATCCAGCCGCGGCCCTTCACCAGGCGGTCCTCGATGAGGACGTTGTAGACGTGGTGGCCGGGATAGCCCTCGTGGCACATGGTGCCCAGCAGGCGATTCAGCTCGGTCGGAAGGTCGACGTTCAGCTCGATCCGGCTCTTGAACCCGCCGAGATACCAGTTGTACGCGCCCCACGGCTTTCCGTGCACGATCGCGGTCTCGAACGTCTCTCCCGCGGGCAGCGCGACGAGCGGCGCGCAGGCGCGGCGCGCTTCGGCGAGCGCAACCTCGAGCGCCTTCTGCACGTACTGGGGAGAGATGACGGTCGCCTTGCGCAGGGTCTCGATCCGCTCCGCCAGCGTTCCCGCACCCGGGACCAGCTTTTCGAGCGACTCGTGCGCCGCGGCGAACTCGGCGACGTCGTGATGCGGCGGATCCGCGTCGTAGAGGACGCGGCATTCTTCGGTCAGCGTCATCGTCTCGCCCGAGAGGCGTCGAAGCTCGCCCTCGATCGCGACGAGCTGCTTCTCGAGGTACCGCTTCCGATCGGCGGGTCCGGCGGCGGCGCGGACATCCGACAGCAGCGCCCGCGTCCGCTTCAACAGCTCGGGGACCGGCACGGGATCGCCGGACGCGGCCTCGGTCTTCCACGCGGGCGGGCCGTAGTAGGCGTCGACGTAATTGTCGTCGTGGCGTCCGACGGCGAGGACAAGCTTGACGTACGCCTCGGCCACCCGGTCGAGAGGGGACGAAGCGGCGCAGCGGCCGAGAGCGAGCGCCAGGGGCACGGCCGAAAGCGCGATGCAGGTGATTCTCATCTCCGTCCTCTCGCGATGCGCGTGTAGCATGAGCCCGATGGACGCACCGTGGGTCAAGTTCTACGAGAACGGCGTCCCGAAGTCCATCGACTATCCCGACTGGACGCTCCCCGACCTGCTCGATGCGACCGCACGGGAGTTCCCGGACCACCCCGCGCTGACGTTCTACGCGGACCCCGCGCTTCCGCCCTCGCGCATGACCTACCGGGCGTTCCGCGACGCGACGCTCTCGTTTGCGGCCGCCCTCTACCAGCTCGGCGTCCGGAAAGGCGATCGCGTCGCGATCATGCTGCCGAACTGCCCGCAGTTTCCGATCGTTTTCTTCGGGCTGCTCCGCCTCGGCGCGATCGCCGTCAACACGAACCCGCTCTACGTCGCCCGCGAGATGAAAGAACAGTGGACCGACGCCGGCGCCGAAACGGTCGTGCTGCTGTCCACGTTCTTCGATCGCCTCCGCGAGATCCGGACCGAGACGAAGATCAAGCGGGTGATCGTCGTGGACATCGCCGAGACGCTCGGGTTCCCGTGGAAGTCGATCGTGCACCTCGTCCAGCGCAGGCACGGCGAGCACGTCACCGTGCGCCCCGAAAGCGACATCTTCTTCCTGCCGCGTCTCCTCGCGAAGCATCCCCCGCAGCCGCCGCACGTCGACATGACGAACGACGACGTCGCGCTGCTCCAGTACACCGGGGGCACCACGGGCACGCCCAAGGGGGCGATGCTCACGCACGGCAACCTGGTCGCGAACACGCTCCAGCTCGCCGCCTGGTTCGCCCGCGCGTCGCGCGGCAACGAGGTCGTCATGGCGGCGATCCCGTTCTTCCACGTCTACGGGATGACCGTGTGCATGATCTTCGGCATCTACTCCGGCTTCGAGGTCGTGATGGTGCCGCGCCCGAGGCCGGTCGACACCGTGATGAAGGTCATCCAGAAGACCAAGGTCTCGATCTTTCCCGGCGTGCCCACCCTCTACACGGCGATCAATCACCATCCGGACGTGAAGCGCTACGCCCTCGGCAGCGTCAAGCTTTGCCTCTCCGGCGCCGCGCCGCTTCCGATGGAGGTCGCGGAGACGTTCGAGCGCATCACGGGCGGCCGCCTGGTCGAAGGGTACGGGATGACGGAATGCTCGCCGGTCGCGACGGCGAACCCGCTCTTCGGGACGCGCCGCGCCGGCAGCATCGGATTGCCGCTGCCCGACACGGACGCCAAGATCGTCGACATGGAGACGGGACGCGACCTGGCGCCCGGCGAGGAAGGTGAGCTGGCGATCCGCGGCCCGCAGGTGATGCCCGGCTACTGGCACCGTCCCGAGGAAAGCGCCGCGACGGTCCGGGACGGCTGGCTCATGACGGGCGACGTGGCGAAGATGGACGCCGACGGGTTCTTCTCCATCGTCGATCGCAAGAAGGACATGATCGTCGCGTCGGGTCTCAAGGTGCTGCCGCGCGAGGTCGAAGAGGTGCTCTACCTCCACCCGAAGGTCCAGGAGGCGGTCGTCGCGGGCGTCCCCGATCAATACCGCGGAGAGACGCCCAAGGCATTCATCGTTCCGAAGGCCGGGACCGTCCCGACCGTCGCGGAGCTGACCGCGTTTTGCAAGCTCCACCTCGCGTCGTTCAAGGTACCGACGCAATTCGAGTTCCGCGCGGAGCTGCCGAAATCGATGGTCGGCAAGGTCCTGCGCCGCGTTCTGGTCGAGGAAGAGAAAGCCAAGCACGCGAAAAGTCCCACGGCATGATCGACGATCCGGCACTGGGAATGCCCACGGGGGCGAAGCTCCGATTGATCGCGCTGCTGTCGGCCGGTGTCGTCGCGGCCGATCT
The DNA here is from genome assembly GCA_964647625.1 of uncultured Acidobacteriota bacterium. Lineage (GTDB taxonomy): Bacteria > Acidobacteriota > Polarisedimenticolia > Polarisedimenticolales > DASRJG01 > DASRJG01. Next base: position 13,549 of record CAZYHZ010000057.1, read on the forward strand.
CGTCACGAAGTCGCTCGTCGAGCGGGCGTTCGCCGGAGAGCCGACCCTTCGGATGCTCGGCGATACGATCCGCGTCGGCTTCGTCATGAACACGGGAGTGTTCCTCAGCCTCGGGCATGCGCTCGGCCCCGCGGCCCGTTTCTGGCTGTTCGTCGTCGGCGTCGGAGCCGTCCTCGCCACGCTGCTCGTCCTGACCCTGAAGGATCCGAGATTCCGCGCCCCGGAGGTCGCCGCGGTGGCCTCGATCGTCGGCGGCGGGATCGGTAACCTGATCGACCGGATCCAGCTGGGGGCGGTGCGGGATTTCCTGAACGTGGGGATCGGCCCCGTGCGCACCGGCATCTTCAACGTCGCCGACATGGCGATCACCTTCGGCGGGATCGCGCTGATCCTCATCCCGATCTTCAGGCGGCGGCGGGCGCCTTAGGGCCGGGGACGGTCCCCTTTTCTTCGCGCTCCTACTGCTAGAATCCCCAGCATGCCCAACAAGACCATCGCGGAATTGACGTTTGGACGCCCGGGTGCCGTCGACGCCTCGCTCTCCGAGAGCGCGCGCAGCCTGGTCGGGTCGGAGATCCTGAAGATCGCCGCCGAGATTCGCGCGATGGTCGCTTCGGGGAAGTCGGTGTGCAACCTCACGGTCGGCGACTTCAATCCGAAGTACTTCCCGATCCCGGCCGTCCTGCTCGACGAGATCCAGAAGGCGCTGGCCGCGGGCGAGACGAACTATCCGCCCTCCGACGGGATGCTCGCGCTGCGGGAGGCCGCGGTCGAATTCACGGCGCGCGAGTACGGCGTCCGCTATCCGATCGCGTCCGCGCTGATCGCGAGCGGATCGCGGCCGCTTCTGTACGGCGCCTACCGATGCGTGGTCAATCCGGGGGACGTCGTCGTCTATCCCGCGCCGTCGTGGAACAACAACCACTACATCACGCTGACGAAGGGCCATGGGATCGACCTGCCGACGCATGCCGAAGACGGCTTCCAGCCGACGCTGAAGCAGATCGCCCCGCACCTGAAAACGGCGAGCCTGATCGCGCTGAACACGCCGCTCAATCCGTCGGGCACCGTGATGGCCGCCGATCAGCTCCGCGCGATCGCGCAGGCGGTCGTCGACGAGAACGACGCGCGAGCGAAGGACGGGCGGCGGCATCTCTTCCTGCTGTTCGATCAGGTCTACGGCTCGCTCGTGTTCGGGAAGACGCGGCACGATCATCCGGCGGCGCTGGTGCCCGAGGTCGCGCCGTGGCTGATCACGATCGACGGGATCTCGAAGGGGCTCTCCGCGACCGGCCTGCGCGTGGGCTGGCTGCTCGCCGCCCCCGAGCTGACGGCGCGGATGCGCGACCTCATCGGCCACGTCGGCGCGTGGGCACCGCGGCCCGAGCAGGTGGCGACCGCGCGGTTCCTCGGGAACGAGCCGGCCGTGCACGCGTTCCGCAAGCAGATGAACGCGTCGGTGAACGAGCGGCTCCAGGCGCTGCACTCGGGCTTCGCGGCGATGAAAGCGGACGGCTATCCGGTCGAGTGCATCCAGCCGCAGGGCGCGATCTACCTCTCGCTCCAACTGGGGATCGTCGGCCGCACGCTCGACGGGCGCGTTCTCGACGGCAACGAGGCGATCCGCAAGGCGATCCTCGAGCTGGCGGGCCTCGCCGTCGTCCCGTTCCAGGCGTTCGGCCTGATGGAAGAGACGGGGTGGTTCCGCCTGTCGGTCGGGGCGGTGTCGATGGACGAGATCGACCAGATGTTCCCGCGCCTGCGGACGCTGCTGTCGTCCCTTTCGAGCGGGAAGGCCGCTTCTTAGGTTGGTACCGGCGCGTGGATTTGAACCACGGACCTAAGGATTATGAGACCTTCGCTCTACCCCTGAGCTACGCCGGCACGACGTGGACGGCGCACTCTAGCAGGCGGCGGCCCGAACGCTCAACGGGCCGGCGCACGGCTCCAAAGCTATAATCCGCGTTTCCGGAGGCGTCGTGCCCGATACTCACGTCTGCCTGACGTGCCAGCGATCCGAAGACGAAACCCAGCTCTACAAGTGTCCGATCTGCTTCAAGTACGTCTGCGGGCAGGACGCGTTCAACTACAGCGGACGCGTGTTCTGCGGCAAGCACTGCGCCGATTATTTCTTCTTCGCCGACGAAGACTGAGGTCGCCATGTTCCCGGTGACGCGCCCGCGACGTCTCCGCCGGTCGCCCGCCCTCCGCGAGATGGTCCGCGAGACCAGGCTGGCGCCGACGGATTTCATCTACCCGCTGTTCGTCAAGCACGGCAAGGGCGTGCGATCCGAGATCGGCTCGATGCCCGGGCAGTTCCACCTGTCTCCGGACACGCTCGTCGACGAGGCCGGCGCCGCCGCGGAAGACGGGGTGCGCGCCGTGCTGCTGTTCGGCATTCCGGACGCGAAGGACGAGCGCGGCTCGGAAGCGTGGGACGACGGCGGCGCCGTGCAGCTCGCGGTGCGGGCGCTCAAGCGCGCTCTCCCGGACGTGCTGGTCCTGACCGACATCTGCCTGTGCGAGTACACGAGCCACGGCCATTGCGGCGTCGTGCACGACGGACAGGTCCTGAACGACCCGACGCTCGAGCTCCTCGCCAAGATCGCCGTCTCCCACGCCCGGGCGGGGGCCGATCTCGTGGCGCCGTCCGACATGATGGACGGGCGCGTCGGCGCGATCCGGACCGCGCTCGACGGCGAGGGCTTCACCGACATCGCGATCCTCGCGTACGCGGCCAAGTACGCCTCGGCGTTCTACGGGCCGTTCCGCGAGGCGGCCGGGTCGGCGCCGCAATTCGGCGACCGCCGCTCGTACCAGATGGACCCCGGCAACGCCGACGAGGCGATGCGCGAGATCGCCGCGGACCTCGACGAGGGGGCCGACCTCGTCATGGTCAAGCCGGCGCTCGCGTACCTCGACGTCATCCGCCGCGCGAAGGACACGTTCGGGGTCCCGGTGGCGGCCTACAACGTCAGCGGCGAGTACTCGATGCTGATGGCGGCGGCCGGCCGCGGCTGGATCGATCGCGAGCGCGCGATCCTCGAGACGCTGACCTCGATCAAGCGGGCCGGCGCCTCGATCATCCTGACCTACCACGCGCGGGAAGCCGCGCGCCTCATCCGCTGAACCTCAGATGAGCCGCAACATGGAGCGGCTGTTCGACGAGGCCAAGCAGCTCATGCCGGGCGGTGTGAACAGCCCGGTGCGGGCGTTCGGCGGCGTCGGCGGCACGCCGTTGTTCTTCGAGAGCGGCCACGGCGCGATCGTCACCGACGCCGACGGCCGGGAGTACATCGACTACCTGGGGTCGTGGGGACCGCTGATCGTGGGGCACACGCACCCGCGCGTCGTGGCGGCGATCCGCGACCAGGCGGGCAAAGGCGTCACGTTCGGCGCGCCGACCGCGCTCGAGAACGAGATGGCGCGGCGGGTGCGGGCGCTCGTCCCGTCGTGCGAGCGCGTGCGGTTCGTGTCGTCGGGGACCGAGGCGACGATGTCCGCGATCCGGCTGGCGCGGGCCGCGACCGGCCGCAGCCGCGTCGTCAAGGTCGAGGGCTGCTATCACGGCCACGTCGATTCGCTGCTGGTGAAGGCCGGGTCGGGCGTGCTGACGCTCGGTATCCCGGGAAGCCCGGGCGTCCCCGGCGACCTCGCGTCGCTGACATTGACGGTCCCATTCGGCGACGCGGCGCCGCTCGCAACGGTTCTCGAGGCTCACGGCGAGGACGTCGCGTGCCTGATCGTCGAGCCGATCGCCGGCAACATGGGCGTCGTCGTCCCGGACGCCGGCTGGCTGCGCGATATCCGCGCGCTGACGAGCCGTCACGGCGTGCTCCTGATCTTTGACGAGGTGATGACGGGCTTCCGCGTGGCCCCCGGCGGGGCGCAGGAGATCTTCGGCGTGACGCCGGACCTGTCGTGTTTCGGGAAGGTGATCGGCGGAGGGCTGCCCGTGGGAGCCTACGGGGGACGCGCCGGGCTGATGGACCGCATCGCGCCGTCCGGCCCGGTGTACCAGGCGGGGACGCTCTCGGGGAACCCGCTCGCGATGCGGGCGGGGATCGAGACGCTCGACATCCTTGCGGAGCCGGGGACCTACGAGCGCCTCGACACGCTCTCGGCACGGCTTGCGGCGGGCCTGACGAAGGCGGCCGCCGACGCGGGAATTCCCGCCGTGATCAATCGCGCGGGCTCGATGCTCACACAGTTCTTCACCGGCCGGCCCGTCGTCGACTACGAGACGGCACAGCAGGGCGACACGAAGCGGTACGCCAAGTTCTTCCATGCGATGCTCGCCCGCGGGGTGTATCTCGCGCCGTCCCAGTTCGAAGCGATGTTCGTGTCCACCGCGCACGACGAGGCGCTGATCGATCGCACGATCCGGGCCGCGTCCGAGGCGCTCGAGGAGGTCGCGTGATGCCGACGCTGACGTTCCACGGTCATTCCTGCTGGGAGGTCGCCGACGGGGCGCACCGTGTGCTGATCGACCCGTTCCTGACCGGCAATCCCTTGGCGGACGTCGGCCCCGAGCGGTTCACGTCGCTCGACGCCATCCTGATCACGCACGGCCACGGCGATCACATCGGCGATGCGGTCGCGATCGCCAAGCGTACGAAGGCGCTCATCGTGTCGAACTTCGAGATCGTCAGCTGGTTCGGCAAGCAGGGGATCGACGGGCATCCGCTCCACATCGGCGGCGGAAGGACGTTTCCGTTCGGCCACGTCAAGCTGACGATCGCCCACCACGGCTCGACCGGGCCGAACGGCGAGGCGCTCGGCAACCCCGCCGGGATCGTCCTCACGATGGGCGGCAAGAAGATCTACCACGCCGGCGATACGGCGCTCTTTTCGGACATGAAGCTGATCTCGGAGATGAGCGGCCCGATCGATGCGGCGCTCCTCCCCATCGGGGACAACTTCACGATGGGGGCCGACGAGGCGGTCAAGGCGGCGGAGTTCGTGAACGCGACGCTCACGATCCCGATGCACTACGACACGTTCGACTGGATCAAGGCGGACGGCCCGCGGTTCGTCGAGCGCGTCCAGGCCGGCGGCCGCAACGCCGCCATCGTGAAGCCCGGCGCTTCCATTACCGTGTAAGGGACTGTCCCCTATGTCGCGCGGCCGAGGTAGTCGGCGTTCTCGGTGCCGATGCGGATGACCTCACCCTCGTTGATGAACGACGGCACCTGGACGACGAGGCCGGTCTCGAGCGTGGCCGGTTTCTTCTGGGCCGATGCGGTCGCACCCTTGATGCCGGGCGCGGTCTCGACGACCTTGAGATCGACCGATGCCGGGATCTCGATCCCGACCGGCTTGCCCTCGAACCAGTCCATGGTCACGGTCGAGTCCGGTGTGACGAACGACATCGTGTCGCCGAGCACGTCGTCGGCGAGGGCGAACTGCTCGTACGTGTCGGTGTCCATGAAGTGGTATCCGGCCGCGTCGTGATACAGGTACTGCATGGTCTTCGTGTCGAGGAAGACTTTCTCGATGATGTCCTCGGAGCGGAACCGCTGCTCGGTGCTCAGCCCCGTCACGACGTTGCGCATCTTCGCCTGGACGAACGCGCGCAGGTTGCCGGGCGTGCGGTGCGTGGATTCGAGCACTTTGAACACGTTCCCTTCGAACCGGATGACCATTCCCTTGCGGAGATCGCTGCCCTTCATGGAGTCGTTCCTTCCGTTGTGAGCTGGGTGTACGCGGGCAAGATACGCTTGGTCCCGTAACCCGTGAATTGAATGGTGAGCTTGAGGCTCTTCCCCGAGCCTTCGCGCCCCAGGACCTGGCCCTTGCCGAACATGGGGTGCGACACGCGCGCGCCGACCTTGAATCCGTCCGCGGCCTCCGGAAAATCCGAGGGCCGGGGCGGGGGAGCGGGCTGCTGGCGGCGCGCCGCCGCCCGCGCGGCCGACGACCCGTAGGAGCGAGACGGCGGATCGAAGAACGACGCCGCCCGGTAATCCCCGGACTCGGCCAGGAGGTCGGCGGGAATCTCGTCGAGGAACCGCGATGCCTCGTTCGATTGCGGCACGCCCTGCTGCAGCCGCGAGAGCGCGCGCGACAGATAGATCCGCTCGCGGGCCCGCGTGATCGCGACGTAGCAGAGGCGCCGCTCCTCTTCGAGATCGGCGTCATTGCCGCGCGAGCGCGCGTGCGGGAAGACGTTCTCTTCCAGGCCCGCGAGGAAGACCACGTCGAACTCGAGCCCCTTCGCGTTGTGCGCGGTCATCATCGCGACGCCGGGGCCCTTGCCGATCTCGTCGGCGTCGGCGGTCAGCGCCGAGCGGTCGAGGAACCCCAGGAGCGTCGGCGTCTCGGTCTCGCGCTCGTACTCGACCGCGGCCGACACGAGCGCGCGGACGTTGTCCATCCGGTCGAACCCCTCGCCGGGGAAGCTCTTCTCGAGGTAGGCCTCGTACCCGATCGCGCCGATCAGCCCTTCGATGACGACGGCCGCAGGCTCGACCGCGGCGCGCGCCGTGAATCCCGCGATCATCTCGCCGAACGCCTCGAGCCCGCGCGCGGCGCGCGCGGCCAGGGACCCGCGTGCGATCAGCGCACGCGCGGCGTCGAGGAGCGACGTGCCCTCGGCGCGGGCGGTGGATTCGATCGCCTCCACCGTCGTGTCGCCGAGGCCGCGCGGCGGCACGTTGACGATGCGCCGGAACGCGACGTCGTCGCTCGGGTTCACCGCGAGCTTGAGGTACGCCAGCACGTCCTTGACTTCCTTGCGCTCGTAGAACTGCATCGCGCCGACGACGTGGTAGGGGATGCGCTCGCGCCGGAAGGCCTCTTCGAACGACCGCGACTGGGCGTTGGTGCGGTAGAGGACGGCGACGCTCTCGTACGGGCGCGATGGCGCCTCGCGCTGCACCATGCGCGCGACCCACGCGGCTTCGGCGCGGTCGTCCGCGGCGTGGAACAGGTCGATCCGGGACCCGCGCGGGTTCCGGGTCCACAGCGTCTTGCCCTTGCGCTCGGTGTTGTGCGCGATCACCGCGGAGGCGGCGTCCAAGATCGTCGCCGTCGAGCGGTAGTTCTCCTCGAGCTTCACGACGGCGGCCTGCGGGTGGTCCCGCTCGAAGTCGAGGATGTTCCGGATCTCCGCGCCCCGGAACTTGTAGATCGACTGATCCTCGTCGCCGACGACGCACAGGTTGTGGTGGACGGACGTCAGCGCCTTGACCAGCAGGTACTGCGGCCGGTTCGTGTCTTGGTACTCGTCGACCAGCAGGTGCAGGCAGCGCTCGGCGTAGCGCGCACGGATGTCGGGCGCCGTCTCGCCGTCCATCAGCGCGAGCGCCTTCAGGAGGATGTCGTCGAAGTCGACCGCGGCGGCGCGCTTCAACGCCTCGTCGTAGGCCGCGTAGACGCGCGCCAGGATCTGTGCGTCGGGGGCGAAGGCGCGGGCCTCGAGGTCGCGGGGCGTCTCCATCGCATTCTTTGCACGGCTGATGCGCGCGAGGAACGTGCGCGCCGAGCCGGACGCGTCGTCGACGCCCTCGTCCCGCAGCAGGCGGCGCACGAGGGCGATCTGATCGTCGCGGTCGTAGATCGCGAAGTTGGGGGCGAGGCCGGCGCGCTCGCCGTCGATTCGCAGCATCCTCAGGCAGAGGCCGTGAAACGTCCCGATCCAGGGGCCGCCCGGCCCGGCGCCGAGGATCCCGGCGACGCGCTCGCGCATCTCGGTGGCGGCCTTGTTGGTGAAGGTGACGGCCAGGATGCCGCCGGGCGGAACGCCCTGGGAGACGAGCCAGGCGATGCGGTGGGTGATGACGCGGGTCTTGCCCGACCCCGCGCCGGCGAGCACCAGGAGGGGCCCGCCCGGATGGACGACCGCCTCCCGCTGCGCGGGATTCAACGATGTCAGCAAGCTCTCCGGTGGAGTCACCCGGAGATTGTAGCAATAGGGGACAGTCCCCTTTTTCTTACAAATTCAATTCCGTTGAGATGTTCTCCTCCTGCGGACCCTCGCCGCATGCGGACTTTTCCGCGCGGTTCACTCCGCGCGCGCTCGCCCACGAGGCCGCGTTCGGAAAAGATCTCGATGAAATTGAATTTGTAAGAAAAAGGGGACTGTCCCCTATTCGACGGTGACGCTCTTTGCGAGGTTGCGGGGCTGGTCGACGTCGCAGCCGCGCAGCAGCGCGATGTGATAGGCGAGAAGCTGGAGCGGCAGCACCGTCAGCAGCGGCGAGAGCAGCTCGTGCGTTCGCGGCACGGTGAGGACGAAGTCGGCCTTTCCGCCGATCTCGCTGCCGCGCTCGTCGGTGACGGCGATGACGATGCCCGAGCGCGCCTTCACCTCCTCGACGTTCGAGAGCATCTTCTCGAAGACGCCGTCGCACGGCGCGATCGCCACGACGGGCATCGCCTCGTCGATCAAGGCGATCGGCCCGTGCTTCATCTCGCCCGCGGGGTACCCCTCGGCGTGGATGTAGGAGATCTCCTTGAGCTTCAGCGCGCCCTCGAGCGCGATCGGGTAGTTCACGCCGCGGCCGAGATAGAGGAAATCGCGGTGCTGGTGGAACGTCTTCGCGAGCTCGACGACCGACGTGTCGTCCTGGAGGTAGCGCTCCATCTGCGCGGGGATGTGATAAAGGTCGCGGATGATCTCGGCGAGCTGAGCGTCGCCGATCGTCCCGCGCACGCGGCCCATCTTCAGCGCCAGGAGCGTCAGCGCGACGATCTGGCTGGTGAACGCCTTCGTCGACGCGACCCCGATCTCGGGGCCGGCGTGGGTGTAGATCGTGCCGTGGCACTCGCGCGTCAGCATCGACCCGCGGACGTTGCAGATCGCGACGGCCGCCGCGCCCTGGGACTTCGACTCGCGCTCGGCGGCGAGCGTGTCGGCGGTCTCGCCCGACTGGCTGATGAACACCGACAGGCACCGATCGTCGAGCAGCGGCTTGCGGTATCGGTACTCGGAGGCGTAATCGACGTCGACCGGGATCTTCGCGAGCTGCTCGATCAGGAACTTGCCGACGTGGCCCGCGTGCCACGACGTCCCGCACGCGACGATCTGCATCCGGTCGGCCTTGCGAAGCTGCTCGTCGGTCAGCCCGATCTCCTCGAGGTGGATCGTCTGTTCCTCGAGCGACACGCGCCCCAAGAGCGTGTCGCGGACGGCGCGCGGCTGCTCGTGGATCTCCTTGAGCATGAAGTGACGGTAGCCGCCCTTCTCCGCCATGATCGGATCCCACGGGATCCTCATCGACTCCTTGGTGATCGGGCTACCGTCGAGCTTCATGAAGCGCACGCCGTCGGGCCGCACGACCACGATCTCGTAGTCGTCCATGAAGACGACGTCCTTGGTATGGGAGAGGATCGCGGGGATGTCGGAGGCGACGAAGTACTCGCCGCGGCCGATGCCGACGACGAGCGGCGGCCCCACGCGCGCGGCGACGAGCGTGTCGGGCGCGTCGGCCGAGATCGCGACCAGCGCGTAGATCCCGCGGAAGCGGGGGAGGACTCCGCGAAACGCCGACGCGAGATCGCAGCCCTTGTCCTTGATCTCCTGTTCGAGCGCGTGGGCGACGATCTCGGTGTCGGTCTCGGTGACGAACTTGTGGCCCTTCTTCTGCAGCTCGTGCTTGACCTCGAGGTAGTTCTCGATGATCCCGTTATGGATGACGACGATCCGCCCCGTGCAGTCCCGGTGCGGGTGCGCGTTTTCTTCGGTCGGGCGGCCGTGCGTGGCCCAGCGGGTGTGGGCGATGCCGTACCGGCCGCGGATCGGCTTCTCGACGAGCACGCGCTCGAGGTCGCGGAGCTTTCCGGGGGCCCGGCGCACGTGCAGCGCGCCGTCGCCATCGACCACAGCGACGCCGGCGGAATCGTATCCGCGGTACTCGAGCTTCCGGAGCCCCTCGATCAGGACGTCGACCGGATCTTTCGCGCCGATGTATCCGACGATGCCACACATGGGGGGAGCCCTCCGCCGAACCGGCGCCGACTAAGGAATAATGCAGCCGAGTCCCGGGCGCAATCAGGAATGGGACGCACCGCCGGTCTTCTTCTTCCGCCGGGCGACCCAACCCTCGAGATTGAGCTGGCGCACCCGGCTCAGGGCGAGGGCGCCGGGCGGGACGTCCTCCGTGACCGTCGTGCCGGCCGCCACATAGGCCCCCGCCCCGACCGTCACCGGTGCGACCAGCTGGGTGTCGCTTCCCACGAAAACCCCCGGGCCGAGCGTCGTCTTATGCTTCGCGGTGCCGTCGTAATTGCAGGTGATCGTCCCGGCGCCGATGTTGCAACGCTCGCCGATCTCGGCGTCGCCGAGGTAGGTCAGGTGCGGCGCCTTGCTGCCCGGGCCGAGGCGCGTCTTCTTCAGCTCGACGAAGTTCCCGACCTTCGCGCCCGCTTCGACGACCGATTCCGGCCGCAGGTGCGCGAACGGGCCGAGCTGCGCCGAATCGCCGATCCGGCTGTCCTGGAGCACGCAGTGATCCTTGACCTCGACGCCGCGGCCGAGCGTCATGTTGGCCAGACGTGTGCCGGACCGGATCACGCAATCTTCACCGATCTTGCAGGCGCCCTCGATGAGCACGTCGGGGTAGATCACGGTGTCGCGGCCGATCGCGGCCGCAGGATCGACCCACGTCCGCGTGGGATCGAGAATCGTGACGCCGCCGGCTTGAAGCGCGGCGGCTTTCCGTGCGTACAGGGCGGCCCCCGCGGCGGCGAGCTCTGCCCGCGTGTTGACCCCGAGCACCTCCGCGGCGACCGGGTGCTTCACGGCCTCGACCCTCGACCCCGCCGTGATCAGCGCGTGCACCGCATCGGTCAGGTAGTACTCGTGCTGCGCGTTGTTCGGGCGGATCTTCTTGAGCACGGCCATCAGCGCCGGGCCGTCGGCGCAGTAGATGCCGCAGTTGATCTCCGGGATCGCGCGCTGGCCCGCCGAGGCGTCCTTGTGCTCGACGATGCGGCTCACACGACCCTCGGCGTCACGGACGATGCGGCCGTAGCCGGCCGGATCGGCGACGTCGGTCGACACGAGCGTCAGCGCGGCCTTCGTCTTGCGGTGCCGTGCGACCAGATCGCGCAGCAGCGACGGATCGATGTTCGGCAGGTCCCCGTTGACGATCAGGAGCGGGCCGCGCGCGGTCTTGAGCTTGGGCGCCGCCTGAACGACCGCGTGGCCCGTCCCGCGCTGCTCCCGTTGCTCGACGAAGTCGTCGCAATCGCCGGCGAGCGCCGCGCGCACCTGTTCGCCCTGGAACCCGACCACGGCGATCGTGCGATCGGGCCGCAGCGTTCCGGCCGCACGCGCCACCCAGCTGACCATCGGCCGGCCGGCGACCGGATGGAGCAGCTTGATGGTCTTCGACTTCAGGCGCGTTCCCTGCCCGGCTGCGAGCAGAAGCACCGTCAGCGGCGCGCGGCCGGCGGCCACGCTCAGGCTCCCGCGCTGCTCGGCTCGATGATGTCGATGAAGGAGGCCTCGTCGCGGACCTTGTCGAAGTCGGCGTCGGACGACGCCTGGAACCGGAACTTCGGATCGAGGGCGACGGATTTCTTCAGCTCGGCGGCGGCACCCTCGGCGTTGCCTTGCAGCCCGCGCACCGAGGCGCGCGCGTAGTGGATGCTCGCATCGTCGGGCTTCGCGGCGGCGGCGCGGTCGAGCAGCGACCAGGCTTCGTCGAGGCGTCCGGAGTTCGCGGCGACGACGCCCAGGTGGTAGAGCGTCTCCCAGTCCTGCGCGGGCGAAGGCGGCGGACCGCCGCGCCGTGCCGAGATCGATGCGAACGTTCGCGCGCGGTCGGCGAGGATCGGCTCGTCGGCGGCCGCGGCGGCGGCGACAGAGGCGAACAGCGGATGCGCCTCGGCGAAACGACCCTCGGCGAACAGCTTGGACGCCTGCGTGAACTGCTCGATCGCGGCCTCGTAGGCGGCGACGTTGCGGGGCTTCAACGGGGCCGTGCGGACGGCCTCGGTCGGGGCGGGGGCGCCTTCGTCCTGTGCGCCGGCCGGCTTCTTCTTGATCGGGGTCGTGGCCATGGGGTCGGAGCCTCCCTCGGGCGTTTCGGGGCGTGGTTGGATGCGAGAACGGCGCATCATAGCGGTGCGGCCCCGGTGGCATCAAGGCGGGGCAGGCGGGGTGGACGGTGGCTGACGGTCACGGGATGCTCGGGTACGTCGGGCTCGGAAGCAACGTGGGTGACCGCGAAGGGCACCTGCGCGCGGGGCTGCTCTCGATGGCCCGCGACGGCGTCGTCCCGGTCGCGGTCTCGTCGCTCTGGGAGACCGAGCCCGTCGGAGGCGCCGGACCCGCCTGGTTCCTGAACATGGTCGCGCGGGTCACGACCCGGCTGACCCCGGAGGACGTGCTGGCGGTGCTTCTCGCGGCCGAGCGGGAGCGGGGGCGCTCGCGCGTCCGGCCGCACGCGCCGCGCGAGCTGGACCTCGATCTGCTGACGCTCGGCGGCCTCGAGTGCCGCTCGGAGGCGCTGACGCTCCCGCATCCCCGGATGCTCGAGAGGCGGTTCGTGCTGGCCCCGCTCGCCGAGCTGGACCCCGAGTACGTCCCGGCGCTCGCCGCCCTCGACGATCCCCACGCAGCGCGCCGCACCGGCAAGCTTGCCTTGCCGGAAACGCTCCCCGTATACTCGCGCGCTCCATGAAATTCCGCTCCATCGCCGTCGAGGGCCCCATCGGGGTCGGGAAGACCTCGTTCGTCGAGCTTCTCGTCAAGAAGTTCGACGCGCACAAGGTGCTCGAGCGCGTCGAGAATCCGTTCCTGCGCGATTTTTACCTCGACAAGACCGGGGCCGCGTTCCAGGCGCAGCTCTTCTTCCTGCTGTCGCGATACCGGCAGCTCATGGAGCTGTCGCAGCGCACGCTGTTCTCGCAGGTGACGGTCTGCGATTACATCTTCCCCAAGGACAAGATCTTCGCCTACCTCAACCTCGACGACTCCGAGCTGCTGATCTACGACAAGCTGTACGCGATGCTCGAGCCCCAGGCGCCCAAGCCCGACCTCGTGATCTTTCTCCAGGCCGAGACACCGCGGCTCATCGAGCGGATCAAGAGGCGCAAGCGCGACTACGAGGCCGAGATCTCCGAGGCGTACGTGGCCGAGGTCGCCAAGGCGTACAACTACTTCTTCTTCAACTACACGCAGACCCCGCTGCTCGTCATCGACACGAACCAGATCGACTTCGTCCACCAGGAAAAGGATCTGGACGACCTGCTCGCCCAGATCCGGCGCATGGAGCGGGGGGTGCAGTACTATCGTCCCGCCAGCTCCTCGGCATGAGAGAAGAAGTCGAGAGTCGAGAGTCGAGAGTCGAGAGCTAAGAGTCCGGAACGCTCGACCCTTGACTCTCGACTCTGGACTCTTGACTGTTTCGTAGGCCAATACATCACTCGACTCCGTGACGGAGCGGGTAGATCAGGAGGCCGCCGATGATGACCGTCCCCGCCTTCGCGGCCCGGAAGGGCTCCCAGAAACTCGTCGTTCTCACCGCCTATGACGTCATGACGGCCGCGGCGGCCGAGGCGGCCGGAGTCGACGCGCTCCTCGTCGGCGATTCGCTCGGCATGGTCGAGCTGGGGTACGACTCGACGCTTCCCGTGACGATGGACGACATGATCCATCACGCCAAGGCCGTCTCTCGCCGGCGCCGCGAGGCGCTGCTGGTCGTCGACATGCCGTGGCTGTCGTACCACGTCGGCGCCGCGGCGGCGGTCGAGAACGCCGCCCGCTTCGTGCGCGAGGCCGGCGCCGATGCGGTGAAGATCGAGGGCGGCCGCAAGCGGCTCGACGTGCTCCGCGCGCTCCGCGACGCGGAGATCCCCGTGATGGGCCATCTCGGGCTGACTCCGCAGTCAGTCCTCGCGATGGGCGGCTACAAGGTTCAAGCGAAATCGCCGGACGCCGCCGACGCTCTCCTCCTGGATGCCGCGGCCCTCGCCGATGCCGGTGTGTTCTCGATCGTGCTCGAGGGCATTCCCTCCGCGCTGGCCGCGCGCGTCACGGATTCGATCAAGGTGCCGACGATCGGAATCGGCGCGGGCCCCGGATGCGACGGCCAGGTCCTCGTGATCCACGACCTGCTCGGCATGCTGCCCGGTCCGGTGCCGAAGTTCGTCCGACGCTACGCCGACCTGCACGGCACGGCCGCCGAGGCGATCAAGCGCTGGGCCGGCGACGTCCGCTCGAGCGCCTTCCCGCGCTCCGAGGAGACCTACGGCTGATGGATCTCATCCGGCGCGTCCACGGGATGAAGGAAGCCGCGCTCGAGGCCCGGGCGCACGGCAAGGTCATCGGCTTCGTGCCGACGATGGGCGCGCTCCACGAGGGCCACCTGTCCCTCGTGAGGCGCGTCCGTTCCCAGGTCGACGTCACGGTCGTCTCCGTATTCGTGAACCCCACGCAGTTCAATGAGGGCGACGACTTCAATCGGTATCCGCGGGACCTCGCGGCAGACGCGGACCTTCTCGCCAACGAGGGGATCAACATCCTGTTCGCGCCCGACGCCGCCGAGATGTACTCCGCGGAGGCGACGACGTTCGTCGAGGTCGCCGGACTGTCCGACAAGCTCGAGGGCCGGAGCCGTCCGGGGCACTTCCGCGGCGTCGCCACGATCGTGACGAAGCTCTTCGAGACCGTCATGCCGCACGTCGCCGCGTTCGGCCAGAAGGACGCGCAGCAGTCGATCGTGATCAAGTCGCTCGTCCGCGATCTCATGCTCAACGTCGAGATCCTCGTGCTGCCGACCAAGCGCGAGGACGACGGCCTTGCGATGTCGAGCCGCAACGCGTTCCTGTCCGTCGAAGAGCGGCGGGCGGCCCGCGCCATCCCGCGGGCGCTCGAGGCGGCGAAGGGGGCGTTCGACGCCGGCGAGCGGGACGCCGCCAAGGTGGTCGCCGCCGCCCGCAGCGTCCTCGCCGGCGAGCCGG
>CAZYHZ010000058.1:0-27516 GCA_964647625.1 uncultured Acidobacteriota bacterium
CCGCGGTGTGCCCGGGGACCATTCCCGCGCGCGGGTTCGCGATGATGAGCACGCGCCGGGCCTGGACGCGCGCCGGTGCGGCCCCGGGCATCGGCTCAGCGCGCGTCGTGAACGATCCGGCCGCCGGCAATCGTCATCACCGGACCGCCCCGAAGCGCCCATCCGCCGAACGGGGTGTTCGCGCTCTTGCCCGCGAACGCGGCGGGCGCCACGACGACCTTGCGCTCGAGGTCGAGCACGGTGACGTCCGCATCGGCGCCTTCGGCCAGCGAGCCCTTCCGGAGCCGCAGGATGTCCGCCGGCCCGCACGACATCAGCTGCACCAGCCGCGGCAGGTCGATGACGCCGGCGTGGACGAGCCGGTCGAGGGCGATCGACACCGCGGTCTCGAGCCCGACGACGCCGAACGGCGCCTGGGTGAACTCGACGCACTTCTCGTCGGCGTGGTGCGGGGCATGGTCGGTCGCGATCGCATCGACCGTCCCGTCGGCGATCGCCGCGAGCAACGCCGAACGGTCTTCTTCTTCGCGGAGCGGCGGGTTCATCTTGGCGTGCGTGTCGTAACCGCCGATCGCCGCGTCGGTGAGCGTCAGATGGTGCGGCGTCACCTCGCAGGTCACGCGCACGCCGGCGGCCTTCCCCCGGCGGACGAGCTCGGCCGAACGCCCTGTCGACATGTGCGCGACGTGGATCGCGCCGCCCGTGTACTCGGCGAGCAGAATGTCCCGCTGCACCATCAGGTCTTCGGCGACACCCGGCCAGCCCGTCAAGCCGAGACGGGTCGCCACCGCGCCTTCGTGCGCGACCGCGCCCGCCGTGGGGGTCGGTTCCCCGCAGTGGTCGATGACCGGAAGGTCGAAGATGCGCGCGTACTCGAGGGCGCGGCGCATCAGTCCCGCCGAGGCCACGGGCTTGCCGTCGTCCGAGAAGCCGCGAGCGCCCGCGACCGCCATGTCCCCCATCTCGGCCAGCTCGACCCCCTGCTGCCCCTTCGAGACGCAGCCGATCGGATAGACCGGGACCGCCCCGTGCTCGCGCGCTTGGGCCAGCACGAACTCGACGACCGACCGCGAGTCGATGGGAGGCTGCGTGTTGGGCATGCAGGCGACCCCGGTGAAGCCCCCGGCGGCCGCCGCCCGCGTGCCCGTCGCGATCGTCTCCTTCCATTCCTGTCCGGGCTCCCTCAGGTGGACGTGCATGTCGATGAAGCCGGGGCAGATGCACAACCCCGAAAGGTCGTGGACGGTCGCGCCGTCGGCCGGGAGCGTGCGATCGACGCGCTCGATGCGCCCGTTCGCGATCAGGACGTCGCGACGGTCGTCGATTCCGGATTTCGGATCGACGAGCCTAGCGTTCTTGAGCAACAGCTTCACGGTCCCCTCCGGCCAGTAGGTAGAGAACGGCCATGCGAACCGCGACGCCGTTTTTCACCTGATCGAGGATCACCGAGGCCTCACCGTCGGCGACGTCCCCCATGATCTCGACACCGCGATTGATCGGCCCGGGGTGCATGACGATTGCGTCTTTCGCCGCTTTCTTCAGGCGCCCGGCGTCCAACCCGTAGAACGTCGCGTACTCGCGCAGCGTCGGGAAGAAGCCGCCCTTCATCCGCTCCCTCTGGATGCGGAGCATCATCACCACGTCGGCCCCTTCGATCGCCTCGTCCATGCGGTGCGTCACCCGCGCGCCGAGGCCCGCGACACCGCGCGGCAGGAGCGTCGGCGGCCCGCACACGACGACATCGGCGCCGAGCTTCTTCAGGAGGTGCACGTTCGAGCGGGCCACGCGGCTGTGCAGGATGTCGCCGACGATCGCGACCGTCAGTCCGGCGAGGCGCCCCTTTCGCTGCCGGATCGTGAACGCATCGAGCAGGGCCTGGGTGGGGTGCTCGTGCGCGCCGTCGCCCGCGTTGACGATCGAGGCCCGGCCGTGCCGCGCGAGGAAGTGAGGGGCGCCTGCCTCGGAGTGCCGGATGACGATGAAGTCCGGAGACATCGCCTCGAGGTTGCGCAGCGTGTCGAGGAGCGTTTCCCCCTTCACGAGGCTCGACGTCGAGGTCGAGAAGTTCAGCGAGTCCGCCGACAGGCGCTTTTCGGCCAGCTCGAACGACGACCGCGTGCGCGTGGAGGGCTCGACGAAGAAGTTCACCACGGTCTTGCCGCGGAGCGTCGGAACCTTCTTGATCTCGCGGGTCGCGATGTCGCTGAACCCTTCGGCCGTGTCCAGGATGAGCGTGATCTCGTCCGGTGCCAGGGGCTCGATGCCCAGAAGGTGCGGGCTCGACAGCTTCATCGCCGCTTCTCCTCGCGGGCGTCCGCCTCGCCTTCGGCCTTCACGATGAACACCTCGTCCTCGCCGTCGGTTTCCGCGAGGTGGACGTCGACCCGCTCGGTCACGGCGGTCGGAAGGTTCTTGCCGACGAAATCGGCCTTGACCGGCAGCTCGCGGTGCCCCCGATCGACGAGGACCGCGAGCTGGATCTGCCGCGGCCGTCCGAGATCCATCAGCGCGTCGAGCGCGGCGCGGACCGTGCGGCCGGTGAACAGGACGTCGTCCACGAGGATGACGATCGCTTCGTCGAGATCGAACGGGATCTCGGTGCGCCGCAGGACCGGATGGTCGGCGATCCGCGAGAGGTCGTCGCGATAGAGGTTGATGTCGAGCAGGCCCACCGGCGGCGCCGTCCCCTCGATCGCCGCGAGCCGTGCGGCCATCCGCCGGGCCAGAGGCACGCCGCGCGTCTGGATGCCGACGAGCCCGACGCCGGAGAGGTTCTTGTTGCGCTCGATGATCTCGTGGGCGATGCGTACGAGCGACCGGTCGATCGACGGCGCGTCCAAGACTCGGATCCGCGCGGAGGAACCCATGGCGCCATACTCCTTTTCGGCCTCACGGGGCCGGATTCAAGGAAGACGTGCCGGATGCGACGGCATGCTAGCATGAGTGATCCGATGATCCAGGACATCACCGTGCCCGTTCTCCGAAACATCGAGATCGGCGGCGGCAGTTGGCTCCTGGAGTTCCCTTCGACTCCCTCGATCGCCGCGATGCGCCCGGCGCAGTTCTTCATGATCGGCGTCCCGGGCTCCGACGTGCTCCTTCGGCGGCCGTTTTCGGTGTGCGGCCTTCCCGGAACGTTCGACGACGCGGCCAAGGGTGCCGTCCAGATCCTCTATCGCATTTACGGCCGGGGAACTCAGCTTCTCGCGTCCCTGCGCCCGGGAGCCGAGATCCGCGTGCTCGGCCCGCTCGGGAAAGGCTTCACGCTGCCCGCGCGCAAGGACGCCCGGATCGTCCTGGTCGCGGGGGGGATCGGCTCCGCGCCGTATCCCGCCTTCCTCGCCGAGATCGCGAGCGCGGGCCGAAGCGCGTCGATGATCTACGGCGCCAAGACCGCGGCCGAGCTGACGCTCCTCCACTGGTTCCGGACGCGGTGCGACGACGTCACGGTCACGACCGACGACGGATCGGAGGGCACCAGAGGTTTCGTGACCACCGCCGTCGCCTCGCTCTTCGATCGCGGCGACCGCGACCGACTCCACCTCTACGTGTGCGGGCCGAGCCCGATGCTCAAGGCGGTCGCCCGCCTCGCCGTCGACGCCGGCGTGACGTGCGACCTGTCGCTCGAGGCGCCGATGGCCTGCGGCTTCGGTGTCTGCTTGGGGTGCGTCGTGCCCGCTCACGGCGCGGGCGATTCGATCGAGTTCAAGCGTGTCTGCGTCGAAGGTCCGGTGATGCCGGCCGCGGATCTCGCATGGTGACCCCCGACCTGTCCGTCGAGGTCGGCGCCGTGCGCCTGAAGAATCCCGTACTGACCGCGTCGGGCACCTTCGGCTACGGCCTCGAGTTCCTCCCGTTCATGCGTCTCGAAGAGCTGGGAGGCTTGGTCACCAAGGGGCTCTCGCCGCGGCCACGGAAGGGAAACCCGCCCGAGCGCATCGTCGAGACGCCGGCGGGGATGTTGAACGCCATCGGACTCCAGAACGTCGGCGTCGATGCCTTCATTCGCGAGAAGCTGCCGCAGCTCCGTCCGATCGACACGGCCGTCGTCGCCAACGTGTTCGGAGAGACCGAATCCGAATACGTCGAGGTGTGCCGCAAGCTCGACGGGGCGAATGGCGTCGCCGCGATCGAGCTGAACGTCTCCTGCCCGAACACCGAGGCGGGCGGCATGATGTTCGGAAACGATGCCGCGTCCCTGGCGAAGATCACGCGGGCGTGCCGGCGCGCGACGCGGCTCCCGCTCTGGGTGAAGCTGTCGCCGAACGTCACCGACATCCGCGACACCGCGAAGGCCGCGGAAGGCGAGGGCGCCGACGCGCTCTCCCTGGTGAACACCTTCGTCGGGATGGTCGTCAACGTCGAAAAGCGCAAGCCCGTGCTGGCGAACGTGAGCGGCGGGCTGTCGGGCCCGTCGATCCGCCCCCTGGCCGTCTGGATGACGTGGCAGGTCCGGCGCGCGGTCAAGATCCCGATCGTCGGCATGGGCGGCATCATGAGCGCGCGCGATGCGCTCGAGTTCATCCTGGCCGGGGCCACGGCCGTGCAGGTCGGGACCGCGAACTTCGTGAACCCGCGTGCGGCCGTCGAGGTCGCGGAGGGGCTTGCGACGTGGATGAGCGAGCACCGCATCGAGTCGGTCCGCGGGATGGTCGGCGGCGCATGAAGCCCGAAGACCGGATCTGGGTCGCGCTCGACACGCCGGATCGCGAGCGGGCGCTGTCTCTCGCCCGCACGCTCGCGGGCCGCGTCGGCGGATTCAAGGTCGGACTCGAGGCCTTCGTCGCGTGCGGGCCGTCGCTCGTCCGCGAGCTCTCTGGCCTCGGCCATCGCATCTTCCTCGACCTCAAGCTGCACGACATCCCGAATACGGTCGCGGGGGCCGCCGCCGGAGCGGCCCGACTCGGGGTTGCGATGTTCACGGTTCACAGTTTGGGCGGGCCGGAGATGATCGCCCGCGCCGCATCGGCGAGCCGCGAGGCGGCGCCGCCGGGGGCCGCTCCTCCGATCGTCCTCGCGGTGACGATTCTCACGAGCCACGACGATGCGGGGCTGACCCGGATCGGGATCGCGGGACCGTGCGAGCCTGCCGTGTCGAGGCTCGCCGCGATGGCGCGCGAGGCCGGAGCGGGCGGTGCCGTCTGCTCCCCGCTCGAGGTCGGTGTCGCGCGGTCCGCGTTTCCTTCGGGCCTCCTCGTCGTCCCGGGCATCCGCGGCGTGACCGAGGGACCGAAAGCCGACGATCAAGCGCGGGTCGCGACCCCGTCGGCGACGATCCGATCGGGAGCCGATGCGCTGGTCGTCGGGCGCCCGATCACGCAGTCGGCCGACCCGGCTGCCGCGGCAGCCGCCATCGCAGACGACATCCGTCGCAACGCGGACCGCTGACCATGAAGGTGACCTTCCTCGGGACCGGCACCTCGACGGGCGTGCCGGTGCCGACCTGCCTCTGCGACGTGTGCCGGTCCACCGACTCCCGCGACGCGAGGCTCCGCCCTTCCGTCCTTCTACGATGGGACTCCCACGCGGTCCTCATCGACACCTCGACCGATCTGCGCCAGCAAGTCCTGAAGCTCGGGCTGCGCGATCTCGATGCCGTGCTCTTCACCCACGCGCATGCCGATCACATGTTCGGCCTCGACGACCTCAGGATGTTCAACTGGCGGCGCGGCGGCGCGATCCCGGTCTACGGCTCGGCCGTCACCCTCGCCGCCCTCCGGCGGACGTTCTGGTACGCGTTCGAGGACGTCGAGGCGGGTGGCGGAAAGCCTCTCATCGATCTGATCGAGGTCCATGAGCCGTTCGCGATCGAGGGCACGACGATCACGCCCGTGCCGCTCGAGCACGGACGCCTGCCGATTTACGGCTACCGCGTGGGGCGCTTCGCCTACCTCACCGACGTCAGCGTGATCCCCGACGCGTCCTACCCGCTCCTTCGGGATCTCGATGTGCTCGTCCTCTCGGCGCTCCGGCACCGGCCCCACCCGACGCACTTCCACCTCGCGCGGGCCCTCGACGAGGCGCGCCGCATCGGTGCGAAGCGGACGATCTTCACCCACATCGCGCACGAGATCTCTCACGCCGCGGTCTCTCCGACCCTTCCCCACGGCGTCGAGCTGGCATTCGACGGGCTCGAGGTCGACCTCCCATGAGCTTGCGCGTCCTCGCCATCGTGGCCGCCGCGTGCGCCTTCGTGCTCCTCGCGCGCGCCGCGCCCGAGACGCCGTTGACGAACGAGGACATCGTGCGCATGGTCGCGGCAGGCACCGGCGAGCGGGACATCCTCCTCACGATCGCGAGCCGCCCCGAGGCGTTCGATCTGTCGGACGACATGATCGACGAGCTGAAGACCGCGGGTGTCTCGAGCGCGATCGTGACGGCGATGAAGCGTCGTCACGCCGAGCTATCCCCTTCCCCGCCTCCCGCTCCCCCGGACGACACGCGCAAAGCGCCGGTCGTCGTGACGCTGAACGCGGGGACGTCCGGCTCGCGGACGCTGAAGCTTCCCAAGTGGGCCGACGAGGACGTCATGGCACGCTTCTCGCTCCCGAAGG
This sequence comes from uncultured Acidobacteriota bacterium, assembly GCA_964647625.1. Taxonomy (GTDB): domain Bacteria; phylum Acidobacteriota; class Polarisedimenticolia; order Polarisedimenticolales; family DASRJG01; genus DASRJG01. The sequence continues at coordinate 6,555 of CAZYHZ010000058.1, forward strand.
AAAACGACCAGCGCGCGGTCGGCGACATCGCCGTCTTCGTCGCCTGCGTGACCGCCGAGCACGTCCCGGACCTCTGGCGGTCGAAATCCCCGCTCGGGCGCGACATGACCGGGCTCATGCGGCACGAGATGCTCGCGTTCGTCCCCGGCGAGACGCCCTCCGGCACCGACCCGCGGCTCGTCCTTCCCGAAAAGCTCGAAGCCCGCGTCGAGGCCGGCGACTCTCACGATCTGGTCCTGGGCGTCGCGGCGCGGATCGGCGATCACTGGATCCAGATCGCCGCGAGCAAGCCGGCGAAGGTCGCCGTCACCCCGGATTCGAAGCCCGTGGCCGGACGGATCCACCAAACGGGAAAGACGTTCAACTTCAAGGTGGAGCTCGACGCGCCGAAGATCGAGAAGAACTAGAGGCGCATCGACACCAGCTTCGAGACGCCCGCCTCTTCCATCGTCACGCCGTAGAGCAGGTTGGCCGCTTCCATCGACCGCTTGTTGTGCGTGATGAGGATGAACTGCGTGTTGTGCGCGTACTCGGTCAGCATGCGCGTGAAGCGTGAGACGTTCAGCTCGTCGAGGGCGGCGTCCACCTCGTCGAGGAGGCAGAACGGCGAGGGCCGGTAGCGGAAGATCGCGAACAGCAGCGCCAGCGCGGCCATCGATTTCTCGCCGCCCGACATCAGCATCACGCTTCCGAGCCGCTTGCCGGGCGGCTGCGCGATCATCTCGATGCCGCACTCCAGGACGTCGTCGCCTTCTTCGAGGACGAGATCGGCGCGCCCTCCGTTGAAGAGCACCTTGAATGTCTCGACGTAGTGCGCGCGGATCGTCTCGAACGCCTCGACGAACATCTCGCGCGAGCTGCGGTTGATCCGCCGGATCGTCTCCCGCAGCGACGCCATCGCATCGACCAGGTCCTTCTGCTGCGAGGAGAGGTGCGTGTGCCGCTCCTCGAGCGCCTGGAACTCGTCGATCGCCATGAGGTTGACCGGTCCGATCGCGTCGACCTTGGCCTTGATGTCCGCGATCTCGGCTTCGAGCGCGGTGTCGTCGGCCGCCGCGAGCGCCTCGGCGCCGGCCGCGGCCGCCGCTTCGGTCGCGGTCATGCCGAGCTCTTGAGCGCACAGGTCGTCGAGGAACCGCCGGTCGCCTTCGGCTCGCGACCTTGCGATCTCGGATTCCTTCGCGCGCTCGCGCGCACGATCGAGCGCCGCGCGGCCTTCGGCGTGCAGGGCCTCCTGCTCCTTGAGGGCAAGCCTTCGGCCGGAGAGCGCCTCTTCGCGAAGGATCGCCTCGTTGGACTTGACGCGCCGCAGCTCGGATTGGGCGACGAGCTCCGCCTCCGTCGCAGCGAGAAGCTCGGCCGCCTCGCGGCCCCGCTGGTCCGCCCCATCGCGCTCCGATTGCGCGGCCGCCAGGCGCGCGGCGATCTCGGCCTGCATCTCGGAGAGCCGCTGGCTCTCCCGCCGGGCGGACTCGACCCGCTGGTCTCGCGCGGCGACGTCGGCGCGACCGGCCGCTTCCTCGTCGAGGAGGCCGCGAAGAGCGGAGTCCGCGGCGTCGAGCCGCGCGGCGTCCGCCTGGATCGATTGCTCGAGCGCGGCGTGCGACTGCTCCGCCGCTTGCGCGGCGAGCGATGCGTCGTCGCGCCGCGCGGCGTTTTGCGTCGCATCGGCCTCGACCGCCGCGATCTCCTCGGCGAGGACTTCGAGCCGGCGCGCCACGCGTGCGGTCTCGTCTTCGGACCGGACCTTTCGAAGCTCGATCTCGGTGCCCTGTGCGTTCGCGTCTTCGAGCGCGCGGCGTCCGAGCGTGCACGAGACTTCGGCGCCCGCGACCTCGGTGCGCTCCTCGACGAACCGCGCTTCGGCCGCGCGGGCTTCGTCGGCCGCATGCGCGTGCTGGGCCTTCGCCTCGGAGATCTTCCGGTTGTAGGCGAGGAGGCCGAGGTCTCCCGTCGTCCTTCCGCCCGCTTCGATCATTCCGGTTGCGTGAACGACCTCGCCCGTCGAAGCGACGTAGTCGAAGCCGGGATGGAGCCTGTGGAGAGCCAGGGCGCTCTCGAGCGAGTCGACGAGGACGGCATCTCCGATCGAGGGTCCCACGAACCCGTCGTCGGCGCGGAAGCGCAGGCGCTCCCTCAGCTTGCCGATCACGCGGACGTCGCCCCGGAGACGGTCGGGAAGGGACGCATGGCCGTTGGGCTTCGCTTCCGCCTGCGCGCGGAGCGACGCGCCCTTGTTCAAGAACAGAGTCCGCCCTGCGCCCTCGGCTCGAATCAGCCTCGCCGCGTGCCCTGCGTCCTCGTCGTCCTCGACGACGACGGCGGGAAGCACGCTCTGGAGGTACGCCTCGGCGGCCGCCTCGGCCGCGGGCTCGGCGTCGACGAAGTCGGCGACGACCCCCACCGTGCGCACGCCCGCGCCGGTCCCCCGCGACAACAGCAGCCGGACGCCGTCGCCGGCTCCGGCGAATCGCGTCGCGACGTTTTCGAGCGTGGACAGCGCCGCCGACGCCGACGTCTCGAGCTGCTTGGCGGCCGACATCCGCTCCTGGGCCGCCGCGTGGCGGGCGCGCGCGTCCTCGAGCGAGGCTTCCGCCTTCGCCAGCGCCTCGCGGAGATCTTCCAGGCTTCGCTTCTGCGTCTGCGCCTGCTCGCCGAGGCCCGCCGCCTCGGCGGACACGCGCGCGTGCTCGTCCCGCCCCGCTTCGAGCTCCCGGTCGAGCCTCTCCCGCTGTGCTCCCAGGCGGGCGCCGTGCTCGTCGTGGGAGCGGCAGGCGTTTCGAAGCTCCGCGAGCCGGTTCATGGACTCGAACAGCTGCGCGCGCTGGGCTTCGACGCGCGCGCGGTGCTCGTCGCGGAGGGCTTGGCCTTCGGACACGCGCCGTCGCCTATCTTCGAGGCTTGCGGCCGCCTCCTGCAGCCGCGCTTCTTCCGCCGCGAGCTCGGACGCACGCGCCGCCGCCTCTTCGCCGGTCGCCGCGTGGCGCGCTTCCAGGACGGCCATCTCGTCGCTCGCGCGCGAAGCCGCCTCCTTCGATTCGGCGATTCGCTCGCGGCACGAGGCGACGCGGGCCTCACCGCGGTCGATCTCGATCTCGAGCTGGTGGAGAGCGTCCGATTCGGCTCGGGCGGAAGCCACGGCTTCGTCGAGCGCCACGCGCTCGGCGGCGATCGCCGCCTCGAGCGTCGCGAGGCTCGCGGTCGCCGCCGCTTCCTCCGCGCGCGCCGACGTTTCCGTCTCGCGCGCCGCAGCGAGCTCCGCATCGAGCCGCATCGCCTTCGCGCCGAAGCGGACGGCCTCTTTCGCCCGCAGCTCGTCCCGCAGGCGGCCGTAGCGACGCGCCTTCGCGGCTTGCCTCTTGAGCGAGCCGATCTGCCGGGCAACCTCGATGACGATGTCGTTGACGCGCAAGAGATTGGCGTGCGTTGCCTCGAGCTTGAGCTCGGCCAAGCGCCGTTTGTGCTTGAACCCCGCGACACCCGCCGCTTCCTCGATGATCAGCCGCCGGTCCTTCGGCTTGGCATTCAAGATCTGGTCGATGCGGCCCTGCTCGATCGTCGCGTAGGTCTGAGCGCCGACGCGCTCGTCGCGCAGAAGCTCCTGGATGTCGCGCAGCCGGCTCTTCGCGCCGTTCAGCAGGTAATCGCTCTCGCCGTCCCGGAAGAGACGGCGCGTAATCGTCACCTGCTTCCGGTCGGCGGTCCCGTTGCCGTTGCCGTTCCCGTTCGAGGCGCTCGCCAGGTGCAGCGAGACCTCGGCCATCCCCTGGGGCTTCCGCGCCTCGCTTCCATTGAAGATGACGTCCTGCATGCTCGACCCGCGCAACATGCGCGCGCTCTGCTCTCCCAGGACCCAGTTGATCGCATCTCCGATGTTCGATTTGCCGCAGCCGTTCGGGCCAACCACCGCGGTAATGCCTTCCGGAAACACGACTTCCGTCGATTCCGAGAACGACTTGAATCCGGAGATCTGCATTTTTTCAATTTTCAGCATCGTGAGCGCCAGCCCTCGTGAACGCGCGGAAATATACACTGGACGGGCGTTTCGCCTCAACCCGGAACCACTATATTTCGCGGTTTATGCGGCGGCCCACCCCCAGATCTGGTGGACCCGGTGGGCAGATCAGCGATTTCTGGCGATCAGCAGATCGGGCACGCCCGTCAGTGCGCGTCGAGCCGGAGAGTCCGGGAACGCATCGAGACGATTGACCGCACGCTCGGCATGATGCCGCGCGCGCGCTTGGGCGCGCTCGAGCGAACCGCTTTCGTGAAGCCGGCCGATCAGCTCGCGCCGGTCGGCGTCGGTGCCGTTCCCCGCGCAGACTCTTTCGACGATGGCGTGCGCGCGCGGCAGGTCCCGTCCGAGGAGATCGACGATCGGCAGCGTCGCTTTTCCTTCGGCGAGGTCGCTCACGGTCGGCTTTCCGAGGATCAGCGGGTCGCCGGTGAAGTCGAGGATGTCGTCGACGATCTGGAACGCGAGGCCGATCTCGGTCCCGTACTCGCGCAGGGCCTCCTCCGCGGGAGCATCGACGCCCGCGAGGATTCCGGCGAGCTGGCAGCAGCCGCCGAAGAGCACCGCGGTCTTGCGCTCGATCAGGTCCATGTATTGATCGATCGAGACGTCGAGCCTTCCGAGGAGCCGCGTCTGCATCATCTCGCCCTCGGTCATGCGGAGGGTGATCCAAGCCAGACGGTCCATCACACGCAGATTCTCGGCGCGCAGCGCGAGCTTCATCGCCTTCGCGTACAGGTAATCGCCGAACAGGACGGTGATCGTGTTGCCCCACTGCCGGTTGACCGACGGACGCCCGCGGCGGGTCTCCGCCGCGTCGATGACGTCGTCGTGCATCAGCGTCGCGGAGTGGATGAACTCCAGGACCGTCGCGAGCAGGACCGCATGGGGACCCCGGTATCCGCACAGGTCGGCTGCCAGCAGATGGAGCGTCGGCCGGACCCGTTTTCCCCCGCTCTGCCCGACGAACTCGCCGATCTCGTCGACGATCGCGACCGGGGAGGCGAGAGACTCGTGAAACAGGCTTTCGACCTCGATCAAGCGCGGGGCCACGAGCCCGACGATCTCGTCCGGCGAGAAGGAAGGCTCGGTCATCGTGCGACCGCCCTGGCTCAGAAAGCTCGCCGCCCGGCTCACAAAAAGACCTCCGAAGAGTGGGCCGGATGGTAGCACCTCACGGGCCCGGCTCGTCGACGATGTCGGTTCCCGGCGGGGGCTCGAACGCGAACAGTCCCGGCGTCAGGTTCCGGTTTCGCTTGAGGTCGGTGAAGGCGTACGTCGTGCGGTTTCCGGTCTCGTCGACGAGATCGGCCGCTTCGATCGCGAACTGCGGGGCCTTCAGCGTCAGCGTGATTTCCGAGATGGCGCCCGCCGCGCCCTTCGCCGTGAGGCGCAGCTTGTAGGTCCCGTCGCCGCCGGAGGCCGGGGTCGCAACGAGGGTCGGCGAAAACAAGGATTCGATCCTCTCCTTTCCGGCGAGGAGCCTCGGGAAGAGGCCTTGCTCCGGGCTCAACCGGCCGCGGGTCATCTGCCGGTCGGCTTCGAGGTAAACCATCGTCCGGTCGCCGACGAGGGTGGCGACCTTGCGCTCGGGGTCCAGGTAGTCCCAGCGGATCTTTCCGGGCCGCTCGAGGGTGAGCCGGCCGGTCTCGCTCGTCGTCGTGTGGAGCGCGCCCGAGACCAGCGATTGCCTGAATTTCGTCTCGAGCGTGGCCGTCCCGTCGAGCCACGCCTGGAGCTTCGCCACCACCGCCGCGCGGTCGAGCGTCGCTTCGGAGCGCGCCAGAAGCGTGACCGCAAGAAGCAAGCCCGTCATGGTGAAACACTATCAGAGACCGGGGCTGGCGCTGGACAAGAGGACGGTCCTTCTGGTAACAGGTTCGGCGCGTCTTCGAAGGAGGCTCCCGTGCCGACGATTCTCGCCGCCGTTGCCCTCGCAGCGGCCGCAGCCGCCCACAAGCCTGCGCCGGCTCCCTCGCCTGCTCCCGTCGACGATCTGGCGCCGGAGAAGCAGGCTGCCGTCCTCCAGTACGACAAGGGAGACTATGCCGAGGCGCTGGGAACGCTCCAGCAGCTCGACAACGCACGCGCTCTCGACGGCCCGCTGCTCTACCGCCTCTTCTTCTGCCAGAAGGCGCTCGGCCACCCCGAAGACTCGCGCAAGGCGCTCGATCGCGCGCGCGAGGCGCTCGAAGCCGAGATCGGCAAGCCGCACGCGCTGGACGTCCCGTTCTACCTCGCCAACACGTACGCCAACCTGGGACGCCCCCAGGACGCGAAGAACACGGCGCAAAGCGCGACGTCCGACGTCGAGGCGGGAAAGGTAGCCGTTCCGAAGACCGCCATCGGAGAGTTCCAGCTCGGCAAGCTCTATCAGGACCAGGGCCGCCAGTCCGACGCCGTCGCCCACTACCGCAAGGCCGCCGACGGTTTCGATCTCGCCGACGGCCGGTATGCGGGGAACCTCCGCTGGGCGCTCCGCTACGTCGGCAACGCCGCGCTCGGCACCAACGATCTTCCGGCTGCCGAGAGCGCGTTCGCGAAGCTCGCCACGACCGGCACCGCGGAAGGCCCCGACTGGGACGGCCTCGCGACGACGCGCGTCAGGATGGGCAAGTACGCCGAAGCCTCGGAGGCCTGGCGCTCGTCGGTCAAGTTCGATCCTGCGAACTCCGATGACGCGCGCTACGCGGCGCGCCTGGCGGAGCAAGCCGTGCCGTTGGCCCCGCTCCCCGCGAAGACTCCCGGCGGGGTCGCCTGGAGCGCCATGACGCAAGCCGATCTCGAGAGCGCGCTCAAGGAGCAGGCGGCGGCGGCGAAGGCAACGATGGGCCGCGCGTCCGAGGCGATGAAGCTCGACCCGTCCGGATCGCCAACGGTGGCCCTCGATTCCAAGCTTCGCGAGGAGCTGACCGGATCTCTCAAGAAGACCCGCGCTCTGTTCGTGGCCGCGGGCCTCGAGTACTCCGTGCGCCACCTCGGGATCCGCGAGACCGCGTTCCGCGAAGGCTATGCGGTGCAGATCTTCCAGGAGCGCGCGTGGGAGCTTCCGGCCGATCCGGCCGCCGGCTCATAACGCGTCGGCGAGGTCTCCGAGCAGCGGCACCTTGAACCGCTCGCCTTCGAGCGCGCGGACCATGCAGAGGAACATGAGCAGCAGGACGCCGAGCGCGGTCAGCATGGCGGCCGCGCCGAACAGCGTCGAAAGCAGCGGCCACAGCTTGGGGCGGATCAATAGATAGATGCCCCGCGCCGCGATCCAGAGCAGGCTGACGAACGCGGAGACGAGGATCCCCTGCTTCGCGTGCCACTTCACGAATTCCTTCCGGCCGGCGACGAGCGAGAAGATCGCGAGCGGCCCGAGGTACGCGAACGCGAGGAGGAGCCGGTCCTGGTCGCCGATCTCCTGACCGAGGTGCTGCTCGCCCATGCGCCGTTTATAGCGTCGGCCGGAAAAATCCGGAAGGTATAATTCGCGGGCCCATGCAGGACGCGGCTTCCCTCACACCGATGTTCCGGCAGTATCGCGAGCTGAAGGGGCGCCATCCGGGCGCGATCCTGCTCTTCCGCATGGGCGACTTCTACGAGATGTTCAATGAAGACGCCGAGGTCGCGAGCAAGGCGCTCGATCTCACGCTGACCGCCCGCGGCAAGGGCACCGCCAACGTCGCGCCCATGTGCGGCTTCCCCCATCATCAGCTCGATGCGTACACCGCGAAGCTCGTCCGCGGGGGGCATCGCGTGGCGGTCTGCGACCAGGTCGAGGACCCGAAGCTCGCGAAGGGGCTCGTCCGCCGCGACGTCGTCCGCATCGTCACGCCGGGGACGCTCGACGACCCGAACGAGCTCGACGCGAAGGCGAACTCGTGGATGGCCTCGGTCGTCTCCTTCTCGGACCACGTGGGAGCGGCGTTCCTCGACGCGTCGACGGGAGAGTTCGTCGCGTGGGAAGACTCGGGATCCGAGGCGTGGACGGCGCTCGAGGACAGGCTTGCGGCGTTCGATCCCCGGGAGGTCGTCTACCCCGAGGATCTCGCCTGGCCCGATAGCGGAAAGCCGGCGGCCGCCGGCCGCACGTTCACCGCGGCCGACCCGTTCGCGTTCGCGCCGACGTCCGCGACCGAGAGGCTGAAGCGTCACTTCGAGGTCGCCTCCCTCGACGGCTACGGCCTGGGCGCGCGCACCGCCGCGGCGGCGGCGGCCGGCGGGCTTCTCGCGTACGTGCGCGACACCGTCAAGAGCGATCTCACGCACGTCGACGGCCTCTCCGCGCACGAGCCGTCCCGCAATCTCGTCATCGACCCGGCGAGCTACCGCGCGCTCGAGATCGACCGCTCGCTCCGGGACGGCGGACACCGCGGATCGTTCGTCGAGGCGATCGATCGGACGTTGACCGCCGTCGGGGCGCGGCTCTTGCGCTCGTGGATCTCCGCCCCGCTGCGCGCCGTCGACGAGATCTCCGAGCGGCACGATGCCGTGGGCGAGCTGGTCGCACGGCCCGGCGTGCGCGGGGACCTGAGGACCAAGCTCGACGGCCTGCACGACATCGAGCGGCTTCTTGCCCGGACGGTGTCGGGGTCGGCGACGGCGCGGGATCTCCTCGCGCTCTCGACCACGCTGAGCCGCCTCCCCGCCGTGTGGGCCGCGCTCGGCGATGCGCGCTCCGGCCTGTTGCGCTCCGTGGCGGCGACGGATCCCTGCGCCGGCATCGCGGCGCGCCTTTCGGCGGCGATCCACGAAGACCCGCCGGTTTCGCTCCGCGAGGGCAGCCTGATCCGCGACGGATTCAACACCGAGCTCGACTCGCTGCGGTCGATCCGCGGCGATGGGCGCGACACGATCGCTCAGATCGAGGCGCGCGAGCGCGAAGCGACGGGCATCGCATCGCTCAAGGTCCGCTTCAACAAGGTCTTCGGCTACTACATCGAGGTCTCGAAATCGAACCTGCACCTCGTTCCCGAGCGCTACCGGCGCAAGCAGACGATCGCCGGCGGGGAGCGGTTCGTCACCGAAGAGTTGAAAGACCACGAATCGAAGGTTCTCGGCGCGCAGGAGCGGATCGAGGCGCTCGAGTACGACCTGTTCGTGGCCTTGCGCACAGAGGTCGCCTCGCACGCCCGGGCCTTGAAGGACGCCGCGCGATCCGTCGCGCGGGCCGACGTGCTCTCTGCGTTCGCGGAGCTGGCCGCCGAGCGAGACTTCCGGCGTCCGACCGTTCTCGAAGACGCACGGCTGCGCATCGTCGCCGGGCGCCACCCCGTCGTCGAGCAGGCGCTCGTCGAATCTCGCTTCATTCCGAACGACGTCAGTCTGGGGGGCGATGCCGGGGCGATCGCGATCCTCACCGGGCCGAACATGGGAGGCAAATCGACCTACCTGCGGCAGGTCGCACTGATCGTCGTGCTGGCGCAGGCGGGTGCCTTCGTCCCGGCGGAAGAGGCCGAGATCGGCATCGTCGACCGCATCTTCTGCCGCGTCGGCGCCTCGGACAACGTAGCGGAAGGTCAGAGCACGTTCATGGTCGAGATGAGCGAGACCGCGAACATCCTCCACCACGCCACACCGCAAAGCCTCGTGCTTCTCGACGAGATCGGACGGGGGACGGCGACGTTCGACGGGCTCGCGATCGCATGGGCGGTCGTCGAGCACTTGCAGCAGCTTCCGGGAGGGGCCCCGCGGACCCTCTTCGCCACGCACTACCACGAGCTGACCGAGCTTGCGGTGTCGCTCGCGGGGATCGCCAACCTGCGCATGGCCGTCCGCGAGTGGGGCGAGCGCGTCGTCTTCACGCACCGCGTCGAGACCGGGGCGTCCGACCGGTCCTACGGCATCCACGTCGCGCGGCTGGCCGGCGTTCCGACGGCCGTCGTCGAGCGTGCGAGGGAGATCCTCGCGAACCTCGAGAAGGACGAGTACGGCGGGGACGGAATGCCCCGGCGGGCGCGCCGCGGCCGCGGGGTAAAAGAAAATCCGGCGCCGTCCGGGCGCCCCCTGCTTCCGCCGCCGGCAGCGGTGAGGGAACCCGAACCGCCGGATCCGGCTGCGGCAGAAGTCCTGGCGGCCATCCGGCGGCAGCAGCCAGAGAGACTCACGCCGATCGAGGCGTTGATGCTCGTCGACGCGTGGAGCCGGCTCTTGAAGAAAGTTCCAGCCGGCGGCGACTGATCAGAACGATTCGATCGCTTTCTTCTCTTCGTCGAAGATCTCGAAGACTTCCCAGAGCTTGGTGAGCTGGAGCAGGTCTTCGACCTTTCCGGACGGCTTCAAGAGCTTGACCGTGCCACCCTTCTCGCGGGCCTTCTTGAAGCAGGCGACCAGCTCGCCGATGCCGGCGGAATCCATGTACGAGACCTTCTCGAGGCTGAGCAGGATCTTGGAGTGCCCGCCGTCGAGCAGCTCGACCACCTTGTCGCGGAGGACGACGTCGCCCTCGCCGATCGTGATCTTGCCGGACAGGTCGACCACGGACACCTGACCGACCGTCCGAACCGTCGTCTTCATCGCTCGATTCCTCCGTTTTCCATCACGGCCGCCTGCGGCCGAGCCGCGCTTGCCGCCACACGGCCGGCACGCTTTTTCGTCAACGTGACTTCCATCCCGCGACCTTCCCGGTACTTGAACTCGACGCTGTCCACGAACGCCCGCATCACGAGGATGCCGCGTCCGGTCGTCCTCATCAGGTTGTCCCCCGCCAACGGGTCCGGCGTGGCTCCCAGATCGAACCCGATGCCGTGGTCGCGCACGCGAATCTGGATCGACCGTGCGCCGGCGCGCAGGTTGACCTCGACCTTGCGCGTCGGGTCCATCTTGTTGCCGTGGAGCATCGCATTGATCACCGCCTCACGCACCGCGATCGCCACGTTCAGCGCATCGTCCTCGTCGAACCCCGCGATCCCGGCCATCGTCTCCGCGGCGGCGTGCGCGACGTCGATGACGCGCACCGTGCTGGAGAGAACGAGTTTGACCGTTGTCGCGGACGCCATCACCCTTCCCGTGTGAGGGCGTCGCGAGACGCCTCCTGGGTAACCGTGGCAGGATATCCAGGCGGCCAGTCTCCGTCAACGAAAACGCCGCGGAGTAAGCGCAGCACCCCTATTCCGCGCCGCGGACGAATGCCAGAACCAGGCGCGCTCCCCCGGCGGCTTCGTCGGCGAACAGGGCGTCGGGCCTGCCGTCCCCGTCGAGGTCGAGCAGCGCGGGCGTCCCCCAAGCCGACGACATCGACGAGACCTCGAATCCGCCCGGACCCAGGGACACCGAGGCGGTCGCCGTGAACCGGAAGTCGTCCGGAAGCGCGATCCGCCGCGAGGGCGAATCGGCGACCGTCGCCTTCATCGATCGATCCGCCGCCGAGCCGGGGTAGACGAGAAGCTCGTGCCCGGCGAGGAGTGCCAGGTCGGGCCTGCCGTCGCCGTCCAGATCGCGTCCGAAGCCGAGGTAACCGCGCTTCCCGTCCGTGACGTCGAACGACGTCGTGTGCGGCTTCGCGAAGCCTCCCTCCGGCAGCCCTCGGTGGACCTCGATCGCCGCGATCGCGTTCTTCAATCCTTTCCAGTAGGCGAGCACGAGATCGTCGCGACCGTCCTTGTCGAGGTCCAACACCGAGATCGTCGCTTCCTGCCAGAGGTTGAGCCCGGTCGTCGTGGCGTAGAGGGGCGCATCCCCCGCGCGCGTGCGGTCGCCGCCGAGCGGAAAGATGCGCAGCCCCTTCTCCCCGAGCAGGCTCAGCTTCTCGGCGGACGTCGTCGTGACGATCAGCACGGGCTTGCCGTCGAGAATCGCGAACGCGCGGTCGAGCACGTGCTCCGGCGCCGGCAAGTTGGCCCAGCTTTCCGTCGAGCGCGGCTCCGCGGGCGCGTCGGGATCGAGGAGCAACGTTCTGAGCCTCTGCTTTCCGTAAGCTTCCGGCTCGGTCGCGAACGTCACGCGCCCGGATTCGCCGCGGCCGACCATCGACACGCGCGGGGATTCGACGAGGTAGCGAAGCGCGGACGGCGAGGCATGCGTCGGAAGCGCCAGGTCCGACCCGAGCACCGCTCGACCTTCCGCGGCCGCCTTGTACGACCTGAGCGATCCGAGCTGAGCGACGCGAAGCGCCGGATCGATTTCCGCCGACCCGTGGGCGAGCGCCACCCCTCCCCTGCCGATCTCGAGCGTCGGATCCGCGACCATCGGCTGGAACGAAAAGCCGCCTCCCGGAGCCGCGACCAAGCGCTGGATACCGCCGTCCCGCAAGAGAAGAAGATCGTCGATACCGTCGCCGTCGAGATCGGCGACGTCGAGCACGTCGTTCGAGGACAGATCGCCGACCAGCAGCTCGAGCCGGTCGGGCTGCGCGGCCCGCCACCGGTAGAGGCGCGCATCGTGCAATTCCGATCGCCCCTCGTCGATGACTCCGCACTTCGCGGCGCCCTCATCGTCCCGCCGGTTCGCGACGAGCACGTCCAGCTCCCGCCGGCCGGGAGCGGTGCGCCGCACGACCCAGTCCGCCAGCCGTCCGTCGAACGTCAGGTCACAACGCCAGCCGTCGTGAACGCGGACGACCGAAGCCTCGGTCTTGGCAGGAGGCGGGCTCGGCTTCGGCGAGGGCGAGGGCTTCGCCTTCGCGGCCGCGACGGAGACGCCGACGATCGCGGCGACACCGGCCACGAGACACAGCGCGAGCGTCCGCCTCGCGCTCATCGCGCCCCACCGCTCAGGTTCAGCTCGAGCGCCACGGGCGCGGTCGCGCCGCCTTCCTTGGCGACGGACGTCCGCGTGATGGCGATATCCGACCGCCCGTCCCCGTCGAAGTCCCGGACCCGGATGAGCATCACGTCTTCCGGCTCTTCGTCGAGCGTCAGCTCGAGATCGGGCTTGGTCGGATAATGCCCGCCCGCCTCGCCGCGATGGATGGTCACCGATTTCCCACGGCCCAGGTGAACGAAGTCGGTCCGCCCGTCGCCGTCGAAATCGCCCTGAAACTCCCCGAGCCGCGAGATCTCGAGATGGTTGAGATCGAGATGAAGGGCCTCGTCGAGCTTCTGATCGGGCACGAGCTTGAACGAGCCGTCGCTCTGCTGCGCGATCACGTGGAACTCGAGGCCGATCGACACCTTCTTCGCCGTGATCGCCCGCAGCGCCTGGAACATCGAGAAATCGAGCGTGATCGTGACGAGGTCCTTCCGCCGGTCACCATCGAGATCGATGAACTGGAGATCGACTCCGTCCTGGAACGCCCCGGAGAACGCCCATCCGTTGGCCTCGAACGTCGTCGCCGGCGTCGTATCGATCGAGAGATCCGGCGCGACGCGATGCACCTCGTAGCGCATCAGCGGCTGCTTCATCTGCTTCATGTCGCTCTTGCCGGTGTCGATCTCCTCGCGCGTGACGACCTCGATGCGGCCGTCGCCGTAGAGGTCTCCGGCCCACGCCGGCCGCCGCTCGGGCTTGGCGGTTGCGAGGCACGACAGCTCGATCTTCTTGGCCGCCGCGAACCGCCCCTCGCCCATCCCTCGCGCGATCGCGATCCACGGCGGCCGCTGATCGAGCCCGCGCACCACGAGGTCCTTCTTCCCGTCGCCGTCCGCGTCCTCGACCTCGGGGATCGACACGCTTCGCGTCGGCTTGCCCGCCCATGCGTATGTCACATCGCCCGGCAGCCGTGCGCGGAGAGATGCGACCGGCGCAAATCCCTCGGCCGTTCCGCGATGCACCGCGATGCCGTCGGCAGCCGGAATGACCGCATCGAGCTTCCCATCCCCGTCGACGTCTCGAAGGACCGACAGATCCGCGAGGATCGTCCCCGTGCCCGCGAACACGCTCGGCTCGTCGAGCAGCGGCTCGAGCGTCAGCTGCTCCGACCCCTTCTCACCATGCAAACGGATCTCGGACAACCCGTCATCCGTCACCGCGACGACCGGATGCGACGGCGGCCCGGCCTCGGCGGACAGCACGCTCGTCGGCAGCTTCAACACACCGCCGGCTTCGCGATATCCCCCGCCCGCCTCCGCGAGGAACGCCCGCGCCTCGCGAATGTCGAAGAGCGCCGGCACGACCTGCGTGACCTGCACGGCGTTTTCGATGCGATCGGTCGCGATCGACCCCCACCGCGTGTAGGCGACGATGACCAGGAGATCCTTCCGCCCATCGCCGTTGAGATCGGCCGGCACGATGACCGCCGGCGGCCCCGGAAGGCTGAGCACGACCCGGCGCAGCGCGAGATCCGCCGGTCGCGCCAGCGCCGCCGCGACCACCGCGACGATCCCGGCCGCTGCAAGCGTGGTTCGCGCTGCGTTCTTCATGAACGCGAGAGTCTATCTGCGCATCGATGTTCGCCGGCGCGATGACGCCCGACGGCGCGCTCGATCGATAGACCTGAAGAAGCGCCGCCGCTCAGTGCGCCTCGAGCGCCACGCCTCGATAGGCTGTATTCGTACCGGCCACAGCCAACTGGGTCGCGGTCGGGTTTAGATTCACGAAGTCGTCCACGAACTTCACCAGCCGGCCGGGCGACTCGAGAGTGCTCCCGAACAACGCCACGCTGCCGTCTTGCTGAACGTACCCGGTCAGCCCGTCCATCCCGGCTGTAATCCCTTGCTTGAACGTTGTCGTCAACGTCCACGTCGTGCCGTCAAACGTCCATTTCTGGAGGCCGCCTCCCGAGGCGATGGCACGGCTGTCGGCGACGTACAGCGTATCCAGGCCGGCGACGCTCGGGTTGTGATCGAAGAGGACATACCCGAAGGGGGACGCCAGGCTCGTCGGCATACCGGGAAGTGACGTCGCCGTTTGACCCGACGCCGTCGGCAATCCGGCCCCGATGGTGAAGACATTCGTGAACGTGCCGGAGCCCGAATCGCCATAGAGCTGCCCGCCGTAGATCCCGACCTGCCGCGCGTTCGACGGGCTGGCCAGAATCGACGTGCCCCCGGTCATGCCGCGCGGAATGAACGCCACGCCATTCGTTGCGCCGGTCACCCAGAACCGGGTGCCGTCATCGGAGACGGCGCTCCGAACGGCGTTTGCGCTGAAGAGGGTGTTGAAGAGCGTCGAGGTGTCGATCGCCCCCGCGGCGTCGATCCGGCACACGACCCGGTTGACGGCGACTGACGTCGTCGACGAAACGGTCGCGGTCCCCACTGGCGTCGCGTATCCGGCCAGTTGCAAATACGCCTCGTTATAAGACCGCGTCAAGCCGCCTTCCGACGAGCCGACCCCGCTCAGAGTGCACGCCTGGTTCGTCCCGTTCGCCACCGTCGGGAGCGCGATCGGCGAAGCGGCCAAATTGCCGCTGCCCGGCAGCCGCTCTTCGAGGAAAGCCGCCGTCGAGGCGGACGAGAGGGCCGCAGTACCGTCTCCGACTCGGAGCGCCACGAACGACGGAACGCACTCCCCCGTTTCGCAGCGCGTGCCTGCGCCCAGGTGACACGCCGTGCCGTCGGGGTACGGAACCTCCGAGGGGGTGCCGGCGTTGCACTGCCCGAACGTGCAGGGGTTACCGTCGTCGGGAATGTCGCTGTCGTCCCCGGCCGACACAACGTGCCCTCCGCCGTCGCACACGTTGATCCGGCAGTCGCCCGGTGTCTGGTTCGAAGTCGGCGTGTTCGCGGTGGTGTCCACGAACCCGCAGTCGCCGGAAAAGCACGCCGCCGTCTCGCACTCGTTCGTCGCGGGCGGGCAGGTGGAAGCGGTCGCGCAGTGCCCATCCGTCACGTTGTAATACCAGATCGTGCCGGGCGGCGTGGCGTTGCCGATGCTGGTCGCGCTCGTCTGCACGACGACGTTTCCAGGCGCGACAAGTCCCACGGGCGAGTTCGACCGATAGACCTGATAGAGCGGCGCCCCCGCAGTCCAGCTCAGATTCACGGTCGTCGCGTCGATGCGTTGAACGCTCAGGACCAGGGCATCGGCGGATGCCGAGCTGCAAATGAGCAGGCACGCCAGCAACCCGAAGGCGAGGATGCGCATGGTGGATCTCCCCCCAGGTGACCGCATTAATGTACGCGGTCTCAGCGGGGGCATCCCACTTTTTCTTGTAGAACTTCGTTCTCTGAAGCTCTACAAGAAGAAGCGAGTGTCCCCTCCTGTTCGAAGTGCCGGAAGGCTTCCTGTGCTGGGTCGGCCCGGGAGGTTACCTCGCGGGCCCTCGCAGATCCGGACGCGCGGAACTCTCGCATCCGGCTCGTCAAGTCACGGAGTCGCCGCGATGGGGCCGTTGACTTACTTATACGGCGAAAAAGGGGACAGTCCCCTTTTCCGTCGACAGCCTGTATTGCACCGCTTCGGAGACGTGCCTTTCCATGATGCCGGCGCAGCCGTCGAGGTCGGCGATCGTGCGCGCGACTCGGCGCACGCGGTCGTAACCGCGAGCGGTGAGACCCAGCCGCTCGCACGCGGCGACGAGCAGCCGCTTCGGGCCGTCCGGGAGCGCCGCGTGACGCTCGAGATCGGCGCGGGCCATGCGCGCGTTCGCGGTGGGGCCGCCGGGGCCGAAGCGCAGCCGCTGCCGATCGCGTGCGGCTTCAACGCGCTCCCTCACACGCCCGGACGATTCTCCGGCGGCCGTCCCCGAGAGGTCCGCAGGATCGACCGCGGGCACCTCGACCGCTAGATCGAAGCGGTCGAGGAGCGGCCCCGACAATTTTCCCTGGTATCGCCGGATCTCCGTCGGCGTGCAGCGACAGCGCCCGCGCGGATCGCCGAGCCAGCCGCAGGGGCAAGGGTTCATCGAGGCCACGAGCATGAAGCGCGCGGGGAACACGGCGCGCGCGTTGACGCGGACGACGGCGACGTCCCCGCTTTCGAGCGGCTGGCGCAGCGCCTCGAGCGCATCGCGCCGGAACTCCGTCAGCTCGTCCAGATACAGGACGCCCGAAGACGCGAGCGCGATCTCGCCCGGTCTCAGCGCGTGCCCGCCGCCGATGAGGCCGGCGAGCGAGAGGCCGTGGTGCGGCGCGCGGAACGGTCGAGCGCGCGCGAGCCCCGACGAGAGACCCGCCGCGCTCCAGACACGCGTCACCTCGAGCGCTTCTTCGTGATCGAGCGCCGGGAGGATGCCGGGAAGCCGGCGCGCGAGCATCGTCTTGCCCGATCCCGGGGGGCCCGTGAGCAAGAGATGATGGCCGCCTGCGGCCGCGACCTCGAGCGCCCGCCGCGCCGTCGCCTGGCCTCGGACATCCTCGAGATCGCCGAGCGCGTCTTCCACTGGCATGGGCGCGGCGACGACCGCGGGAGCGGCGACGGGAATGGTCGCCGGGCTGCGCAACACCGCGACCGCATCGGCGAGTGAGCCGGCGGCCCAGATCGGAAGGCCCGGGACGAGCTGCGCCTCGGCGACGTTCGCGCGAGGGACGAGAAGACCGGCGCACCCCGCCTGGCGCGCCGCGAGCGCCATCGCGAGCACCCCGCGCACCGAACGCACTCCCCCGTCGAGGCCCAGCTCGCCGGCCAGCACGATCCGGGGCACGGGGACATCTCCGATCCGGCCGTCGGCCGCAAGGATGGCGGCGGCGATCGGAAGGTCGAGCGCCGCGCCGTCCTTTCGCACGTCCGCCGGGGCGAGGTTCACGGTGACGCGATGCTGCGGCAGCTTGAACCCCGAGATGGCGAGCGCTGCGCGGATGCGGTCGAGCCCCTCGCGCACGCTGCTGTTCGCCAGACCGACTGCGGCGATGTTGGGGAGCCCGCCGCCCAGGTGAACCTCGACGTCCACCAGGCGCGCGTCGGCTCCGACGAGGACGGCCCCCGCGGTTCGTCCGAGCATGTGAGTTTTCCGGAGGAGGCGGTGGGATCAGTTCGAGCGGATGGTCAGCTTCGTGCCGGGATACAGGACGCCGTTCGGCGTGATGCGGTTCAACGCGCAGATCTGATCGACGGTGACCTGGTAGTGGTCCGCGATCCGGTAGAGCGTCTCGCCGCGTCGGACGGTGTGAACGATCGAGCTGGTGGCCGGCGCCGCGTGGGTCGATTCCGCCTTGGCCACGCGGACCGCCCCGCCCTTCGCGGGAATCGTCAGGCGCTGCCCGACCAGGAGGTCCGAGTGGACGCTGATGCCCGAGGCCGACGCGATCGCCGCGGGCGTCGTCTTGTAGTGCGACGCGATCTCGTAAAGCGTGTCGCCCTTGCGGACGCGATAGGCCACGGCAGAGCTGCGATCGTATTTTTCGTCCTTCGTCGAAGCGCTGACCGCCGGGATGATCAACTGTTGCCCCGGCTTGACCGTCGCGTTCTTTGCGAGCTTGTTGGCGGTCGCCAGCTGCGTCGACGTGACGCCGAACTGATGCGCGATCGACGCGAGCGATTCACCGGACTCGACCTCGTGCCGCGCGAGCACCAGGCGCTCGGAAGCGGGAAGGCTCGTGTACGCCCGGCTCATCGCGTCGCCCATGCCGGCAGGGACCTTGACCTCGGTCACATCTCCTGGCGGCGTCATCCCCCGGCGAAGCTGCGGGTTCAATTGCTTCATCACGTCGGCGTCCATCCCGCCGAGGCGCGCGAGCACGCGCAGGTCGGTCTGTCCCTCGATGCGCACGACGTCGGTCGCGATCGGTTTTTCGAACTCGGGGTCGAACCCGAACTTGCCCGGCTGCTTCGCGATCAACGTCGCCGCGAGGATCGCCGGGACGTAGTTCTTCGTCTCCGCGCGGAGCGACCGCGTCGAGGCCAGCGACCAGAAATCGTTCTTCTTCGTCTGCGCGAGCGCGCGCTGGACCTTTCCCTCGCCCGCGTTGTACGCCGCGAGCGCGAGATACCAGTCGCCGAACATGTCGTGGAGATCTTTCAGATACGCCGCCGCGGCGCGCGCCGACTTTTCGGGATCCGACCGCTCGTCGACCCACGAGTCTATGCGCAGCCCGTAACGCCGCCCGGTCTCCGAGATGAACTGGAAGATCCCCTTCGCCTTCGAGCGCGAGTACGCGTTGGTCTTGAACGCGCTCTCGACGTGCGCCATGTAGACGAGATCCAGGGGGATCCCCGCCTGCTGGAAGATCGTCTGGAACGTTGCCACGTATCGGCCGGACCGGACGAGGCTCGCGTCGAACAGCTCGTGATGCGGGTTCATGAAGTAATCGACGAACCCCGCGACCGATTCGTTGAGCACCATCGGGATGTCGAAGCCGGCGAACGACTCGGCGACGATCGACTTGTCCTTGTCCAGCGTCGACTGGGGCACCAGCGTCGTCGTGTCGGGCAGCTCGTCGAGGGGCGACGGCTCGACTTCTTCGGCCTCCTCGGTTGCAGGCTGGTCGTCGTCCGCTGCGGTGGACTGAGACGCAGCGGCGGGTTCATCGGGTTGCGGTGCGTTCTGCTCGGTCGCCGGCGGCACCGACGCCGTCTGCCGGACCGGCGCAAGATTCGTTGAAATCGCACCCGAGGTCGTCGCCGTGGGCGCGGACGACATCGTTGCGCAGCCCGCCAGGGCGAACATCCCGAAGGCGGCACAGATCAAACCGATAAAGGTTGAAGCGCGCCGCTGCGCTCCCATGCTCAGGATCTCCATCGAGTCTCCAGCGAAACAGGAAGCGGGGGACGAGCGGAAAACGCCGATTGGACGACGGAAATCATAGGGACCGCGACCCGGGATGTCAATTCGTAAACCCTCGTAACTCCATAGCCCTAATGGGCTTATGGCCCCAAGTTCGTCGCCGCCCGATTGACACTTCGGCTGGCTTTCGCTTATCCTTCGCATCGTCCCGTCCCGGTCACCCTGGCTGCAAAAGCCTCCCCACGGAGATCCTCAATGGCGATGGAATCGAAGGAAAGATCGAAAGCGGTGGAACTTGCCGTCTCCCAGATCGAAAGGCAGTTCGGCAAGGGCTCGATCATGAAGCTCGGCGAGCGTCAGGTTCAAGACGTTCCCGTAATTCCGACCACGTCTTTGTCGGTCGACTACGCGCTGGGCGTCGGCGGCATCCCCCGCGGCCGCGTCACCGAAATTTTCGGACCCGAGTCGTCCGGCAAGACGACCTTCGCCCTCCACGTCATCGCCGAAGCGCAGCGGCTGGGCGGCATCGCGGCCTTCATCGACGCCGAGCACGCCCTCGATCCCGAGTACGCCAAGAAGCTCAAATGCGACGTCGACAACCTGATGGTCTCGCAGCCCGACAGCGGCGAGCAGGCGCTCGAGATCGTCGAGATCCTGATCCGCTCGAGCGCGGTCGACGTCGTCGTCGTCGATTCGGTCGCAGCACTCGTCCCCAAGGCCGAGCTCGACGGCGAGATGGGCGACTCCCACGTCGGTCTCCAGGCGCGCCTCATGTCCCAGGCGCTCCGCAAGCTCACCGGCATCGTCGCGAAGAGCAAGACCGCGCTCGTCTTCATCAACCAGATCCGCGACAAGATCGGCGTCATGTTCGGCAGCCCCGAGACGACCACCGGCGGCCGCGCGCTGAAGTTCTACGCGTCGATGCGCATCGACATCCGCCGCATCGGCGCCATCAAGGAAGGCGAAGAATCGACCGGCAACCGCACGCGCCTGCGCGTCGTCAAGAATAAGGTCGCCCCGCCCTTCCGCAGCGCCGAGTTCGACATCATGTATGGCGAAGGCATCTCGAAGGAAGGCGACCTGATCGACCTCGGCATCATCGAGAAGATCGTCGACAAGTCGGGCTCCTGGTTCTCGTACGGCGACATCCGCCTCGGCCAGGGGCGCGAGAACGCGCGTGTGTTCCTCCGCGACAACCCCGACCTCGCCGCCGAGATCGACCGCAAGCTGCGGACGAATCTGGGCCTGACGAAGTCGATCCCGGTCGATCCCAACGCCACCGCGGCCGCGAGCGAAACGGCCCGCCCGGCGGCCCCCGAGCCGGCCGCGCGCCCCAAGCCCCGCACCGAATCCGCCCGCGTGTCTTGAAATCACCGGAAGCGAGTGCCAGAATCCGCGCTCGCTTCCGCGTTTACCTCTAAGGCTCGGTAGCTCAGTCGGTAGAGCGAGGGACTGAAAATCCCTGCGTCGGCGGTTCAACT
>CAZYHZ010000059.1:0-27278 GCA_964647625.1 uncultured Acidobacteriota bacterium
TTGTAAGAAAAAGGGGACTGTCCCCTATTCCCTTTGTAAGAAAAAGACGAATGTCTCCTTTTGGGTGAAAAAAGGGAGTGGCCCCTATTCGAAGACGGGGCGGGGGTCGCCGAAGGTGGTTTGACGGGGGAACGCGTCGAAGAGGGCGTAGCCGGCCTCGTACGGGGCGGAGTGGAACAGCACGGCGCGGTGGAGCGGCGAAGCCGAAAGCCATTCTCGGACGGGCGCGGCGTCGGCTTCGGACTGGACGCGCAGAGCGATGACCGATGCGGATCGAGACTCGGCGCGGGCGATGAGGCGCGACGATTGGCCGGCGTCGTCGACGGGAACGTAGTCGATCTCGAGCGGAACGAGCTTCGACAGAGCGCGGAAGTAGCGCGCCGCGGCGTCGTAGTAGCGAAGCGGCCCACGTCCCTCGAAATCCTGGACGATGAACCGTTCCGACGCTTCGAACCGGATGGGCCGGTCGCCGATGACGGCGTGCCCACCGTCCTCGCGGACGGGTGCGGTGCCGATGAGCGCGCCTTTGGCGTCGTACCCGAGGACGTCGCCCACGAAGCGGTCGCACGGGAACCAGACGTCGACGCCGCTTCGGGCGAGTGCGACCGCGGCTTTCATCTTGTCTTCCGTGTCTCCGCAGCCCAGCACCATCGACGCATTCGCGCGCAGCGCAGGCTCGACGAGCGCCGAGATCCCGTGCGTGTCGACGATCAGGGCGACGCCGCCGTACGTCAACGTCGTCGGATACTGGATCTTGTCGTCGAGCACCTCGAAGCGGAAGACGCCGTCCGCGTCGGGGGCCAGCCAGCGCCCGGCGTGACGGACGGCGATCGTTCCCGTCAGCGGAATAATCGAGGCGGCAGTCGCGCGAAGCAGGCGCCGCGCGCAGGCACCTTCGTGCCAGTCGACGAGCTGGAATCCTTCGACCGGACGTGCGGTCGCGTCCCAGTTCAGCTGATAGGACAGCCAGTCGCGCACGGTGCGCTCCACCTGAACGCCGACGCGCTCGCCCGCGCGTACCTCGATCCGGCTGGCGCCCAGCACGAACGATCGCACGTTCGAGGGAACGGCGATCTGCTTCTCGATCGTCGCGTCGCCGAAGCGCGGCGTGAACCGGCCGCCGGCGAGATCGGCATAGACGCCGGCCTTGAACGACGCGCCGGCATCGTGCGCGCGCTCCGAGGCCCGGTGGAATGCTCCGGCCGCGTCGGCCCGGCAGGGCTCCGCCGTGAAGGCGAGCGCTTCCGCGAGGAACAGGGCACGAGCGGGGTCGCTCAGGTCTCCGACGCGCTCGATCGAAGACAGCGCGGCCCGGGCCTCGCACACGCCCGCGCGATCGTCGCCGACGACGGCGAGCAGCATGCGCCGCTGGGCGTCGATCAGCGGGTCGTCGTAGCGCTTGCCGCGATAGACGTCGATCAGCTCCGCCCTCAGCGACGCCGGTTGATAATCCCAGAAACACGCGTGGCACACGCCGTCCTGCCCGCGGCCGTGGCGCGGCGTGCGGTGCGCGCCGGCACAGGCGGCGAGCACGAGGATGGCGGCGACGAGAAGGCGATTCCGAGGCATGGAATCGGACATTCGAGCAAAGAAAACGGTTCGACTCAATGGGCTCCCTACCCTCCGAACTGTCGTAACATGGGGGAGGTGCGAATCGCGGTCGACCCGAAAATCTCTTCGGATGCGGTCAAGGCCAAGACGGGGAAAAGCTGGCCGCAGTGGTACTCCGTGCTCGATCGGGCCGGCGCGAAGTCGATGACCCATCGCGAGATCGTCGCGGTGCTGGCGGACAAGCACGGCCTGGGTCCGTGGTGGCAGCAGATGGTCACCGTCGGCTACGAGCAAGCCAAGGGCCTCCGGGCGAAGCACGAAAAGCCGGACGGGTACGAGATCAGCCGCGCGCGGACGATCCGCGTTCCCGTCGACGAGGTGTACGCCGCCTGGGGGAACGCGCGGATGCGGGCCCAGTGGCTTCCCGGCGTGAAGCTGACGATCCGCAAGGCGACCGAGAACAAGACGCTGCGTGTGACCTGGGGCGACGGCACCAACCTCGAGGTCATGCTCTACAAGAAGGGCGCCGACAAGACGCAGATCACCGTCCAGCACGGAAAGCTTCCGAACGCACGCGCCGCGGAAAAGCAGAAATCGTTCTGGGGCGAAGCGTTCGACCGCCTGGCGCAGCTCCTGGAGTCGTAAGGTGCGCGCCGGAGAGCGCACGGCGGTCATCTGGGCGGCGCTCTATTTCTTCTGCATCCTGTGCGGCTACTACATCCTTCGCCCGCTGCGCGACGAGATGGGCATCCTCGGCGGCGTCAAGAACTTGAAGTGGATGTTCTCGGCCACGTTCAGCGTCATTCTCTTGATCGTTCCCATGTATTCGGCGGTCGTCGCGCGCTTCAAGCGGCGCCGCATCATCCCCGTCGTCTACCGATTCTGCGCAATCAACTTGCTTCTGTTCTTGTTGCTCGACCGCGCGCACGCCTCCGAGGTCTGGGTCGCACGCATCTTCTTCGTCTGGGTGTCGGCGTTCAACGTGTTCGTCGTATCCGTGTTCTGGAGCTTCATGGTCGACACTTTCCGGACGGAGCAGGGTAAGCGTCTGTTCGGAGCGATCGCCGCAGGCGGAAGCGTCGGTGCGATCGCCGGCCCGCTGATCGCGTCGGTGCTGGTCAAGCCGTTCGGCCGCGCCGGTCTCTACGTCCTGTCGGCGATCCTGCTCGAGGTCGCCGTCTGGTGCGTCCGCCGATTGATCGCATGGGCCGAGGTGCATCAAGCCGGTGCAGCCGGCGCCGCGCCCGACCGCCCGGTGGGCGGCGGCATCTGGGCGGGATTCAAGCTTGCCCTGGGGTCACCGTATCTGCTCTCGATCGCGGCGATGATGCTCGCGTACTCGATCACCTCCACCTTTGTCTATGCCGACCAGGCGCGCATCGTTGAGGCCTCGATCCACGACTCGGCCGCGCGCACGGCCTTGTTCGCCAATATCGAGCTCGCGGTGAACGTGACCGCGCTCGTCGTTCAGAGCGTTGTCACGGGATGGTTGTTGACGGGGCTTGGTGTCGGCGTCGCGTTGTGTGTGCTGCCTGTCTTGACCGCCGCGGGGTTTCTGGGACTGGGTCTCGTACCGGGTCTCGCGATGCTCGTCGGCGTGCAGATCGTCCGGCGCGCCGTCCAGTACGGGCTCGAGCGGCCGTCGCGCGAGGTTCTCTTCACCGCGGTGACCTCGGAAGAAAAGTACAAGGCCAAGTCGTTCGTGGATACCGTCGTGTTCCGGGGCGGAGACGCCGCCGCCATCTGGGTCCAGGACGAGGTGCAGAAGGCGGCGCCTCCTGCGGTTGCGATCACCGCCGCAATGTTTCTGGTGTGCGCAGGATGGCTCTGGGCGGTCGCCTTCGCGTCCCGCCGCCATTCCCATCTTGCGGCGAATCGTATGGAATCGTGAGACTCTCGGCAGGGGCGGAAAGGAAGACCATGGATCGGCGTGATTTCGTCAAGACCAGCGCGGCCGCGGGGACGGGAATCCTGCTCTCGTCGTTGCTTCCGGCCTCCCCCGCTCCAAGGCCCATGAAGATCCTGATCCTGGGCGGCACGTCGTTTCTCGGCCCCCAGATCGTCGAGGCCGCGCAGACGCGCGGGCACGTGCTGACGCTGTTCAATCGCGGAAAGACGAACCCGGGCCTCTTCCCCGACATCGAGAAGCTGCGCGGCGATCGCGACGGCGACCTCGCCAGCCTCGAGGGACGAGCGTGGGATTCCGTCGTCGACACGTCGGGGTACGTCCCCCGGATCGTGACGATGTCCGCGAAGCTCCTCGCGCCGAGCGTGAAGCAGTACGTCTTCATCTCGACGCTCTCCGTGTTCGGCGAGGGCCTGAAGCCCGGGACCGCCGAAGACGGCCCCCTCGCCACGATGGACGACGAGACCAGCGAGGACGTGAAGAAGTACTACGGCGCGCTGAAGGCGCGCTGCGAGAAGGCGGCCGAAGCGGCGATGCCCGGACGGACGTGGAACATCCGGCCCGGCCTGATCGTCGGTCCACGCGACAACAGCGACCGGTTCACGTACTGGCCGGTGCGCATCGCGGCCGGAGGCGAGGTGCTGGCTCCCGGCGACGGGAGCGATCCGGTGCAGTACATCGACGCGCGCGATCTCGGAGCGTGGATCGTGCTCGGCATCGAGCGTAACCTCGCCGGCGTCTACAACGCCGTCGGGCCCGCCAAAAAGACGACCATGAAGACGACGCTCGAGGGAATCAAGAAGGGCGTCGGCGGGAACGCGCGATTCACGTGGGTCTCGACGAAGTTCCTGGACGAAAAGCAGGTAGCTCCGTGGAGCGACCTGCCGGTCTGGGTGCCCGGCCAGGACGAAGGGTTCACGCAGATCAGCAACCGCAAGGCGATCGCGGCGGGCCTTTCGTTCCGTCCCGTCTCCGCCACCGCGTCCGACACGCTCTCTTGGTTCAAGACGCTTCCGGACGACCGCCGCGGCAAGCTGCGGGCCGGCATCACGATCGAAAAGGAAAAAGAGCTGCTCGCGGAGTGGCATTCGCAAAAGAAGGGCTGACGCCAAGCATGGACTGGGGACTTGCAAACCGCCTCGCGCGCATATTGAAGCCGCCGCATGGGCGCACGGTCATGCTGGCCGTCGATCATGGGTATTTCCTCGGGCCCACTTCGGGGCTGGAGCAGCCGGCGCAGACGATCGAGCCGCTGCTTCCGCACGCCGACTCGCTGATGCTCACGCGCGGCGTGCTGCGGACGTCGGTGCCGCCCGCCGCCGGCGTGCCCGTCGTGCTTCGCGTGTCCGGCGGCGCGTCGATCCTGCGAGAGCTGTCTCACGAGGGGTTGACGGTCGCGGTCGAAGATGCGATCCGCCTGAATGCCTCGGCGCTGACCCTTTCGATCTTCGTCGGATCCGAGGGCGAGCGACAGTCGCTCTTGAATCTGGCGAAGCTGGTCGACCTCGGGCAGAAGTACGGCATTCCCGTCCTGGCCGTGACGGCCGTCGGAAAAGAGATGACGCGCGATGCCCGGTATCTGGGCCTGTGCTGCCGGATCGCCGCTGAGATCGGCGCGCACTTCGTCAAGACGTATTACTGCGAGGGATTCCCTGAGGTCGTCCGCGCGACGCCGGTTCCGCTGATCATCGCCGGCGGGAAAAAGCTCGAAGAGCGCGCCGCGATTCAGCTCGCCCACGACGCGATGAACGCCGGCGCTTCGGGCGTCGACATGGGACGGAACATCTTCCAGTCGGATTGTCCGGTCGGGATGATCCGCGCGGTGCGTGCGGTGGTCCACGACGGCGCATCGGTCGACGAGGCGGCCGCGCTTTACGAGCAGGAGAAATCCCGGGTACGGTGATGAGAGCCGCCGTCTACCACTCGAACCAGGATCTGCGCATCGAAGAGCGGCCGAGGCCTTCGGCCGGGCCCGGAGAGCTCGTGTTCCGCGTCATGGCGTCGGGAGTCTGCGGAAGCGACGTCATGGAGTGGTACCGGCTGGCGAAGGCACCGCTCGTCCTGGGCCACGAGGTCGCGGGAGAGGTGATCGAGGTCGGATCGGGGCTCGCCGGCTTCGCCACAGGCGATCGCATCGTCACGACGCACCACGTCCCCTGCAACGAATGCCGGTACTGCCGCGCGGGCCATCATCCCGTGTGCGAGACGCTGCGCACGACGCATTTCGATCCCGGCGGGTTCGCCGAAGCCGTCAGGCTTCCGGCGGCCAACGTCGCCGGCGGAACGTTTGCGGTGCCGGATCACGTGTCGTTCGGCGCGGCCTCGTTCGTCGAGCCGTTGGCGTGCGTCGTCCGCGCTCAGCGGATCGCGGGCGGAGTCGAGGGCAAATCCGTCGCGATCCTGGGCAGTGGAATCTCGGGGTTGTTGCACGTCCTCTGGGCCCGCGCCTCGGGCGCTGCGAGCGTGTTCGCGTCCGACATCCACCCCTTCCGGCTCGAGGCCGCCCGGCGGGCCGGCGCCGACGCCGCGATCGATGCCCGCCGTGACGATGTGCAGGCAATCATCCGTAAGGCGAACGGCGGGCGCGGCGTCGATCTCGCGATCGTTTGCACCGCGGCGGTGCGAGCGGTGGGACAAGCGGTGCGATCCGTCGATCGAGGCGGAACGATCGTGCTGTTCGCGATGTTCCCGCCCGAGGTCACCTTTCCGCTCCCGCTCCACGACATCGCGAGGGATGGGATCTCGGTCGTGACGTCCTACGCCGGTCCGCCCGCCGACATGCGCGTCGCGCTCGATGCGATCGCCGCAAGGCAGCTCGACGTGGAGTCGCTGATCACGCATCGCCTTCCGCTCGACCGCATCGGCGAAGCCTTTCGCATGGTCGCGGAAGCCGGCGAGTCGCTCAAGATCATCATCGAGCCCCAGAGATAGGGGACAGTCCCCTTTTAATTAAAAATTCATTTCTGATCGGATGGTCTCCTCCCGCGGACGCTCGCCCGCATCGGAAGAGCGGGCTCGCTCACGAGGCCGCGTCCGGAGACCACCCGATCAGAAATGAATTTGTAAGAAAAAGGGGACTGTCCCTTAGCCGACTTTGACGACGCAGGCGGCGGCGGTGTCGCCGGCGGCGCAGCCCACGAACAGGCCGTGCCCGCCGCCTTGCATCTGAAGCTGCTCGATCAGCTCGATGACGAGCCGCATGCCGGTCGGTCCTTGAGGATGGCCGAACACCAAAGACGAGCCGTAGTCGTTGAACTTGTCGATCTTGAGATCGAGGCTGCGCGCGAGGTAGACGTCGTTGACCGCGAACGGGTTGTGCGTCTTGATCGCCTTGACGTCCTTGAGCTGAATGCTGGCCGCATCGAGCGCGGCCTTCGCGGCGGGAACGGTGGCCATCGCCATGAAACCCTTCTTCGCCCGCCCTTGGCCGTACGAGACGATCTGCGCATCGGAGGAGGGGTCCTTCGACATCGCCTTGGCGCGATCGCGGGACGTGACGATCATCCCGCAATTGCCGTCGGCGGGATGCGTCTGGCTTCCGAACGTCACCGTGCCGTTCGGAAGGACCGGCTTCAATCCGGCGAGACCGTCCTTCGTCGTGGGGAACACGCCCTCGTCGGTCGTGAGCGTCGCCACCGTCTTCCGGCCGGACGCGTCCTTCACCTCGAACGGGAGGACCATGTAGCGCTTCTGAAACGCGCCGTCCGACGCGAGCGCCTTCTGGTACTGCTCGAATCGGATCAGCGCGCACTCGTCCTGCATCTCGCGCGTGATCCCCGCCTCGGCCGCGACGTTCTCGGCCGTCTGGATCATCGAATTCCTCGCCCACGGATCGTTGCCGAACGAATCCATGACGATGTCTTCTTTCTCGCCCATCCCGCCGGGCCCCTGCGGATTCGGGAAGTAGACGTGCGCTCCGTTGCTGCACCGGTCGGCCGTCACCGCGAGCACCGTGCGGTCGCCCGAGGCATCGACCTCGGCCGCCGCGGCCGCGATCGTGCGCGCGCCGGTCGCGCACGCCTGGGAGATCGTCGGCCCCGTGACCGCTTCGGCTCCGATCAGAGCGGAAAGCCAAGGCCCCGCGTACAACTGATGCTTCTGGAGGACGGTCATCCCCAAAGAAACGGCGTCGATCCCCTCGATTCCGATCTTCCGATGTGCCAGAGCCTTCTTGGCGGTGTCGGCGGCGAGCACGATCGCGTTGACGTTCGACAGGCTGCCCTGCCACTTGGCGAACGGCGTGCTCCAGTAGGCTCCGTACGGGATGTAGCTTCCTTTGAAGCGCATGGGACCCTCCAATCGATCAGTTTAGCAGGGCGGTCGAGCCGACCGCATTTAGAATCCGGGCATGCTCCGCCACACGTTCCTGCACGTCCCCGGCGTCGGGGTGAAGCGCGAGATCGACCTGTGGCAGCGCGGGTTCACCGACTGGGAGGCGTTCCGGCTCCGGCATCCGGGCGGAGCGTGGCGCGATCTCATCCTGTCCCATCTCGACGACGACCGCGCCGCGCGCGGGATGCCCAAGCGCGAGCTGTGGCGGCTGGCGGGAGAATTCCCGGGCCGGACATTGTTCCTCGACATCGAAACGACCGGCCTGTCGTTCACCGACGACTGCGTCACGTGCGTCGGCGTCTCGGATGGGACGACGACGCGCGCGTTCGTCAAGGGCCGGGACCTTCCGAGCTTCCCCGAAGTGCTCGAGGGAATCGACCTGCTCGTCACCTACAACGGCGCGTCGTTCGACCTGCCGGTCCTGAGGAACGCGTTCCCCGGTGTCGAGTTCGACCGCTTCCATCACATCGACCTTCGAGGCCCGCTCCACCGCCTGGGCTTCAAGGGTGGGCTCAAGGGCGCGGAGCGGCAGCTCGGCATCGCACGGCCCGAGGCGATCGACGGTGTCGACGGCTTCATGGCGGTTCTCCTCTGGCGCGCGCATCAGGCCGGAGTCGCCACCGCCGCGGACACGCTCGTGCGCTACTGCCTCGAGGACGTCGTCAACCTCAAGCCGCTCCTCGCGACGGTCTACAACCGGCTGACCTCGGGGCTGCCGCTCGCGGTCGCGCCGATCTCCGACGAGGCACGGCCGCCGATCGATTTCATTGCCGACGCCGAGCTGGTCGACGAGCTGCGGCACCGGCGGGCCCTGATGTGATGCGTTCCGTCTGGGCCGCCGCGGTGATCGCGCTCGCCGCGTGCGGCGGAGGATCGAAGGAGAAAACGCCTCCGTCCGCCGCTTCCGAAGCCCGCTACGTCGGAAGCCAAGCGTGCCGGTCGTGCCACGCCGAGACGTGGTCGACGTTCTCGCACACGGGAATGGGACAGTCGTCGTACCCGCTCGCGACGGCGCCCGTCATCGAGGACTGGACGGCGCGCAACTCGTTCGAGACGCGCACGGGGCTGCGCTACACGCTGCTGCGCCGCGACGGGAAGTATTTCATGCGGCAGGCGGCGCTGGCCGCCGGAGGGCGCGAGGTCGGCGTCGACGAGCGCGAGTTGATCCGCGTGATCGGATCGGGAAACCACAGCCGGACCTATCTCGTCGCGTTGGGCGACAAGCTGTTCCAGGCCCCGGCCTGCTGGTACACGAAGGACGCCGTCTGGGACCTGTGCCCGGGATACGAGGACAACAACGACTACTTCTCGCGCGAGATCGACCGCACGTGCGTCTTCTGCCACAACGCGCGCATGACGCGAAAGGGCGACGCGCGGAACGCCTACGTCGAGCCGATCCCGGACGGCATCGACTGCGAGCGCTGCCACGGGCCCGGGAGCGCTCACATCGAGCGGTGGGCGCGCGGCGACATCCCGACCGGCGAGGGCGACCCCTCGATCGTCAATCCGAGGCGCTTGACGAGCACGCTGCGCATGCAGATCTGCTTCCAGTGCCACCTGGGCGATTCGAAGTCGACCGAGCGCGTCGCGCGCCTCGACGCGGCGCTCGAGGATTGGCGCCCCGGAAGGCCGATCACCTCGGCGATGGTGCCGTTCCGATTCTCGGAAGCCACGCGCCACGACTTCGGCCTGTCGGCCCAGGTCGACCGCCTGCTCCTGTCCCGCTGCTATCTCGAAAGCGGCGGGCGCATGGAGTGCGTGACCTGCCACGACCCGCACCTGACGGTC
This sequence comes from uncultured Acidobacteriota bacterium, assembly GCA_964647625.1. Classification (GTDB taxonomy): domain Bacteria; phylum Acidobacteriota; class Polarisedimenticolia; order Polarisedimenticolales; family DASRJG01; genus DASRJG01. The sequence continues at coordinate 9,578 of CAZYHZ010000059.1, forward strand.
TACCGCAAGGACAAGCCGGCGGACTTCTTCACGTCGAAGTGTCTGTCCTGCCACGAGCGCGGAGCCTGCACGGCACCCGCCGCCGCTCGCAACGCAACCCGGCCGGCCGACGATTGTGTCGCCTGCCACATGAGAAAGGCCGAGCCGTCCGATCATCGTCATGCCGATTTCACCGACCACTGGATCCGCAAGCGCATCGACGAGCCGCGCGAGCCGCGAGCGCGGTTCGACGTCGAGCCGTACCTCACCGACTCGTTCGCGGCGTTTTCCGCCGCCGAGAAGGCGTTCTACCGCGGCCGCGCGATCTCGCTGCGTGCACTCTCGGTGCCGCCCGCGATCCAGCGGGGGATGTGGCCCGATGCCGGGCGCGCATTCCAGGATTCGATCGGCGCCGGCATGACCGATCCGGACGCGTGGTTTTTCCTCGGGAAGGCCCTGCAGGCGCAGGGCAAGCGCCGCGACGCGGCGTCCGCGTTCCAAACTGCGCACGAGAAAGATCCAAGAGCGCACGATCCGGCTTTCTCGTACGGCCAGTCGCTTCTCGCGCAGAACCAGCTCGACGACGCCGAGCGCGTGTTCACCGCGATGACGCGCGATCACCCGGAATCCGCCGCGCCCTGGGCCGAGCTGGGCCGCTGCCGCGCCCAGCACGGCGACTACACCGGCGCGCTCGACGACTTCCGTAAAGCGATCGCGCTCGAGCCCTGGACCGCGTCGCTCCACGAGAACGCGGCGATGATGCTCTCCGCGCTCGAGCGCCACTCCGAGGCGATGGCCGAAGCGAGCGACGCGCTCCGCCTCGACCCCGCGGGCGCCCGCGTCCGCTCGACCTACGCCGCGATCGCCGCGAGGGCGCGATAGCCCCCGCTACGGGGATTGCGGCCGCCGGATGAAGGCGGTGCGCTCGAAGCAGTCGGCGATCTTGCGCGTTTCGGTTTCGATCCGGTGCAGCTTCGTCGTCACCGTGTCGGGGAGGTCGTTGTAGTCGAGCAGCAGCTCGAGGTAGCCGAGGATCGCCATGAGCGAGTTGTTCGCGTCGTGGCGCATGTCGCAGATCAGAATTGCAAGATCGTCGGGCACGGCGCTCATGACGCCCTCCACGCCGTATCGTCGCTCCAGGCGAGTATGTCGCGCGTGAGCTGTCCGGCCATCCCCTCGGCTTGTCCCTGCGTGACCGTGAAGTGACGCGCGCGCCGGTCGTTGCGCACGCGCTTGACGAATCCGACGCCGACGGCCGCGACCGTCGCGAACAGCGGCGCGTCGCTCGACAGCAGCTCCGCGGCCCGGGCCTTGAACGCCTCGGAGAGGCATTCCATCTTTCCGATCTCGTCGATGACGACGAGCTCGCCCGGGCTCTTCGGCGAGAGCGAACTCACGCCGATCGACTCGAGCCCGGTCAGGTCGACGCCGTACGGCCCGACGCGAAGCGGCCCTTTCGTATCGACGTGCGCGAGCGGGAACTTCCGGCCGTCGAGCGTCACACCCTGGAACCCCACGCGCTTGCCCGACATGCGAATCTCTTCGGTGAAGAAACCCGTCATCGGGATGCGGCCCGACAGCCGCTCGAGGACCTTTCGGACGACCGTGGTCTTCCCGGAGCCCGGCTCACCCGTGAGGACGATCTTCAGGAGCTTCGCGGCCGGATTCGCGTTGGCAGGAGAGACAGGAATCGAACCTGCAACCCCCGGTTTTGGAGACCGGTGCTCTGCCAATTGAGCTACTCTCCTACGCGACCACAGGCTAGAGCCGGTCAAGTTACCACAGCTCCGTTTCACATCTCTATGCGATAGCCCGCTCCACCAAGCCAAGCGTACACATCCCCGCGCCGCGTGGGTTCATCCGCGCGGCGCCGGAGGATCGCCGATGCCGAAACCGCGAGCGCGCGGGATCTCGCTGCAGATCGCGTCGGTCGCCGTTGCGGCGATCGCAACATGCGGCCCGGTGTTGGGGGAAAACATCGACCCCGCGAACGCGTTTGCGTGGTCCGAGAACCTGGGGTGGATCAATGCGCAGCCGAGCGGCCCGGGCGGACCCGGAGCGCAGGTGACCGACTCGGGGCTGTCGGGCTACCTCTGGTCCGAGAACGCGGGCTGGATCAGCCTGTCGGGCAGCGGCTTCGGTGTGGCAAACGATGGCTGCGGCGTGCTTTCGGGCTACGCATGGTCCGAGAACACGGGCTGGATCAACTTCGCGCCGACGGGGTGCGGTGGCGATACGACGTGCGGCGTCAAGATCTCGCCGGCCACAGGTGTCTTCAGCGGCCGTGCGTGGTCGGAGAACGCGGGCTGGATCACGTTCGCATCGGCGAGTCCGATCGCATATCACGTCGGAACGGCCTGGCGCCGGCTCGCGCCTGCCGCGGCGTCATCGATCTCGGCGTCCAAGTCGGGGAGTGACGTCGTCCTCTCATGGGCCGCGGTCTCCGGTGCTTCAAGCTACGACGTCGTGCGCGGCGGCTTGCTGGCGCTGCGCAGCTCGGGCGGAGACTTCACGATCGCGACGCAAGCGTGTGCCGTGGACAACACGGCGCTCACGACATTCTCGGCGAGCGCCGCGCCCAGCCCCGGAGACGGTTCTTGGTTCCTCGTGCGCGCGAGCAATTGCGGCGGGGCGGGGACGTACGACTCCGGTGCCTTGAAACAGATCGGCTCGAGAGACGCGGAAATCAACGCTTCGGGGAACAGCTGCCCTTAGAGCGGGGCGAATGCGAAGGGGATGCCGACCATGAAGACGATGATGACGGGAATCGTGACGCTCGTGATCTTGGCGGTGGCGGTCCGGCCGGCGCCGGCGGGAACGCTCAACCCTTCCGCGCCGCCGGCGCCGACGATGGTCACGCTCCAGCAGGTTTACGACAAGGGACGTGTGTCCGACACGTGCTTCGACAATTCGGGACACAATCGTTTCGTCGAATGCGCGGGGGCATCGTTCGGCACGAGCAACGGCGCCGTGAAGGACACCGTAACGGGTCTCATCTGGCTCAAGAATCCGGGCTGCCTCGCAGCGACGAACTGGGCCGATGCGAACATCAAGGCCGCGAATCTGGCGAGCGGACAGTGCGGGCTGAGCGACGGCTCGAAGGCGGGCGATTGGCGGCTTCCGACGATCGCTGAGTGGAATGCGATCATCGCGGTCGGCTGCTCTCCGTCGCCCGGCGCGCCCCTCCTTCCCGACAAGCTCGGCACCGGCTGCTTCGCGACAGGCACACAGTGGGCGACGGGCGTGCAGAACAACTTCTACTGGTCCTCGACGGACGACTCGGCGCCCAATACGGATTTTGCATTGAATGGAAACCTCGCGAGCCCATCGACGCCCACCGTATCCAAGGCCTCGGTCTCGTATGTCTGGCCGGTCCGTGGGACCAGGTGATCGGGGACGCGCGCTAGCGCCGCTGCCACGATCCGCGGTGGCGGCTGCGCCCTTCGATCTCGTACTTGGCCTCGAAGTTGGTCAGAGGCCCGTCCACCGGCAGCGGAAATTCCGGTCCGCCGAAGCCGGGCCCGCGGGCGAGCTCCGCGCGGCCGTCGAGCAGGGGCTCGATGACGCTCCAGTAGTCATCGTGGTCCGTCGCGAGGTGGATCCAGCCGCCCGGGAGAAGCGTCCGCGCCATCGCATCGACGTTGGCCGTCTGGATGAAGCGGCGCTTGTGGTGCCGCTTTTTCGGCCACGGATCGGGATAAAAGATGTAGTAGGCGGCGACGGACCGATCGGGGATCGCGTGCCGCACGAGGTCGTTGGCGTCGGCGCGAACGAATCGGACGTTGTCGAGGCCGGCGCGCCCGGCGCGGGTTTCGGCCATCCTCAGATACTCGTTCGACCACTCGACGCCGAAGTGAAGGACGTCGGGGCGGGCCGCCGCGACGGCGAGCAGGAAACGGCCCTTTCCGATCCCGATCTCGACCTCGACGCGGCCGTCCCGGCCGAAGACCGCGCGCCAGTCGAGGCGCTCGACCGCACCGGGGTCGAGACGAAGCGCGGACGTGGACGGCAAGCGGATCGTCATGCCGACATTCTTAGCACGCTCACATCGCGACGGGCCCGGGGGCGCCTCGCCCTTCGATGAGCCCCGCGACCTCGCCCACGAGATAGAGCGAGCCGGCGACCAGGACGAGGCCGTCGCGGCCCGCGCGTTCGCGGGCACGATCGAGAGCCTGCCCGACGTCGGGCACCGATTCGGACGCGAGGCCGAGGCCGCGAGCGGCCTCGGCGAGGGCGTCGCTGTTCGCGGCGCGATGCACGCCCGGTTTCGTCGTGACGACGCGCTCGACGTGCGGAGCGAGGGGACCGGCGATGCCCCGGACGTCCTTGTCCGCCATCGTGGCGAACAGCCACACGGGCTTGGGTCCGGCACGGCTCGCGAGATGCGCGGCGAGGGCTTCAGCGCTCTCGGCGTTGTGGGCTCCGTCGAGCAAGATCGACGGGGCGCCGGGAATGAGCTGAAGGCGTCCCGGCCAGCGCGTGGCCTCGAGACCCTTCCGGATCGCCTCTTCGGAAATGCCGAGACCGATCTCGCGCGCGAGCTCGTGAAGCGTCGCGACCGCGATACGGGCGTTGTGCACCTGATGCGCCCCGTCGAGGGACAGACGCGCGCCCTGGGGGAGCTCGGTCCTGCGTCCGTCGATGAACGGCGCGCCGACAAGCTCGCAGCGCGCGCGAATCACCGCGATCGCTTCTTCCTGCGCGACGCCCGAGACGAGCGGGCGCCCCCTGCGGACGATGCCGGCCTTCTCGCCGGCGATCGCGGCGAGCGTATCCCCGAGCATCGCGACGTGGTCGAATCCGATCGTGACGATCGCGGAGGTCAAAGGCTCGGTCGCGTTCGTGGCATCGAGGCGTCCGCCCAGGCCCACTTCGAGCACGGCGGCGTCGATCCCTCGTTGGCGGAACGTCCACAGCGCCGCCGCGGTCATGACCTCGAAGAACGACGGATGCGCGGCGAGCGTGCGCTTCGCGAGACCGAGCTCGCACGCAGCGCGCACGGTCTCGAGCGCATCGTGCAGGCCCGGATCATCGAGATCGGCCCCGTCGACGCGAATGCGCTCGTTCGGCCGGATCAGGTGGGGAGACGTGTACAGGCCGACCCGGCGCCCCGATGCGCGCAGCATCGCGTCGAGCATCGCGGACACGGAGCCTTTGCCATTGGTTCCGCCGATCAGGACCGCGGGGTACGCGCGCTCCGGATGTCCGAGAAGCGCGAGCAGCTCGGTAATACCGTCGAGCCCCAGCTTGACGCCGTGGGACTGCAGGCCGTACAGCCAGGCGACGGGATCTTCGGTCACGCGAATTCTCGGGATACGCGAGGGCTATCATAACGCCGCTTCCGCGGGAGGATTTCTTGGAGGAGGTCGGAAAGCTCGGGATTCTCGCGGCAATCGCCGGAGCGCTCCTGATCCTGTTCCTCAAGCTGGGGTCGTATCCGCTCCTGGACCCCGACGAGGCGCGGTTCGCCCAGACTTCCGTCGAGATGATGCGCAGCGGCGACTACGTCGTGCCCACGTTCGAGGGCGAGCCGCGGATCGTCAAGCCGCCGATGCTCAACTGGGTTCAGACGGCCCTGTTCGAGCTGATCGGACGGAGCGAGATGGTCGCGCGGCTGCCGGCGGCCGCCTCGACGTTCATGTCCCTGCTTCTGACCGGGTGGATCGGATGGAGACGCTTCGGCGTGGAAGGCTCGGCCTGGTCGGCGGCGTTCTTCTTGACGTGTCCGCTCGTCGTCGTGATCGGGCGGATCGGCACGCTCGATGCGCTGCTCTCGGTCCACGTGCTCGCGATCGTGGCGCTCGATCTCGTGCAGCACGACCACACCGAGGTCGAGCGGAGCGGCGTGATCGGCGCGCTGCTCGGCCTCGCATTCCTCGTGAAGGGTCCCGTGGGTCTGCTGTTGCCGCTGGTTTTGATCCTGGCGGGCCGGACGGCGGCGGGGCGCGACGTCCTGCCTTCGGTCAAGACGTTCGCGACGACGGCGCTGGTCTTCCTCGCGGTCGTGCTCCCGTGGGGCGTGGTGTTCATCCGCCGTGTCGGCGCGGACAACGTGCTCCGTCTGCTGCGGACGGAGATCGTCGACCGCGCCGTGACCGGCACGGCGCACGTCGAGCCGTGGTGGTACTACCTCGGGGTCTGCGCGGTCGCGTTCCTGCCGTGGGCCGGACCGTTGCTCATCGGCCTCGTGCGCGGGTTCGCCCGATGGAGAGACGAGGAATCGCCGACCGGACCGTACGCCGCCGCCGCGTTCGTCGCGGGGCTCGTCTTCTTCTCGCTGAGCAAGGGAAAGCTCCCGAACTACATCGTGCCCCTGGCCCCGCTCGCGGCGCTCGTCGTGACGTTCGAGCTGGGGCAAGAGCTGATCCATCCCGCGCGCCAGCGTCTCGGGTCGGGGATCGTCGCGACGACGCTGGTCGCGTTGTCGATGGCGTTCGGAGTCGCCTCGGCGATGTCGCTCGAAAACGAGGCCAAGGGCGCCGCCTCGACGGGAGCGGCGGCCTTCGGCATCGCCGCGCTCGCTGCGCTCTGGGGCCTGCTCCGGCGCGCGCCGCGTCTCGTGTACGCCGCCGCGGCCGCGGGCTCGTTCACGTTCCTCGTCGCCGTCGTCATGGGATCGCCCGCCGTGCTGGCGACCTCGCGCAGCACGGCCCCGCTGGTCCGCGCCATCCCCGCGATCCGGTCGTCGCGCCCGTTGCTTCTGGTCGAGAGGAACCTGCCGAGCCTGACCTACTACGCGGACCGTGTCCCCGAGAAGATCAACGGGGAAAAGCTCGGAGAACGGCTCGATCGCGGCGATGCTCCGCTCGTCGTTGTCGACGATTTCGACTGGGTCCGCCTCCCGCCCGGGGTGCGGGGGCGGCTCAAGGAGCTGGCGCGCGCCGGAACGACCCGCGTCTTCGAGCCGGTGGATGCCGCCTTGACGCCCCCGGGAAACCGCTGATAGGTTCGCGCCATGGCGTGGTTCAAGAAAGAGAAGACGCCCAAGCTCCCGGCCGGCGACAGGAAGATCACGATCCCCGAAGGCCTCTGGGTCAAGTGCGACAACTGCAAGGAGATCATCTACAAGAAAGAGGTCGCGCGTAACGCCAACGTCTGCCCGAAGTGCAACTACCACTTCCGCATCAGCGCGCGCGAGCGGCTCGAGGGCATGTACGACGACGGGCGTTACAAGGAGTTCGACCAGAACATCGCCCCGGTCGATGCGCTGGGGTTCGTCGATTCGAAGCCGTACGCCGCGCGCCTGACGACCTATCAGAAGGAGACCGGGCTCAAGGACGCGATCATCGCCAGCGAAGGGCTGCTGGGCGGCATGCCCGTCGTCATCGCCGTCATGGAGTACGGCTTCATGGGTGGATCGATGGGAAGCGTGGTCGGTGAGAAGATCACGCGGGCGGCGGAGCGTGCGTATCAGTCTTCGTGTCCGCTGATCGTCGTCTCGTGCTCCGGCGGGGCACGCATGCAGGAGGGCGCGCTGTCGCTGATGCAGATGGCGAAGATCTCGGCCGCGCTCGCGCGGCTCGACGACAAGGGGATTCCCTACATCTCGATTCTGACCGACCCGACGACGGGCGGCGTGACGGCGTCGTTCGCCATGCTGGGCGATCTCATCATCGCGGAGCCGAAGGCGCTGATCGGATTCGCCGGCCCACGCGTCATCGAGCAGACGATCCGGCAGAAGCTCCCCATGGGGTTCCAGCGCTCGGAGTTCCTGCTCGAGCACGGGATGATCGACATCATCGCGGAGCGCGCGCAGATGCGCGACACGCTGATCCAGTGCCTCCAGTTCATGATCGGCGCCATCCGCACCGCCGACGTCCCGTCTAGGCTCTAGGGGACACCACCCATAAGGGGACATTCGTCTTTTTCTTACAAATTCAGATTGAAGCGAAAGGCGTTTTTCACGCAGTGATCCTGCATGTTTCTCGCTTCAATCTGAATTTGTAAGAAAAAGACGAATGTCCCCTTATGGGTGGTGTCCCCTACATCCTCGAATTCCAAGTGATGTCGGGGACGCCGCGATGGCGGTTTTCCCATCGGGACATCACGAACAGCGTGTCGGAGAGGCGATTCAGGTACGCGACGACGTGCGCGCCGATCTGTTCCTCACGCGCCAGCGCGACCGCGAGGCGCTCCACGCGGCGGCAGACGGTTCGGGCGACGTGAAGCTGCGCCGCGCCGGTCGAGCCGCCGGGGAGGATGAAATTCGTCAGCGGGCCGAGGACCGCGGTCATCCGGTCCATCGAGGCCTCGAGGGCGGCCACGTGCGGGCCTTCGATGCGCGGCACGGGCATCTTCGCTTTGTCCTCTTCGAGGATGCACAGATCGCTCCCGAGATGGAACAGCTCGTGCTGGACGCGCGTAAGCTCTGCGGCAATCGTCGGCTCGAGACCCCCCGCGAGCGCGACCCCGATCTGTGCGTTCAGCTCGTCGACCGTGCCGAAAGTCTCGATGCGCAACGCGTCCTTCGGGACGCGCTGCCCGCCGCCGAGTCCGGTCGTTCCGTCGTCGCCGGTCTTCGTGTAGATCTTCGTCAGCCGCGGCATCGTGCATCCTCCGGGAGCGCTCGTTCGTCGACCCGACCAAGATAGCGCCGGGCGGCGCGTTTGGGATTACCCTTCCGGTCGATGGCGATCCGAATCATCCGGCTTGGGTCACCGCGCGAGCGCGGCGAAGGGCTTCGCGTCGGAACCGTCCGGTTCCCGCCGCGCGGCGTTCCGAAAGCCGAGCTCGGGAAGCGCGGCTTCTACGACGTCTGGTTTCCCAACCTGGCGCCGAGCGCGGCCCTCGTCCGTCAGGCCCGGTCCACCGAGTCCGACCGCGACTGGAACGCGTTCGTCCGCCGGTATCGGGCGGAGATGAAATCCCCCGAAAGCCGCCACGTGCTCGATCTGCTCGCGGCCCTGTCGCATGGGACGGAGCTGTCGATCGGCTGCTACTGCGAGGACGAGCGCCGCTGCCATCGGTCGATCCTCAGGGAGCTGCTCGCGGAGCGCGGCGCCGAAATCCGCTGACGCCGAATTTGTAAGAAAAAGGGGACTGTCCCCTTATTCCAGCATCGAGGGGACGGGGTCGTCGGAGCCCGCGCGAATGTCGGGGCTCGCGTTCAGGATGCGTGCGCAGGTGTTCCACCGCAGGATCGCGCCGTCGTCGCCCGATGGCGCCACGGCCGCGGCGGATTCGAAGAGCGTCATCGCGTGGCGGAAGTCATGGTACGCGCCTTGCCGCGATCCGACACGCCCGCTCTTCAGCTGGGCCTTCGCGCGCCGCTCGTGAAGGAGGCCGTCGTAGTAGGCGCGGGTGTACGCGTCGGCGAGGGTCGCCACGATCGCCTGCGATTCGGCCCAGGTCTCCGCCAGCCGGTGAATGAACTGATCCGACAGAGCCAGGATGAGGAGCACCTTGGCCTCGTTGGAGCCGGGATCGACGGCGAGCACGTCGCGGCAGATGCTCTCGGCCTCGCGCGGTTCGTTCAGGAGCCTGTAGCGCTCGGCCTTGGCCAGCGCCGCCGGCAGGGCGTCCTTGTGCAGCCGCTTCAGCTCGAACATCGCGCGCCTCGCTTTCCTGCTTCAGTCGATGCCGACGATCCGCATGAAGGTCCGCAAGGGATCGTAGTACCGATCGACGATCCGCTCCTTCAATGGGATGATCGCGTTGTCGGTGATCGTGATCCCTTCCGGGCACACCTTGGTGCAGCACTTGGTGATGTTGCACAGGCCCGCCCCGTACTCGTCGCGAAGCTTCGGCAGGCGATCGGCGGCGTCCAACGGATGCATCTCGAGAGCCGCCACGTGAACCAGCACCCGCGGGCCGATGAACCGATCGTGCATCTGGTGCTCTCTCAGGACGTGGCAGACGTCCTGGCAGAGGAAGCACTCGATGCACTTCCTGAATTCCTGCACGCGATCGACGTCGGCCTGCGCCATGCGCCAGCTTCCGTCGGGCGCGTCGGCGGGCCGGGGGGTGAACGGCTCGATCTTCCGCTTCGCCTCGTAGCTCGACGACACGTCGGTGACGAGGTCCCGGACCGGCGGAAACGCGCGCATCGGCTCGATGCGCACCGGGCGGTCCTCGGGGAGGTCCGACAGCCGCGTCATGCACATCAGCCGCGGCATGCCGTTGATCTCGGCCGAGCACGAGCCGCACTTGCCGGCCTTGCAGTTCCACCGCACCGCGAGATCGTTCGCTTCGCGGGCCTGGATCGCGTGCACCGCGTCGAGCACGACCATCCCGGGAGCGGTCTCGGCGGTGTAAGGCCGGAGCGCGCCGCCGTCCCGGTCGCCGCGCCAGATCTCGAACGCGCGCTCCGCCATCACTTCATCTCCTCGATGATGGCCCGCTGCTCGTCGGTCATCCCCGGCAGGGGCTCTCGCGTGACGGTCATTCCGCCCTGCACGTCTTTCCGCACGATCAACGAGACTTTGCCGTAGTCGGCATGCTTCTCCGGGAAGTCGTCGCGGAACTGAGCGCCCCGGCTTTCCTTCCTCTCGATCGCCGCACGCGTGACCGCCTCGGAGACGGTCAAGAGGTGCCGCAGGTCGAGCGCCGTGTGCCAACCCGGGTTGTACTCGCGATTGCCCGTCACGCGCACCTCGGCCGCGCGGCGGCGCAAGCCCGCGATCCGGTCCAGTGCCTTCGCCATCTCGTCATGGCGGCGAACGATCCCGACGAGGTCCTGCATGGCTTCTTGCAGCTCGTGCTGGATGGCGTACGGCCCCTCCCCGCTGCCCCGTCCGCCCGCAAACGGCGCGAGCGCCGCCCGCGAGGCGGAGGCGACCTGCTCGGGATCGATCCGCGGCATTGCCGACCGTCCCGCGTACGCCGCGGCGCCCGCGCCCGCGCGCTGCCCGAAGACGAGAAGGTCGGACAGCGAGTTGCCGCCGAGACGATTGGCGCCGTGCAAGCCCGCGGCGGCTTCTCCCGCCGCGAACAGACCCCGAACCGTCGACATCTGCGAGTCCGGATCGACGCGCACGCCGCCCATCATGTAGTGGGTCGTCGGCCCGACCTCCATCGCCTCCTTCGTGATGTCGATCCCCGCCAGCTCCTTGAACTGGTGGTACATGCTCGGCAGCTTCCGCTTGATGTGCTCCTCGCCGTCCGGGAGGCGCTCCTTGATCCACGCGATGTCGAGGAACACGCCGCCGTGCGGGCTCCCGCGCCCCTCGCGGATCTCGCGCATGATGCAACGCGCCACGTGATCGCGCGTCAGAAGCTCGGGCGGTCGCCGCGACGCCTTGTCCCCCTGGCAGTAGCGCCAGCCTTCTTCCTCGTCGGCCGCCGTCTGCGCGGCGTAGAGCGCCGGGATCTGCTCGAACATGAACCGCTTCCCCTCGCGGTTCCGCAGAACGCCGCCCTCGCCGCGCACGCCTTCGGTGACGAGGATCCCGCGCACCGAAGGCGGCCAGACCATGCCGGTCGGATGGAACTGGACGAATTCCATGTCGGCGAGATCCGCCCCGGCGTCGTACGCGAGTCCGAGACCGTCGCCGGTGTACTCCCAGCTGTTGCTCGTGATGGAAAACGCGCGGCCGATGCCGCCCGTGGCGATGATGACCGCCTTGGCGCGCAGCACCTTGAATCGCCCGCGCTCCCGCTCGTACGCGAAGGCGCCGGCCATCGCCCCTTGGTCCGTCAAGAGCGATGCGACCGTGTGCTCCATGAGGAACGTGATCCCACGGTGGATCCCGTGATCCTGGAGCGTGCGGATCATCTCGAGCCCGGTGCGGTCGCCGACGTGGGCCAGGCGTGGATAGCGGTGCCCGCCGAAGTTGCGCTGCAAGATCCGGCCGTCCGCCGTTCGATCGAAGAGCGCGCCCCAGGCCTCCAGCTCGCGCACGCGCGCGGGAGCTTCCTTCGCGTGGATCTCGGCCATGCGGGGATGGTTGACGTAGCCGCCCCCGCGCATCGTGTCCGCGAAATGCACGCGCCACGAGTCGCGGTCGTCGACGTTGGCGAGCGCCGCGGCGATGCCGCCCTCCGCCATGACGGTGTGCGCCTTCCCGAGGAGCGATTTCGAGACCACCGCGACCCGCGCACCCGCCGCGGACGCTTCGATCGCCGCGCGCAGGCCCGCTCCGCCCGCGCCGATGACGAGCACGTCGTGCTCGTGCTCCTGGATCTCGGGGCTCACAGGATTCGCCAATCGTGGAACACGCCCATCGAGCACATGCGGACGTACAGGTCGGAGAAGCCGACGGTGAAGAGGCTGCACCACGCGTAGAGCATGTGCTGCCGGTTCAGGCACGACACGCACGCGTACGACGTCATACGCAGGCGCGCCGACTTCGACAGCTCGTCCTTCCGGCCGCCGATCAGATGCCGGAGCGAGTGGCAGCCCAGCGTGTACATCGCGAGCAGCGTGACGTTGAGCGCGAGGAGCAGCGTGCCGACGCCGATGCCGAATCGCGTGGCGCCCGTCGCCGGATCCGTGAACCACATCGCCTTCCAGACGTCCCACGCGAGGATGAGCAGGATCGGCTCGGCGAGCCTGAGGAAGAAACGATGGATGTTCATCGCAATCAAGGGCAGCGACGCTTCGCCGAGATAGCGCTTCCTCGGCTCGCCGACGGTGCACGACGGCGGATCGGCCCAAAACGCCTTGTAATAGGCTCCGCGGTAGTAGTAGCAGGTCAGCCGGAACCCGCCCGGAGCCCAGAGAATCAGGAGCGCAGGAGAAAACGGGAGCCAGCCCGGCCACCAGCCCGGCTTCGGACCGAACCACGCGTGAGGCGAATCACCGAAGATCTCCGGCGAGTAGAACGGCGACAGGTACGGGCCGAAGCTGTAGTGCTTCCCCTGGAAGGCCGCCCACGTCGAGTAGACGACGAAGGTCGACAGTCCGAGGGCGACCAGAAGCGGCTGGACCCACCAGCGGTCCCGGCGGGAGGTGACGCCGAAGCCGCGCTGCGGCAGCGGATGGGCCTGGGCCATGAGCGCTCCTCCTGAGTCGGCTGGCGAGAATAACTCAGGATGGAGCCGGCTTTCAGTCTCCTTCGGTCTCGATCCCCGTGATGGCGAACCACTTGTCCTCGGAGCCCGCGAGGATCAGCACGATCGGGGCGACGCAGGGGTTCGGAAGCTCCACGTGCGCATCGATGTCCGAATCGCCCGACGTGCTCGCTGGGAACCCCTGCGTGACGACGTTGACCTCCGGCGTCGTCGAGGTGCCCTCGGTGAGGCAGCTGACGGCGGCGCGGAAGTCGGTCTCATCGTTCGTCCCGACGATCTCGGGGGGCACCGACGGGGCGTTCTTGAACACGAGTCCGCGCACGCGGATCCGGAGCCGGCCGCTCGAATCGAGGCTCCCGCGGACCGACTCGACGGCCCAGGGCAGCTCGTCACCGACGATTCCGCGCACCGCGTTGGTCTCGCCGATGAACGGTCCGTCAACGCCGTACATCGCGTCGAACGAGAGGATGTCCAGCGCGCGGCCGTGGCCGTTGTCGTTGCCGTGCGATCCGGAGCCGTTCCCGGCGCGGGTCGTGGGTTTCGCCGCCTGCGTGGGCGTGGGGCGGGGCAGCTGGGTCGCCGCGTGCACTCCGATTCCGAAAATCACCAGGCCGACGACCGACGCCGCGATCGCCATCGAGCTCTTCGTCCTCATCGGGGAACCTCCCTTGTCCCGCATCTGTGGGCGGGACTCATCCACCGATACTCCCCGGGCACCGGCTCCGACAGGGGAGCCGGGGACGGTTCGTCTGCGTATAACCCCGTGTCCCAGCGGACAGGAGGGAAAACCTTTGAAACACGCGATGACGTCGACCACGTTCGAACTACCGGGCTACCGGATCCAACGCTCGTTGGGAATGGTCCGCGGGATCATCGTCAGATCCCGATCGCTGATCGGAAATCTCGGCGCCGGCCTCCAGACGCTGTTCGGCGGGAACATCACGCTCTACACGGAGCTGTGCGAGAAGGCCCGCTCGGACGCGTACGAGGCCATGCTCCAGCACGCCGAAGAGATCGGCGCGAACGCGGTCATCGGCGTTCGCTACGACGCCAACGAGATCATGCAAGGCGTGACCGAGGTGCTGTGCTACGGCACGGCGGTCGTCGCCGAGTCGAGCTGACGGCGCGCGATCAGAGCCGCCAGGTCGCGCCTCCGAAGTAACGGCGCCCGGGCGCGGGCGTCAGGAACACGGCATTCCCGGGCACCGGCGCCGAGAAATCGAACGCGTAGATGCCGCGCGTCGCGTACGTCTCGTCGAAGAGATTCTGCGCTTCGACGAACAGCTCGATCCGCCCGCGCCGCGCAACCTGGCCCGCCGCCGGACCGTGAGTCCACGACAGGTGCAGGTTCACGACGGTGTACGCGTCGAGCTTCGGCTGCGTGTTCGCCTGGTCGTTGTCGAGCGTCTGCGAGCCGACGTAGAGCGCGTCCGCGCGGATGCCGAACCCGGCGGGAAGCGCGGCATCGATCCCTCCCGACAGCCGGATCGCCGGGACGAGCGGGACGTCGTTTCCGTCGTTCGCTCCGCCCCGGAACACGGCTTTGGTGAAAGTCGCGTTCGCGAAGCCCGACACCGACCGCGCGAGGTGGCCGCGCGCCGACACCTCGACGCCCTGCCTTCGCGTGCGGCCGCCGTTGACGTTTCGTCCGAACAAATCCGTCGGAGTCGACGTGGGATCGAAGATGATCTCGTTGGTCGTGTCGGTCCAGAAGACGGCCGCATCGAGCGAGCCCGGGTGGCCGTGCCACCGCGTGCCCAGCTCGTACGCGTGCGCGTCTTCGGGCAGCAGGTCCGGATTGCTGCCGAAGCCGGGGAATGCGAAGAGCTGCTCCGGCGTCGGCGGCAGGAATGCGTCGGCGTACGAGAGGTACAGGTCGGTGTTCGTCGACGGATGAAACGTCCCCGCGGCGCGGAAGGACACCTGGGAGAACGTCCGCGTGTCGGTCGCGGCCGTGACTGCGGTCGGACTCGTGTCCTCATAGTGCACGCGGCTACGATCGCCCCGGACGCCGGCCGTGACCGAAATGCGCGAGTTGATCGTCCATGCGTCCTGGACGAACAGCCCTCCGTTTCTTGCGCCCGCCGTGTTCATCGATGGAGGCGACGACGGATCGGGATCGCCCGGCGACGACGTCAACGTGAGGAGTCCCTCGCTGTCGGTCGAGCCGTCTTGCAATTCGAGGCCGAAGGCCAGGAGGTGCGAGCCCTGTGACGACGCGAACTCGCGCGTCGCCTGCCCGGTCCCGCTCCAGGTCGATCCATCCTCATCGAGAAGGAATCCTCCGAAGACGGGAGCGGCACGTCCGGTCGTCAGGGTCTTCATGCGATCGGTGCGATAGGCGAGGTTGGTGGCGAGCGAGAACCCGCCTCCGACCGGTCCCTGAAAGTTGAGCGTTCCCTGCCGTGCCACCTCGTCGGTGTAATCCAGCGTGTTGAACGCGTTCTGGCCGGGGTCCGAATCGAACTCCGCCTGCGTCAAGGCTCCGGGATTTCCGTAGTCGAGATCGGAGGATTGCACCGAGAGCGTCAACCGGCGCTTGCCGCCCAGGTCCGTTCCGCCCTCGGCGTAGAAGCGTTTCTGGTCGCCGCCGGCGTTCTCCCGGAACCCGCCGCTCGTGTCGTACGAGCCCGAGACGAGAAAATCGAACGCACCGAACTTCGACCCGTACGTCCCGTCGTAGCGCTGCGTGTCGAAGCTCCCCGCAGAAGCGGACAACGCTCCGGCCGGAGTCGTGCCCCTGCGCGTCACGATGCGGATGACGCCGGCCTCGGCTCCGCCTCCTGCGAGCGCCGCGGCCGGGCCCCGCGTGATCTCGACGCGCTCGATCGCCTCGGGAGCGATCTGCTCGAGGGCGATCGCGTTGCTGCGAGTGTCGTTGACCCGGGCGCCATCGATGAACACCGCCACGCCCTGCGCGGTGGCGAAGCCTCGAAGATCGAGCGTCTTCTGCACGTCGTTGCCGACCTGGTCGTAGAGAACGACGCCGGCTTCCTGGGAGAGGAGGTCCTGCATCGTCCGCGCGCCGCTGGCTTCGATCCGCGCGCGATCGATCACCGTCACGTAGGCGGGCACCTCGCTCTTCTTGACCGTCACGTCATCGAGGCGTGTCGACGTGACGACGACGCTCTGATCGATCGTGGTGTCGTCGCTCGAGGCGTCGGCACCAAACGCAGGAATGGAGGTGAAAGCAACGAGAATGAGAATGCCGAATCCCGGACGCCGCATGCGAACCTCCCGTTCGACGCGCGCGGTGCGCGATGGGCGCTCGCCCGGTCTCCTGGCTCACGGATCGTCCGCCTCGGGCTTCCTTCCCAAACGCCCGACCCCAACCGGGATCCGACGGCGCTCAGTGGCTTGCTGCCCGGGACGTCCCCGTTCACAGTGGCGGGGGCCGCGCGGGATTCACACCCGCTTCCCATAACGAGCGTATGTCGAACGGCCACCTTACGCGGGCGGCTCGCGCGCTGTCAAGCGATCGGAATCATGAACGGCCGGCCCGTCGACGAATCCGTGCGGATCTCGACATCGACCTCGTAGACCGCCTTGATCGGCTCGGGACGCAGCACGGCTTCGGGCGGCCCATCCGCCGCCACGCTTCCGCGACGCAAGAGAACGAGGCGATCGCAGTGGCGCGCGGCGAGGTTGACGTCGTGGCTGACGACCACGACGCTCAGGCCCGACTCCGACCGGAGCCGCGACAGCAGGGCATAGAGCGACAGGCGGTGCTTCAGGTCGAGATACGCCGTCGGCTCGTCGAGCAGCAGCAGGCGCGTCTCCTGCGCCAGCGCGCGTGCCAGGAGAACGCGCTGGCGCTCGCCTCCCGACAGGGCCCGAAACGAGCGCGCGGCGAGGTGATCGACTTCGCAGCGCGCCATCGCCTCGAGCGCGATGCGGCGGTCGCCCGCGCTCTCGACGCCGAAGAGGCCGGCGTGCGGCGCGCGTCCCATGCGCACGATCTCGCCGACGTCGAAGTCGAAGACGGGATGCGTCTCCTGCGGAACGACGGCGACGCGCTTCGCGCGCTCGCGCGGCGGAAGGTGGGCGAGATCGTCGCCAAAGATGCGGATGCTCCCCGCGCGCGGACGCAGGACCGCGGAGGCGAGCCGGACGAGCGTCGTCTTGCCGCTCCCGTTCGGTCCCAGGAGCCCGGTGATCGATCCCGACACGACGTCGAGGTCGAGGCGATCGATGACCGGAGAGTCGCGGTACGCGAACGCGACCTTCTCGAGCGACAGCGCCGGCGTCATGCGGCCCTCATTTGCCGCATCAGCAGCGCCAGGAAGAACGGGCCTCCGATCAGAGCGGTCACGACGCCGACGGGAAGCTCGGCCGGCGCGAGCAGCGTGCGCGCCGCCGCGTCGGCCAGCATGAGCATCGCCGCGCCCCCGAGAATGCTCGCCGGCAGCAGCACGCGATGGTCCGCGCCGAACAGGGCTCGCATCGCGTGGGGCACGATCAACCCGACGAATCCGATGATCCCGGTGAACGCGACCGCCGCCGCCGTGACGAGCGAGGCCGCGAGCACCGCGGTCCATCGGGCGCGATCGACGCCGATCCCGAGCTGGATCGCCTCTTCGTCGCCGAGCGTCAGCAGGTTGAGCGTGTGCGCCTGGGTGGCCAGCGTGGCGATCCCCGCGGCGGTGAGCGCGGCGACGACGGCCAGGACGCGCCACGACGGGGCGTTCATGGCTCCCATCAGGTAGGACATCGTTCCCTGGAAGCGGGCCGGGTCGCCCGCGCTGACGAGGAACTGGATCGTCGCGGACTC
>CAZYHZ010000060.1:0-27196 GCA_964647625.1 uncultured Acidobacteriota bacterium
GTGACCGGAGGATTTCTCTAGCTATTTTGGACAGACCTGGGACTGTCCCCTATTTAGAAAAAAGGGAGTGTCCCCCAAAGAATCGTCCGCCAAAAGTGGCGCCTACATCCCGATCTGCTTCAGATATTTTTCGTCGCCCGGCCCGTGGAGCTGCCAGTACGGGAGGCGGGCGGTCTTGAGGATGTGCGCCTCCTCGCCGTCGCTCGATTTCCAACCCAGCACGCGATGCGGAGCGGCGGTCTCGACGTCGTAGACGGTGGACGTCTTCCCGTAGGCGAGCGTGAAGCGATTCACCCGCGCGCCGTCCCTCGTCGCCGTCTCGCGCCGGATCGTCGCCGGCACCGGCTCGAGCGTGCCGTGATTCTTCCGGACCGCCCACAGCGAGGGGACGATCGAGCCGCTCCAGTCCTTGCCCGACGCGAACGGCCCGTCGAGCTCGCGGAGTTGGACGAGCAGCGCGTCTTCGTACAGCGTGCCGGCGGGTGCGCTCACCGTGGCGTCGCGATCGCCGTCGGCGTGGAAATACGACCGCACCTCGCTCGCGAGCCCGCTCGCCGACGGCAGGATCCTCTGATAAACCGAGCCGCACCACTCCTGCGCGGTCATCGCGATCTTCGCCGGCGCGAAGCGCTCGGGCCCGTACGCATCGACGGGCGCGTACGTGCTCGTCATCACGGAATACGGATAGATGCCGGTCTGGAACTTGAGCACGTTGTTGAGCTTCAGGACGTTGAGACGGAACGCGTCCGGGACGTCGCCCGCGTCGTCCTTGATCCAGACACGGCGGTCCATCGGCTCGGTGACGTAGATGAGGACGACGCGTCCCTCGCGGAGCGCGCCGTAGCGGTTCGTCGCGATCGCGTATCCGGACAGCTCGGCCTTACCGTCGCCCCAGACGGACCAGAAGGCGGACGAGGCGCTGGCCGCCGGCCGCGCGAAATCCGCCGGGGCCGGATCCGCCGCGATCGGAAGGCCGCTCGCCAGAACCGTCGTGATCAACATAAGTGTGCGCATGCGATCAGTAAAGCACACCCGGCCGAGGTGGACCGCGCGGCCATCGGGGCTATATTTCGGGGCATGAAGGAAAGCGACATCCGCGGCTTCCTCGACGGCGACATGGATGCCTCCTGGCTGCAGCGCGCGCTCGAGAAGGGCTCGGCCGCGACGGAGCTCGTCACCGACCTCGACGAGTCGATGGTCCTGACGTCCGAGGAAATGCGCCGCCTGTGCGACGCCCACCTGTCCGGAGGCCTCGAGGTCGACGGATTGCAGGCGGTGGCCGGCCTGATCCTCGAATCCGACCACTTCGCGTGGGATGAAAGCACGCCCGAGGGCGAGCTCGTCGCCGAGATCCTCTGGGACTGGGCGATGCCCGAGGACGAGGCCCCGCCGACGACGGAATCGGTGAAAGCCTGCCGCGATCGCCTCGGCGACTAGCTAGCGCTGCAAGTCGTCGAGCGCGGAATTCAGCCGCGCCAGACCTTCCGTGAAGATCGTGGGATCCCCGCACAACCCGACCCGCACGTGCTCGGGAGCGCCGAAGAACCGGCCGGGAACCAGCGACGTCTCGTAACGCTCGCGCAGGTGCGCGCACAACGCGTCGGCGTCGCAGCGGAGCAGCCGGGGAAACGCCGTCGTCCCGAAGGCAGCGCGCTCCACGACGAGGTCGTCGCGACGGTCGAGAAGCTCGTTCCACGCGGCGCGGTTGGTATCGAGGATCTTCCTCGCGCGGGAGAGGATCGCTTCGCTCTTTCGCAGAGCGCAGGCCGCCATCCCCCCGACGGGATACGGCTCGTTCACGCCGAACAGGTTCTTGAGCTGCCAGAGGCGCTCGGCGATGTCCGGGGCGGCCACGATCCATCCGCAGCGCAGTCCGCCGAGCCCGAACACCTTCGTCAAGCTCGTCGTCACGACGAAGGCGTCCCCGAGAGTTCCCGCGGACGGCGGCGCCTGCTCGAACGCGGCGTCGAGGTAGGCCTCGTCCGAAAGGACGCGGGCCCCGACCTTCTCGGCGATCGCCCCGATCGCGCGCAGCGTGCCCTCGTCCGTCGCGACCGACGAGGGATTGTGGAGGTTTGAGAGGACGATGAGCCGCGTGGACCGCGTCACGGCCGACGCGACGTCCGCCGGGTCGATGCGAAATCCGTTGTCGGCGCGGCGCGGGAACAGCCCCACCCGCGCGCCCAGGTGCCGTGCGAGCATCTCGATCGGCTCGTAGCCCGGGCACTCCAGCAGGACCTCGTCGCCGGGCGCGATCAGCGCGGCCATCACGAGGTGGTTCGCACCGGAGGTTCCCGTGGCGAGCACGACGCGCGACGGATCGACGCCGGACTTGCGGGCGAGCGCGTCGCGAAGGTTGGGGACGCCGTAGCCCGGCGCGCCGTCGAGCGCGACGTCGTTCCATCCGGCGCCCAGCTCCGAGAGGCTGAGCCCCTTGATCCCGCTGACCGCGAGCGTGTACCGAGCGGTCTGACGCGTCTTGGCCCAGTGCATGTACGGCGAGCCCATCGTTCGTTGCGCGCTCACGTCGTCCTCCGCGACCAGAAGAAGTAGATCGGCAACCCCGCTGCGACCAGCAGCCACCCCAGAAGCGACCGGCCCGGGTGCGCGACGAACGTGGCCGTCACGACCGCGGACGAGACGACGATGAAGAACACCGTCGTCCAAGGATGCCACGGCGTGAGGACGATCGCGCCCCCCTCCCCCGACCGCCGCCGGCGGAAGACGAACAACGTCGCCGCCGTCAGCGAGAGGAACGCGAAATCGACCGTGACGACCCAGCTCAAGATCTCCTCGTAGCTGCCCGACAGCGCGGTCGCGATGGCGAACAGGCCCTGGATCGCGATTGCGACGTGCGGAACCCCGGTCTTCGGATGAAGCCTGCCGACCGAGGCGAAGAACAAGCCGTCCTGGGCCATGGCGTAGTAAACGCGCGGACAGACGAGCATCCCCTGCGCCAGGAAGCCGAACGTCGAGATCGCGATCGCCGCCGCGATCGCCCGTGCCCCCGCGGATCCCATCGCGCGCTGCATGACCTCGGAGGCGGGCGCGTCGAAGGTCGCCAGTCCCGACGGCCCGAGTGCACGGAGGCAGGCGGCGTTGACGCCGAGATACAAAACGACGACACCGATCGTCCCGATGAGGAGCGCTCTGGGCAGCGTGCGCGCCGAGTCCTTGATCTCGCCCGCCACGAACGTCGCGGTCGCCCAACCGCCGTACGCGAACAGGACCGCGATCATCGCGACGAGAAACGAGCCGCCACCGAGCGCGTGACCCGCCATCTCGGCGGGCGACGCGGAAGGGGCGACGACGAGCCCGCAGACGATCAACGCCGCGATCGCGACGATCTTGAGCACCATCAGCGCGCTCTGCACCGCGCTCCCCGCCCGGACGCCGATCAGATTCACGGCCGTGAGGGCCGCGAGCGCGCCGACCGCCGTCGCCCCCTCGCTCCACGGCGGCGAGACGAGCACGCGTGCGTACCGGCCGAAGGTCACGGCGACGGCCGCCATCCCGCCGGTTTGGGTCACGAGAAGGTTCGACCAGCCGTAGAGGAATCCGGCCGCCGGGTGAACGCCGTCGCGCAGATACGCGTACTGGCCGCCGACTCCGGGGAGGCGCGCCGCGAGCTCGGCCCAGACGTACCCCCCGGCGAGCGCCACGGCTCCGCCGAGAAGCCACGCCGCCATCACGGCGGCCGCGGAGGGCGCGCTCTTGGCGACGACGTGCGGGTTCATGAAGATCCCGGATCCGACGATCCCGCCCATGACCAGCATCGACGTGTCGAAGAGGCCCAGTCGGCGGGGCGGCGCGGATCCGGCGGACGCCATGGCCGCGAAGGATAACCGCGCTTCCGTCTATACTCTCCGGCCTTCGTCTCGAATTCGAAGAGGAGCCGCCATGCGCCTGACCTTCCCCGCCATGATGATCGCCGCCGCCGTCGTGGCCGGGGGCGGTGCCGTCCAGGCCGCAGCCGCGCCGGCGGGCCCCGCTCCGACCGCCGCCGAGGCCAAGGCGTTCATCGAGAAGGCCGAAGCGGACCTCATGGAGCTGTGGACCGCCGAGCAGCGGGCGTCGTGGGTGTACTCGACGTTCATCACCGACGACACGGAGCTGATCGAGGCGCAGGCCCGGCAGCGCGTCATCGACGAGACGGTGAAGCTGGCGAAGGAAGCGCAACGCTTCAAGGGATTGAAGCTGTCCCCCGACGTCGCGAGGAAGTTCACGCTGCTGCCGATTTCCCTGTCGCTCGTCGCGCCGTCGGATCCGGTGAAGAGCAAGGAGCTGTCGGAGATCGCAGCACAGATGGAAGGGATCTACGGCAAGGGCAAGTACTGCCCCGCCGGCAAGGACTGCCTCGACATCAACGCCATCGAAGACGTCCTCGCGAAGAGCCGCGATCCGAAAGAGCTGCGGGAGGTCTGGGAAGGCTGGTACGCGATCGCGAAGCCGATCCGCCCGAAGTACGAGCGCTTCGTGACGCTCGCCAACGAAGGCGCGAAGGAGATCGGCTTCACCGATCTCGGCGCGCTGTGGCGCTCGGGCTACGACATGCCGCCCGCCGAGTTCGCAAAGGAGATGGATCGGCTGTGGAACCAGGTCAAGCCGCTCTACGATGCGCTGCATTGCTACGTGCGGCGGAGGCTGACGGAGACTTACGGCGCCTCGGTCGTCCCGCCCGGAAAGCCGATCCCGGCGCACCTCCTCGGAAACCTCTGGGCGCAGGAGTGGGGAAACGTCTACGACCTCGTGGCCCCGCCGGGTACCGACAAGGCGTACGACCTGACGAAGCTTCTGCAAGCGAAGAAGACCGACGAGAAGCAGCTCGTCCGCTACGGCGAGGGCTTCTTCAAGTCGCTGGGGTTCGAGCCGCTGCCGCAGACGTTCTGGGAGCGCTCGCTGTTCGTCAAGCCGCGGGACCGCGACGTCGTCTGCCACGCGAGCGCGTGGGACATCGACTCGAAGGACGACCTGCGCCTCAAGATGTGCATCAAGATCAACGACGAGGACTTCGTCACGGTCCACCACGAGCTGGGCCACAATTTCTATCAGCGCGCGTACAAGCACCAGTCGCCGCTGTTCGCGCAGGGCGCCAACGACGGGTTCCACGAAGGGATCGGCGATGCCATCGCGCTCTCGGCGACACCGGCCTATCTCGTCAAGATCGGCCTGCTCGACAAGGTGCCGGCGGGGAACAACGACCTCCCCTATTTGATGAAGCTCGCCCTCGACAAGGTGGCGTTCCTTCCGTTCGGCCTGTTCGTCGACCAGTGGCGCTGGAAGGTCTTTTCGGGAGAGATCACGCCCGCGAATTACACGCAGAAGTGGTGGGAGCTGAAGACCAAGTACCAGGGCGTCGCCCCGCCGGGGCCGCGCACGGAGCAAGACTTCGACCCCGGCGCCAAGTACCACGTCGCCTCGAACACGCCGTATTCACGCTATTTCCTCGCTGCGATCCTCCAGTTCCAGTTCCATCGCGCGCTCTGCAAGGAAGCCGGCTACACCGGTCCCCTGCACGAGTGCTCGGTCTACGGGTCGGCCAAGGCCGGCGCGAAGTTCAAGAACATGCTCGAAATGGGCACGTCGAAGCCCTGGCCGGACGAGCTGGCCGCGCTGTCGGGCGAGACCAAGATGGACGCCTCCGCGATCCTCGACTACTTCGCGCCCTTGAAGGCGTGGCTCGACGAGCAGAACAAGGGGCAGGTCTGCGGGTGGTAGCGCCTTAGCGCTGTTTTCTTCAGGCAACCCGCGGGGGTCGTTTCAAGATACCCGGCCGTCGAGTCACGTCGTAGATTCATCGCGGCCCTTGGGAGCGCTGTCGGATGTCTCACCGCCTCCACCGCAAGCTCGACTACTCGTACATCGCCGCCACGCCGCAAGACGGCAAGCGGTACGAGCTGCTCGACGGAAAGCTGTTCGTGAACCCGTCACCGAATCCGATCCACCAGCGGGTCTCACGGCGTTTGCAGCGGCAGCTGGAAGATTGCTTCCACTCCCGATCGAGCGTCGAAGTCGTCAACGCGCCCGTCGACGTCATCCTCACACCGCATGACGTCTTCGTTCCCGACCTGATCGTCGTCGGCGATCCGTCGCACATCTCCAGGCGTGGCATCGAACAGCCGCCGCTGCTCGTCGTCGAGATTCTCTCGCCGTCGACCAAGAGCATCGATCGGGGTGCCAAGTCACGGCGCTACGCCGAGCTTGCGATCCAACACTATTGGATAGTCGATCCGGAAGCGCGGCGCATCGACTGTTTCGTGCTGGACGCTGGCGAGTTCAAGCCACGCGTCTCGGGGCAGGACGGCGAGATGCTCGCTCACCCCGATTGGGACGGGCTCGTGATCGACCTCGCGGCGCTCTGGAAGTCGCCGCGACGGCGGCGGCCGATCGCTTCTCCTCAACAGCCATCACCGCGGACGGTTCTCCTCACGCGCAGCACGGGAGCGCGGCCCATCGACTGATACGACTGGAACTCGTCGCCGGAGATCTTGAACTCCCGCTCGATCCGGATGGCCTGGCAGTGAACGGGAATGTCGTCGAACGTTCCGAGACGAAGCGTCCGCACGCCATCGACGAGTGCGAGCTCGAGATCGACCACGATGCTGTCCGAGGCGCGAAGGTCGACGACGACATTCACCGTGGTCTTGCCCTGGTCCGACCTGGCGTTTCGCTTGAGCACAACGCCGTCGATGGCGACGCCGTCGGAACCGATGCCGCCGGTCGATGCCATGCGCCATGTGGCGGCCGACGACGAGTCGGAGAACGCGGCGAGGTCGGATTCGACGGTCGTGGTGGATCGCGAGTGGAGCGACTCGAGATCGAACTGCTGGGCGTCTGCTTTCGGACAGAGGGCCTGCGCCCTCACCGCCGGAATCGCCATGATCACGAAGATCGCCACGTGCGCAATTCTTGCGAGCATTCTGTCTCCTCAGTTCGGTCGCGTCGGCACGACCAGGCGAAACGAGGCCCCTCGACCCGGTGCGGCGTCGAGCGTCAGGTCGCCGCCCATGTCGCGCGCGAGGCCGCGAGACAACGCCAGCCCGAGGCCGACGCCGGGAATCGGGTCGGTGGAATCACGTCCTCCGCGCTCGAACGGCGCGAAGATCGCCCTCGCCTGCTCGCCCGGCACGCCCGGGCCGAAGTCCCGCACGGTCAACACGAGCGAGCCGTTTCGTGTCGACGCGGACAGCGAGATCGTGCCCGGCTCCCCTCCGCGTGCGTACTTTGCGGCGTTGTCCACGAGATTGGCGAGGATCTGACCGATCGCGTCGGGGTCGACGGTCAGCGGCGCGGCGTCGGAGCCGTGGATCTCGACGTCGAGCGTCATCCCCGAAGATTCGGCGCACCGTGCGAGCGGCGGGCGGACTCGCTCGATCAGCGACATCAGGCTCAGCGACTCGACAGGACGCGGGCCGCTGCGCTCCTCGAGCCGGGCGTGCGCCAGCACGTTGCCCACCATCGCCGTCAGCCGCCGCGATTCTTCCTTCAGCGTCTGCAGATAGACGAGGCGCTGCTCCTCGGTGCGGACCAGGCCGTCGGCGAGCATCTCGGTGTACAGCTGAAAGGTGGTCAGCGGCGTGCGCAGCTCGTGAGTCACCGACGATGCGAACCGGCGCCGGCGCTCGCCGAGGTCGATGCTCTTGCGCAGCGTGACACCGGCCGCGAGCATCGCGCCGGCAACGGCGAGCCACGCGATGGCCAGCGCCGTTCGGGCCGCGGTGATGCCGAGGGCGGTGTCCGACGCGCGGCGCTGTGCGCGCAGCACGACCGGGACGTTTGCCAGACCGAGCCCTCGCTGTTCCGCCGCCAGCGGGGCTGCGGTCGCGCGCTCCAGCCTCGCGGCCGGGAACACGTCGCGAATCTCGAAGAGCAAGCGGTCGCGCAGCTGCGGCCAGTCGAGGACGAGTCCCTGGAACCGCTTCTTGCCGTCCGCGCCCTCGACGCGACGCACGAACGCCAGCACGGGCTCGTCCGCTCCCGGAGGAGCGAGCCACGCCACGACCTGGCGCCCGGTCAGATCCGCGCCCGGCGGCCGCGGTACGTCACAGGCGACGCGGGCGTCGAGCTCGTCGCTCGATTTGGCCAGCTGAAGGTCGAACCAGGATGCGTTGTCGTGGGGTTGCCGGGGCGGCTCACTCTTTTCCCCCACCAGGGAATCGGCCCGCGCAACCGCCGCGGCCAGCAGCTCCGGACGCAGAAACGGCCGCAGCGGCCCGGCGACGGCCGCCCCCTGCGGCGAGCGGATCTCGCCCCTCGAGTCCACCTCGAAGCGAAGCCGAACGAGGTCGGAAGAATCCCCCGTCAGGCTCGCCGCCTCGCGAGCGAAGAACAGCGACAGCCACGAGTCCATGCGCCACATCGCCAGCCGCAGCGATTCCTGGTAGTCGGTTTCCGCTCGGGCGTGCAGCTCCGACCGCTCGAGCCCCACGACGATTGCGCTGGTCCAAGCGAGCGCCGCGACGACGAGCACGTTGCACACGCCGAAGATGAGCCACCATCGAGTCGCGCGTTTCATGGGACCGTGTCTCCGTCCGGGACCGCAAACATGTAGCCACGACTGCGAACGGTGACGAGGAGCTTCGGCCGCGCGGGATCGCGCTCGAGCTTCTCGCGCAATCGGCGGACGTGCATGTCGATCGTGCGGGTCTCCATCTCGCGCGATCCCCCGCCCCAGATGCGCTGCAGCAGCTCCCGGCGCGCGATGGGCCGGCCGCGATGGGCCGCGAGGTAGCGCACGAGATTCGATTCCAGCTCGGACAGGCGGAGCTTCTCCCCGCTCGCGAGCACGATCTCCCCGAGATCCAGATCGATCGCACGATCGTCGAGCTGCAGCTTGCGCACTCCACGCGGCCGCTCGGCCGACCGCCGCAGCACGGCCTCGACGCGCGCCAGAAGCTCGCGCGCGCTGAACGGCTTGACGACGTAATCGTCCGCGCCGAGGTTCAGCCCGCGCACACGGTCTTCCTCGGCTCCGCGCGCCGTCAGCAGGATGACCGGCAGCTGCGGGTGCGATACGCGAAGCTCTTCCAGGATCTCGAACCCGTCGCGGCCCGGAAGCATCACGTCGAGAAGGAGCAGGTCGGCAGATGCGGCGAGCGCCCACTCCACGGCACCCTTGCCCTGCGCGTACTCGCCCACCTCGTAACCCGAGAAGGCGAGGGCGTCGCACAACCCCCGGCGAATCGCCGCGTCGTCTTCCACGACGAGGACTTTCGTTCGCGCCAACGCCACCGCTCCTTTCGAGCCCGGCCAAGCGCCTATCGTGCGCGACATCGAACCGATTTGCACGCTGCAGGGGTTCACGAACGAATTGTGGGGCGGGAGTGGGGCCCGGGTGGTAACGGCCGTGTAACAAGCTGAAACGGGAACCCGACCGGCTATGGAACCTGTTCCTTCCCCTGCCTCGCGAGCTTGAGAGTGAGCCCTCCGAGGATGGCGACCGCGGCGATCAGCAGCACCCAGATCAGGACCTGAGCGGGCCCGGATCCCTTGGTGAATCTCGTCGCGACCCTGAAGTCCGGGTTCTTCTCCATGGGCTTCTCTTGAATGTCTCCCGCCGCGACGGACAGGACGACGGCCCGCGCCCGTTCGAGCTCGTAGCGCGGCGGCTCGAGTCCTTCGGCACCCAGAAGCAGCGAATAGGCGCCCGCCGGAGCGGCCACGAACACGTCGTCGATGGGCCCGCGGGCCGCGGCCGTCCGGATGGGAAGCGGCGCGTCGTCGCCGTCGTCGACGACCAGCTCGAGCCGGTCCACGCGCGCCGGAGGGAACGTGAGGGTGACCGGCGCGCTGTCACCGGCGGTTCGTGCGAGCTGTCCTT
Source organism: uncultured Acidobacteriota bacterium (assembly GCA_964647625.1). Lineage (GTDB taxonomy): Bacteria > Acidobacteriota > Polarisedimenticolia > Polarisedimenticolales > DASRJG01 > DASRJG01. Next base: position 9,821 of record CAZYHZ010000060.1, read on the forward strand.
GATACAGCGTGGCCTCGCGGTCGCCTTCCGTGCGTCCGGTGAGGCGGCACTTGCGATTGAAGAACGGCACTTCGCAATCGACGACGAGGGAGCTGACGGTCAGGGGTGCGGCCGCGCCGGTCAGCCTGTACGTCGTCCGCCGGTTCTTCGTGGTCGAGGAAATTCCGAGCCGCACTTCGGAGGAGGCGTCCGCTCGCTCGATCAGATACGGCCATTGGCGCGACCCCGCATCCACGATGCGAAGATCGGCGAGATCGGACGAGAGCACGGCGAGGTCGTCAGGCGTCAAGCGCAGCCGCGCCAAACCCTCGGACGACGGTTTCACCTCGAGGGCCCGCCGCCACTCGAACTCCGAGATTCGGATGGCCGCGCCGGGGCGCATCGCGAAGGCCAGCGCCGGCGTGCGGTCGAACGCCGGGTTGTCCCTGATCGCGCCCAGCCTCCCGATGCGCGTCCCCGCCGCGCCGAAGATTGCGGCGACGGCATCGGCCCGTTTCCCCGCTACCTCGCGCCCAGGCTCGGGGCGCAGGCGCGCCAGATCGTAGGTCGGCGCTTTCGCGCGTCCGCCGCCGAAGCGGAGCGTCGCAACCGGTTTCGCGCCCCCGATTCCGAGCGGGGCGACGATGGCGGGCTGGCTGAACACCGCAGTGAACTCCGGCCGCATCAGCGGGGGTGAGTCGCCGTCGTCGATCGTGACGACGAGCCGGTCTCCGCGGGCGGGACGGAGCGAAACCTCGAGCTCCGCGATCCCGCTGTCCGTCGTCAACCGAAAGACGTTTCCGCTCGCGAGCGGCGCCGGCTCGGCGCCGGGCCCCGCGTCGGCGATGCTCACCGGCCGGTCGAACGTCGCCGTCGCCGTGGCCACACGGAGCGCCGACGGGACGACGCCGCGAGGGCGCTGGAGCTCGACCACCGTCCGGCCTCCGCCGCTGTGCTGCGACAGAATCGAGAGCGAAACCTCCGCTTTGCGCGCGCGGTCGACCGTCTGTCCGCTCACGAAGCGAAACGACGGCTCGATCCAGAAGGACTCGGCATGCTCGATGACGACCTTGACCTTTCCCAACGGCTCGGCGGCGAGCGGCACGGTCAGCTTCTCCACGTTTCGGTGGGAGGCCAGACGGAAGATGGATTCTTCCCGCCGGCCCTCGTCCGAGCCCCCGGACCGCGACCAGACAACCCGTACCGTCGCCGAGAACTCCCGCCGGTCGATGTCCATCGCCAGCTGCCACTCCCCCGCGGCCGGTGGCTTCGCGGGACCATCGAGTTCGTAGGTTTCCCGGCGACGCTGAGCGTGGCCTCGCTCTCGCGGCAGCTCGTCGCGCTGCGCCTCGAGAACGGGGGCATCGGCCGTTTCGTGCGTCTCCAGCGTTTCCACCCGCGGCGCGTCGAGCAGGAACGGAACCTCTTGCCCATCGCGATCGAAGAGCCGCAGGTCGGACAATCCGGACTGGCACTCGGCGACGACCTCGGGGGGCAGCTCCAGACGGACCAAACCGTTGCCGTCGGCGAAGACATCGGCCTCCTTCTGGAACAGGGACCGCAGCGCCCCCGGGTCGCTCGCCGCCGCCGCTGCGACGAAGAGGACGACGGCGCCGAGCATCGGCATTCGCTTCATTGAGGCTCCGAGGGGGATCGCCGGAAGACGAACCGCTGGTAGAGCAGCGAGACGAGCAGCAGCGAGACCGCGAGCCCGACGAGGGACATCACGCGGTACAGATCGTGGAGCTGTCCGAGGTCGTACAGAAAAACCTTCCCGATCGTCACTACGAGAAAGCTCAAGCTCAGCCATCGCAATCCGATGTTCACGCGCGCCATCCCGAAGCCGAGCAGCACGAGCGCATAAACCACCCAGAGGATCGACACGGTCAGATCGCGCGCGGCGGACCGGCCGAACTGGAGCGTCAGGCGATCGCCTTGCGCGAACCAGTCCGCGATGGCGACGTTGATCCAGACGAAGACGACGACGATGCCGCCGACGGCCGAGCCGATCGAACCCCACGGCTTCCCGTTGGCGTATACGGGCTCTTCCCAGGGACGCGCGCGCTCGACCTCATCCGGAGCGAGAAGCTTCGCGCTCGCGAAGAGGGCGGCCGCCGGAACGAGGTACGTGTAGAGCAGCCAGTTCACGATCCGGAACGAGGATCGCGGGTAGGCGTTCAAGAGCTCCGTCGTCGGTGCGAGACGCGCGGCGGCCGCCGCCAGATGGGCGAGCGCCAGCCACTTGAGCCCCGGATGATCGAGCCTACGCCACAGCGCGATCAGCGCCAATCCTTCGAGCGCCCAGCCGATCGTGATCCACGATTTCTCGAGCTGGAGCGGGATCGCGATGCTCAGGAACGCAATCGCCACCGCGCTGAACCACACGAGGACCCGCTTTCGCGTCTCGTCGGTCTCGCCCGACAGGCGCCGGCCGCCCACGACCGCAGCGAGTGCCAAGGCGCCGAGAAGGATCGGAAGCAGCCCGGTCGAGCTTCCACCGACCGCGGTCGGCCAGAGCCGCTTCGACGGAACGAACGCGACGGGTCCCGCCAGCGCCGCGGCATACCAGGCGACGCGATCGGCTCTGAGGCGCGTGCCGGCCGCGAAGGGCCAGACCACAAACAGGACCGCGCCGAAGAGCACCATCGCGAGCGCGACGCGAGCGTCTCCCGCCGGGAGCTCGGGCCGCGACGAGACCCAATACGCATTCACGAACCCCGTCACACCGAGTGCCGCGAGAGCCCATGCGCCGATGCCCAAGCGAGCGGCCGCGAGCAGGCCGCACACCCCGAGCAAGAGCGGCACGCCGATCGCGATCGCCGGGCCGACGCCCCCGAGAATCTGCGAGCCGACGAGGAAGACGGACACCGTGAGCGCGAAGACGGCGGCCGCGTGGTCCGCCATCTCGCGGACGACTCCGCGGCGGCGCATCAGCGCGACGACTTGCCCGAGGATCGCCAGCGAAACCGCCGCGGACAGAAAAACGCCCACAGGTGGGAACGAACTGGACGTCAAGTGCGAGAGGTGCTGTACCGTCACCCCCGAGGCGGCGAGGAACGCCGCGCCCACCTGAAGCGCTGCGCGGTCCGGAAACGCCGCGTGCCGGTAGAGCAGCGCCGCGAACGCGAGCCAACCCGCGACCCAGACCCAGGGACCGACGGACGGCGTTCGGGCGGAAAAGACAACGAGAAGCACGAAGAACCCGATGCCCGCCAGAATGCCCGCCGCCGCGGGCCCCGCGAAGCCGGGGCAATCGGGATCAAGCTCCACGAACACATGGAAAACGCAGGCGAGACCAACCGCGACGCCAACCGCCTCCCACGCGATTCCGGTCGACAGCGGGACGTCGGCGATCCAAACGGCGAACACACCCAGGCTTCCCGCGGCGGCCGCGACGCCCATCCACCGCGCGTCCTGGCGTCGTCCGACCCACGCGGCGCACGCGCTGAGGATGGCGAGCAGAATTGCAACCGGCCAAAGATGCGGCCCGAGATCGGCCCGCGAGGCGAAGTAGACCGCGAAGCCGAACGGCAGGAGCAAGCCACCGCCCTGGCTCAGGCGCGTGACATCACCACCGGCGCCGCGCGCCAGGACGCCCGCGGCGGTGAAGAGGATCGCGAAGACGCCAAGGATCAACAGGCCAAGCAGTAACCGGTCGGGCCCCATGCGGAACCCGATCCACGCCCATTGGAGCAGCAGCGTTCCGACGAGTCCGAGCAGGCTCAAGGAAGGCCAGCTCTTCTTCCGCCCGACGGAGAGCAACCCGATGTCGAGCAGCAGGACGTACCCGAACAGGCCGATGGGATGATCGCTGTTGCTTCGAAGCATCAGCGGCGTGGCGAACCCACCGATGAGCCCGAGGACCGCGACGAGCTGCGATGCATGGCGCACCGCGAGCAAGCCGCACGTCGCGGTGACGAGCACCATCAGCGCGAAGCACACGGTGAGTGGAATCAGCTGATACAGCGTGTGCCCCGCCCACAGTGCCGCGTAGAGCACGACGACGCCGCCTCCGGCCAGTGCCTCGGCCGCCGCGTTGTATCCGCGCGGCCGCAGCCATTCCGATGCGACGATCGCGAACAGCCCCGTGCCGAGGCCCAGCACGACGCGCATCGGCGGCGTGATCAGACCGTGCTGGATCGAATACTGAAAGAAGAGAAGCCCCGCGAGCGCGAGGACGACGCCGCCGAGGACCGCGGCACCGCGGATCCCGATCCATCTCTCCCAGTCGATCGGTGGCTGCTTCGGAGGAGGCGGAGGCTCCGGGGGCGCCGGAGGTTTCGGAACGCGGACCGCCAGCGGCTTCACGGCCTCCGGCGGTGTAAACGGAGCCGGAGCTTGCGGACGCGCGGGAGGCTCGGCCGGAGCCGCAACCGGCGGCGGCGCCGGAGCCGGCGCGCGCGGCGCCTCGGGCGCCGGCCGTTCGACATCCGGCGGCCCGGTCATCGCGCGCGCAAGTCGACGTCTGAGGTCGGCGACGTCCTTTTGAAGATCGGCGACAGACTGCTGGAGCGCGGTGACCGACCACCGCATGCGAAGCGCTGCGGCGGCCAAGGCGACGATCGCGACAAAGAGTAGGAACTCGAACACGACTGCGCGGAGGCTATCACGGACGGGGCGGCTCTCTACGGACAACCGCCGCTCGCGGCGGTGATCGAATCCGTTCGCCGGCCGCGCTGGGATCGCGTCCGCCAGAACGGCGACTCGTCGTAGCTGCCCGTGCCGCTGTCGCGCATCAGGTAGAAGAACCCGTCGGATGCCGGAGGCAGCGCGACGTCGGCCGCAGAGACGTTGGCGAAATCGTTCTTGAGGCACGTCGTCGAGGTCGAGGGGTCGTCGAACCGCCCGCCCGATGCGCGAAGCCCGGAGAGCCGGCCGCGAATCACATCGTAGGTGACGGTGGAGCCTTGGTAGGGCCACGAGATCAGGCCCGGCTTCATCACCGACACCGTCGGCCGCATCTGCGCGACCTCGACGACGACGTCGACCTGGCGCCCTTGGTAAGAGACGTGGCAGACCGTCGTGCCGCACGTGGACGCGCTGACGACACCGTCCACACCGACGGTGGCAATGCCGGTGCCGTTGTACGGGTAGTTCGGCTTGCGAGGATCCTGCGTGTCCATCTCGAAGGAGATTCCCTGCGCATGCGTGACTTCCCGGCGCGCGCCGTCGGAGTAGATTCCGAACACATGGAGCTGGAGCGCGGGCGTGTCGTAAAGCATCGTGATGCGACCCGCTTCGATCCGGAGGAGTGCGATGTTTCCCGGAGCCACGACGTCGAGTGTGAGCGGGGCGGCCGATTGGATCCGCCCGCCGGCGTCATGCGCCCACAATTCGATCGTCAGCGGCCCGATCGCGGTATCGGGAACCTGGAGTGTCGTGGCGAACTTTTCAGTCGAATCGTCGTCGCGGCTCGACGCCAAGCCTCCTCCGGTCACCAGTGCGCGGTCGATCACGAAGCCGTCCGCGCCCTCGGCGCGGATCGTCAGGGTCGACCCTGCCGTGACCGCGCTACCCGGCGCCGGGCCGGTGATTCGTACGGACCCTATCGGCGTTGGGGCACCGAGGTAGGTGAACGTGCCCGTCGCCACACCGGGATCGCCTGCCACCGAAACCACGACGGGGCCTGCTCGGCCAGGCATCATTCGAAATGTGATGAGCGTTCCACTGACGACCTGGACGCCGTCGGCGTAGAAGTCCCCGATTCGCACGCGGTCGCCTGCGGCAAACCCGGATCCCAGCACCGAAACGGTGTAGCCGCCTCCTGCCGGCCCGGAGGATGGAGACAGCGAGGCCACCGACAACCCGGTCGTCGGGGCACAGAGCGCGTCGGTGCCGGCCGAGTAATAGCTGCTCGCCGGAGTGGTCAGCGCGTGTGCGTCGAGGTAGCTCCCCCACGTCATGGCGAGGCACACGCCTCCTGTGAGCGACGGCGCGAGCGATTTCCAGAGCCGTGTCGCGGAGCTTCCGGCGTTCAGGACCACGCCGTCTCCCTGCTTTGCAGCCGAGAGCACGAGACCCCCGACGGCCGGCGGTGGAGGAATCTCTTTCACCGTCGCGGGTCTCGATCGAGCGAGCGCGGCGATGGGCGGGGCCGGCGGAAGCAGCGGGCTCCAACGGATCCCGTCGCCGGTCGACGTGTTGAGCAATTGCTCGACGGCGGTGCCGGGCTCGGACTCACGAGCAATGCTGTTGAAGTGGATCGCGCGATTCGATAGGTCGACGAAGTGAAAGTCGTCGACCGCCCCTCCGCTCAAACCGCCTTCCTGCGAGTCGGTGCAGACGACGAAATCGTCTCCGGGGCCGCACCTCAGCAAGAAAGTGTCGAAATCAAAACCGAAGGAAGCGAGCACGACCGCCAGGGAATCGAGACGCACGTCGGAGAGTGCTTGCACGCCGGCCGCGCGCATTTCCCGCCCACCCCATCCCGTCACGACGTGGAACGCGCCTACTGCCTGCGGGATCGAAGGAATCTCGGCCAGCGTCGGATCCAGGCTCGACGCGCAGCCCCGGTCGATGTGAAGCCCGATCGACCCCATCGCGGCCGTGAGCGCGGCGCCGGCCTCGCCGAGCGAGGCGACGAAATTCGAGAACGTCGCCAAGTACGATCCGAAGAACGGCGCATCGACGGCGATCAAGGCGTGGACGTCTCCCATGAAGAAGTTGTCCGCGCGCGCGTAAGGCGCCCCGGCCCCGCCCATGTAGATCTTGAACAGCAGGGCGCCCATGCTGTGGCCGACGACGAAGAATCGCGTGCCGGCGATCCCTCGGTCGTTGATGACCTTCCTCAGCTCCGCGATCGTACGCGGCGCGACCCCTTCGTTCTGCGCGAAGCCCGCGTCGCTCGTCAGGCTGTAATCGCCGAGATGGACGATGAAGCGGGGATCCTGAAGAACGGCCCAGCCGAACGTCGTCGTATCGGCCCACATGCCGTGGATGAACAGGATGGGCACGCGATACACGTCGAACGCGCGCGGCGGGAGCGCCGTCTCGCCGCCTCCCGGATCGACGTAGGTCGCTCGGATGCGCTGAACGCGCGTCGCGAGGGCCTCGTCGGCAGGCCCGCGCAAGAACTCGGCGGGGGCGACGAAGACGGCCTGGCCGACGAATCGGCCGTCGGAGACGTGAACGACGGACACCGTCACGCTTGTCTGCGATCCCCCGCCCACGAGCGGTCCCAGCGTTCCAGCGGTCTTCGCGGCAGTGGGCGCGTCGCTCGGATCGTCATCGTCGTCGAGCGCGAGCTTGACGCTGCCGTTTCCCGGAACGACGGCCTCGACGACGAGCCGCGTCACGCCATCGGCGATGACACCGCTGCGCTCGATTCCGTGAGCCGCGACGAAGCTGGGGTCGTTGCGAACCCCACCGTCGGACGTGAGCAGCATCGGCACCGGGTCTTTCAGCCGCACGTACGTGTCCGATCCCGTGAACGTGTACGCCGCCAGGAGGGTGTCGCTCGTGCCATCGGTATTGACCACGGTGACATCGACGATCCCGGGAACGTGCCAGAGAGGCGGAAGCACGCTCAGCTCGTGCTCGGAAACGAAGGTGACCGACCGGGCCGGGACCGAGCCGAAGTAGACCTGCGGCACGGCGGAGACGTCGCGATCGAATCGGAGCCCCAAGACCGTCGTCGGGACCGAGTTTGTGTTCGCCCCGGTGTTCGGAACCACGGCGATGACCTTCAACCGTCCCGTCTCTTCGGCGAGGAGGACTTTCGTGTTGGCCGGAAGCCCGGTGTACGCGCGCTCGAGCCCCGAGGGCCACTGCACCCGAACGCAGTCGACGACCCTTCGATCGCGCGGCATGGAGTTTCCGAGCCCGAAATGCAGCGGAATGGCGGATTGGCTGCGGCTTCCGGCGGTCACCTCGGCGGCGAGAGACGTCACACCGGCGGGAGGCGGGGTTTGAAGACACTGTGTCTCGGTCGGTACGGCCCCGCCTTGAAGCGCGAAGCCCTGCAAGACGGTCACCCTCGCGCCGATCCCCTTCCGATTCGAGAGGACGCGGGAGACGGCGGTGTTCGCGCCTTTGAGCTCGATTTCGATCCAGTCGTTCCCCGGCGAGGCCGCGCCGGTCGGAAGGGCGTCGTTCTGATTTCGCCACAGGAAATCGGAGCCGCGCTCGAGGCCGTCGGGATCGTCGCCGGTGACGAAGACGTCTTGGGCCCCGTCGCCGTACCAATCGAACGTGCCCCCCGCCGCCGCGTCGCGATCGCAGTAGTACTCGTCGACGGCGGCCGTGCAGATTCCGGTTCCGTCGGCGGTCGTGGGGTACATGCCGGTCTGGGCGGTGACGTCTTGGAACACTGGAACCGATCCTCCAACGTTCCGGAGGAGGACATCCCTGCGATCGTCCGGCCAGCCGTTCTCCGACGCGCCGATGTAGACGTCGATTCGGCCGTCGTTGTCTTCGTCCAGGGGAAGGACGACGTCCATGTTTCGCGCCGCGGAGTACAAACCCGCCTGGCCCGCACGATCGGTGAACGCCCCGGTTCCGTCGTTGATCCACAGCCGAGGCCGCGCCGGGCCCGGCCCCGCGTTGTCGCTTCCGCAGAAGATATCGAGCGCGCCGTCGTTGTTGAAATCGGCGACGGCGACGCCAGTGCACCAGGGCGCGTTGTCGGCGATGTGGGATGCGGACGTCCGGTCGATGAAGTGCGCGTGACAGTCTCCTTGGTAGAGCTTGTTCGAGGCTCCCGCAAACGTGAAGAGCGCAAGATCGTCGCATCCGTCGCCGTCGAAGTCGGCCGCCTTCACGGTCGTCACCGGCGCAACGTACCCGGCCAATCCCGAGCTGGACGTCACGTCGGTGAACGAGCCGTTCGCTGTTTGCCGCAGCAGATGGATGGCGTCGAGGTATGGTGGACCGTTCGCGTAAGAATCGTCGACGAGAACGACATCGAGCCGACCGTCATGGTCGAAATCGGCCCACGCCGCGTCCGTCTGATAGCGTCCGGATCCACCTGCCAGGACGCCGGGCGTCTGCCTGACGAACCGGGCTTGTCCGGTCTCGGCGAGCTGGTTCACGTACAGCTCGTTGATCGACCCACCCGACACGAACGGAGCGAGATTGGTGACGTACAGGTCTAGATCGCCATCGTCATCGATGTCGATGAACGAGCAGCTCTGGCCGTCGAGCGGAGGATCCAGGACCAGGCCGGACTCCGCGGCGACGTCGGTGAACGTCCCGTCTCCATTATTGCGAAAGAGCTGATACGGCAACGACGCGTCCCGCGATTTGAAGATGTCGTCGTCACCATCGCCGTCGAAGTCGGCGATACAAACGGTCCGGCCCGATCCGTATCGTGTGCCGAAGGCCTGTGGTGTTCGGTCAAGGATCGGGCCCTGACCCGCACTCACGGATGAGAACGCGCCGACCTTGGTGTCGCTGAGCCCGTTGGTATTGGTCACCCGGACGTCGACGGCCCCGGCTGCCACGGCCGGAAAGAGCGCCTTCAATGCGGTGCAGCGATATCCCGCGTCGCAGCGTGCGCTAATGACGTCGGACGACGGGACCCAGGCTCCGCTCGAGACGCGAACTTCCACGCGAGCGCCCGGCATGAAGCCCGCGCCGTCGATCCAGACGTACTGTTCTCGCTGTGCCCATCCGGAACCCGGATAGAGCGCGCCGATCGACGGCGTCACCGTCGACCCGCCCGGGATGGCCTGGACGAAGACGGAATAGAAGAATCCCGCTCCCGCCGCCGGGCCGCGTTGTTCGACGTCCACGTCGAGTTTCCGCCCGGCCCCGGATTCACAAAACGTCAGCCAGTTTCTCGGGTCGTCCTGCGGCGGGTCGCGTGACTCGTTGGCGCCGATGAGCCCCGAGGCGTCGTACAGGAACAGCCGGGTTCTCGACCAGAACTGCTGGCCGTCCTCCACCGGGACCACGCTGGCGCCGTGGAGCCACGTTCCGACGGCGTAGCAGATGCCGGCTTGCGTTTGGAAGGTGTACCAGTCGTCGTCGAACGGTTGATGCGTCGTACCCAGCTTCGAGTAGCCGACGAGCAGAGGCGTGGCGGCCTCGCGGGTGTCGTTGGGCTCGTTGCGGTCCGGATCGGAGCCGGATCGAGACGCCGTGAGATCGATCGACGAAGCGGTGATCCCGTTGCGAACGACCACGGTCGCCCCCGAGCCGAAGTACTCGGGAGAGAAGTCGAGCGTCGCGATCGACGCCGCCCGATACGGGACCGAGGTCACGATCTGCGAACTGGTCGTCAGCGGGCGAAGGAGGACCTGGTAGGTTCCCGCCGCAATTTCCTGGATCGTGTACGCCCCCGACTCGCTCGCAACGGAGCCATAGATGAAGCCGTTGTCGGTGCCGATCGCCAGCACGTACGCGTATGCGATCGGCGTCCCGTCGGCGCGCCTCGCCACACCCGAGATCGCCCCGTTGAGTGACGTGCCATCCCCGTAGCGTGCTCGCGCGAATGAATACTCGTCTGCCGCAAGGGTCCGAATGATTCGTCCCGACCCGGTGACGGCATCCATCGGATCACCGAAAACCAGTGATGCGTCGAGACCGAGCCACACTCCGAATGCGGCGAGGGCGGCCGACTCCGCATCGACCACGTTATCTTGCGAAGCCAGCCCGAAGAGGCCTGGGGGCCATTGATAGGACATGGCGTTGCAGGTCGTGTCCGCCTCCGCCATCGCTCCGCTGATCGTGTCGTAAATCGAGACGGTGGTGCAGGGCACCCCAGGGACGAAGTACGGGCTATCGGAGGCCTCGACCCACCCCACCTCGTTGATGCCGTTTCCGATCTCCGGTGCGTTGCCGGCACTGCCGCCGATGGGTTCGGTCAAACGGACCCGCGAGTGCGCGACGGCGCTCCAAGTCGCCATGGCCCGGCGCACGCCGTCTTGAACGGCGTTTCCATCGACCATCGCCGGCCCGACGAGCTGGACCGGGATCGTCCCCGCCATCCAGCGGCGATCCGCCCCCACCGGAGTTTTCGCCGGTACGTACGCTGCCGCGCGATGGATCGACATCGCAAGGATCGTCACTGCGAGCGCGCTGTGGAGTCTCATGGCTCAGAGCGGAGGCCGTGTGTGGGACGTGAAGCGTCTCGCCGACAAGGGCCCGGACGCGATCGACGTAGGCAGGCAGGTCACGGACGCGATGCAGGGCGCCGGGATGGCTCAGAGCGTAGAGCCGTCCTTTCCGCCGGGTCAGGAAGACCAGAACGACGTCTTGCTCGGATGCGATTCCGACCGGCGGACCGCCGGCGATTTCCCACGTGCGCAGGACCGCGTGACCGCCTTCGTGTTCGAAAAGCGTCCCGCCGGGCACCAAGATCTCGTGCTCGCCTCCGGCGCACGCGGCGTCCCGATCGAACAAACATTCCGATACCCGGACTCGATACGGCGTGAATACGAGCCCGCTCGTCGGGTCTTTGAACGCGAGAGCGATACGGTGCCCATCGTCCAGAACGTGCGTTCCACGGCCGGCGGTCAGCACGGTCGCGACCTCGATTCGATCGCTCGCACGCACCAGCGGGAGGGACACGAGCGCGAAGCCGAAGAGGATCATGGCGCGTCGGACCGACTCGGCTCGCGCCTCACGGCCCCGGTGCCGAGTCCGTACTGAGTGAAGAGTCTGTCGAACGTCGGCCGGCCGATGGCCAGTAGCGCTTCTTGGTACTGCGCGACCCATCGATCGTCGTGCGGGTCGAAGCGCGCGAGCACCGCCCTCATCGGGTCGTACGCCGCAATTTCCGACTGAAACCAGCCGTCGAGCGTGCTCTCGGGATGATTGCCGCGCTGGCGCTCGATCAGGAAGGCCAAGAGTATGTCGCGGGCGACCGAGCCCGCCTCGGGGCTGTAGTCCGCCCCGAGCCAGTACCGCGCGCGATCGGCGGGAACGACCGGACAGAATTCGATGTGAAAATCGACTGCGGTCCGCGTCGGTGTCAACAACGCGATCATGTGGTTGATGACGGGATTCGACGACAGCTTGGCACTTGGACTGGGACGCATCGGCGGCGGTGAAGAACGAAGAGCACTCACGACGGCGGCGGCGGGCTGCGCCCCGGCGATCGATCTCCCGATACGAAGCCTGTAGAGAGCTTGGGGGACGTAGTTGTTCGTGTCGGTGCCGCCCCCTTGAAATAGCACCCACCCCGGGTCGCGATCGTTGGTTTTGAGCAGCAGGTCGGAGGGGCCGAATTTGCCAAGACTGCTTCCGGTGGCCGCGTCGATCACTTCGTGCCAGAACTCGGTCGCTCCGTCCTTTCTGTAGAACCATTCGACGAGGAGCAGACCGGAGCGTGCGACGCCCGCGGTCGCCACCGACGCATCCGTCATGTTCCCGGCGACCTCGTCGATACTCGTGAACGGCGCAACCTGGCGCGTCCAGATGACCGGGTCTTGACCGCGGAATAGACGGTCGGCGCTGTAGGAATAGACCTGCCCATGCCGCGGATTCACGTACGAGAACCGGTCGCCCTGCCCGCAGGCGAGCGTCGACCGCCATAGGCCGCTCACATCTTCGACGTCGACACGCCTGGTGGTGCCCCCGCGTCGAACTTCGAGCGTGGCGTCGCGATCGTCCCGCGTCAGTGTGATCTGCGTTCCATCCGATGACGCACACGTCATCGGCACACCGCGATCGCCGTGAAGGTCGTCCTGAAGGTCGAACACGCGTGGATCATCGACGGCCCGGATCTTCTCGAGGATCAGCTCGGAGCCGCGCGCGGCCACAGCCGCTGCCAAGAGGAGAACGTTTGCGATCATTGGAGTTCTCCTCCAAGCTGCGCCGTCGCGCAGCCCCAGCTGATGCAACGGTAACAATCCCCGGCGCCGGGAACGCACTCGAACGCATCGAGGTCTGCCTGAGAGTGCGGGTGAGTTCCGCAAATTCGACACGTTTCCGGGGAATCGATCGAGATCGCCCTCGCCGATTCGTCATAGCGGGGCGGCGGGAACCCTCGCGGCTGTTCGAGGATGACGGCGGTGCCGCGCGACACCCAACCGAAGAACGCCTTGTCGCCACGTTCGGTGGAGCGGGCCGTCACGATCTGTCCGAGCGTGATTGCTTCGGGATTGATGATTTCAATCTCCGAACCAGCACCCAGCTTCGTCACGAGGTGCCGGCCGGAGAACGCGACCTCTCCGCGATCAATCATCGGGGACTCCACCGGATAGTCGCAGGGGTCGGAGCAGATGCATGCTTCACACCCGCATTCGTCACATCCCGGGACGCAGGTCTTGCGCTCGAAAGACTCGACCTTCTTGAGCCACGAGGCGCAGACGCAACAGTGCGCCGGGTCGAACAGCTGCATCTTCGTGGAGAGTGGCTCGGCACCCGGAGTCGCCGTGACCGCACTAGCGAACGTCCCGGCAACGACGGAAAGGATTGCGGCGGCAGCCCATCGAACCATGCGAAGCCTCGAATTCGGGAGGCCCGGAGACCCATCCGGAGCGATCCAACGTTAATCCAGACAAATCATGGTCAGTGCCGGTCGAGGCAATCTGGCGGTTGCACACCGGAAACCCAATCTCGGGGGTTGACACCCTGCGACAAATGTCGCATAACTAAGTGCGACACTTGTCGCATGAGCCGCCGATGGCGAAATCCCTCCCACAGCTCTCCCGCTTCGAGCTTCAGGTCCTGCGCCTCCTGTGGACGCGCGGCGAGGCGGCGGTCGCTGACCTTCACGGCGATACCCCCGACGCGCCGAGCTACTCCACGATCCGCAAGATCGTCGAGCGCCTTGAGCAGAAGGGCGCGATCGAGCGCGTGCGCGTCGATGGCCAGGCGGTGATTTACCGCGCCGCCGTCCCCCGCACCGCGGTGATCCGGCACGAGATCCGCCGCTTCCTCGACGTGATGTTCGACGGCGCGGCGGGCCCGCTCGTCGCGCACTTGGCCGACATGAACGAGGTCAGCCTGAAGGATCTCAAGATCTTGGAACAGCGGAAGAAGCGAAAGGAGAAGCCATGACGCTCCACTCGCTCGATCACGCGCTTGCGGGGTTCTGGGTCGAGTTCCTCCGGCATCTGTGGCAGTCGGCGTTGGTCATCCTCCCGCTCTTCGCCGTCGCTCGCGCGCTTCGGACCGCGCCCGCGCGGTGGGCGCATCGCGTGTGGCTCGGCGCGCTCGTCAAGCTGTTCGTTCCGCTCGCGCTGTTCGGCCCTGCGCTCGGCATCGTGGTGCGCGGGCTGCTGTCGCGCCGTGCACCGTCCGCGATCGGCGGATCGAATGCGTATCGCGTGCTCACCACGATCGTCAGCGCGGACGGCGCAGCGAGATCCTCCGCGCTCGGTCAGCTTCCCGCCCATTTCTGGATCGTGATCACGGCGGCCTACGCCGCGATCGCCACGTGGCTCCTGATCCGCCTGTGGCGTGACGTGATCGCATCGCGCCGGCTTGCTCTCGATTCAGCGCCGGTCGGCGACATTCAGCGAGAGCGGCTCGAGAGCGCGCTCCAGGCCGCTGGAATTCCAGACGATCGCGTGGTCGTCGTGGAATCGAACATCGTCCCTGGTGTGGTCGGAATTATGCGCTCCATCATCGTCGTTCCAGCTCGCCTGCTGGATACGCTCGATGCCGACGAATTGAAATCCGTGCTGCTGCACGAAGACGCGCACCGGCGAAGCTTCGACCCGGCGGTCGCGGCGCTGCAGCGAGTCGCGTCGTCCTTGATGTTCTTCTTCCCGCTGCTTCCCTTCGTCCAGCGCAGGCTCACCGCGGCAGCGGAGGTTCGATGCGACGAAGCGGCGCTGCGCGGCGGCGCTCAGCCGGCCGCTTATGTGCGTGCGCTGGCGAGAACGATCGCGGCCGAGCTCGAGCCTGCGCCGGCGTTCGCGTCGTTGGGGGATGGGATTCATTCGCTGGCGGATCGCATCGAAAGACTCGGCCAGCCTTGGAGGACCACGACCATGTTCAGACATCGCGTTGCCCTTGGCGTTGCCGTGGCGATCCTGGCGTGCGGGATCTTCCTGCCGATCGCACCGTCCAATGCACTCGCGGACGGCGTCGAGGGCGGAGTCTCCGGCGGCGTCAAAGGCGGGGTTGAAGGCGGTGTCACGGGCGGCATCCAGGGCGGAGTCTCCGGCGGCGTCAAAGGCGGGGTTGAAGGCGGTGTCACGGGCGGCATCCAGGGCGGGGTCGCAGGCGGCGTCAAAGGCGGCGTCGGCGACGACGCGCTCGAGCCGACCGAAGGCATGGTGCTCCCGAAGCTCGTCTCCAAGATCGAGCCCGCATACCCGAAAGATGCGCTCGCGGCTCGCGCCGTGGGGCACGTCGTGGTCAAAGCCGTCGTCGAAAAGGATGGGTCGGTCACCGGCGTCGAAGTCGTTCGGCACGTGGACGGCTGGCCGTCGTTCGACAAGGCTGCGGTCGATGCCGTGAGCAAGTGGAAGTACACGCCGGGAACGAAGGACGGCCAGGTCGTCCGCGTCATCCTCCACATCCGGGTCGATTTCAGAATGGGCGAAGCCGACGACGCGGACGCTCCCCAGTAAATCGCCCGTAGCGGCGGGAACGATCCAGACCCCGAAACGCACGCTTCGGCGTCCCTTCCGGGCGTTCGCTAGAAACGCTGACATTTGTGGATATTCCAGGCGAAAGCCGTCTCCAACCCTTCAAAGTGGATCGTCTCAACTTGATACGATCCGCCTCTTTTCGCCGTATATTCCTCTTATTATTCAAAGGGAGTTGGGGTGGAGAGGTTCCGGGAGATCTCCGAGCTAGGTGCCGGCGGCGCGGGTCGCGTCGTGCTCGTCGAGGACCGCCTTCGCCCCGGTTCGCGGCTCGCCATGAAGGAGCTGCTGGGGAACGCCGAAGCCGAGGTCGCGGCCTTGAACCGCGAGTTCGCGACGCTGGCCACGCTGAGGCACCCGTCGCTCGTCGAGGTCTTCGAGCTGATCGTCGATCGTGAGACCGGGCGCGTTCGATTCACGATGGAGCACGTCGACGGTGAGCCGTTCGTCGATGCCATCCGCCGCGAGGGGCCCGCGAGCTTCATTCCCCTGGTGGCCGAGATGCTCCGGGCGCTCGCATTCCTTCACGACTTCGGGCTCGTTCATCGCGACCTCAAGCCGCAGAACATGCTCGTGCGCCGAGGCCCGAAGGCCGGGCACCGGATCGTCCTGCTCGATTTCGGGCTGGCGGTCGCGCGGCATGCCGCGGCGGCTGACGGCGAGCCGGAGCTTTCCGGCACGCTGACGTACCTGGCGCCCGAGTTGTTCGACGGTTCCGCGCCGACGAAGCGCTCGGACCTCTACGCGCTCGGCGCGATGGCGTTCGAAGCCGTCCACGGCAAGCCGCCGTTTGCGATCAAGGGCGACGACGTCAACGCGTTCATCGCAAGCGTCCGCGACGGGCGCCGCGCGCGGCCAAAGCTTCCCGAGGGGTTCCCCGCGAAGCTTGCCGGCTGGATCGACAGCCTCCTTGCGCCGGACCCTGCCGAGCGGCCGACGAGCGCCATCGACGCGCTGGCACGGCTGAGCGATGCGTCGGGAACGAAACTCCCTCTCGAAACGCGTGACGACCGCGCGGCGCGTCTCGGGTCGGGAAGCCCCGTCGGCCGAGACGACGAGATCGCAGCGGCTCGCCGGGAGCTGTCGCCGTCGAACGCACCACGCGTCGTGTGGCTGACCGGAGATGCCGGGTCGGGAAAGTCGCGCATCGCGCGATTCCTCGCCGCGGAGGCGGTCGGCGCCGGCTGGCGCGTGCACACTCCGCCCGGCGTCCTGGACTCGTCCGATGCGTTCCTGTCCCGGGTGCGCGACGATGCGCGATCGACTCCCACGCTTCTGGTGCTCGACGAGGTCGAAAGCGCGGGTAGCGACGTCGCGACGATCCTCGATCGCATCGCGCGCGAGCCGCGCGAGGCGCCCGTGCACGTACTCGCTGCGGTTCGCCCCGGCGAGCTGCGCAACGTTCGTCTGAGAAAGCTCCTCGCCGATACGGGCATCGTCCCCTCGCTGGCGCGCATCGACCTCGCTCCTCTGGCAGACGCCGGCCTCAAGGCCATGATCGAGCGCGCGACGGCCGGTGGGTCGTCCGCGCAGGCACGCGTGCGCTGGCTGGCGGACGCCTCGGAAGGAAACGCCGGAGCGGCGGAAGCGCTGCTCGTCGAAGGAGTCTGGGAGCGCAAGGGAAAGGTGCCGGTCTCCGGCGTCCTCGAGCTGTCGATCAAGCGCCGGCTCGATGCGCTTTCGGACGAGGCACGCGCGTGGATGGAAGCCGCGGCCGTGCTCGGAGACGACACACCCGAGCCGGTCATCGGTGAGCTGGCCGGTCTCGAGGAAGACGCTGCCGCGGCCGCCGCCGAGGCGATCGGCGCGGGGCTGGCGCGTCGCGCCGGCGCCCGCATCAGCCCGGATTCCCGCCGGGTCGCGGAGGCGACGCGCGCCGCGACACCGCCTGAACGGCTGCGCGAGCTTC
>CAZYHZ010000061.1:0-26051 GCA_964647625.1 uncultured Acidobacteriota bacterium
CGATCCGCGAGGGCGGCCGCACCGTCGGCGCGGGCACCGTCACCGAGATCATGGAATAGGTCACCGCCTTTGCCCTCCCGGCCGCCCGGTCACGGGAACGCGGGAGGGTGACGACGGTTCGGCCCCGGAGCGGGTGCGCTTCGGGGAGTTAGGGCGACGATGGTGAACGAGAAGATTCGAATTCGGCTGAAGGCGTACGACCACCGGCTCCTGGACCAGTCCACGACCGAGATCGTGGACACGGCCCGGCGGACCGGCGCGCGCGTGGCGGGCCCGATTCCGCTCCCGACGGTGAGGAACCGCTGGACGGTGCTGCGCTCTCCGCACGTCGACAAGAAGTCGCGCGAGCAGTTCGAGATCCGGACGCACAAGCGCCTGCTCGACATCCTGCAGCCGACGCCCGAGACGGTGGACGCCCTGATGAAGCTCGATCTCCCGGCCGGAGTCGACGTCGAGATCAAGGCGTTCGGGCCGGGGCAGTGAGGCGGTCATGATCGAAGGGATGATCGGGAGAAAAATCGGCATGACGCAGCTGTTCCTCGAGGACGGCAGCGTCGCCCCGGTGACGGTGATCGAGGCGGGGCCCTGCGTCGTCGTGCAGCGCCGCGTCGCCGCCAAGGACGGCTACGAGGCCGTGCAGCTCGGGCTCGTCGATTCCAAGGCGGCCAAGAAGGCCGACAAGGCGATGCGCGGACACCACGAAAAGGCCGGCGTGCCGCCCACGCGCGTGCGCCGCGAGTTCCACCTCGAGTCGGGATCGACGCTGGCGGCGGGCGACAAGGTGCTCGTCGACATCTTCGACGGCGTCGCCAAGGTCGACGTGATCGGCGTGTCCAAGGGCAAGGGCTTCCAGGGCGTCATGCGCCGGCACAACTTCGGCGGCGGCGCCGGCAGCCACGGCTCGATGTTCCACCGGGCGCCGGGCTCGATCGGCTCGTCGGCGTTCCCCTCGCGCGTGTTCAAGGGCATGCGCGCGGCCGGCCGCATGGGCGGCGGGCGCGTCACGGTCAAGAACTTGAAGGTCGTGCGCATCGACAAGGACAAGAACCTGCTCATGGTCTGGGGCGCGGTCCCCGGCGCCGTGGGCGCCGCGGTCGCGCTGCACAAGTCCAAGGGTGCGGCGCCCGCGGCCAAGAAGTGAGGGTGGGAGCGGTCATGGCCCAGATTCCGGTCCTCGATTGGAACAACAAGACGCTCCGCACGCTGGAGCTCGACGACGTCGTGTTCGACTACCCGCTCAAGCAGCACCTCATCTACGAGGCCGTCTGCGCGTATCGAGCGGGCGGGCGCGCGGGCACGCACAAGACGAAAAACCGCGTCGAGGTCTCCGGCGGCACCAAGAAGCTCTGGAAGCAGAAGCACACCGGCCGCGCGCGGATGGGCGACAACCGTTCGCCTCTGTGGCGGCACGGCGGCACGATCCAGGGCCCCGTGCCCCGCGATTACACGTGGGACTTCCCCGCGGCGATGCGCCGGAACGCGATCAAGTCGGCTCTGGCGCAGAAGCTGCGCGAAGGGCAGATCGTCTGCGTCGACGACTTCACCGCGGCGACCGGCAAGACGAAAGATCTCGAGACGGCGCTTTCGGGGAAGCTCGGCGTGACCCGCAAGGCGTTGCTGCTGCCGCTCGCGGCCGACGACAAGCTCGACCGCGCCGCACGGAACAACCCGCGCCTCAAGGTCGTCCGCGCGCTCGGCGTGTCGATCGTCGACCTGCTCGATCACGACACCGTGGTCGTCTCCGAGCCGGCGCTCAAGCGCCTGGGAGAGGTGCTCGCGTCATGAAGCTCACCGCTCACGACATCATCCGGCAGCCGCTCGTCACCGAGAAATCGACGCGCGCCCGCGAGCGCGAGGCGGCGGCGGTGTACTGCTTCAAGGCCGACGTCCGGGCGAACAAGGTCCAGATCGCGGAGGCGGTGACGGAGCTGTTCGGCGTGAAGGTCGCCGACGTGCGCACGTCGGTCGCCCTCGGCAAGACGAAGCGGGCCGGCCGCTACCTGGGCAAGCGGCCCGACTGGAAGAAGGCCTGGGTGCGTTTGGCGCCCGGCGAGAAGGAAATCGAGTTCTTCGAAGCGAGCTAGACGCTTCGCCATCGGGAGACGACGGTCATGGCAGTCAAGAATTTCAGGCCCACGAGCCCGGGAACGCGGTTCAAGTCGCAGGTCGCGCGGACCGAAGGGTCCGGAAACGCCCCGCACAAGCCGCTCCTCGACGTCAAGCAGAGGACCGGCGGCCGCGACAACCGCGGCCTGCTCGCGATCCGGCATCGCGGCGGCGGCCACAAGCGCCGCTACCGGATCATCGACTTCCGCCGGGACAAGCGCGACGTCCCGGGCCGGATCGAGACGATCGAGTACGACCCGAACCGGACGTCGAACATCGCGCTCGTCTGCTATGCGGACGGGGAGCGCCGCTACATCCTGGCCCCGGCCGGGCTCGCGGTGGGTGCTTCGATCCTCGCCTCCGAGTCCGCCGACATCGTCGTCGGGAACGCGCTTCCCATGAAGATGATCCCGCTCGGCACCACGATCCACAACATCGAGATGAAGCGCGGCCGCGGCGGGCAGATGGTGCGCTCCGCCGGAGCCGGCGCGCAGCTGATGGCGCGCGAGGCCGGCTGGGCGCTCGTCAGGCTGCCGTCGGGCGAGACGCGCAAGGTCGATCAGGAGTGCTGGGCGTCGATCGGACAGATCGGAAACGTCGAGCACGAGAACGAGAGCATCGGCAAGGCCGGGCGGAACCGCTGGAAGGGCTGGCGGCCGACGGTGCGCGGCGTGGCGATGAACCCCGTCGATCACCCGCACGGCGGCGGCGAGGGCAAGACGTCGGGCGGCCGCCCGTCGTGCACCCCGTGGGGCGTTCCCACGAAGGGCAAGAAGACGCGCAACAACCCGCGCACGGACAAGCTCATCGTCCGTCGCCGGAAGTAGGTCGAGGTTTACATGGCACGTTCGGTCAGCAAGGGGCCCTTCGTCGACACGCACCTCCAGCGGAAGATCGAGGAGCTCAACAAGAAGTTCGACAAGAAGGTCGTCAAGACCTGGTCGCGCCGCTCGACCATCATCCCGGACATGGTCGGGCACACCATGGCGGTGCACAACGGGAAGAAGTTCATCCCCGTGTACGTCACCGAGAACATGGTCGGCCACAAGCTCGGCGAGTTCGCGCCGACCCGGACGTTCAAGGGCCACGGCACGAAGGGCGACAAGACCGCCACCGTGGCGGCGAAGGCCTAGCGGAGTTCCCATGATCGCAACGGCACGTCTCAAATACCTGGGGGTTTCGGCGCAGAAGACGCGCCTGGTCGTCGACCTCGTGCGCGGCAAGACCGTGGGGGATGCGCTGGCGTCCTTGCGCTACTCGCGCAAGCTGGTCGCGAAAGACCTCGAGAAGCTCCTGCAGTCGGCTCTCGCCAACGCGCAGCAGAAAGACCCGAAGCTCGACGTCGACCGGCTGTTCGTCGCCAAGGCGACGGTCGACGAAGGCCCCCCGCAGAAGCGCGCGCGGGCGCGCTCGATGGGGCGCATTTACCGGATCCTGAAGAAATCGTCGCACGTGTCGATCGCGCTCGACGTCACGGCGCAGAAGGCGGCCCCGAAAGCGGCCGCGGGCCGGAGGTAGACGTGGGACAGAAGGTCCACCCGTACGGGTTCCGCATCGGATTCAACAAGACCTGGCGCTCGCGCTGGTACGCGTCGAAGAAGTACGCCGAGCTGCTCCACGAAGACCTGAAGCTGCGCCGCGAGCTGAAGAAGCGCCTCGGCCACGCCGGCGTGTCGGCGATCGAGATCGAGCGCGCCGCGAACAAGCTGAAGGTCAACATCCTGACATCGCGCCCGGGCATCATCATCGGCCGCAAGGGGAGCGAGGTCGACCGGCTCAAGGAGGACATCCGGAAGCGCACGCAGCGCGAGGTGTTCATCAACATCCTCGAGATCGACAAGCCCGAGATCGACGCGCAGCTCGTGTCCGAGGCGATCGCGATGCAGCTCGAGAAGCGCGTGGCGTTCCGCCGGGCGATGCGCAAGGCGATCGAATCGTCGCTCCGCTTCGGCGCGAAGGGCATCAAGGTCCAGGTCGGCGGCCGGCTGGCCGGCGCCGAGATCGCCCGCACCGAGCGCTACCTCGAGGGGCGCCTGCCGCTGCACACGCTGCGGTCCGAGATCGACTACGGCGTGGCCGAGGCGCGCACGACCTACGGCGTCATCGGCGTGAAGGTATGGATCAACCGGGGCGAGTCGCGCGAGATCCGTCTCGCCGACGACGCGCGGCGCTAAGGGGTTCGTCATGTTGATGCCGGGCAAGGTCAAGTTCCGAAAGCAGCAGCGCGGGCGCCGCTCCGGAAAGGCGATGACGGGGTCGACCGTCGCCTTCGGCGACTACGGCCTGAAGACGCTTGAGGACGGCTGGATCACCGCGCGCGAGATCGAAGCCTCGCGCGTCGCGATCACCCGCTTCGTCAAGCGCGGCGGCAAGATCTGGGTGCGGCTGTTCCCGGACAAGCCGATCACCAAGAAGCCGGCCGAAACCCGTATGGGCAAGGGCAAGGGCGCGCCCGAGGCGTGGGTCGCCGTCGTCAAGCCGGGAAAGGTCCTGTTCGAGATGGAAGGGGTCGACGAGAAGACCGCGCGCGAGGCGATGCGCCTCGCCGCGCACAAGCTGTCGGTCAAGACGAAATTCGTCGCGCGTAGAGCGCAGTAGGTTCGAAACGATGTCGCAGCGTACGAAGACACTGGCGAAGTACCGGGAGATGGAGCCCGAGGCCCTGGCCAAGGAAGAGGCCGAGCTCCGCACCGCGATCTGGAAGACCAAGCTCCAGAAGGGCACGGGGCAGATCACCGACCCCCTGCGCCTCGCGGTCCACAAGAGAGATCTGGCGCGGCTTCTGACCGTGCGCGCCCAAGCAGCGCGGTCCGAGCGCTCGTAACCGGAGAGGGTGTAAGACCATGCCTGAGCAGAGCACCAGACGGCGGGCGTCGAAGGTCGGCGTCGTCGTGTCGGACAAGGGCGAAAAGACGATCGTCGTGCGCGTCGATCGCATCATCCCGCACAAGATGTACAAGCGGTACGTGCGGCGCGCGGCCAAGTTCATGGCGCACGATCCCGAGAATGCCGCGAAGATCGGGGACACCGTCGAAATCGTCGAGTCGCGGCCGCTGTCGGCCCACAAGCGCTGGCGGATGCGCCGCATCGTCAAGCGAGGCCAGGGCGCGGACGTCACGCCCACGGCCGAGCTCGGGACGCCCTAGGCCGGACGCGGGAAGGACGAGGAACCGACCATGATTCAAATGCGGACCATCCTGGAGGTCGCCGACAACTCCGGCGCGAAGAAGATCTCGTGCATCCACCTGCGCGGCGGCTCCCAGGGCCAGTACGCCGAGCTGGGCGACATCATCACGGCCAACGTGAAGGAAGCCGCGCCCGACGGCAACGTCAAGAAGGGCCAGGTCGTCAAGGCGGTGATCGTGCGCCAGGTGAAGGCGTACCGGCGGCGCGACGGCTCCTACATCCGGTTCGACCAGAACGCGGCGGTCATCATCAACGACGCCCGCGAGCCGGTCGGCACGCGCGTCTTCGGGCCGGTGGCCCGCGAGCTGCGCGACAAGAAGTTCATGAAGATCGTCTCCCTCGCCCCCGAAGTCCTCTAGGCGAGAAAGACGCAAGAAGGCGGACACGATGCCCGGTTCAAACGCGAAGCTGAAGATCAAGAAGAACGACACGGTCGAGGTCATTTCCGGCAAGGACAAGGGAAAGCGCGGCCGCGTGATCGAGGTGCTGCCCAAGGAGCGCCGCGTGCGCGTCGAGGGCGTCGCCCGGATCAAGCGCCACACCAAGCCCAATCCGCAGCGGAACGTCAAGGGCGGGATCGTCGAGCGCGAGAGCCCGATCCACGTCTCGAACGTCGCGCTGATCGATCCGAAGTCGGACAAGCCGACGCGCGTGTCGATGAAGGTGCTCGCCGACGGCACGCGGTCGAGGATCGCGGCGCGCAGCGGCATGGCGCTGGACAAGTAGGAGAAAGACGATGTCGAGGCTGACCGAAACCTACAACACCGAAGTGGTGCCGGCGCTGATCAAGCAGTTCGGCTACACGTCGAACATGGCGGTCCCCCGGGTGACGAAGGTGGTCGTCAACATGGGGGTCGGCGACGCGATCCAGGACGGCAAGGCGATGGACGCGGCGGTCGAGGAGCTCACCGGGATCACCGGCCAGAAGCCGTCCGTCACGAGGGCGCGCAAGTCGATCGCGAACTTCAAGCTGCGTGAGGGGATGGCGATCGGCTGCTGCGTGACCCTGCGCGGCAAGCGCATGTACGAGTTCCTCGAGCGCCTGACGCATCTGGCGCTGCCGCGCGTGCGCGATTTTCGCGGCATCAACCCGCGGGGGTTCGACGGCCGCGGGAACTACACGCTGGGGATCCGGGACCAGCTGATCTTCCCCGAGGTGAACTACGCCAAGGTCCAGAAGGTCAAGGGCATGAACGTCTGCATCGTGACGACGGCTCGCACCGACGAGGAAGCGAAAGCGCTCCTCGCGGGTCTGGGCATGCCGTTCCGCAAGAACTGACGGGGAGGACAGGAACGTGGCCACGTCCGCATGGGTCGCCAAGACGGTTCGGAAGCCGAAATTCGCCGTTCGGGCCTGCAGCCGCTGCAAGCGCTGCGGCCGCTCGCGGGGGTACCTCCGCAAGTTCCAGCTCTGCCGGATCTGCTTCCGGAATCTCGCGCTCGAAGGTGCGCTTCCCGGCGTCACCAAGGCCAGCTGGTAGGAGTCGAAGATGAGCATGACCGATCCGATCGCCGATCTGCTGACTCGCATCCGGAACGCGCAGGTGGCCAAGCACAAGACCGTCGACGTGCCGGCCTCCAAGATGAAGGTCGCGATCGTCACGATTCTCAAGGACGAGGGGTTCGTCGACGGCTTCAAGGTCGTCGAGGACGCCATCCAGGGCGCCATCCGGATCCAGCTCAAGTACGGCACCGGCGGCGAGCGCGCGATCCACGGGCTCGAGCGCGTGTCCCGTCCCGGGCGCCGGGTGTACTGCGGCAAGGACGAGATCCCGAAGGTGCTCGACGGCCTGGGCCTGACGATCCTTTCGACGCCTAAGGGCGTCCTGACCGGACAGTCCTGCCGCCGCCTCGGCGTCGGCGGAGAAGTGCTCTGCAACGTGTGGTAACCCTCGACTCTCAACTCTTGACTCTCGACCCCTGTGGTCGATCGCCGCGGGTCGAGAGTCGAGAGTTGAGAGTCGAGAGAGGAAGGTAGCGATGTCTCGAATCGGTAGATTGCCCGTCCCCGTCGCCTCCGGCGTGAAGGTCGACGTGGCCGGCCGCAAGGTGACGGTCAAGGGCCCGAAGGGCACCCTGGCGCAAGAGCTGCCCGGCGGCATCGACGCCGAGGTCCAGGACGGCAAGATCCTGCTCAAGCGCCGCGACGACTCCAAGCCGCAGCGCGCGCTGCACGGCCTGGCCCGGGCGCTCCTCAACAACGCCGTCGTCGGCGTGACGAAGGGCTTCGGAAAAGAGCTCGAGATCCAGGGCGTCGGGTACCGTGCGCAGGTCGCGGGATCGACGGTCAACCTCACCCTGGGCTACACGCACACGATCGACTTTCCGATCCCCGAGGGGATCCAGATCGCGGTCGACAAGCAGACCCGGCTCACCATCAGCGGGATCGATCGCCAAAAGGTCGGCCAGGTCGCGGCCAAGATCCGCGCCCTGCGTCCGCCGGACGTCTACAAGGGAAAGGGCGTCCGCTACGTCAACGAGCACGTGCGCAAGAAGGCCGGCAAGGCCGGCGCGAAGTAGCCGGACCGGACAGGGAGCTCCCATGCAAAAGACCATCGATCGAATCGCAATTCGCCGGCGCATCCGCTACCGGATCCGCAAGAAGGTCACCGGCTCGGCCGCGAGGCCGCGGCTGGCGATCTTCCGAAGCGACAAGCACATCTACGCGCAGGCGATCGACGACGCCTCGGGCAAGACGATCGCCCACGTCTCGACGCTCGATGCAGGCCTCAAAGGCTCCGTCAAGCACGGAGGCAACGTCGAGGCGGCCAAGGCCGTCGGCGGCGCCATCGCGGCGCGCCTGAAGGACAAGGGGATCGAGGACGTCGTGTTCGACCGCGGCGGCTATCTGTACCACGGACGGATCAAGGCTCTGGCCGAAGCGGCGCGCGAAGCCGGCCTGAAGTTCTGAGGGAGGAGAACGTGCCCGACATGAATCGAGATACGGTGGGCGAGCTGAAGGACCGCGTCGTTCACATCAACCGGGTCACGAAGGTCGTCAAGGGGGGCAAGAACTTCTCCTTTTCGGCGCTCGTGGTCGTCGGCGACGGCAGCGGATGGGTCGGCTTCGCGTCCGGCAAGGCGCGCGAGGTCCCGACCGCGATCAGCAAGGGCGTCGAGCGGGCCAAGCGCAACTTGACCTTCGTTCCGCTCAAGGGCTCGACGATCCCGCACGCCGTCGTGGGGCGGTTCGGATCGGGGCAGGTGCTCTTGAAGCCCGCCGCCCCCGGCACCGGCGTCATCGCCGGAGGCGCCGTCCGCGCGGTCCTCGAATCCGCGGGCGTGCAGGACATCCTCACGAAGTCGATCGGGAGCGCGAACCCTCAAAACGTCGTGCGCGCGACGATCGCCGGATTGAAGACGCTCAGGAACGCCGATCAGGTCGCCAAGCGCCGCGGCAAGGGAACGCACGAGCTCGACATGGGAGGCGCCACGTCATGAGCCCCGCCAAGGCCGGGAAGTCCGCGAAGGGCGCAGGCAAGACCCTGCGCGTTCGCCAGATCCGCAGCGGCATCGGGTTCGAGAAGTCCCAGAAGGCCACGCTCAAGGCGCTCGGCCTCGTCAAGATCGGCCGCGTGCGCGAGTACCCCGACAATCCCGCGGTGCGCGGGATGGTCGCCACGATCCCGCATCTCGTCGTCATCGAGAAGGATTGAGGACCGTCATGAAGCAGAACGACCTGAAGCCCGCAGCGGGCTCGCGCAGGAACCGGAAGCGTCTCGGCCGGGGCCCCGGCTCCGGGACCGGCAAGACCTCCGGCCGCGGCGAGAAGGGACAGAAGAGCCGCAGCGGCTATTCGGCCAAGCGCGGGTTCGAGGGCGGGCAGATGCCGCTCAAGCGCCGCATCCCGAAGCGCGGGTTCACGAACATCTTCCGTGTGCCGTTTCGCACCGTGAACGTCGACCGTCTGAACGATCTGCCGGCCGGCAGCGAGGTGACGCCCGAGAGCCTCCAGAAGTCCGGCCTCCTTCGCAAGGGCGACGGCCCGGTGAAGGTGCTCGGCAACGGGACGCTTTCAGTCGCGCTGACCGTGCGCGCGCACAAGTACACCGGCTCGGCGGCGAAGAAGATCGAAGCCGCCGGCGGCAAGGCGGAGCTGATCACCCGATGATGCAGAGCCTGAAGAACATCTGGGCCATTCCCGAGCTGCGGCGCCGCGTGCTCTACACGCTCGGGCTGCTCGCGGTGTACCGCATCGGCGGCCACATCCCGACACCCGGTATCGACAACGCCGCGCTCGTCCGGCTGTTCGAGTCGCAGGCCGGGTCGATCCTGGGCTACGTCGACCTGTTCGCCGGGGGCAACTTCCGCCGGTTCACGATCTTCGCGCTCGGGATCATGCCGTACATCACGGCCTCGATCATCCTGCAGCTGTTCACGGTGATCTGGCCGTACCTCGAGAAGCTGAGCAAGGAAGGCGAGGCCGGCCGCCGCAAGATCACGCAGTGGACGCGCTACGGCACCGTCATCCTGTCGGTCATCCAATCGATGGGTGTCGCGATCTGGCTCGAGTCCGCATCGTCCTCGGCCGGCGTCGGCCAGATCGTGCGCAATCCGGGCTTCGGGTTTCGATTGATGACCGTGCTCACCCTGACCACGGGGACCGCGTTCATCATGTGGCTGGGCGAGCAGATCAGCGAGCGCGGCATCGGCAACGGCATCTCGCTGATCATCTACGCCGGCATCGTCGTCGGCTTCCCCAACGCCGTGGTCAAGACGATCCAGGACTGGCAGACGGGGGCGCTGAGCCCGATCGTGATCGCTCTCCTCGTCATCCTGATGGTCCTGGTCGTGGCCGCGATCGTCTACGTCGAGCGCGCTCAGCGAAAGATCCCGATCCAGTACGCGCGTCGTGTCGTGGGGCGCCGCGTCTACGGCGGGGCCGCCACCTACCTGCCCCTGCGCGTGAACACCGCAGGCGTCATCCCCGTGATCTTCGCGTCGTCGATGCTGGCGATCCCGCAGACGATCGGCAGCATCGCGTTCTTCAAGGACGTCGGCTGGATCCAGGACACCCTGCACCAGCTGTCGTACTCGGCGCCCCTGTACAACCTGTCGTACGCGGCTCTGATCATCTTCTTCTCGTACTTCTACGTGTCGATCATCTTCAATCCCATGGACCAGGCCGACAACATGAAGAAGTACGGCGGGTTCATCCCCGGCATCCGGCCCGGCAAGAAGACGGCGGAATACATCGACGGCATCCTGACCCGCCTGACGTTCGGCGGCGCCGTCTACCTCGCGGCGATCTCCGTGCTGCCGGTGCTCCTGATCAGCGGCCTCCAGGTCCAGCAGCTTCCGATCATCGGCTCGACCCTGGATGCGATCCTGCCCCGCTTCTTGACCGAAGGCCTGAACGTCAAGTTCTTCTTCGGGGGCACGTCGCTCCTGATCGTGGTCGGTGTCGCGATGGATACCGTGCAGCAGATCGAGTCCCAGCTGATCATGCGGCACTACGAAGGGTTCATGAAGGGCACGCGCATTCGCGGGCGCCGGAGCTAGTGCGTGGGCCCCTTGCCTATGTCTGCTAGAATGAGCCGTTTACGGTGATGAGAGTCGTCTTGATGGGTCCGCCCGGGGTCGGCAAGGGGACCCAGGCGGAGGCCATGCAAAGCCTTTTGGGCGTTCCCCACGTCTCCACGGGGAACATCCTCCGGGCGGCGATCCGCGAAACCGGCTCGGCGCTCGGAAAGCAGGTCCGGGGCTTCGTCGAGAGCGGAAAGCTGGTTCCGGACGGTCTGATGGGCGACCTGATCGCCGAGCGGCTCGAAAACAAAGACGCGGCGCCGGGGTTCATCCTCGACGGCTTTCCGCGCACGGTCGAGCAGGTCGGGATCCTCGATGGCGTTCTCTCGAAGCTTGGATTGTCGCTGGACAAGGTGATCATGCTGGTCGTTCCCGAAGCCGAGATCGTCAGGCGCCTGTCGGGCCGGAGGACCTGCCCGAACTGCGGGGCGGTGTACCACCTCGAAAGCCGCCCGCCGAAAGCCTCGGGGATCTGCGACGTCTGCGGGTTCGCCCTGGTCCAGCGTCCTGACGATACGGAGTCGGTGATCCACGAGCGCATGAGGGTCTATCGGGACCAGACGGCGCCGGTGGCGTCGGCCTATCGTGACAAGGGAGTCTTGACCGAGATCGACGGAACAGGGGATGTGGACACGGTTCGGGCCCGGCTGCGTTCGGGCCTGGGACGGGCATGAGCGCGATGACGAGGACGACGCTCAAATCGGAGGCCGAGATCGCGGTCATGGACGAGGCCAATCGCATCATCCGGGCGATCCTCGTCGACCTGCGCCAGCTCGTGCGCCCCGGCGCGTCGACGCTCGAGATCGACCGGTTCGCGGAGAAACGTATTCGCGACGCCGGCGGCGTCCCCGCGTTCAAGGGCTATCCGCACCGGAACGACGGCCACGATTTTCCGGGGACGGTCTGCGCGTCGGTGAACGACGAGGTCGTCCATGGTGTGCCGCGCGAGCACACGATCCTGAAGAGCGGCGACATCCTGTCGGTCGATCTGGGAATCCTGCACAAGGGCTATTACGGCGACGCCGCGGAGACGTTCCCGGTCGGCGCCATAGCGCCGGAGGCGCAGCGGCTGCTCGATGTGACCCGCGAGGCGCTGGCTCTCGCGGTCGCCGAAGCCCGGCCCGGCCGCCGCGTGTCGGACATCGGCTTCGCGGTGCAGTCGCACGTCGAGGCCAACGGGTTCTCGATCGTGCGCGAGTTCGTCGGCCACGGGATCGGGGCGAGCCTGCACGAAGAGCCGCAGATCCCGAACTTCGGCCAGCCCGGGCGCGGCATGCGCCTGGCGCCGGGCATGGTGCTGGCGATCGAACCCATGGTCAACGCGGGCGGCCCCGAGGTCGTGCTGTCCGCGGAGGACGGCTGGACCGCCAGGACGCGGGACGGCAGCCTGTCGGCGCACTTCGAGCTGTCGGTCGCCATCACGGAGCAGGGACCGAAGGTGTTGGGAGATCCGGTGTCCGTGGCGGCCTGACGCCACGCGTTTCGGGGGAGTTTTTGGAAGAAACGATGTCCAAAGAAGAAGCGATTCAGGTCGAGGCCACGGTGGTCGAGCCGCTCCCCAACGCGATGTTCCGGGTCGAGCTCGAGAACAAGCACCGCGTGCTCGCCCACATTTCGGGAAAGATGCGGAAGCATTTCATCCGGATCCTCCCGGGCGACCGCGTGCTGGTGGAGTTGTCGCCGTACGACCTGACTCGCGGAAGGATCGTGTACCGATACAAGTAACTCTCGACTCTCGACTCTCAACTCTTGACCCAGCCGGTCGAGAGTCGAGAGTCAAGGTTCAAGAGTAGGACGAGGATGAAATGAAAGTTCGTACGTCGGTGAAGAAGATTTGCGACAAATGCAAGATCGTGAGGCGCAAGCGTGTGGTGCGGGTGGTCTGTGACAACCCGAAGCACAAGCAGCGCCAGGGCTGAGGAGGAGTGACGTGGCACGTATCGCGGGCGTAGACCTGCCGCCGTCGAAGCGGGTCGAGATCGGGCTCACCTACATCTTCGGGATCGGACGGTCCCGGGCCCTGGCGATCGTCGAGAAGGCGAACGTCAAGCCGAGCGTCCGCGTGAAGGACCTCTCCGAAGACGAGGTCTTGCGCATCACCCGCGTCATCAACCAGGAAGGCCGGGTCGAGGGCGACCTCCGGAAGAGCGTGGGGCTCGACATCAAGCGGCTGATCGAGATCGGCTCGTATCGCGGCATGCGGCACCGCCGCAACCTGCCGTGCCGCGGGCAGCGCACGCACACGAACGCGAGGACGCGCCGCGGGCCGCGCCGCTCGATCGCGGGCAAGAAGAAGACCGTCGGGAAGAAGGGCTAAAGAATGGCAAAAGCGACGAAGGCGCCCGGAAAGAAGGGCGGCAAGAAAGAGAAGAAGAACATCCCGCACGGCGTGGCCAACATCCACGCGTCGTTCAACAACACGATCATCACGATCACCGATCCCAAGGGGAACGTGCTGTCGTGGTCGTCGGCCGGCGTGCAGGGATTCAAGGGATCGCGCAAGGGGACGCCGTTCGCCGCTCAGACCGCGGCGCAGGCGGCCGGAAACGCGGCGAAGGAGCACGGCGTGCGCTCCCTCGACGTGCGCGTCAAGGGGCCGGGCGCCGGCCGGGAGTCGTCGATTCGCGCGCTGCAGACCGCGGGCATGGACGTCAAGTCGATCAAGGACGTGACGCCGATCCCGCACAACGGTTGCCGCCCTCCGAAGCGGCGCCGCGTCTGAGCGAGGGAGGATTTCAGTGGCAAGAACGACCGGTTCGGTGTGCAGGCTCTGCCGGCGGGAGGGCATGAAGCTCTTCCTCAAGGGAGACCGCTGCTTCAAGGAAAAATGCGCGTTCGAGCGCCGCGGGTACGCCCCGGGTCAGCACGGCCGGCGCCGCTCCAAGGTGCAGGCGTACGGCGTCCAGCTTCGCGAGAAGCAGAAGGTCAAGCGGATCTACGGCGTTCTCGAGCGCCAGTTCCGCAACTACTTCGCCAACGCCGCGCGGAAGAAGGGCATCACGGGGGCGAACCTCCTCCAGATGCTCGAGTGCCGCCTGGACAACGTGGTCTACCGCCTCGGGTTCGCCTTCTCGCGGTCGGCCGCGCGGCAGCTCGTCGCCCACGGCCACATCCTGGTCAACGGCCGTCGCGTCGACGTCCCGTCGTCTTTGGTCAAGGCCGGGGCCGTGATCTCGCTGAAGGAAGACTCGCGCAAGAACGAGACCATCAAGATCTCGCTCGACACGGCGAAGGGGCGCGGGGTCCCGGGCTGGCTCGACCTCGACGTCGACCGGTTCCAGGGAACGGTGCGCCAGCTGCCGAACCGCGAGGACATCGCGCTGCCGATCCAGGAGCAGCTGATCGTGGAGCTCTACTCGAAGTAGCCGTTGCGGGGCCCCCGGCCCCTGGGAGGACTGCATGCTCTGGAAGGGATTTCAGCGACCGAAGCGCCTCGAGGTCGAGCGCGAGACCCTCACGCCGAAGTTCGGGCGGTTCGCAGCTCAGCCGTTCGAGCGCGGTTTTGGAACGACGATCGGAAACGCCTTGCGAAGGATTCTCCTGTCCTCCATCGAGGGCGCGGCCATCACCTCCGTCAAGATCGAAGGCGTGCTCCACGAGTTCTCGTCGGTCCCGGGTGTCGTCGAGGACACGACCGACATCATCTTGAACCTCAAGCAGATCCCGTTCCGCTGCCACAGCGATCACGCCGAGACGCTCGTGATCCACGCCGTGGGACCGAAGACGGTCAAGGCCGGTGACATCCAGGCGAGCGCCAACGTCGAGATCCTCGATCCCGAGGCGCCGATCGCGACGCTGTCGGAAGAGGGCAAGCTCACGATGGAGATGCGGCTTCGCAAGGGCCGCGGCTACGTCTCCGCCGACCGCAACTTCGACGACGACCTCGGCATCGGCTACATCCCGATCGACTCGATCCACGCGCCGGTCCGCAAGGTCAACTACATCGTCGAGGACGCGCGCCTCGGGCAGAAGACCGACTACGACCGCCTGACCCTCGAGGTCTGGACCAACGGCGCGATCACCCCGCAGGACGCGGTGGCGATGGCCGCCAAGATCCTCAAGGACCACATGGCGATCTTCATCAACTTCGAGGAGTCCGGCGACGAGATCGTCGACTTTCCCTCGACCGAGGACGAGCGCGTCCTCGACCAGCTGAACCGCTCGGTGGACGAGCTCGAGCTGTCGGTCCGCTCGTACAACTGCCTCAAGAACGCCAACATCAAGACGATCTACGACCTCGTCACCAAGACCGAGCCCGAGATGCTCAAGACCAAGAACTTCGGGCGCAAGTCGTTGAACGAGATCAAGGACATCCTCGCCGAGATGGGCCTGTCGCTCGGCATGAACATCGACGCGCGGAAGCTGAAAGCTCGGAGCTAGATTCGGGTTTGGTCACTCTAGACTCTTGACCCTCGACGCTCGACCACTCCGGTCAAGCGTCGAGAGTCTAGAGTCGAGAGTCGAGCGCAGAAGACGGAGACGGAGCCATGAAACACAGGGTTGCGGGTCGGAAGCTCGGACGCACGTCGATGCACCGGACGAGCGTCCTGCGGAACCTCTCCACCGAGCTGTTCCGGCACGAGCGGATCCGGACCACGCTGATGAAGGCCAAGGAATTGCGGCCGTTCGCCGAGCGTCTGATCACGCTCGCCAAGCGCGAGACGCTGCACGCGCGCCGGTTGGTGCTCCGGGACATCCACGACCGTGACGTCGTCGCCAAGATGTTCGACGCGATCTCGTCGCGGTTCGCCCAGCGCCCCGGCGGTTACACGCGCATCGTCAAGCTGGGGCCCCGCCGCGGCGACAACTCCGAGATGGCGCTCATCGAGCTGATCGGCGCGGAGCTCAAGACCGCGCAGAAGGACAAGGCTCCGGCCGACGCCGACGCGAAGGCCGGAAAGGCGTCGAAGAAGGAAGCGGCCGCCGAGAAGGCCGACAAGCCGGCCGCCAAGAAGAAGGCGGCGAAGTCCGACGACGCCGCTCCGAAGAAAGCCTCCCGCAGCAAGGGCGCCCCGAAGCCGAGGACGAGCTCGAAGGGCAAGTCCAAGGCCGGAGCCGCGACCCGGAAGGTGGGCAAGTCGGGGTCCTGAGGTGCCGAAGCGCACCGACATCCGGAAGATCCTGATCATCGGCTCGGGGCCGATCGTCATCGGCCAGGGCTGCGAGTTCGACTATTCGGGGACGCAGGCCTGCAAGGCTCTGCGCGAAGAGGGTTACGAGGTCGTCCTCGTCAACTCGAACCCGGCGACGATCATGACCGATCCGCAGACCGCGGATCGCACTTACATCGAGCCGCTGATCCCCGAGGTCGTCGAGCGGATCATCGAGCGCGAGCGCCCCGACGCCCTGCTCCCCACGGTCGGGGGCCAGACGGCGCTCAACCTCGCCGTCGCGCTGTGCGAGCGAGGGGTCCTGGAAAAGCACAAGGTCGAGATGATCGGGGCGAACCTCCGCTCGATCCGCGTCGCCGAAGACCGCCTCGCCTTCAAGGAAGCGATGATGCGGATCGGGCTCGACACCTTGGCCAGCGGCACGGTGACGACGCTCGACGACGCGTTCACGCTCCTCGACCAGGTCGGCTATCCGGCGATCATCCGTCCGTCGTTCACGCTCGGCGGCACCGGCGGCGGCATCGCCTACAACCGCGAAGAGTTCCAGGAGATCGTGGAAGCCGGGCTCGAGGCCAGCCCGACGCACCAGGTCCTGATCGAATCGTCGGTCCTCGGCTGGAAAGAATACGAGCTCGAGGTGATGCGCGACCTGAAGGACAACGTCGTCATCATCTGCTCGATCGAGAACTTCGACGCCATGGGCGTCCACACGGGCGATTCGATCACCGTCGCGCCCGCGATGACCCTGACCGACAAGGAATACCAGGCGATGCGGGACGAGGCGATCCGCGTCATTCGCGAGGTCGGCGTCGAGACGGGCGGCTCGAACATCCAGTTTGCCGTCGAGCCGTCGACCGGGCGTCGCGTCGTGATCGAGATGAACCCGCGCGTGTCGCGCTCGTCGGCGCTGGCGTCGAAGGCGACCGGGTTCCCGATCGCGAAGATCGCCGCCAAGCTCGCGGTCGGATACAGCCTCGACGAGATCCCGAACGACATCACCAAATCGACCCCGTCATCGTTCGAGCCCACGCTCGATTACGTCGTGGTCAAGATCCCACGCTGGGCGTTCGAGAAGTTCCCCGCGACGTCGACGACGCTCGGCACGCAGATGAAATCCGTCGGCGAGGCGATGGCGATCGGCCGCACATTCAAGGAAGCCCTCCAGAAGGCGCTGCGCTCCCTCGAGGTCGGACGGGCGGGCTTAGGCGCCGACGGCAAGGACAAGCTCGACGACACCCGCCTCAGGGAGAAGCTCATCACGCCCAACTGGGAGCGGATCTTCTACGTGAGGCACGCGCTCCAAAGCGGGATGACGGTCGAGGGAATCCACGACCTCACCAAGATCGATCCCTGGTTCCTCCGCCAGATCGAAGAGATCGGGGCGGTGGAAAAGATCGTGGCGTCGCGTTCCCTGACCGAGATGTCGAAGGAGACGCTCACGTCCGCGAAGCGCATGGGGTTCTCCGACCGGCAGCTCGCGCACTTGACCGGCGCCCAAGAAGACGACGTCCGCGCGAAGCGCAAGACCGCCGGCGTCGAGGCGGTCTACAAGCGGATCGACACCTGCGCCGCGGAATTCGACGCCGATACGCCCTACATGTACTCGACCTTCGAGGACGAAGACGAAGCCCGCCCCAGCACGCGCCGCAAGGTGATCATCCTGGGCGGCGGCCCGAACCGGATCGGGCAGGGGATCGAGTTCGACTACTGCTGCTGCCACGCCTCGTTCGCCCTCCGAGAAGAGGGTATCGAGAGCATCATGGTCAACTGCAACCCGGAGACGGTCTCGACGGACTACGACACCTCCGACCGGCTCTACTTCGAGCCGCTGACGCTGGAGGACGTGCTCCGCATCGTCGAGATCGAAAAGCCCGAAGGGGTGATCGTGCAGTTCGGTGGGCAGACACCGCTCGGTCTCGCGCTTCCGCTCCAGGCGCGCGGCGTCAAGATCCTCGGAACCTCGCCGGATTCGATCGACCTCGCCGAAGACCGCCGCCGCTTCGGCGCTCTCCTCAACGACCTGTCGATCCCGGCGCCCGCCTGGGGCACAGCGCGCTCGCTCGACGAGGCGCGCGAGATCGGGCGCCGCATCGGGTACCCGCTCCTGGTCCGGCCGTCGTACGTCCTCGGCGGACGGGCGATGTTCGTCACGCACGACGAGGAGCGCCTCGCCGAGACGATGCGCCGCGCCGTCGAAGCGTCGCCCGAGCACCCGGTCCTTCTCGACCGCTTCCTCGAGGACGCCTTCGAGCTCGACGTCGACGCCCTCTGCGACGGCAAGCGCGTCGTCGTGGCCGGCATCATGCAGCACATCGAGGAGGCGGGGATCCACTCGGGCGATTCGTCGTGCGTGCTCCCGCCGCACAGCGCCCACGTCGCCGAGAAGCTTCCCGTCATCCGCGAGATGACCGAGCGCCTCGCCCTGGCGCTCAACGTGCGCGGCCTGATGAACGTCCAGTACGCGATCAAGGACGGCACGGTGTACGTGCTCGAGGTCAATCCGCGCGCGAGCCGCACGGTGCCCTTCGTCTCGAAAGCGACCGGCGTGCCGCTCGCGAGCCTCGCGGCCAAGATCATGGTCGGCCGCACACTTCAATCGCTCGGCCTCACCGATGAGCCGAAGCTGAACGGCCGCTTCGTCAAGGCCTCTGTCTTCCCGTTCGCCAAATTCCCCGGCGACGACCCCGTCCTGGGCCCCGAGATGCGCAGCACCGGCGAGGTCATGGGCTTCGCCGACGATTTCGGCTCCGCCTTCGCGAAGGCCTCGTTCGGCGCCGGTACCAAGCTCCCGCTGTCGGGCCGCGCCTTCGTGACGGTCAACGACCGCGACAAGCCGCAGCTCCTGCCGCTCGCCCGCTCGCTCGTGCAAATGGGCTTCCGCCTCGTCGCCACCGGCGGAACGGCCTCCTACCTGCGCGCCAACGAAGTGCCGTGCTCTCACGTCTACAAGGTGCTCGAAGGCCGCCCGAACGCCGTCGACATGATGAAGAACGGCGAGATCCAGCTCGTCATCAACACGCCGCTCGGCAAGGCGTCTTACTTCGACGAGAAGGCACTCCGCACCACGGCCACCCAGCGAGGCATCCCGCTGATCACGACGATCTCGGGCGCGACCGCCATGGTCGAGGCCATCCGCGCGCTGCAGCGAGGCAAGCTGACGGTGAAGAGCCTGCAAGAGGTTTACGGGTAACTTACACCGGTGCGGCGGAGGACAAGTGAAGCGCTACTGCTGGTTGTGGGTTGCTTGTGCCTACGCCGCCCTGGGCTACGGGTGCCTGAACTATTTGTCAGATCTCGTTGATTCGAAATTTGTGGCATTTGTGTTCCACGTTCTATTCGGACTCCCCGTATTGGTTTTCGGCGGAATCCTGGCTCCGGTGTGCAGGGAGGTTTGTTTCGGAATGCTCTACATAGCCTCCTTCGTGCTGGATTTCTTCATCGGAGCCTGGATCGGGCGGCTTCTGATGCGACGATTTGACTGGTAGCTTCCATCAACGCAGCACGGCAGGTTGTCGGTGAAGAGCCTCCGAGCGGTTTGCGGCCGACACTGACCGAAGGGTTTGTCCTTGACGGAGAGTATAACCCAAGTTATACTCTTGGTCGAAGGATCCAATAATCATGAAAACGGCGATCTCCATACCTGACGACGTGTTCGAAGCTGCAGAGGCCGCGGCCCGTCGCTCTGGCATGTCGCGAAGTCAGCTCTTCGTGGAAGCCGTGCGACTCTTCCTACAACGGCATGGCGATCGGGGCGTCACCGAACAACTCGACGAGGTGTATGCCAAGGTTGATTCGAAAGTCGACCCTGCGCTGTCCGCGCTTCAGTACTCCGCCATTCGGCCACGAAATAGCTGGTAATGCAGCGCGGCGAGATTTGGTGGGCCTCGCTTGCCGATCCGACAGGTTCCGGGCCAGGGTTCCGGCGTCCGGTCGTGGTGATTCAATCCGACGCATTCAATAGAAGTCGTATCGGGACCGTCGTTGTGGTCGCAATCACATCGAACGTGGCTTTGGCCGACGCACCAGGAAATGTGTTGTTGAGCCGGCGCACGAGCGGCCTGCCGAAGGCGTCGGTTGTCAATGTGTCTCAGGTTCTCACCGTCGATCGTACCGTGCTGACCGAGGCGGTTCGCGCGCTTTCCAAAAGAGAAATGACGTTGATCGACAACGGTCTCAAATTGGTTCTTGGGATGTGAGAGCGGGAGCGCACGCCCGCGTCGCGAACGATCGCCTGTCCGCGTCAGACGTGCCGATCCCTCGTCGTGAGCCGTCGTGACGTCGTGCCCCGGCCGGAGAGAGCGGCTTGGGCATCGCCATGGACGTTTTCGTCGAGCTTGATCTTCACTGCGACTTGAGGAGAGGGACGATCCTTTCGGTGGCGAGTTTGGCGCCGTAAGCAAGGACCGCGGCGATGTCGTCTCGCGTGATACCGGGGTATCCACGGAGAAGATCGTCGATCGTATCGCCTCCGGCGAGTGCGCCTAGGATCAGCGCGGCCGGGATCCGGGTGCCCTTTACGCAGACTTGCCCACCGCAGATGGCGGGATCGGATGCTAGATGCTCTTCGATCAGGGCGTCGGGATCACGATGGGTCATCGAGTGGCTCCCGGCCGCAATATACATCAGATGTCTGCCGGGGCCGTTGGTTCGGTCCTGAGGTCGCCGCTCGCCGTCAGCGTTCTCACGTCTACAGTTTGCGGAAGCGCCACCGCGGTCGACCGTCGCGCAGCTACCGCCGGGGGAACAAGAACAGCGCGTAGTTCTCGTCGCTGACCGCGCGGTCGAACACCGTCACGAACGTAGCTCGGGACGCGAAGCGCTTCAGCTCGTCGATTGAGTAGTGGAACTCCAGGCCGTAGGGGTAGCGGATCGAGAACGGGCCGCGGTCGCTGAGCTGATGTCCCATTACGAGCGCGACGGGCCGTCCGGTCTCGCGCCGAAGACGCTCTGCCACGTCGGCGAGATCGTCTAGCGACAGGCTCTGCTTGCCGGAGGTGGTGAAGCCGACCTTCACCATGTCCTTGTTCTCGCGCGGGAGATAGATCCGATTGCGAGCGTAGTAGGGCAGCGCCTCGACCATGACGGCGGGCTCCGCGATCACGATCGCGTCTCGAAGCTGGGCCGAGCTGGAGAGGTATCGTCCGAGGCTCTCGCTCGACGACAGCGACGCCTGGAGGTCGCGGGACGCCATGGCAAGGCCTGGCGGAATCTGTGTGAGAAGGACGACGGCGAGAAGCGCCAGCCGGATGCGATTCCAGCGCGGCTCCCATGACCTCCAGCGCTCAGGAATGAATGCCGGCGGGCTCGACGATTGCGCCATCCAAGTCAGACACACGAAAAACACGATCAACAGCCCGCGCTGCATGAAGTCGGACGGATAGACGAGCATCGAGAACGCCTCGAATGCGACCCCAGCCATGACCCAGGCGAGAAGGAGCCAGGGTCTGAAGACGAACACCGCCGCCGCGAGCCAGAACACGAGGTTCGCCAGCCACGCCTGGCCGGCCGACATGAACGCATAGGGCGAGCCGGGATGCACGAGCGCGCTCGCGACCGAGCGCGCCACCGCGGCCGCGTTGAGCGAGCGGAGCGAGGTGACGGTCGACGTCGAGTCGGGAAGCATCACGGCGATGGCGCCGGCGATCGCGGCGGCCAGAATCACCAAACCGATCGATCCGTGAACAATGGCGCGGCGGCTAAGGGGTGGACGAACGATCGCAGCCTCGATCCCGATGGACAAGACGATAGCGACGGCCAGCATGAGCGTGTAGGCGTTGACGTTCGCAAGGAGGACGAGCGTTGCGAGCAGGGGAGCCGGCCGAGTGAATCGATCGCCGTAGGTCGCCGCGACGGCGAAAAGCAGGAGCATGCCCAGCCCGTGTCCGCGGCAGAGGACCGAGTACTCGTAAAGTGGGATCGCCCCCGCCAAGAACAGAATCTTGAGCCAGAGCGGAAGCGGTGCGTGACGGAGGAATACGTACGCGGCCCCGATCGCGCACCCGGCGGCGATGGGCTTGAGGACGAGCATCGAGTGCGTGAGGTGATTTGCGAAGTAGAGAAGGAGGTACCAGAGCGGCGGATGCCCCTCGTTCCGGAGGAGGGCGAACAGGTCGCCGATCGACCGGGCACCCGTCGAGATATTCAGCGCCCGGACTTCGTCCCTCCAGAGCTCGTGATGGAGCGCCAGATAGGCGACCGCCGCCCCGAAAACGCTCGTGATCAGGAGTGCGACGATTGTGGGGGACGGACGCTTCAAGAGGTCATCGGCGAATGTGCTTGATCAAATCCCGCGTCGCGTGCGTCTTCGGATCGCCCGTGATCGCCACGCGGATCCCGAGCTCTCGAGCCACCTCGCGCTCGGGCACCGTCTCGGCCGTGTAGTCGGTTCCCTTGCAGTGGACGTCGGGGCGCAGGGCGCGGAGCAGAGGCTCGACGGTGGATTCGGGGAAGACCGTCACGAACGCCACGCACCCGAAGCCGGCGATCAGCTCGGCGCGCTCGCCCTCTGGGACGATCGGGCGGTCGGGGCCTTTGAGCCGTCGCGCGGAGGCGTCGTCGTTGACGGCGACGACGAGCACGTCGGCCTCGCGTGCGGCTTCTTCGAGATAACGAAGGTGGCCGACGTGGACGAGGTCGAACAGGCCGTTCGCGAGGGCGATTGACTTGCCTTCGGCGCGTAGCGCCGCGGCGCGTTTCAGAAGCTCCTCCCGAGGAATGACCTTCGAGACGGACGTCATGCCGGGATCCCCGTTCGGATCGCGGCGGTCAATTCCGCGGGGCTGACGGTCGCCGTTCCGTATTTCATCACCGCCAGGCCGGCGGCGATGTTGGCGAGGGCCGCGGCCTCGGCGGGGGAGCCGCCGGCGAGCAGGGCCAGCGTGTAGGTCGCGATAACGGTGTCGCCGGCGCCGGTGACGTCGGCGACCTCACCCGAACCGAAGGCGGGGATCGTCAGGGGCGGGCGGCGCTTGGCGAACAGGACCATGCCGGCGGCGCCACGCGTGACGAGGACCGTGTCGTTGCCCGTTCGTGAGAGGAGGCGGCTTCCCGCGGCGGCCACGCCCCGTGCGCTCAGGCCGCGGCTGGACCCCGTGGCGTGCTCGAGCTCTTCCTGATTGGGCGTGCAGCCGGCGATCTTGCGGAAGGCAGTGATGCGGCCGCGGGAGTCTGCGGTGACGACTTTGCCTTTGAGCGCTCTCCCGACCGATGACACCAGCGCCGGCGTCGCGGCTCCGTAGCCGTAGTCGGCGACGAGCAGGCCGTCACTCTTGGCGAGCGCGCGGGCGAGCCGTGTCTTCAGCCGCGCGGTGACCGCCGCAGGGAGGTCTCCGTGACGCGCGCCGCGGTCGACGCGGACGATCTGCTGCCGGCGCGTGTGGACGCCTCCGGCGACGATGCGGCTCTTGGTCGGCGTGCCGTAGGCAGGCTCGACGGCGATTCCCGCGGTGTCGACGCCGGCTGCTTTGAATGTCGCGACCAGCCCGCGGCCGGCTTCGTCCTTGCCCACGATGCCGACGGGCAGCGGCCGGGCTCCGAGCGCGCGCAGGTTGGCGACGGCGTTGCCTCCGCCACCGGGCACGTGCTCGACCTTCGATTCTTCGAGGATCAGGACCGGCGCCTCGCGCGAGACGCGCGCGATGTCGCCGTGGACGAACTCGTCGACGACCAGGTCGCCCAGGACGGCGACGCGGCGCCCCTTGAATCGGCCCACGAGCGCGAGGAGCGCGTCCCTCACGATGCCGCCTCGCGGTCGAGGATCCAGCGGACCGCGCGCTCGAGGTCGGGGGCGTCCCGCCCGAGGAGGATGTTGGTCGTTCCCGCGCGGCGCCCGTCTTCGAGACGCTCTTCGGAGTGGCCGATCAGGTACGACCTCGACAGATCGATGCCCATCTCGTCCCTCGCGCGCTCGAACGTGCGCCAGGCGCGCTCGTAGATCCCGTCGAGGCGGGCGCCGGCCTCTGCGAGGTGGAGGCGCACGGTCTCGTGGGCGTCGTCCTCGGCGGCGTCCGCGGCGAGGGCGACCATCTGGAAGCCGCGCGCGTTGGCGGAGCGGATCGCGTCGGCGCCCGAGGCGAGGTCGCGCACGTCCTCCGTGTCCATGATGATCGCGCGTCTACCCATTCGCTTCTCGTCCCTCCGGACGTGTCTTCCAGCGCCGGTGCATCCAGAGCCACTGCTCGGGACGGCTCCGCGCCCACTTCTCGACGATCGCCGTGCAGCGCGCGGTGAGGCGCAGCACGTCGGCGTCACGATCGCCCGTGCCTCCCGTCTCCACGATCGGCTCGATGTGGACGGTGATTGTACCGTCGGGCTCCATGTAGGCGAATACGGGAACGATCGGGGCCTCGGTCCGCAGGGCCAGGAGCGCCAGCGTCGGCGTCGTTGACGCGAGCCGGCCGAAGTAGGGCACGAAAACGCCGTCTTTCCCTGCATCCTGGTCGATCAGGATGGCGACCCCCGAGCCGCGCGCCACCGCGCGCATCGACTCGCGCACCGCGCGGCGCTTGGGGATGACCTCGTTCCCCGTGCCACGTCGGAGCTCGATCAGCCGGCGATCGACGGCGGGGTTGT
The DNA here is from genome assembly GCA_964647625.1 of uncultured Acidobacteriota bacterium. Lineage (GTDB taxonomy): Bacteria > Acidobacteriota > Polarisedimenticolia > Polarisedimenticolales > DASRJG01 > DASRJG01. Next base: position 24,501 of record CAZYHZ010000061.1, read on the forward strand.
CGATCGCGCGCGCGATCACCGCGAAGGGGATCTCGAGAAGGCCCATCGCGTAGGCGCCGGCTTCCCAGTGGCCGAAGTGCGCCGAGAACACGAGCGCGCCGTGGCCGCGCGCGAACGCCTCGCGCGCGTGGTCGAGCCCGACCACGTTCACGGTCGACCCGAGCGATTGCTTGCCGAGCCGCGGAAACGCGAGCGCGTCGAAGGTGATCCGGCCGAAGTGGCGCCAGCACTTGCGGTGGATCCGTTCGAGCTGCGCTTCGCTCATCGCGTCGCCGAACGCGCTGCGCAGGTTGTCGCGCGCGATCCGGGCGTGACGTGCGTCGAGACGTCCGGCGAGGGCGCCGACGGCCGATCCGAGGGCGAGCAAAGCCCGCCGCGGGAGCACGCGCGCCAGGACCAGCGCCGTCTCGACCGCGGCGATCTCGGCCCATTGGCGGAGCTTGGTCATTTCGCCGGAGCGTGCCGCCGCGCGTTGAGCGCGACGCGAATGGCGGCTTCGATGGGGGAGAGATCGAACACCACGGCCTCGATGCGCATCGTCAGCAGCAATCCTGCGCCGAGCGCGTCGCCGAGCGACGCCTGGAGGCGCGAGAGGTCCTTCTCGGTCGTCACGAGGGGAAGCTCCGCGGCGCGTGCCTCGTCGAGGAGCGACGTCCATTCGGCAACCGTGTAGGGGTGATGATCGCGGAACGCGTGAAACGACTGCAGCGCAACACCCGACGCGGCGAGGTCCCGACGAAACAGCTCGGGATCGCCGATGCCGCAGAACGCAATCGCCTTGGGAGGCGCCGAGCGCGCGGTGCCTGCGGCGTCCTGAAACCCCGCCGTCCGGTGCCCAGCGCGGACGATCGGGCCCTTGTATCGGGCGGCGCGGATGCTGCGAATCGCCGCCTCCGCTCGATCGTGCTCGTCGACACGGGTCAGGACGACGAGGTGCGCGCGGGCGAGAGCACGCGGACCCTCGCGGAGGTGTCCGCGGGGCAGGAGGTGACCCTCGTCGAACGGCGCGCGCGCGTCGAGGACGACGATGTCGATGTCGCGCAGCAGGCGGCGATGCTGGAACCCATCGTCGAGGACGACGACGTCGGCCCCCGCCGCCGCCGCGGCCTGCGCCCCGTCGACGCGGTTGGACCCCACCACGACGATCACACCCTTGAGCGAGCGCGAGAGAAGATGAGGCTCATCGCCGCAGATGCGCGCATCGACGCGTGGCCCGTCGCCGGTCGACACCACGAGCGGACCCGGCCCCGCCGTCCCGCCGTAGCCGCGGCTGACGACCGCCGGATGCCGTCCCAGCGCTTGAAGCCGGCGCGCGATCCACGCGACGAGCGGCGTTTTTCCGGTCCCGCCGACGGCGAGATTCCCGACGCTGATCACCGGAACGGGCGCCTGTCGCGAAACTTCGGCGCGATCGAACCAGGCGTTGCGGAGGCGCACGAGGCCGGCGTACGCCGCCTCGGGAACGGCGAGCGCCGCACGCAGAGCCGCGGACGTCCGGCTCATGCGCCGCCGGCGCCGGGGCGGCCGAGATGATCGAGCACGAGATCCGCG
>CAZYHZ010000062.1:0-26047 GCA_964647625.1 uncultured Acidobacteriota bacterium
GTTGTTCGTGTGGACGCAGCCCGTCTGAGGGTTGCACGAGTCGTCCGTGCACGGGTTTTGATCGTCGCAGGAGAGCACGCCGGTGCCGCTGTGGCAGGTTCCACCACTGCAGGTGTCACCGGTCGTGCACACGTTTCCGTCGTCGCACGCTTCCGTATTGTTCGTGTGAGAGCAGCCGGTGCCGGGGTCGCAGGTGTCCGTCGTACACGCGTTGTGATCGTCGCACGAGCGCACGCTCCCGCTCCGGCAGGCTCCACCGCTGCACGTGTCGCCGATCGTGCACGCGTTTCCGTCGTCACAAGGGTCCGAGTTGTCGACGTGGACGCACCCGATGGCGGGGTCGCACGTGTCGCTCGTGCAGGCGTTCCCGTCATCGCAATTCAGGACCGAGCCGCCGACGCAGCGGCCGGCGCCGTCGCACGCATCGTTCGCCGTACAGACGCTGGCGTCGCTGCACGGCGATGCGACGGCCTCGAAGTGGCACGTCGACGAACAGCAATCCCCGTTGACGGTATTGCCGTCGTCGCACTCCTCGCCGTTCTCGACGACTCCGTTTCCGCAGACCGGATCGACCGTCAGATGAAACACGCCGGTCGGGGTGCCGACGTAGACGTCCCTGGGGTTCGACCGGCTCCCCGTCAGCGCTCCGATGTTGGTGCTGAGATTGGTCAGGCCGTTGATGACGCGCTGCCACGTCGCGCCGCCGTCGATGCTCCGGTAGATCCCGCGAGCGTCCGTCCCCACGTAGACCGCGGCCGCGCCGCCGTTGGGTGCGGTGACGTAGATGGCCACGGCCGTCGACCCGAGCGGAACTCCGGTTCCGGAAAGCGCCCAGGTCTGCCCGCCGTTCAGCGATCGGAAGACCCTGCCGCCGGACGGCCCGCAGAAGACCACGCCGGGATGGATCGTGTCGGCCGCGACGTCGAAGATCGAGAGATTCGGGAGCCCGCCGCTCGAGGCGCTCCAGGTTCCGCCTCCGTCCGTCGTCTTGAAAACGCCGGCACCGCTGGCCGCGTACGCCGTGGCAGGGCTCAGGGGGTCCACCGCGAGCTGCCGGATGTCCCCGGTGATGCCGCTCGGAAACCACGAGCCGCCCGCATCGAGGCTCCGGTCGATTCCAAACGTGTCCATGCCCCCGAACACGGTCGCCGGACGATCCACGCGGATGGCGAGCGCGCTGACGGACATCGTGGGCAGCCCGTTGTTGATCTGCCTCCAGGAGGACCCGGCGTCCGTGCTGACGTGGAACCCTCCGGTTGCGGTTCCGGCGTAAATCGTGGAGGGGTTGGATTGCACGATCTCGATCCCGACCACATCGGTCCCGACCAGCCCCGTGCTCGCGGGGGTCCAGGACTGTCCCTTGTCGGTGCTCTTGAAGATTCCGCCCGACGTGCCGACGTACAGCACGTTTTCGTTCGCAGGATCGACCGCGATCGCGCGGACGTTGAGATCCGTCAGCCCGTCACTGATCGGCTGCCACGTCTCAACCGCGAAGCCCGCCCGGCCGGCGGCCAGCACGCCCACGAGAATGAGGATCGATTGGATTGCCCTGCCGGCACTTCCGCGGCGTGCCGCCCGACTTCCTGCGCTCATGTCGTTCCACTACCTTCCCCGACATGCGAGCGGAATGCAGGAGCAAGGATGACGCCAGCGAAAAAAGTGCAGATGTTGCAGCGCTTCCGGGTTGTCGGGGTTTGCCGCGAACAAAGTCGTCAGAGGGAAGCACACATTCGTGCTCGCGTCGTCGTAGCGTGAGTGGACGATCGAGGACGCACGCCCAAAACGATCGAATCGGGGTAGGCTTGAGCCAGGACCGAGGAGGATCTTGTGAATTTCCCTTCAAAGCGAGACACATGGCTGGTCTGGGTCTTGTCCGTCGCGGCTCTGCTGGAGGCCATCGCGGCGGTGGCGTTGATCGCCGTCGTGCTTCCGTCGACGATCGGTCCCGCTCGGTCTCAAAGCGATGTCGCGGCCCCCGTCGTGCTCGGTGCCGGCCTGCTTCTCGGAGCGGGAGCGATCGTCGTTGCGTGGGTACTGTTCGGCACGTCGTACAGCGTCACGGCCTCGGATCTTCTCATCCGGTCGGGACCCATGAGGTGGCGCGTGTCCATCGCCCGCATCGTATGCGTGACACCGACGAACAGGATCGACTCTGCTCCGGCGCTGTCCTTGAGCCGCATCGAGCTTCGCTGTGTCAACCCGGACAAGGCGTTAGTGATCTCGCCGGACGATCCCACGGGATTCGTCGCCGCGCTGCAACAGGTCAAGCCTGCGATCACCTGGGGCGGCGGAGCGCCGATCGGTGCGTGACGAAGTGAGCAGCTCGAAGCCCGCCCTGGGCGACAACGACACCTTTGTCACGCTCATGGCTGCGGCTCGCGTCCATCCGGACCTCGCACAGAGCCTCTTGGCGATCCTGGGACTCCCGTCGTTTCAACGACAATCGATCCTCAATTCGATCATCGAGGAAATGGCGCTGAAGTCGGAGGCGGCGGATCTGATCGGAGCCGTGGCCGCGTTGCGAGACGATGATGTCTCGGCCAAGGTCGCTGAAATGTTGAGATCGACGTAATCGTTCGGGCCCCCGAACGTACCGGTCGCCGAGGAGGGCATACGCATGTGTCGGCATCGGCTACCGCTCGTCGTCGTCCTTGCCGCCTGTCTGATTTGCTCCTGGTCCTTTCTCCGAGCCAAGGCCCCGCCGGTCCCGATCGTCGGGAGGTGGGAGCTTACCGGCTTCGGCGATGGCACCGGGGACTTCGTCGGCGAGAAGAAGCTCCGGATCGACATCAAACAATCAGGCACGTTCGACTACGAGCTCTGGGAGAACGAGAACGCGGACTCGGGCGGTACCCCATTCAAGGTGTCGGGAAACTGGACCCTTTCAGGCGATGTGCTGTCACTGAGCCCGTGGGATGGAGAACGCCTGAAAGCCCCTGAGAAGGTGTATCGAGTCGCCTGGGATGGTGCGACCCTGCTCCTCTACGACGAAGAGGACGGTGAGCGCGCCCCGCCTCCCGCGCGTTTCGCCCGAGGAGCTGGGAGTCCCCGGTAGAATCAGGCCGCAACGAAGGACGACCTATGTCATCTGCGCGCTACCAAGTCCAAGAAGTGCGAGTGTCGGCTCGACCGGTCGCCGGGGTGCGCGCCACGGTACGTCGTGGCCGCGTCGCACAAGAGTTCGGCCGGCACCTCGATCAGGTGTACGCAGCGGCGCGCGCCGGCGCCGTCCACCTGGACGGCCAGAACATCTTCATCTATCGCTCGGCGACCGCGGATGAGCTGGAAGTCGATTTCTGCGTCGGCGTGACGGCGCCGTTCGGTGCCGTCGGGGCGGTCGTTCCGCTGGAAACCCCGGACGGTGTCGCAGCGATGACGACGCATCACGGCGAGTACGGACGACTGAGCGAGGCGAACGCCGCAATCCACGCTTGGTGCCGCACGAATGGTCGGCTGCGCGCCGGTCCGTCCTGGGAGGTTTACGGCCACTGGCACGACGATCCCTCGCAGCTGCGCACCGACGTGTACTGGCTGTTGAAGACGACCGACCTCGAGTCCAGGCCGTAGCTGAGCGGTGCGGATTCTTTGCTCGACCCTTCAAATCCCGCTCGTGACCGTGGTGGTCACCGCCTCTGGCCTTCCGAGCGCTCGCGCAACGCCTCCAGATCAGCCAAGCCCTCCGGCGATCGAGCGGCAGTACAAAGGCGAGCTGGACCCGATCGGCCCGTTCGAATGGCTCGATCTCAACGGTCGTCGATGGACCGAGCGTGATTTCCACGGCAAGGTTCTCATCGTGCAACAGTGGGCTGCGTGGTGCCGCCCGTGCATCGCCGAGTTCCCCGCGATGCAGCAGCTGTACGACGCGGTTCGACGCGACCCGTCGATCGCCTTCGTGACCCTGGACATGGACCGAGACCCCCACGCGATCCAGGAGTTCCTGCAGGACTTCCGACAGAAATATTCCTTCCCCGTGTTGTTCGGTGGTTCGCAGCTGAAGATCTCGTCGCTCCCACTCACATGGATCGTCGATCGCGAGGGGTACATCCGTGAAGTCTTGACGAGCCCAGGGCCGGACCTGGCCAAGCAGGCTCTGGCGCTGAGTGAAGTCGTCAAGCGTCGGCTCCCGGTAACGGCCCTCCCCCCGGAGGCGGTGCGAGAGAGGCAGCGCCAAAACGAACGCGACGGCGCGAACAGCCGGTGACGCCCCGCACACTTCGCTCGCCCCTAGCTCGGCCGGTTGCCGCGATTCAGATCGGAGCCTCGATGTTCATCGTTGCGCTGGCGGCTTCCGTGCCGTTCGATCCTTCGATCTGGCTGCTTCACGCGTTGCAGGCCTCGATCTACGTCGCAATCATGGTGCTGGCCCAGTGTCAGGATCCCTTGGGCTTCGGCGCGGGCTTCGTGATCGCCGTGCTGTGGAACAGCGCCAATCTTTTTGTGACGGGGTTCATTGCTGCCGGGCTTCACGCGCTGCGCAGCGTCTCGAGCACCGGCCACATGTCGAATCCTGTTTCGCTGCTGATCCTGGTTGGTGCCGCCGGACACTTTCTGATGATTGCGGGCTGCCTCGCCGGCGTCTTTCGCTCGAGCGCCGAGCGCCGGTGGCGCCGGTTTGTCGGCGGCGTGGCCCTCGGAATCGTCGCGCTCGCGGCGATCACCCCGTTGCGATTGCACCTGCACGACCACCCTCTTCCGCTCGATGTCCCCCCGCAATACGATGTCTTCTAGGCGCGCCCGAGCGTTCGGGATGGAGCCGACGTGCTGTTCCTCATCATGACCGTGCTGACGTTGCTGGAGAAAGCGAGCGCCGCATCGCCGCCCGTGATGTCCACGACGAACCGGTGGGCCGAGCCCGCGCGCCGGATCGTGGAGGCACACTGCGGCCAGTGCCATGTGCCGAATCTTCCAACGAGCGTGCCGCGCGCACTCGCGGTATTCAACTTAAGAGAAGGCCCGTGGTACGGCCGTCTCACGCACAGGCAATACGACGTGCTGCTCCGCCGGCTTGGCTCGATCGACGCCATCCCAGAACCCGATCGGTCGATCATCGAGCGCTTCGTTCGCTGCGCGCGCGATCAGGTCTGCCCGAGCGACGGCCCGTGAAGTCGCCGCTCGGGGCGCCGTTCAGAAGCTTTTCGAAAGCCCCAGCACGAAACCGGCCCTCGGAGCGAGCTGCGCGTCGTTGACGTATTGATACACCGGCAGCTGAAGGTAGCCGTACAGCTCGAGCCGGTCGCCCGACCGGAATCGGACGCCGGGCGAGAGAGACAGGGACCTCGACCCGGTGGACCCGACGCCCTCACCGCGATAGTCGTCGCGGCCCGCGTCTCGCGCATTTGCTTGAATCGACAGCACCCATCGCTCGGACGCAGTCCAGCCGACTCCCGCCGTGCCGACGACCTCGTTGCCGACCTGGTATTCCAGCGGGTTCCGCCCGTTGATTCGCACAGACCCCGAGAAAAACCATTCCAGCGTCGAGGGGAACGTGTGCCGGACGTAGTAGAGCGAAATCAGCCCGTCGTACGATCCGGTCCCCGGCTGAATCGTCGGCTCGTTGATCGCTCCCCCGGAATCGAGCAGCTTGTACGCGCCCGTGGGAGCCTTGACGGAAGCGCTCCCCACCAGGAGATCGTTGGCCTTGACGAGAAGCGCGTACCGCGCGCCGACCGTCACGTCCCCGAATCCGCGAGAGCCGTCGCCATTGGTGAAGTGCTCGTCGGGCGTCCCGACGTCGTCGAAGTGCTCGTGATTCTTGTCGACGAGGAGCGGCAGCGTACCGAAGACGCTCAAGCGCGACGTGACCCCGTAGCCCAGGTTCAGCAAGAGCGATGCCGTCCTCGTGCTGATCTCTCGATGGTGATCCGGCTCGATGACTTCGTTCTCGAAATCGATCCCGGGGACGAGAACCTCGCCCGTCGAGTGCGACCCGTCGAGCTTCTTGGTCTGAGCGACGTACCGATACGACAGATCGACCACGAATGCGCCGGTAGTCCCGATGCCCTCGTCCGAATGGGTCACGAGGAAGCAGCTCGCGGACCCGCACGAAGCGTAGCTACGGTCCGATCCGACCGCGGCAGCCAGAAGCGCAATTCCAATTCCGAACAGTGCACGGACGGCATGACGATGCATGCGATCACCTCGTGGCGTCGCAGGGGCGACGCCGATGCTGAACCTTGAATGTCGGGGACCGGGCTCAGCAGGCCGGGCGCGGGGGGTGATCGAGCGGCGGCCGCACGGGCTGCGGCGGGAGAAGTGAAGCGATCGGATCGGTCAGAACGAATTCAATCGACGGTGCGATCCCGTTCGGCGCGGCGAGCACGGCGCGTACCGGAACCATGGAGCCGAGCGCATGGCCGCCCTCCCCGCCCGCGCAGCCGGCGCTGCGAACCGAGCACCCGCCGGGGGCGGCGTGCGCGCAATGGCACGAAGCGCCGCACATCGAGCATCCGGAAGCGCCTGGGAATTGCACGTACGCCAGAAGCAGTAGCACACTGACCACGAGGCAGACCAAGGAGCGCCCGCGCATGAGATTGCCATTCTAGTAGGCATCGCGACCCCCAGCGTCGAGGATTTTCAGGAGTATCCTGTGCCCAGGAGGTGCACCATGCGCGAGCGCACGTCGATGTCGCTCCGGACTCTTCTCGTCATCCCTGCCATCCTCGCCGTCTCGCCGATTTTTGCCGCGGAAGCCGGAGAGTCGAAGGAGGCCCTGGCGCTGAAGAACCGTTCCACGGCCCCGCCCGACAGCGCGATCAATGGCTCCGTCACCGTGGACGCCTTGCTCAGCAACGGGGCCCAGACGGCATGGTCGGAAAAGCAGGGCGCCCGTCTCGACGGGTACGTCACGCAGGTCGAGCGGGATGAGGACGGTGACGTGCACGTCGTCCTCGCAGCGAAACCCAAGGAGAGCGACACGACCAAGTGGGTCATCGTCGAGGTCACGCCGGCGTGGCAAAAGAAGAGCGCCGCTCTCTCGTACAACGCGCTACGCCGCCTTTACGGCAAGCACGTCCGCGTCACCGGCTGGCTCTACTACGAGCCCGAGGCCGACCAGCCGGACCCGCGCGGGACGCGCTGGGAGCTGCATCCCGCGACGGCCGTGGAGCCGATTGCCCACAACTAATTCCTTGACGCCCCGGGGGGTGCTGCGTACATTCCGGCCGATGCGATCGATCATCCGGACCTGTTGTTGCGCTTGTTGTCCTGAAGGCCGCGGCCTTCGGCGAGCGCGCGTGTTCGAGGTGAACGCAGCTTAAGAACGTAACCTTCAAGACACCGCAAGCGACGAACAAGCGGCCCATGCACGAACGTGCTGGGCCTTTTTTGTTTTTGGGGCCGAAATGCCGGTAGCGAGCCCAAAATCGAACCAATCGCGCCTCTACCCGATCGGGCTTCTCCTCCACGGCAAGCGTTGTCTCGTCGTCGGCACGGGGCCGCTCGCACGAAAAAAAGCGGACGAGCTGCGCGACTGCGGCGCGCGGGTCGACGCGATTGCGACCGAGTTCGAACCGTCCGACCTCGCCGGGGCGCATCTGGTGGTCGTAGCCGGCGCCGGGCCGGAGCTGCAAGAGCGCGTGGCCCAGGCAGCCGAGGCGCGGGGCATCCCCTGCAACGTTCTGGACGTCAATCACCTGTGCACGTTCTACGCGCCGGCCGTGCTTCGCCGGGGGGCGCTGACGATCTCCGTCGCGACCGAGGGTAAGTCGCCGCTCCTTGCGGTCGCAGTCCGCGACCGGATCGCCGAGACGCTTCCGGACGCGGTCGGACCCGCGCTGGAGCTTCTGGACGAGGGGCGCCGGCTGGCGCGCGCACGCTATCCGGACGATTTCGAAGCGCGCGTTGCGGCGCTTCGGGCTCTGCTGTCGCCGGCCGCGTTCGAGTCGATCGTTGCCGGACATTTCGTGGAATTCGAGAGGCACTGGGAATCATGGAAAACCGAGCTGTCCGCCAAAGCATGAAGCCCGCCCGCCCCGCCCTGTTCAGGCTGGGGAGGCTCGTCCGGGCCTCGGCACCGCTCGCTCGCGGGGTCGTCAGCCTGGTCGGCGCCGGACCCGGCGATCCGGGATTGTTGACGCTCAAGGCCGCAAGACGACTGAGCGAGGCGGACGTCGTCTTCTACGACGCGCTCGTCTCCGATGCCGTGCTCGCTCTGTGCCGCCCCGGCATACGCCTCGTTCCGGTCGGCAAGAGGCGCGGCGTCGTCACGATGGCGCAAGACGACATCGTCGTAGCCCTCGCCCGGGAAGCCGTCCGCGGTCTCGCCGTGGTGCGCCTCAAGGGCGGCGATCCGTTCGTGTTCGGCCGCGGCGGGGAAGAAGCGCTCGGGCTGCTCGAGCACGGCGTCCCCTTCGAGATCGTTCCGGGCGTCACGTCGGGCGTCGCGGCGCCCGCCCTCGCGGGAATCCCCGTGACCCACCGAGGGGTGAGCAGCTCGGTGGCGTTCGTCACAGCTCACGACCTTGGATCGACGGACGCCGGCGAACGGGTGCGCGAGAGGTTGATCCACCTGGCGCAAGGGGCCGACACGCTCGTGATATTCATGGCGGGAGGCACACTCGCCGGCGTCCGCGAAGCCTTGCTTCACGCCGGGCTTTCCGGTGAGACGCCGGCGGCGGTCATCGAAAGCGGCTCGACGCCTCGCGAGCGCGCCGCCGCCGGCACGCTCGACGGCCTGGTGTCGCTTCGCGCCACGGCGGCCTCGGGTCCCGTCCTCGTCGTGATCGGGAACAGCGTCGGACTGCGAGAACGCCTGCGCGAGGCGCCGCGCCGGGAGGACACGGTGAGCGCCCATGGTTAGGCCGGAGCCGGCTCCGTCTCGCGTCGTCCCGGATCTCGAGGGATCGAGCGCGTCGGGCGCCATTCGCTGGGCACTCGAGCGGTACCACCCGCATGTCGCCTTCGCCTCGAGCTTCGGAGCCGAGGACGTCGTCGTCACCGATTTGCTTCTCGCACAGCGCCCCGATGCGCGCATCTTCACGCTCGACACCGGCCGGCTTCACGAGGAGACCCACGAGCTCGCCGCGCAGACGCGTGCCCGCTACGGGGTCGCGATCGAGACGCTGCTACCCGACGCCCCCGCGATCGAATCGCTCGTCGCGGCCAAAGGACCGTTCTCGTTCCGCGAGAGCGTCGATAACCGGAAAGAGTGCTGCGCGCTACGCAAGGTCGAACCACTTCGAAGAGCGCTTCGCGATTGCGACCTCTGGATCACGGGATTGCGGCGCGAGCAGTCGATCACGCGCTCGGCCCTGCGCAAGCTCGAGTGGGACGACGCGTTCGGCCTCTGGAAGCTGAACCCGCTCGCCGACTGGAGCGAATCGCAGGTCTGGGATTACATCTACGAGCACGAGCTTCCCTACAACGCGCTGCACGATCGCGGATACCGGTCGATCGGGTGCGCCCCGTGCACGCGGGCCGTCGGCCCCGGCGAGGACGTTCGCGCCGGCCGCTGGTGGTGGGAGCGACCGGAGCACAGGGAATGCGGAATCCACGCCCACCGCGGCGAAGGAGGCCCAAGATGACACACGGAGCGGCCGAGCCCGGACAGCCGAGCGCCAACGAGCGGCTCAAGGAATCGGACCCGACGCTCGGCGGAACGATCGCGACGACGCTGCGGGATGCCGCTGTCGATCGGTTCTCGTCCGATGATTCTTACTTCCTGAAGTTCCACGGGATCTACCAGCAAGATGACCGCGACGTCCGCAAGACTCGGAAGGACTTCATCTTCATGGTGCGCTGCCGGATTCCCGGCGGCGCCGTCACGCCGTCCCAGTACCTCGCGTGCGACGAGCTGGCCGACCGGTACGGCAATGGGACGCTTCGCGTGACGTCCCGCCAGGGCCTCCAGTTCCACGGTGTGGTCAAGAACGGATTGGGACCGCTCGTGAAGTCGGTCCACGACACCCTTCTGACCACTCTCGCCGCTTGCGGCGACGTCAACCGCAACGTGATGTCCCCTGCAACGCCGCCGCAAGACGCGTTCGAGCTGCGGGTCCAGGCCGACGCGCGTGCGGTCGCATCGGCGTTGGCGCCGACGACCGGCGCCTATCACTCGATCTGGGTCGACGGCCATCAGCTCGATCTCGACACCGACGGCGGGGACACGCCCTCGAATGCGCCCATCGACCCGCTCTACGGGCCGACCTACCTGCCGAGGAAATTCAAGCTGGCGTTCGTCATTCCTCCCCGGAACGACGTGGACATCTACACGAACTGCTGCGGGTTCATCGCGATCCGGAACCGCTCGGGGGCGCTGTCGGGCTACGTGCTGACGGCCGGCGGCGGGATGGGACGCACCGCCAAGAACCCGGAGACCTTTCCGCGCCTCGCCGACATCATCGGATTCCTGCCGCCCGAGACGGTCGTCGACGTCGCGCGCGGTGTGCTGACCATCCACCGCGACTTCTCGGACCGGTCGAACCGAAAGCACGCTCGGCTGAAGTACGTGCTCGAGGAGCGCGGCGCGTCCTGGTTCCGTGACGAGCTGGCCCGCCGCACCGGGGTTTCGCTCGCCGAGCCGCCGCCTTTCCGATTCGCCATCGAGGGCGACCCCGTCGATTGGCACCGCCAGGCCGACGGCCGGCTCTTCCTCGGCGTCTTCGTCGAGATGGGGCGCATTCGCGACCGCGAGCGCATCCAGCTCAAAACCGCGCTTCGGAAGGTGATCGAGCGGTACCGTCCCGAGATCCGGCTGACCCCGGGCAGCAACGTGATCCTCGCGGGAATCGAGCCCCAACTCCGGGAAGAGATCAACGATCTCCTGCGGGCGCACGGCGTGCACGTCGGCGCGCAGGGAAGCGTCCTGCGGCGCGCGTCGATGGCCTGCGTCGCCTTGCCGACCTGCGGCCTCGCGGTCGCGGAGTCCGAGCGCTACCTGCCCTCGCTTCTCGTCCAGATCGAATCCTCCTTGGCCGATGCCGGCCTCGCCGGCGAGGACATCGCGATCCGCATGACCGGCTGTCCCAACGGGTGCGCGCGCCCGTACACGGCCGAGATCGGCTTCGTCGGCCGGTCGCTCGGACTCTACGAGATCTGGCTCGGAGGCGACGCGACGGGAACGCGGCTCAACCGGCTGTACAAGGACGGCGTCAAGGACCACGACATCGCCGGCCTACTGCGGCCGCTGTTCGATCGCTTCGCCGCCGAGCGGTCCGAGGGCGAGCGATTCGGCGACTGGTGCGCGCGATCGCTCTGGAGCCACGCTCCGGCCGTCCTCAGGCAGGCGGCCCATGGATAATCTGTCCCGCATCGAAAGCCGCTCGATCTACGTCCTTCGAGAGGCTTACGCCAAGCTCGACCGCCTCGCGATGCTCTGGAGCATCGGCAAGGATTCGACCGTGCTTCTGTGGCTCGCGCGCAAGGCTTTCTTCGGGCACGTGCCGTTCCCCCTCGTTCACGTGGACACCTCGTTCAAGATCCCGAGCATGATCGAGTATCGCGACCGGCTGTGCCGCGAATGGAACCTGAAGCTCGTCGTCGGAACGAACCACGCCGCCCTGCGCGACCGCCTCACGTTCCCGGACGGACAGGCGACCCGCGTCGCCTGCTGCGGCCGCCTCAAGAGAGACGCCCTCCAGCACGTCCTCGACGAGCACGGCTACACCGGCGTGATCGTCGGCGTCCGCCGGGATGAGGACGCCACACGAGCCAAGGAGCGCTACTTCAGCCCCCGCGACGAGCGCATGGAATGGAACGTCGCCGACCAGCCGCCCGAGCTGTGGGACCAGTTCAAGACCGATTTCCCGGCGGGAACCCACATCCGCGTGCATCCCCTGCTCGACTGGACCGAGCTCGACATCTGGGAATACATCGAGCGCGAGGACATCCCGGTCATTCCCCTCTACTTCGCAGACGCCTCGGGCAAGCGCTATCGCAGCCTCGGGTGCCACCCCTGCACGTTTCCGATCGCGTCTCGCGCGCGCTCCGTACGCGACATCATCGAAGAGCTACGTCACACCAAGTCCCCCGAGCGCGCCGGCCGCGCGCAGGATGGAGAATCCGAGCATGCGTTCGAGGCCCTACGCCGCGACGGCTACATGTGATCCGGTGAGCCAGATGAGGGTCGTGATCGTCGGCCACGTCGATCACGGCAAATCGACGCTCGTCGGCCGGCTGATGCACGACACCGGCTCGCTCCCCGAAGGCAAGCTCGAGCAGCTGCACCGGTCCGCCGCGAGCCGCGGAGCGCCGTTCGAGTGGGCCAACGTCATGGACGCGCTCCAATCCGAGCGCGATCAGAACATCACGATCGATGCGGCGCAGATCTGGTTTCGCACGCCGCGGCGCGAGTACGTGCTCATCGACACCCCCGGGCACGAGGAGTTCCTGAAGAACATGGTGACCGGGGCGTCGGGTGCGGATGCCGCGCTGCTCCTCATCGACGCCCGGGAGGGCGTCTGCGAGAACACGCGCCGCCACGGCTACCTCCTCGGCCTTCTCGGAATCCGCGAGGTCGTCGTGATCGTCAACAAGATGGACCTCGTGCAGTTCGACGAGGCCCGGTTCCGCCAGATCGAGGCGGAATACTTCACCTGGCTGCAATCGGTCGGCGTGTCGCCGCGCGCCTTCGTTCCCGTGGCCGCACGGCACGGCGACAACATTGCCTCGGCGGGTGAGAACATGCCCTGGTACGGCGGCCCGACGCTGCTCCACGCGCTGGACGCCATGAAGACTCCGCCGCGCCTGCTCGGCCGTCCACTGCGGTTTCCGGTCCAGGACGTCTACCGGTTCGACGACCGCAGGATCCTCGCCGGCCGTATCGAGAGCGGAACCCTGCACGTGGGCGACCGGCTCGTGTTTTCACCCTCGGGGAAGACGAGCGTCGTTCGTTCGATCGAGCGTTGGAGCGCGCCCGTGACGGATGAGGCGCACGAGGGCGAGTGCGTCGGGATCACGCTGACGGAACAGGTCTTCGTCGAGCGCGGCTGCATCGCCGCGCGGGAGAGCGCTCGCCCGAAAGAGCACACCGCCATCCCGGCGCGGATCTTCTGGCTCGGCACGCGGCCGCTTCACCCTGGAAGGGTTTACAAGCTCAAGCTCGCCACGACCGAGGCGGAGTGCGAGATCGCAACCGTCGACAACGTCATCGACGCCTCGACGCTTGTCTCCGTCGAAGGCAAGCCTTCCGATGGCGCGGTGCCGCGCCACGCGGTGGCGGACGTCACCTTGCGCGTCCGCAAGCCCATAGCCTTCGACGCGTTCGACGACGTCGCGGGCACCGGTCGGTTCGTGATCGTCGACGGCTACGACGTCGCGGGTGGCGGGATCGTCCTCGCCGATCCTCATGGCCCGTTGGTCAGCGCCGCACCCAACGGCCGAAGACAATCGGAACGCAACGGCCACGGGGGGCTCGTCTTCTGGCTGAGCGGCCCGGCCGGGTCCGGGAAGAGCCCGGTCGCCGCCGAGCTGGAGCGCGAGCTGATCAGCCGCGGGCATCGGTTCGTGGAGGTGCGCGTCGATGACCGTCTCCCCGTGGCGGAGTCCGTCAGCAAGATCCTTGACGACCTGGCCGACGCTTCACTCGTTGAATCACGGTATCGAGGGTCGCGAGGAATCGCGAGCGGTCGCGTGCGCTGAACGGCGGCGGGCCTCCCGCCACCTCGCCCATGGCGCGCAGCTGATCCATCAGCGCGCGCTGCGCGATCGCGTCTCCGATCGAGTCTTCGGTGAATTCCTTGCCCGTCGGAGAGATGACCGAGGCGCCCTTCCGGAGCGCGCGATCCGCGAGCGGGATATCGGCCGTGACGACCAGGTCGCCTTCGGCCGCGCGCTCGGCGATCCAGTCGTCGGCGGCGTCGAATCCTTGCTTGACGCGGACGAACTCCACGCGCCCAGGGGCTTGCGTGCGCAGGGCCCCACAGAAGACCACGTAGACCTTGAGCCCGTAGCGCAGCGCGACCTTGTAGGCCTCGTCCTTGACGGGGCAGGCGTCGCCGTCCACGAAGATGTCGAGCATCTACATGAAGTTCCGCGTGTGGAGCGCCGACAGCGCCTCGGCCTCGTGCTCGCCGAAGCCGAGCTTCTGAAGCCTCTGCCGCCGGGCGTGGTCCATGTCGCGCTGCAGCTTCAAGACGCGCTCGAATCCGGACGCGATTGCCTGCGGCTCCCACGATCCCGCGGCCAGAACGACCAGGGAGTCGAACACTTCCTCGTTCAGCCCTGCCGTGTCCTGGAGCGCATCGTGCCGGCGCTCCACGGCGGCGGCGAGCCGAGGACGGAGCCCGGGGTCGGTATCGAGATGGCGGCGCAGGTGAGCCAGGCCGAACGGGTCGGGCGAGCCGGCGCTGACGGCGCCCCGCCATCGCCCGGTGTCGGCAGCGCCCCGCGTGATGCGGACGACCGGAGACGCCGCGTCCGCGGCGGAGAGGACCTCGACGGCATCACCTTGCGCCCGGCACCAGCCGCGGAGGTGCACCGCCAGCTCGGCATGGCCGCCGTAGACGTCCAACCGTCCGCCCACCGGCAAGCCCCGCAGCGCGTGCTTCACGAGCAAGTGCCCGCCGCGATCGAGGCCGAGGTAGCCGAGGTCGATTCGCGCCGGGCCGTCTTTCATCCGGCTATTCTCGCCCGGCGCGCGCGAGCCACGCCTCGAGCGTTCCGAACTCGTCGACCGCGCGGTTGAGCTGCCCGTAGCCTTCGGTCCGCCCCAGGCGCCAAGCCTTCAATCCTTCCATGTCGAGGAGCGGCCGGACCCCCGGGTCGTCGTAGGACATCGCGAGCAGCAGCATGATGAAGCGATCGACCGCGTCCGTGCGGACCCCGTCCAGGACCGTGAAGTTGCAGTGATCGTACGGCGGTGTCTGAGCGAGGATCCTCGTCGATCCGGGCGGAAGCGTCCCCTCGACCGTGAACGCCAGGTGGTTTCCGTCGATCATGCATGCGGCATCGACGCGCCCGGCCAGGAGCGCCTGCGCCGCCTCGCGCTCGCCGCCGATGTGGTCTCCGTGCTTGCCGACGTGGACGTCGTGCCGCCGCACCTCGAAGTCGCGTCCCGGCCGCAGCCCGGCGTCGGACAGCAGGAGCAACGGGATCAGCGTCGCCTGCGGCGAGTCGGCTGCGCCCACGGCCACGGTTCCACACCCAAGATCGGTCAGAGCACGCGCCTTGGAATCGGATCGCACCACCAGGACGGACGTCAAGTCCCGGTCGGTGTCGCGCATGGCGACCGCGCGCGCGGTGCGGCCGCGTGAGGCCGCGGCACGCTCGGCTTCGATCCACGCGAGGGGCGAGTTCCACGCGATGTCCACGACACCCGCGAGCTGGTCCTCGACCAAGCGCTCGTAGTTCGAATAGAGAATGAAGTCGAACGGGAGCTCGTGCTCCACGAAGTCTTTCTTGAACCCCTCCCAGATCGTGACCACCTTCGGGTCGTAGGCGACGGCGCCTAGATTGAGCGCCCTCGAGCTTCGCGGCATGACGCTAGAACAGCGGAAGGCCGCATACGGCCTTCCCGATGAAGTCGTAGAGCTGGTCCGTCGTGGGCGCCATGACGCTCGCCGCTTGGCCGTCACGGAAGTACCGCTCGACCCCGACGTCGCGGCGATACGCGGCGCCGCCGCAAACCCGCATCGCGCCCTGGAGGACGTCGAGCGCGGCCTCCCCCGCCGCCGCCTTGCACTCGAGCACGCGGAGCATCGCGTCCTCCCGGCCCGATTCGACCGCGTCGATCGCGTCCGACAGCAGCGCGCGCGCCATGTCCGTCTGCACGCGCATCCGCGCGACGTACGCCCGGATGGTCGGCAAGTCGGCGAGCGACGAATCGAGATGCGCGTAACGGATTGCCGAGGCATGCGCCGCCGTGCGCGCGGTTGCTCCCTCCATGAGGCCGACCGAGACCGCCGCGCTCATCAGATTGAAGTACGGCAGCACCGTGCCCATCATGATCGCGAACCCCTCGCCGTCCGCGCCCAGCCGAGACGACTCCGCAACGCCGACCGCGTTGGCCGAGACCGGTCGCGAGTCGTTGCCGCGAAGTCCCACCCCGTCGTACGGGCGCGGCGTCGAAAGACCGGCGGCGTTCGCGGGGACGAGCCACAGCGTGCTCGCGCCCTCGGCGCTCACGGGACGGCTCGACCACACGTAGGCCGCCGCGTGGCCCGCCGAGGTGACCCAGCTCTTCTCCGCGTGGAGCACGGTCTGACCGCTCACCACCTTCGCCGAGCTGATCGGCGCCCAGAAGTGACTGCGTGAGCCGGCCTCGGAAAACGCGAGCGTGCTCAGGTGCCGGCCCGCTGCGATCGTGCGCCGGGTCGCCTCGGCGCCGAATTTTTCGATGACCGCGGTCCCGGCGTAGTGCATCGTGAGGACCATTCCGGTCGAGCCGCATTCGCGCGCGACGCGCATCACCGCCCGCGCGGCCGCCCCCGGACCCTGCCCCATTCCCCCGACCTCGTGAGCGCTGATCAGCCCGTAGAATCCGGCCGCGGCGAGGGCGTCCATCGAGGCCTTTGGAAAGGCCCCCTGGCGATCGACGGCATCCGCATGGGCCGCCACGACCCCGGTGGCAATGTCGTCTAGCTTCTCGAGAATTTCGCGATCCGGCTTGGTCATGTCGCACGCTCCAAGGTCGAACGCCCGTTGCGGGCGCGCCGGGAGCGGTGCCGGTCAGCGTCTGCGGCGGGTCATCCGAGGACTGGGCCTGAGTCCCTCAGGCCCGCGTTTGATTCAGGTTCGGTGTCGAGGCGTCCACATATCGTTTCCTGTGCCCCAGGGGGCGATCCGCGAAGACCCGGCGAACTTTACACGATTTCGTAGACGACGAGGGCGCGGTGAACCCGCGCCCTCCTGAGATGACTCTGACTGCGGTGAGTTTGTCGCTACAGACAAGCGCAAAGTGCGTTGTTCGGGCAACAGAAGCTGTACGTCGGACAGACGACCAGGTGCGAGTTCTTGGGGCAGCTGCCGGCCTTGGCCGGTGTCGTCGTCAAGACCGCAGCGGTTCCCGCAACGGCCGCAATCACGATGAACACGGTGAGAATCTTCTTGCGCATTGAGACTCCTCCGCGGGAGCGTTCGGTTTCGCGCGGCGTTCGCAGCTCTCGAGCTCAGCGGACGCCGGCGGGCAGGCACAGCCGGACAACCCGGCGATCTTACTCCACCCGGCCGGGCGAGCGGCGTCCGGCCGAAATCGCATCCCGACCCGCAGGATTCGTGCTAGCATTCGCGCCGCCTCATTTCGACAGACCGTTCGAGGAGCGCCGGCGATGCTTGCCATTCATCTCAATCAACCGCGTTCGGTGACGTCGGCCGCCTGAAGCCTTCTCGCTCCGGCGTATTCATGCGCCGGCTCCGCATCCCGAACGACCGTCCCTAACTAATTCGCCCACCGCGGCTATCGCGACGGTGTAGGGACCGGCTGTGTCGGGTCCGTCCACCGCCATGGAGTTACCAATGACCGAACGCGCCTCACCGCGCAGGACGCACTGCTTTGGAACACGAATTGGCCGAAGAGATTCGGCGCTCCCTCCCTGGGGGCCGAGTCGTCTTCCGGTATTTCAAGGACCGGTTTGCGCTGCAGCTGCTCGCCTACGCGGCCGCAGAAGGGCGAAGCCTGTCCGAGATGCGGCAAGGGAGATTTCGGCCGCTGCTGCAAAAGCCGGAGGTGCGGCGAGTCTTGGGAGACTCTGGTGGCCGCGGAGCGGATTGGGGCCTGCTCGACTCCTACTTCCCCGCCGCCACCGAGAGCTACAACCTCACGCTCGGAGTCTGGGGCAGCGACCGCGACTGGAGGTGGAACCAAACCACCCGCCCCGGGTTCAACGTCGTCGTGCAGCTCAACTTCCCGCCGGCTCACGCGCGAGCCTACCGCCGGTACATCGAGCCGCGTGAGGAAACCCCCTTCGAAAGCGAGTGGCACCCGATCAACCAGAAGGGCGACCACACGCTCGCCTGGGCGAGGGTCGATCTCGACGTTGAACACGGCGAGGCCTTAGTCGAGGAGATCCAGAGCGATTGGATCCGCGACGCAACATTCGCTGCCGAACACGCGCTCGCGAGCCTGATCGAGGGAGAGCTGAAGCCTCCCTGGTGGCTCGGCGACGTCGGGTGCGATGCGGGCCAGCTCTTCCGATACGTCGAGTACGTCCTCGCGCGACACCGCCGGATCTGGGATCAGGCGGTGCTCGCGGCAACCTTGTGGCTGCTGCGCGAACGCCTCGGAATCCGCGACGTCTACATGCACACTCACGAGAGCGGCTGCGCGCTCAAGGGAATCGACGGCCGCCAGCCGCCGCGTTCGGTTTACGAGCGTTTGCCGCGGAGCTTTTGCTTCGAGCGGGTTGCGAGTCGGCCGACGTTCCTACGCAACCATCTTGCGCGTCGGCCGACCCGTATCCCTTGCGAGTTCTGGCGGCTGCGGATCTGAGGGAGCCGGTCACGGACACGAACCGACCTCCTGCGGAAGGCAGGCCGAGACTCCCTGCGGCCGCTCGATGCCCCCCGTGCGCTCCCCGTAGGATCCCTCGCGGAGCTGATTCTTTGTGACGACGAGGTAGTAGCGGCTCCCGGACCCGGGCGAGATCGTCTCCGTCCGAGCGCCTCCCGTCGAGCAGACGATCGACGTGTGGCTGTAGAAGTTCGGGATGCTCCCTTCGTAGACCTCGAAGTCGGTATCGCTCGAGGTGCACGAGCCGCCCCACGACAACGTGATCTGATCCCCGCTCGCCTTCGCGGCCGTCAAGCTTTCGCTCGCGATCCGACCGCTTGACACCGCCACCGTGCCGCACGCCAGCGGAACCTGCACGTTGCTGACCCGGATGTCGTCCACGCCCCAACCGGTCCCCTGAATCCCGCCGACCAGAATCTGGTACGTACCGGCCATCCGGAAGCGGATCCTGGCGTTCGGCAGCGAGGACGCTCCGTAGAAGTCTTGGATCGCCTGACCCAGGTTGATCGTGACCTGGCTCATGGCATCGGTTCGTCCCGCCATGTTGTCGCCATCGCTCGAGCCGACGAACGCCTGCTTCCCGTTCAGCGGCGCAGTGGAAGAGCTCGAGACCACGCCGTTGTACCGATTGGGCGGGGCGATGTAGGGGAGCAAGTTTCCGCTCGCATCCGCGCCCAGGTCGATCCAAGTGTTTCCGTCCTTTGAGATCTCGATGACGCCGCCGCTGTGATACCGCGTCGCGACGGAGCCGGTCGCGAATCGCGCGAAGTCGAAGTTGTGCCAGAAGGTCAGCACGCTGGACGACGTGAGATTGAGCTGTGGGAGCACCAGCGTGTCGTTGCGCGCCGTGTTCTGCGGGAGCCCGGGCTGATCGTCCGGAACGACCCACGAATGCTGGAGGCTGTGTGCGGTCGCATCGACGCTTACCGCCCACATTCCATTCGTCCGCGTGGTCGTGACCTGGTATCCCGGGGCGGATGTGGGCTCGACGCTGTCCGAGAAGTCCGGCGCGGGGGCGAGCACCCCTTGAGGCGCTCCGCTGACACGCTGGACGTTCGTGTCTTCGTTGCCCCCGTTCGCGGGGCCGCTCCCCGAGGTCGTCAGGTCCTCGGCGCGGACGACATAGGTGTAGGTGACCCCCGAGGTGAGGTTGTCCGTATCGCGATAGCTCGTCCCCGTCACGCCGAGCGCGATCGCATTGGCAAGACCTGGAGTGAATGTTGCGCTCGTGCCGCGATACACGTTGTAGCGCACCGGAAGGCCCGAGCAGCCCGAAAGCGCCGGCGTCCATGAGAGATCGAGCGCGCAGCTTGCGAGCGTCGGCGACGTCACCGACTGAACGCCGCCGAACGAAGGAGCGTCGGTGCAGACCCGGCAGGACTGGTTCCCGACGAGGAAGTACGAGCCGCTTCCGGTCGAATCGAGCGTCTCCAGCAGCACGCCGATCGTCTGCTGGGTGATCGCGTTGATGTTCACGAGCTGATCGCCCGCCGCCGGCGGCGGGTAGGTCGCCGGGGGAGGATTCAGATTGAAGGTCAGCTTGTTGTTCGAGACCTTGATCACGATCGTGCCGTCGGCCGAGTACGTGCTCCCCGCATCGGCGAGGCCGTCCGTGTTCAGGGTGCGCACGTTAGTCGTCGCATCGACCGAAGTGTGGCCGTAATGGAACGCGACGCCGGTCGGATTCCCCGTGTCGTCCGACGTCATGTCGACGAAATACTCCGTGCCGGTCGTGCGAAAGAAAACCGTCCACCGGGACTGCGGCGGCACCACCGTCAGATCCGCGACCTTCAGCGTGAACACGAGCTGGTCCGGCGTCGAGGCGGAGACGAACGGCTCGGCGATATCGAGCGAGCGGATGTCGTGCTCGCCCGCGGCGCTGTCGGTGTTGTCTCCCGCTCCGTCGACGAAGATCTCGACCCCGGGCGGCGTGCACGGGCTCTGGGTCGGCGGCGCCGCCGTGACCGGGACCTCGCGGCACGACGCGCTCTCGCCGACGGCGTTGACCGCCTTCACGCTGTAGAAGTAGCCGAGGCCGGGGTCCGCGCTCGTATCGAGATACGATGTCTTGTCCGGCGCGACGACGGTCAAAAGCGACGGGGCCGCGCTCTCGCGGCGATACACCTCGTAGCCCGTCAGCGCCGAGCCGCCGTCGTCGGGCGCGGACCAGCGGAAAAGAACTCCAGACGAAGAGCGCGTTGCCGATTCGAGGCGCGGCGCCCCGGGTGCCGCGGGCTCCACGGGGTCGAACGCCGCGAGAAGCCTTCGCCCGCCCGACTGCCGCGCGATCGTTCCCAGCTTGTTGTAAGAGTTCGGCGGCGCGGCGACGCACGAGCCGGTGCACCCGTCGGCGATCGCCACGAGCACGCGTCCTTGGGCGTCCATGGAGGCGTCCATGAAGTCGAGCAGGTTCCGGCACGTATTCGAGCCGCCCTGCAGCCAGACGCAGCCGCGCTGCACGGGGTCTTGGGGGGTCACGTCGACCGTGACCCAGTGCTGTCCGCCGTCGTAGGTGAACGCGCTGTAAAGGTGCCAGATGCCGGCGAAGTCGGCGGCCTGGAAATCTCCCGGGGTCGGAGTGCCGAGGAAGCTGAACGAGGCCCGCTGCGGGTCGCCGGCGACGACCACAGGGAACACCGTGTTGCTGATGCCGAAGGGAGCGCCGACGTCCTGATCGTACTGCCACGTGAGGCCGCGGTCGTGCGACACGGCGACGCGAGCCTTGCCGTCCCCGTTCTGGTAGCCGAAGTACACGGTGCCGTCGCTCGCGATGCCGATGGAGGGATCGTTGGCGGAGCTTTCCGTGTCGGGGAGTTTCCGGATGTTCCATGTGAGCCCGTTGTCCTCGGAGACCACGACGCCCAGATTCCCGCCGCAGGCGCGGTTCGGTACGTACGCCGTCCCGTCGGGAGCGATCTTGATATGACCGTGGATGGCGATGCAGTCCAGAAGGCTGTAGATCGGCACACCCGCGCCGTAGTTGAGGCCGCCGTCGTCGCTCCTCGCGCAGAACGCGCTCGCTTGGCCTTGCGAGCAGTAGTACGCGGCGTTGGGATAGAGCGCGCCCTGGGGATCCCGATTGAGCGGCGGCGCGAACGGTCCGCCGCCGATCGTCTGGTGGTCCGCTCCGGCCGGAGTTCCGCAACCGTTGCTCGGGATCCAGGTCTCGCCGTCATCGTCCGTGTAGGAGCTGAGCGAGCATCCGGCGCCGTATCCGAGCCCCGAGACCAATTGGGACACGAACGTCCGGTGGGCCCTGCTGTCGGTGAACAGGATCGGGTCGAGGCTGGTCACCGAGGTCGGGGCGCTCTTGTCGGCCCATACGTCCTGCGCGGGAGACGAGCAGTCGTCCATCGAGACGCGCAGCGTCTGGGTGTTCGACTCGAAGAACACGTTGCCGGTCGCGTAGTTGACCCCGATCGACGGCTCGCCCGCATCGGTCCCGAGACCGTTCGGCGCCGCATACAACTGGAACCGTGGCTTGACGCCGGGATCCGGCGGAGGTGCCGTCGGGATCGGCTCCAGCGTGATCGTTCCTGCGAAGCTCTGATCGAGCGGGGTGTACGGCGCGACGCGAAGCGTGTAGGTGCCGGAGATCGCCGGGAAGAGGGCGATCTCCGGGTCCGCGGACGACGCGGCGGTTTTCACGACGGTCCCGCCCTGCAGGACGTACAGGTCGAAGTCGGCTCTGGAATTCGGCCACGAGACCGCCACCCGGATCCGCATCGTGGTGGCATCGCCGGGTGCGACGTTCACGGTCAGCGTGTAGTCGTCGCACGGAGTGTTCGAATCACAGGTCGGCAGCCCGTTGGAGTTCGCCTGCGCCGTCGGGTTCGGCACGAGGAACGGACCGGCGGTGTAGGCGAGCGGTCCGCTCGCGTCCGTGAGCGTTCCGGAGGAAGGGGTCGCGGCCTGCGACGCACCCGGGTTGAGGGCGCAGATGCAAGCGCACGCGATCAGGGCCAGAAGGCTCTTCATTGGATGCTCCTCCGTCCGAGCTTCGAGAGGCCGGCGAGCGCGACCCGCGCCAGAGCCTTGCTCTTTTCGACGCGGCCCGCGAGATCCGCGGGGCCGCCGATGCTGACGCGCACGAAGCGGTCGCCGTCGAGGACGTAGAGCGCCCCCACCGGCCCGTTCCCCTCCCAGACCGCTTCCTTTCCCAGCCCTCGAATCTCCGGGCTCGGGCCTGCCTCGTGATCCCGCTCGCCGCGGTCGCCGATCTCGCGGTCGCGGCCGAAGTGCGTTCGCCAATAGGCCTTTGGATGCGAGCGGGTCGCGGCCTCGGGCCCCGGGAGGGTGACCTCGAGGCTCACGGAACGCGCCGCGTTCGCCAGTCCGTAGTAGCACTGCGCGATCGTCAGGCCCCCGGTGTCGTGCCGGGTGCTCTTGGTCGCGACGACCGGCGCACCCTGCGCGGATTCGATGGCGGAGGACGGAATCACGTTACAGACGTCGAACGCGGTCGCACCGGCAACCGTGCCGAGCAGGGACGAGGCCCCGACCAGCAAGATCGCCCGCAGTCGACGGATTACACCGATATGTTCGGACATTGCTCACCCCCATGTCGCCGATCTCGTTCCAACGCATTGCCCCTTGGTGGTACGGCTTCGCGATAAGGTGACGCGAACGGCACACGGGGACCATGAGGACAACTCCTCAGCCCGCGCGGTGAATCTCACTCAGCCGAAGGAGGGTTTGGAGAGACTCGCGACCCGGCGGTCGCTGTCTTTCACCCCGTCACGGACAGGTCGTCGTCGTGCGCGGCGATCCGTTGGTCTGGTTGCCGAAGGTTCCGTTGCCGCACGAGTTCTCGCCTCGCGACAAGTACCAGAAGCCCGCGGCCGGCAGCGGGACGGCGCTGTCGGTCAGCGTCGCCCCGGGCAGGTTGTCGAAGCACGTCTCGTCGCTTCCCCCCGGCCCCACGGGAAATGACGCAAGGCTTCCTCGCACCACGTCGTACCGCGTCGCGCTGGCCACCGCTGACCAGCTGTACGTCGCCTTGTCCGCCGCAGCCGAGACGCCTTGCGTTTCCGCCGGCGCCGGGACCGGCGTGCCGCCGCACACCCCGGCCATGCAGACATCTCCCGTCGTGCACGGGTTCCCGTCGCTGCAGCTCGTCGTGTCGACCTTGTTCGGGTTGGAGCAGATCCCTGTGGCCGGATTGCACACGCCCGCCAAGTGACACTGATCGATCGGCATGCAGGAGACTGGAAACCCGGAATGGCACGATCCCCCGCTGCAGGTGTCGCCCAAGGTACAGGCGTTCCCGTCGCTGCAGCCGCCTGTGTTGTTCGTGTGAACGCAGCTGCCGGTGTTGCAGCTGTCGTCGGTGCACGGGTTGCCGTCGTCGCAGTCGGAGGGCCCTGCGCAACCGGCCGTCACGTCGTCGAATCGTGTGTAAGTCGGATCGCCCGTCCAGCTGTCGTCGTGGCTGGTCAGCGTCAGCGTGTAGCTGTGGCCCGCAATCAACGGCGCGATCGCCTGCGTCCACGTCGCGGTGGTGGCACAGGTTTTCGGCAGGATCGTGCTCGAGGTGCTCGCCGTGTCGTCCGCCAACGTGGCAATGGCCCAATCGTAGGTGACGGTGTCCGGGCAGACGTTGTAGTACCAGAACGACAACTGCGAGGCGCCTGGCCCTGCAACGAACGTCTGCGAGATCGAGCTGTCCCCGTTCGTCGGGGCGACGCCCCCGAGCTGGGCGCAGTAGCCGCCGCCGTGGCAACCCGCGCTCACGACCGTCTCGGACGCGCCGGTCGGCGCCCAGCCGTTGAAGTTGCCGACCTCGAAGTTTCCGTTGGCCAGCGGCCCTGCCGACCCGGCGACGACGACCAGAGTTCCTCCGGTCGCATGGTTGGACTGTGCCGCCGCCCCCGTGACGGTGAAGGGATACGATCCGGGGGGCGCGGACGCCAGCGCATTGAGAGTCAAGAGCGAGTTGAAAGGCGAGTTCACCGGATTCGGATTGAAACTGCCCGTGACGCCGGGCGGAAGCCCGCTGATCCCCAATGCCACCGCTGACGAGCCTCCGCTCACCGTCATCGTGTTGACGGAGTCGCTGCCGGATGAGCCCTGCGAGACCCAGACGGTCGGCTGGGCCAGCGAAATCGAGAAGTCGTTGACGGGTGGCGATGCGACGCAGTCGTTCGCGAAGTTCGAAAACTCCTGCTGCACGACGTAGGCCTGTCCGTCTGCTCCGAGGATGCTCCCCTGCTGTGCGTTGCAGATGTCGCCGATCTCGCCGTTGCTCGCGTCGTACCAGGCCAGGGGAGCCCCGATCACCGTCCCGATGCCGACTTCGGGATCGGTGATCGTCTCGACCACCTCATGCGACGAAACGGACGTGACGTTCCCAAACGTCGTGGCGGCATTTCCGCAGCCCGTCTCGCAGCCCGAACCGAGCTGCATGTCCGGGATGACGCCGTAGTAAAGCTCGGGTTGCGTACCGGCGGCGGCGATGGTGTTGTGATAGCCGCAGAATCCCCCGGCCTGACACGAGTACGTGCCTCCCTGCGTGATCGTCTTCCCGTGCGGGAAGTAGATCATGTAGATCGTGTTCGTGTTGCCCGCGGCGTCCTTCGTGGGCGCCGGCAGGTGGCCCGCTGCAAGCTGCGCGGCAATCTCCGATTGGATCTGCGTGTCGTCGATGGTCGGGCCGGTGAACGATGGGGTGATCGTCACTTGCTGCACGAACGATCCCCTTCCGATCGTCTGGTTGGTCCCGCCCGGGACGGCCGTGTCGTACTCGACCAACCAGTCGACGTACGCGCTGTTGAGCACCTGTTGGTAGAACGTCGCGATCGAGGGGGTCGCCGTCGAGGTTACCTGGGTGATGTAGCTCCCTGTGCCCCAGAGAACCTGAACGACCTGTGCGTTCGAAACGACGCGGCCTCCGTAGTAGGTCAGATGGGCTCCGGGAGGTGCCGTCTCGGGGGCAGCGCCCGGCGGGAAACCGCGCGCGGGCCGAACAGGCCCGCCCACGAGGACGGGATTCGCGCTCGAAGACCACGCCGACAGGGACGCCGACACGGCGAGCGCAGCGACCACAACGCGTGCCGCTCGAAGCAGCGCACATGACGATCCGCGAGGAGCCGCAGCGCCGTTATTCATTGTGTCCCCCTGGCTTGAACGCTGCGCCAAGCCACGCGATCAGAGAGTACGCGGGGAACTGCGGGCGTGCTCGGAAAATCGCGCGAGCTAGAAGCTTTGGCAGATTGGGAGCCGATCAGCGCCCGTGCCGGTTTCGGGGGGCATGGCGATCGAGGATCGCCTCCAAGCGCGAACGGCCGTTCCCGCCTGCGCGGCCGCCTTTCGGCTTGGGATGGCTCTTCGGCTTCGGCTTCGACGCGGCCGGCTTGGAGCCGCCGGCCCGCCGCTCGGCGCCGCGGCGGCGCTGGGCCCGCATCTCGGCCAGCCGCTCGTGGATCGGGATCTCGAGCTTCTCCTCGACCTTGCGCGAGTAATCGAATCCGGGCAGCGTCACGCGCGGCAAAGGCTTTCCGATCGCGCGCTCGATGCCGGCGAGGTCGCCTGACTCGTCCGGTGAGACGAACGTGAACGCGTCTCCCGTCGCCTCGGCGCGTGCCGTGCGGCCGACCCGGTGGATGTACGAATCGGGGTCGGCCGGAACGTCGAAGTTGATGACGTGCGAGAGATCCTCGACGTCGA
>CAZYHZ010000063.1:0-25929 GCA_964647625.1 uncultured Acidobacteriota bacterium
CGAGGCTCAAACCTGACCAAAACGTTTATCTTGGACAGCTCTGGGACAGTCCCCTATTCGTCGTTGGCGCCTACCATCCGTAGCCGATGACGACGCCGGCATGGACGCCGCCCGCCGCGACCTGATGGCCGAGCGTGCTCCCGAGCTCGATGTTGGCCGCGCTGTACCGCGCCTCGAGTCCGACGTCCAGATGCCTCGCGAAGCGCCACGCGACGCCGCCGTCCACCCACACGCCCCAGCCGTGATCGGAAGCACTCGAAAAGCCCGACGGTCCATCGGAGTCGATGCTGACGTCGAACGCCGACGCACCGGCCCCGATGTGGGGCCGCACCCTGGGGTTCCTCCAGATCTTCCGGATCCCGAGTGCATACTCGGCGGTCCGTCCCTTGACAAACGTGTCCGTCGTCGGGGTGCCCGAGCCGAGCTCGTCCTCGGCGACGAACGCGTCGAGAGCGAAGTGGACCGAGGTGCGCTCGTCCCCGAAGCCGAGCATCAGGCCGAACTCGCGCTGCGTGTCGACGGGCTCCCAGTCTCCGGAGTTCAGCCACTTCTCGCCGGCGAACACGCTGACGTTCCCCTGGTAGCGGGCGGATGCGGCGGCGGCGCAGAGCAGGGCGGCGGCGCAGAGCAAAACCTGTCCCAGGACGCGCGGCCGCATCGCTATTCGTGGCCGTGCGAGTGGTGCCCCCCGTGGGCGTGGCCGTGGGCGATCTCGTCCTTGCTCGCAAGCCGAACGTCGACGACCTCGACATCGAAGGTCAGAGTGCGGCCGGCCAGCGGATGGTTCGCGTCGAGAACGGCTTCCTTGGCGTCGGCGGAGACGACCTTGAACGTGATCGGCCCGTCCGGAGTCTCCGCCTGGACCTCGGCCCCGGGCGTGAGATCGAGGTCTTCCGGAAATTCCTCGCGCGGAGCGCGGATGACGGCCGCTTCGTCGCGCTCGCCGTAGGCGTCCGCGGGACCGATGGTCACCGTCGTCTTCAGCCCGGCGTCGCATCCTTCGAGCGCCTTCTCGAGCCCCGGGACGAGATTTCCGTAGCCGTGGAGGTACGAAAGCGGCGTCTTCTCGTCGCTCGCTTCGAGTGTCTCGCCGCTCTCGTCGCGAAGCCGGTAGTGCATCTTGACGACACGCCCGCGCTCGATCTTCATCCTCTGGCCCCTCACCCGTCCCGACGACGGACGGCGAACCCTAGCATGGCCCCGGAATTCGAATCGAGCTAATAGAACCAAGTGAACGGACCCGGGAGTTCCTCGATCCGCTTCCCCTTGGACGATTCCGCGGCGACGAGCCGAGCGAAGCTCGCGATCTCGCCGACGGTTTTCGAAAATCCGACCGGGCCTCCCTCGAGCAGCCCGAATGCGCGGATGCGGCCCTCGTCGAGCAGCGAGGCCGGCAGGTCCTGGCGCAGCGGACCTCCAAGCGATGCGGCGACCAGAATCTTTCCGGACATCTGAGGATCCTGGGCGAGCGCGCGCAAGCGGCGCCCGAACACGCCCGGGGATTCGGCGCTGACGACCAGCACCACGGTGGCGGCCTCCGCCGCGGGGAGCCCCGAAAGCCCATCACGAAGTGCCTTGGACTGTGCCGGCCATGCGTTCTCGAGCACGGAAACGCGGACGCTCGCGTCCAGACGCGGGCACGACCGCCACCGCACCGGCGATGCGTTGCCTTCCGTGCCGACGATCGCTGCGGCCTGAGTTCCGGAATCCGCCGCCCACCAGGAGGTCAGGGCGCGCGCGAGGCGGATCGGGTCCTCCTCGCCCGGACGGATGACCGGCTCGACTCGCCAGGGAGGCGCCGTCTGATCGGCGGCGGCGAGCACCATGAGCGTCCCCGAACCGCCGAGGACCTGGCTCGCGGGCGTGAACCCCGGCAACGGCCGCTCCGGCGTCGCATCCACCGCGCGCCCCCGGACCAGCCTCTGCAAGACCGAGCGCGGCACGGCGGCCGTGCGTTCCCGACCATCGGCGCCGCGAAGCCGGACCGACAGCGAGGCCTCGTCGCCACCGGGGGCGAGATCCAGCAAGGGGAGCGGCGGCGGGCCCTCGGCCGCCGGCGGTTGAGGCCTCGCCGGCCCGAGCGCGGCCGGCGGTAGGCCGGTGCGGGCGGGCACGGCGCTCACCGCGGGCCCTGCGGCTCCGATGGAAAAGCTCCATGACCGGGGGCCTTCGACGCGCTCGACGATGGTGCCGCCGCCGGGCTCCTGCACGACGCGACGCGTGCGAACGCCGGGCCCGTCGGCGCCCGAGATGGTCTCGCTCCATCGGTACCGTCCGCCTTCGGGAGTCTTGTACGTTCCGGAGCGGACCTCCGACCCCGGCCGCGTGTTGCCGACGATCGATCCTGCTTTGCCGGGTAGGTCGATCGTCTCGCCTCTGCCTCCTTCGCCGAGGCCGTGCTCCGGCCATTCGGTGGAAGGCAGCGGTGGATCGGACTTCGAGCCGTTCGAATCGGCGACCGCGGCGGCCGGCTTGGTCGGCCCCGCCGGCGCGTCGCCCGACGACATGCCGAGCCGCGATCCTTGTTGCGATGCGCGGGCCAGAACCGCGGTCATGCCGAGGTCGATTCCGCCGATGCCGACGCTGAACACGCGCGTTCCGGGCTCCTTATCGCGGCGCGCGGCGATCGACGCTTGCCGTGCGGATGGAATCGTCGCCAGGACACGCGCATGCATCAGCAGCCGCTCCGCGCGATACGAAAGGACGTCGCGGCGCTCCGGGGTGGCGCCGGCGGGAAGCGTGGACATCTCCTTGGCCAGCGCAGCCTGATCGGCGATCTGCGGGGCGAGCATCGCCAAGTCCCGGCTGAACCGGCGATCGGCCGGCAGCATCCGGCCGTCGGCGGGCTCCAGGCGATCGAGCGCGATGCCGACGTCCGTGCGATCGAGGACATCGACGACGCCTGCAGTCCCGGCCGGAGGCAGGACGTCGTGGCTCAACAGCTCCGGGAAACGTCCGGGCGTCGGCAGGGCCGGAAGCTCGATCGCCATGAGGACGTCGAGGTCGGGAACCGCGAGCCCGCGTCCGCGCGCGGATTCGAGCCACGTGAACAGCGCGAGCAGGCGGACCGATTCGTCGAGGTCGGCCATCTCGGGAAATAGCGACGCGAGCGCGTCGTATTGCGACGCGAGATAGTGGACGGTGTCGGTGGTCCACGGCGGATCGGCGACGGGCTGGCCTGCCTCACCCACCCGCTCGGACGCCGGGCTCATCCGCACCTTGCGAAAGGCCAGCACGTCTCCCTGCTGCGAGAGCGTCAGATCGACGTCATCGGGGTAGAACCAGAATCGTGTCTGCTGATTGAGAACCGCCCCGGTCGTCGGATTGGCCGCGAACCGCTCGAGGTGCGTCCGGAACTCCGGGAGAGTCCGCCTCACGGTCTCCCGGACGTCGCCTTCGCCGAGCAGATCGATTCCCAGGCTGAACGTCTTGAATCGTACGTCCGACAGGAGGCTCACGAGACCGAGCGCGGTATCGCGAAGCCGCCCTCCATAGTTGACGTTGGCCACGAAGGGCGCGCCCGCCCGGTCGAGGCTCATGTAGGGCTCGCCCGCGCCGCCGTGCGCGATCGCCCGATACGCCACGGCGAGGTCCGCGACCGTCGGAGTCCGGCCGAGAACGGTCGGCTTCGTCTCCGGCTCGCTCGTGAACCATCGGATGCGTCCGTCGGACTGAAGGCGCGCGCCCTCGATCGTCAATCCGCGCTCGAGGATCGACGAGAGGCGTAGGAGATCGAGCTGCGGGCGATCGCCCGGCGGACCCGTCTCCTGGATGGTCGTTCGGAACGCCTGGGCGCCGAGATCGAACGTCAGCGATTCCGGGCGATGCCGGTATGCATGCACTTCGACGTCGAGCGCGGGAGGCGTGCCGCCGTGAGAACGCGCCAACCGCCTCCGCTCCCCCGCCAGCGCGTGACGGAGGACAGGCCACGCGGACTCCCACGCTTCCTTCGCAGTCGCGACCGCATCGAGTGTGGGTGGGGGATCACCCGGGATCGACTCGAGGGACGCCGCGGGGAGGCACGCCCGCAGGTGGCCGGCACCGTCGCTTTCCAGAACGAGCTGCCGGGCGCGCACCAGCTCGACCCACGCCGGCTGGGATTCGCCGGTCTCCCAGAGACCGCCGACCTCGACGTACGGCGGGTCGTGAAGCCCCGTCCGGGAGTCCAGGGCGTCGGGCAGCACAAAGGCGTACTTCTCGAGGAGCGGCGTCAGCAGCCGGAACGTGGTCCCGTCCTCGGCGCGCTCCCCGAGCCTGCGGCCGGCCAGCTTCGAGAGCAGAGCCGAAACCGGCTCCCCCGAGTGAGAGATCTCCCGGGTGTCCACCAGTGCCGAGTAATCGATGCGCAGCCACGGGTCGGGAACTGGACCCGGCGGCGTCTTCGCGGCCGTGGACACCGCGATCGCCAGGACGAGGGCCTGCACGTCGATTCCTCCAGGACCCCCGAATGTACCGCACCTCCCCGCCGAAGGCGCGACCTTGGCGAAATGGGACCTTCATGGTACTGTTTAAGGGGAGTCATTCGAAAATGATCCGAATCACGCGTCAAACGGATTACGGGATTCTCCTGCTCTCTCAGATGGCCACCCATCCGCTCAGCGAGGTCCACACCGCCAAGCACGCCGCCCAGCAAGCCCGAATTCCCCTGCCGATGGCCAGCAAGATCCTCAAGGCCCTCGCCAAGGGCGGCGTGCTCGTTTCGCAGCGTGGCGTCAAGGGGGGCTACCGGCTGGCGGCATCGGCCGAGACGATCACGATCGCCGACGTCATCCGCGCGCTCGAGGGTCCCATCGGGATCACCGAGTGCTCGTCCCATCCGGGCTCGTGCGAGCAGGAAGGCATCTGCCCGGTTCAGTCCAACTGGAAGCGAATCAACAATGCCATCGGAGATGCCCTCGGGAAGATCCCGCTCTCCGAGATGTCGGGCCGGCTCCACCTCGCCCCAAGGCTCTTGAGACTCTCATGAAAACCGAAACCCACAGCGTCGAGCAGCTCGCGAACCGGGAATACAAGTATGGGTTCGTCAGCGACATCGAATCGGATTCCGTCCCGCCGGGGTTGAGCGAGGACGTGGTCCGCCTGATCTCCGAGAAGAAGCAGGAGCCGGACTTCCTGCTCGAGTGGCGCCTCAAAGCGTACCGGCACTGGCTGACGATGAAAGAGCCGACGTGGGCCAACGTCCAGTATCCGGCGATCGACTACCAGGCGATCAGCTACTACTCCGCCCCGAAATCGCAATCGGGGCCGAAGAGCTTGGACGAGGTCGACCCGGAGCTTCTGAGCACGTACGAGAAGCTCGGCATCCCGTTGAGCGAGCGGGCGGCGCTCGCGGGAGTCGCGGTCGATGCGGTCTTCGACAGCGTCTCGGTCGCGACCACGTTCAAGGACAAGCTCAAATCGATGGGCATCATCTTTTGCTCGTTCTCCGAGGCGGTGAAGGAGCACCCCGCGCTCGTGGAGAAATATCTCGGCAGCGTCGTCCCGATCACCGACAACTTCTTCGCGGCGCTCAATTCGGCCGTCTTCACCGACGGATCGTTCTGTTACGTGCCGAAGGGTGTGCGCTGCCCGATGGAGCTGTCGACCTACTTCCGCATCAACGCCGCCAAGACCGGCCAGTTCGAGCGAACGCTGATCATCGCCGACGCCGGCGCGTACGTCAGTTATCTCGAAGGATGCACGGCGCCGATGCGGGACGAGAACCAGCTCCACGCGGCCGTCGTCGAGCTCGTCGCGCTGGACGACGCGACCATCAAGTACTCCACGGTGCAGAACTGGTATCCGGGAGACCGTAACGGCGTCGGCGGCATCTACAACTTCGTCACGAAGCGCGGCAAGTGCGCCGGCCGGCGCTCGAAGATCTCGTGGACGCAGGTCGAGACCGGATCGTCGATCACCTGGAAGTATCCGGGCTGCATCCTGCAGGGAGACGAATCGGTCGGCGAGTTTTACTCGGTTGCGCTGACGAACAACCGGCAGCAGGCCGACACCGGCACGAAGATGATCCACGTCGGGAAGAACACCCGCTCGACGATCGTCTCCAAGGGAATCTCGGCCGGGCACGGCCAGAACACCTATCGCGGCGCGGTCAAGATCTTGAAGGGCGCGACGGGGGCCCGCAACTACTCGCAGTGCGATTCGATGCTCCTGGGCGACACCTGCGGCGCCCACACGTTCCCCTACATTGACGTCGCCAATCCCGCCGCGACCGTCGAGCACGAAGCGTCGACGTCGAAAATCGGGGAAGACCAGATCTTCTATTTCCAGCAACGCGGCATCTCCAAAGAGGATGCCGTCAACATGATCGTCAACGGGTTCTGCAAGGAGGTCTTCCGCGAGCTTCCGATGGAGTTCGCGGTCGAAGCACAGAAACTCCTCGGCGTGAGCCTCGAAGGGAGCGTGGGCTGATCGCGATGTTGAAGATCGAAGACTTGCACGTCGAGGTAAACGGCACGGAGATCCTGAAGGGGATCGATCTCACCGTGGGGGCCGGAGAGGTCCACGCGATCATGGGGCCGAACGGGTCCGGCAAGAGCACGCTCGCCCAGGTGCTGGCCGGCCGGGACTCGTACGCGGTGACCTCGGGAAAGATCCTGTTCGAAGGCAAGGACCTGACGGAGCTGCAGCCGGAAGACCGGGCCCGCGAGGGCGTCTTCCTGGCGTTCCAGTACCCGGTCGAGATCCCGGGCGTCGGAAACGTCTACTTCCTGAAAGCGGCGCTGAACGCGATCCGCAAGCATCGCGGCGAGAGCGAGCTCGACGCGGTCGACTTCCTCGCCTACGTCCGCGACAAGCTGAAGCTCGTCGAGATGGACGAGAGCTTCTTGAACCGCTCGGTCAACGAAGGATTTTCGGGCGGAGAGAAGAAGCGAAACGAGATCTTCCAGATGGCGGTTCTCGATCCCAAGCTCGCGATCCTGGACGAGACCGACTCCGGCCTGGACATCGACGCGCTCAAGATCGTCGCCCACGGCGTCAACGGCATGCGCTCGGCCAAGCGCGCGATCGTGGTGGTGACGCACTACCAGCGCCTGCTCGATTACATCGTGCCCGATCACGTTCACGTTCTCGCCGATGGAAAGATCGTGCGCTCGGGAGACCGGCACCTGGCGCTCGAGCTCGAAAAGAAGGGATACGCCTGGCTCGAGGAAGAGGTCTCGCGATGAGCGGCAGCTCGTCCGCCGAAGCTCTGGCGGCCGGGTGGCTGTCCCGGAAAAGGCAGAGCGCGCGGTCCCGATTCGAGCAGCTCGGCGTACCGAAAGCCTCCGACGAGGATTGGCGCCAGACGAACCTCCAGCCGATCGCGCCCCATGTGAGCACGATCGCGCCTGAGGCCTCGCTGTCGCGCGACGCGCTCGAGCGGCTGCCGCTCGCGTCCACGCTCCCCTGCCGGGCCGTGCTCGTCAACGGCCGGTTCGACCCGTCGCTCTCGTCGATCGAGTCGCTCCCCCGCGGCGTGCAGATCCGCGGCCTCGCAGAGGCGCTCGCCGCGGAGCCCGACGCGATCGAGCCTCATCTCGGCGCGGCGGCGGATGCCGATGCGCCCTTCGTCGCGCTCAACACGGCGTCGTTCACGGACGGCATCGTCGTCACGGCGGAGCCGCGGATCGAGTGCCTCGTTCCGATCCACATCGTGCACGTCGCGGTGCCAGGCAGCGCGTTCGCGGCGATCCATCCGCGCGTGCTCGTCGTCGCGGCCGCCGGCTCGCGGCTGACGGTCATCGAGACGTTCCTGTCCCACGGGACCGGCGGGTACCTGACGAACGCCGTCACGGAGATCGTGACCGGTGACGACGCGGGCGTGACCCACGTGAAGGTGCAGAGCGAGGGCCCCGAGGGCTGGCACGTCGCCGCGGTGTCGGGCCGCCAGGCGCGAAGCTCCACGCTCGTCTCCCACAACGTCTCGCTCGGAGCCGCTCTGGCCCGCAACGACATCGGATCGACGCTCGCGGGAACCGGCGCCGAGTGCCGTCTGTACGGCTTGTACTTGGCCGATGGGACGCAGCACGTCGACAACCACACCTGGCTCGACCACGCGGCGCCGCACTGCCCGAGCTGGGAGATGTACAAGGGCCTGCTCGCCGGGACCGCGCGCGCCGTGTTCTGCGGCCGGATCCACGTGCGGGAAGGCGCGCAGAAGACCGACGCGAAGCAATCCAACAAGAACCTGATCCTGGGGGACGGGGCGCTCGTCTTCACGCGCCCCCAGCTCACCATTCACGCCAACGACGTGAAGTGCACGCACGGCGCCACGATCGGGCGCCTCGACGAGGACGCCCTCTTCTACCTGAGGTCGCGCGGGATCGATCGGGCGGATAGCCACAACCTTCTCGTGCGCGCGTTCGCGGGGGACCTCATCGAGAACATCCCCGCTCCGGCCGTTCGTACCGCGCTCTCTGCCGCCCTGAGCGCGCGCCTCGAGGCCCGATCGTGAGCCCGAATCCCGCCGGCCCGCTCGCCGCGCCCCTCGACGTCGCGCGGATCCGGCGCGACTTCCCGATGCTGCACCGCACGACGCGGGGGCGGCCCCTGGTCTATCTCGACAACGCCAATTCCACGCAGAAGCCGCAGGCCGTCATCGACGCAGAGGCGCGGTTTTACTCCGAGCGCTACTCGAACATCCATCGCGGCGTCTACCTGCTCAGCCAGGAAGCGACCGAAAGCTACGACCGGGCCCGGGCCGCCGTCGCGACGTTTCTCAACGCGAGCTCTCCGCGTGAGATCGTCTTCGTGCGCGGCACGACCGAGGCGATCAATCTGGTCGCCGGAAGCTGGGGCCGCGGGAACCTCGCGCGGGGCGACGAGGTGCTCATCTCCGGCATGGAGCACCACTCCGGCATCGTGCCCTGGCAGCTCGCCTGCGAAGCCGCCGGAGCGATCCTGCGGGTCATCCCCGTCGACGACGACGGAGAGCTCGACCTCGAGCGAGCGCGGGCGCTGCTGACGCCGCGCACCAAGATCCTGTCGGTCATCCACGTCTCGAACGCGCTGGGCACCGTCAACCCGGTCAAGGAGTTGATCGCGATGGCGCAGGCCGCCGGGGTGCCGGTGCTGCTCGACGGGGCGCAGACGATCTCGCATCGCGCGGTCGACGTCCAGGACCTGGGATGCGACTTCTTCGCGTTTTCGGGACACAAGCTGTTCGGTCCGACGGGTATCGGCGTTCTGTGGGGCCGGGAGCGGCTGCTCGCCGCCATGCCGCCCTATCAGAGCGGCGGCAACATGATCGACACCGTCCGGTTCGAGAACACGACGTTCGCGCCGCTGCCGTTCAAGTTCGAGGCCGGCACGACCAATATCGCCGGAACGCTCGGACTTGCCGCCGCGATCGAGTACGTGAAGGGCATCGGCTACGACGCGATCGCCGCCCACGAGAACCGGCTGATCGAGCACCTCGAAGCAGGCCTCGCCCGCGTCCCCCAAGCTCGCATCCTCGGGCGTCCGAAAGAACGGGTCGGCGTGTTCTCGCTGACGCTCGACGGCGTCCACCCGCACGACGCCGGAACGGTCCTTGACCTCGAGGGAATCGCGGTGCGCGCGGGCCATCACTGCGTGCAGCCGCTCATGACGCGGTTCTCGGTCCCGGCGACGATCCGCGTGTCGCTCGCGTTCTACAACACGGTCGACGAATGCGATGCGCTCGTCGCCGGTCTTGCGAAGTGCGTCGAGGTCTTCGGCGGATGAGCGATCTGCGCGACCTGTACCAGGAGCTGATCCTCGATCACAGCAAGGCTCCGCGCAATTTCAAGCCGCTCTCGGCGGCGACCCACGAGGCGGCCGGACGGAATCCGCTGTGCGGAGACGCCTTCAAGGTCGCGCTCGATGTCGGCGAAGGCCGCATCAAGGACATCGGCATCCAGGGCCAGGGCTGCGCGATCTCGACGGCGTCCGCCTCGATGATGACCGAGTGCGTGAAGGGGATGACGCTCGACGAGAGCCGCCACCTCTTCGACTGGTTCCATCAGCTTCTCACGGCGCCGCCTCAGGTCGAGCGGCCGTCGGGCCCTCTCGGCAAGCTCGCGGTCTTCTCCGGCGTGCGGGAGTTTCCCGTCCGCGTCAAGTGCGCGACGCTCGCCTGGCACACGCTCAAGGCCGCGCTGGACCGAGAGGTCCAGGCCGTCTCGACGGAGTGACGCATGAGCGACGCCTCCGAGCGCACCCACCTCGAAGAGCGCGTCATCATGGCGCTCAAGACGGTGTACGACCCCGAGATCCCCGTGGACATCTACGAGCTGGGTCTCGTCTACGGCATCGACATCTCCCCTGAGAACGACGTGACGATCCGGATGACGCTGACGTCGCCGTCGTGTCCCGCGGCCGAGGCCATCCCGCCCGAGGTCGAGCAAAAGGTCGAATCCGTCCACGGCGTGCGGAGCGCCAAGGCCGAGATCGTCTGGGAGCCGATGTGGACGAAGGACATGATGTCGGAATCGGCGCGGCTCCAGCTGGGCTTTTTCTAGCGTGGCGAACGAGGGGGTCAAGCTCCACGAGCTGATATTCGACGATGTCCGGCACGGGAAGCTGGGCGAGTCGTACCGCCGGGATCTGCGCGACATCTATCGCTTCTACCTGACCGACGAGCAGCGCGAGCGGCTCGCCGGCATGAGCCGCGCGAAGCGGTTCTTCTGGATCGTCGGATGGCTCGCGCGGAACCTCCTCCTCCGCCTCTCTCCGTCGCGGCGCGTCCTGCTCCTCCTCGCGGCGGTGTTGTTCATGGTCCGCCCGCACGTCGAATGGGCCGAGGGCCACGTCAGCATCGACCTTTCCCAGCTCGGATTCCTGTTGCTGCTCGTCGTCCTGATGCTCGAGCTGAAGGACAAGCTTCTGGCGCGCGACGAGATCGAGGTCGCGAGGCAGGTCCAGATCTCTCTGCTGCCGAAGGAGCATCCGTCGATTCGCGGCTGGGAGGTGTGGAGCGCGACCACGCCGGCCAACGACGTCGGCGGCGACCTGATCGACTATCTCGACGGTGCGTCGGGGCGGACCGGCCTCGCGCTCGGGGACGTCTCGGGCAAGGGGATGGGCGCGGCCCTTCTGTGCGCGAAGCTCCAGGCGACGCTGCGCGCGCTCGCTCCCGGTGCTGCGGACCTCCGGGCGCTCGGCGGCTCGTTGAACGGCATCCTCGAGCGATCGGGGCTCGACAACCGGTACGCCACGCTTTTCTACGCCGAGATCTCCGGCGACACCGACGAAGTGCGCTATCTCAACGCGGGACACAACCCCGCGCTCGTCGTGTCGGGGTCCTCGGTGCAGGAGCTGTCCGCCTCGTCGCTCCCGCTCGGGATGCTCCCGGGCGCGGCATATACCCAAGGCACCGTGCGCCTGAAGCCGGGTGACGCGCTGATCCTCTATTCCGACGGCATCACGGAAGCCCGGGACCGCGCCGGCGAGGAATATGGGCTCGCGCGGCTTCGGCAAGAACTCGGTCCGGCCGCCGCGGGAGACGCGGCGGGGATCGCGCGGCGCATCCTCGCGTCCGCCGATCGCTTCGCCCAGGGCGGGAAGCCCGAGGACGACCAGTCGATCCTCGTGCTGAAGCGAATCGCCTCGTGAGACCGGCGTTCGACCTCGACGCGCTGGACGCCGTCGCGCTCGCCGCCGCGGACGAGGTCGCCCGCTGCGCCGGCCGACCACTGTCGGTCTCGCACAAGGACGACCGGTCGCCGGTCACGGACGTCGATCGCGCGGTGGACGCGCTGCTGGCGCGGGCGCTTCGCGATCTCGTGCCGGGAAGCGGATGGCTCTCGGAGGAAACGCAGGACGACGGCACGCGCCTCGCGCTCGATCCGGTCTGGATCGTCGATCCGATCGACGGGACGAAGCAGCTCGTCCGGGGCATCCCGGAGGTCGCGATCTCGATCGGACTGGTGTCCGATGGCCGCCCGGTCGCGGCGGCCGTGATCAATCCGATGACCGGTGAGCGGGGCGTCTGGGTCGAAGGCCGGACGCCGCGCTTCGTGGGGCTTCGTCCTCGCGTCACCCCGTCCTCGCTCGAGGCTGCGGAGGCGATCGTCAGCCGGAGCGAATCCGAAGCCGGCGACCTCGACGGCCTCGGCCCATTGGTCGGCGCGACCCGCGCGGTCGGGAGCGTCGCGTACAAGCTGTTGCGCGTCGCCTCCGGTGCCGACGCCGTCACCTTCTCGACCCGTCCGAAATCGGAATGGGATGTCTGCGGGGGTGTCGGTCTCTTGACGGGAGCGGGCGCCGTCTACCTTCGTCTCGACGGAGAGCCGCTGTCGTTCAATCGGCCGGAGACGCGGATCCCCTCCGGAGCCGTCGCGGGGCCTTCCGCACTCGCCGAGCCCCTTCGCGAGAGGCTCCTCCGGAGCTTGGCCGGCCGCGCGTAGAGCTTCAGCGAAACGACTCGACGACGGCGGGGCTCCTCCAGAACCTCAAGAACCAGAGAACGGCCGCGACCTGGAGGATGACCAGCCCGATCGAGGTCCAGCGCATCACCGCCGCCGTGCCGGGCGCATCGCCCGCGATCGTTCCGAGCGGGGCAAGCGCCGGACCGACGGACACCGCCAGCG
This sequence comes from uncultured Acidobacteriota bacterium, assembly GCA_964647625.1. Lineage (GTDB taxonomy): Bacteria > Acidobacteriota > Polarisedimenticolia > Polarisedimenticolales > DASRJG01 > DASRJG01. Next base: position 12,531 of record CAZYHZ010000063.1, read on the forward strand.
CCGGGATCGACGCCCAGCACGTGATCTCGAGCGCCCGGTGCGACCACGGCCTGCGCCGCGTCACGGCGAATCCCACCACCATCAGCGTCGCGCCGAAGGCTCCGTTGACCGCCGCGTTGAGGGCGGCCCCGTGCGCGAGCGATTCACGAAGCGGAGCGAGAGGATCGTCCGCAGCGCCGAGCGCGCTTCCGACGCGCGCGAGGATCGGGGGCAGCGCGAGATCGAAGAATGCGGCCCCTACGCAAAGCAGGCCGAGAGCCATCGAGCCCCAACCGGTCGCATCGATTCGTCTCGTCAGCGGCGCCATTCAAGCGAGTCTAACAACTCGCCGAGCCGCCGGGGGCGCTACTCCCCCACGGGGATCGAGAACGAGCCCTCGCCGTATCCAATGAGCTGGCCCGACGAGGAGCGCGCCTCGATCGTCCACGTATAGTCGCCCGTGTTGAAGTTCGCGGATTCCGCCGCCGAAGGCTTGAGGAACGTCTCGCGCACCGGACGGAGGAGCTCGACTTCTTCCCGGTCCTTCGCCTTGACGAGAAGCACGTAGGTGACGGCGCGCTCGACGGGATCCCAGGGGAACGTCAGATCCCGGCTGACCTTCCCGAGCGGTTCCCTGGGCCCCATCGCTTCGGGGACGATCTTGATCGGGCGGGCGCTGGCCTGGTTCCGGTCCCAATTGGCGATGAACAGCGTGGAGCTGAACAGCACGATCAGGCCGACGGCGGCCGCGGCCCAAAGCCAGCCCGAGGTCAGGGTCGGCGTCTCGAGCTCGCGAATTTCCTCTTCGAGGATGTCTTCGGGGGTCTCGTGGGACCGGATCTCGGAATCGGCCATCGCGCCCCTCCTTTGGAGCCGCTCCCGCCGTTCAATCCATACGCCGAGACTGCGCCCGGTGCGGCGTCCAAGTCAAGCGCTTGAGCGCGCTCGTTTTCCGGACTACCGTGCGGTCATGATCAATATCCGGGACATCTCCGTGCGATGCGGGCAGTGCATGAATTTCATGACACTCTCCGCCTACGAGGCCCGGGACGGCTGGAACGCCTACACGTACGAGTGCGAGGGTGGAACATGCGATCCCGCCGCCGCCCGGACGGTGATCGAGGTTCCGGTGGCGCTCGACGAGTTCGCGATCAAGGGCTGCCCGACCGAATAGCCCGTCCTTTCGGCCGTCCGCCTACAGCGCGCAACCGCCCACGCCGGGGGACGTAACCCTCGCCGGCCGTCGTGCGTTCTTACGGGCGGAGGGCGGACGATGAAGAAGACTCTCGGAGCTTTGCTGATACTCGCCGGCACCGCGGCGCCCCTGTCCATCCGGGCGGCCGAGGAGCGCTGGATTCACGTCCGCGTGGACGACGCGGGCGACTCCCGGGCCCGGGTGGACCTCCAGGTCCCGATCGAGCTCGTCTCCACGCTGCTTCCCGCCCTGGATGGCGGACACGGCTCGCACAAGATCTCAATCGACGGGTCCGATCTCGACCTGAAGTCCCTGCGTTCGTCGTGGGCCTCGCTGCGGGAGGCCAGAGACGGCGAATACGTCACCGTCAAGGACGACGACTCGGAAGTGCGCATCTCGAAGAGCCATGGTGTGTTTCTGGTGACGGTCACGGGTGAGGGCGGGCGCGAGCACGTTCGCATGAAGCTGCCGGTCTCGCTCGTCGATGCCGCCTTGTCCGGTGGGGATTCGATCGACCTTCCCACGATCGCCAGCGCTCTGGCCAAGGTGCCGTCGGGAGATCTGATCACCGTCGACGACGACGATTCCCACGTCCGCATCTGGATCGACGGACAGGCCGCGCCGGTCCGGGAGAACGCCCGATGAGATCCGGAGAGCGGCTGGCGCTCGCGATCGTTTGCGGGTTGTTCGTGCTCGTGGGCGGCACCACCTGCGCTGCCGCCTACGCCTGGCACCGCGCGGGCACCATGCGCGTCGCGATCCACGAGGCGGGCGGACGAGATCTCTCCTTGCAGCTTCCCGGCTTGATCGTCGACGCAGCGATCGCGCTGTGCCCGCTTCCCAGCGACGCGGAATTCGAAGCGCGCCTGCGCGGCATCTCACCCGCCCTGAGGGCGGTCTCCTCGCGTCTCGCGACGATGGATGACGCCGTTTTGGTCGACGCCAAGTCCGACGAGGACACCGTGCGCGTCGAGAAGCGCGGCAACGAGATCTTGATCCGGGTGGTCTCGGCGGCCGAACGGCTCGACATCGCGATTCCGCTCGAGTCGGTCGAGAGGCTCGCCAACAAGCTCGATCTGGGACGAACCTAGTTCGCCGGCGCCCCGGCCTGCGCGGTCTTCACGACGTTGACTCGAACCGGAAGGTCGAACGTCTCCTTGCCGGCCTTGACGTGAACGGTCGTCGCCATCGCGGGGTGCTTGCCCTTCGCGTTCCAGTCCACCAGCAGGCGAAATCCGGCCGAGCCCGACGGGTCGATGCGGACGGCGAACGCGTCCGAATCCGATTTCGCCGTGACCGTCTTCATGTCGATGTCGTCGCGGATCGCCGCGAGCACCTGGCCGCTCGCGGTGTCGGTTGCCTGTTGGGACGGCGTGAGGATCAGCTCCTGCGGCTGGAGCGTCACGGCCGCCTGCACGAAGACGGTCACCGGAATCTTCACCTCCGGCTCGCGCGACAATCCCGTCTTGAACGAGACCGTCTCCGAGTGACTGCCGACAGGCGGCTGACCGGTGGCCTGGACCGAAACGACGACGTCACCCGGCTGCGCGGCGGGCAATCCCTCGACGGGCGCCTCGGCTGCGTTCACCTTTCGGGACGAGGCCTTGATCCACGGCACCGAGGCCTGCAGGCTCGACAAGGTCAGGTCGCCCTTCTCGGTCGGGTCTTTGCGGATGATGAGCTGGGCCGGCTTTTCGAACCCCGCGCGCTTCCTCGTCAGCTGCAGCGCCGCATAGGGCAGGACGTCGACGCTGCCGACGATGTTCGCCGTCAGGACGAGCTGGATGGGGCCTTGCGACTTGTCGTCGTGCGTGACCGTGATCTGCTTCGTGATCTGGCCCTTGTAGGCCGAGGTGTGAACGCTCGCTTTGATGGTTCCCGCCTTCCCGGGCGGGATGACCTCGTCGAACGAGGCCACGGTGCAGCCTCAGCCAGGGTGCGCCGACAGGATGTGAAGCGGAGCGTCGCCGGTATTGTGATAGGTGAACGTCGCGGCAGCGTCCGCCCCGTGGACGACTTCGCCGATGTTGACGTTGACCGAATCGAACGCGAGGCGGGGCTGCGGGCCTTCCGCCGGAGCCGGGCTCGCCGCAGCGGGGGCCGGAGTCGGCGGGGCCTGGGCGAGCGTCGGCCCGCCGAGCACGATCGAGCTGGCTGCCAGCGCGATCAGTCTTTTCCCGAACCGTAGAGCCATTTCCACCTCGCGTCGCGACAAGATACGCTCAACGCGCCGGTGAGTCCAAGGCCGGCGGGAGGGCCAGGGTCATGGAAGACGGCGTCCGGCCGCGGCGCTCGGCCTGGCTGAAGAGCTATCGCGCACCCGGCACACCCCCCGGGACGCTCACGCCCGCCACCGGGCCTGCACGGCCGTCCCGCGTCGTGGTCGCGACGTTTTCCCATGAAGACGCGCAGTTTCGAGAGCTTTCGGGCCCCGGGGACCTCGAGCGGCTTCAGGAGCCTCGTGAGGGCCAGTCGCTCTGGATCCACGTGATGGGCGTCGGGGACGTCGCCCTCATCGAGGAGCTGGGACGGTCGTTCGGTCTCCACGCCTTGGCGCTCGAGGACGTCGTGAACCTCGGACAGCGCCCCAAGATCGATGATTTCGACGAGCCCGTCCTTTTTTGCATCACGCAGCATCTCGCCTACGGTGCGGACGGCTTGGAGAAAACGCAGATCTCCCTTTTCCTCGGCGACCGGTTCGTGCTGACGTTCCAGCCCGACTGCCGGGACCTGCTGGCGCCCATCCGTGAGCGGCTCGGCAAGGGCCGCGGCCGGCTCCGCCAGAAGGGCCCGGCGTACCTCGCCTACGCCATCATCGACTTGGTCGTCGATTCCGCGTTCCCGGCGCTCGAAGCGCTCGGGGATCGCCTGGACGAGATCGAAGCCGGAATTCTCGAGAGCCCGGACCGAACCGACATCGAGAACCTCCAGCGCACCCGGCGGGAGCTTCTGGTCCTCCGCCAGGTCCTCTGGCCCCAGCGCGAGGTCATGGGCCGCCTGGCGCGCGAAGAGTGCGATTCGATCCCATCGGACGTGCGGATCTACTTCCGCGATTGCTACGACCACGCCGTCCAGGCGCTCGAGGTCTCGGAGAATTTCCGCGAGATGGCCTCCGGGCTCCTCGACATCTACCTCACCAGCCTGAGCCATCGGCTGAACGACGTCATGAAGGTCCTGACGATCATCTCGACCGTGTTCATGCCGCTGAGCTTTCTGGCCGGCGTCTACGGGATGAACTTCGATCGCGCGCACCCGCAGAACATGCCCGAGCTCGGCTTGCGGTACGGGTATGTCGGGTTCTGGGTGATCTGTCTCGTCTCGACGCTCTCGATGCTCTGGTGGTTCAAGCGCAAGGCGTGGCTCTAGGGATCCGGATTGGTCGAGAGTCGAGAGTCACTCTCGACTCTCAACTCTCGACGCTAGACGTCAGTTCTTCGCGCGGTCGCTGCGCACGATGAAGACCGGAATACGGACACGGTGACGCACCGGGGAGGCGGTCGAGCCGAACAAGATGTCCCCCATCGCGCCGTGGCCGTGAGCGCCCATGACCAGCAGGTCCACGTTTTCACGGGTCACCATGCGCGTCAGCTCCTCGACGGGAGCGCCGTAAAGGAGCCTGACCTCCGCGGTGACGCCCGAGCGGGAGGCCTCCTCGCGAGCGCGCTCGAGGTAGGCGCGGTCGTCGCGGGTTTCGACATTGTCCGCGTCGTGTCCGAAGTAGCGTGCTCCGAATCCTTCGGCCACGTGCACGAGCAGCGCCCGCGCGCCGTAGGACCGGGCGAGAAGCAGGCCATGCGCGAGCACTGCGGCATCGCCCGCGTCGGCCGCCAGCGCGATGGCCACGCGCTGATAGCCCTGGAGCGGACCGTCGGCCACCGGAGGCTCCGCTGGCCGTTCCACCGGAGCCCGGAGCCCCGCGGGAGCCAGCCACGCGGAAAGCCGGCTGGTGCGCGAAAGCGACGGCGCAAAGACGACGTACGCAAGGAGCAGCGCGATCGACGCGATGACGGGCACGACGATCAGGAGGATCGCGCCGGGGTGGGTCGACTCTCCGATCCATGCCGACACGGCTCCGTAGACGAGCCTGGCGTTCAGCCCGACGATGATCATGGCGACGCTCCACGCGCACAGCTTCACCCAGCGCGGGTTCGCGAACTCCCCCATCCACCCCCGGTCGCTCGTGAACTGGACGAGCGGGATCACGGCGAACGGCAGCTGAAGCGACAGGATCACCTGCGACAGGATCAGGAGCTTGTAGGTTCCCGCGTCGCCGTAGAGCGTCACCACGATCACCGCGGGAACCACGGCGAGCGCGCGCGTGATCAGGCGCCGCAGCCACGGGCGCATCTGGAAGCGGAGAAAGCCCTCCATGACGACCTGACCGGCGAGCGTCCCGGTGATCGTCGAGCTTTGCCCCGCACACAGCAGGGCGACCGCGAACGCGAAGCTGGCCAGGCTCGTCCCCAGTAGCGGCGCCAGAAGCTCGTGGGCCTGTTGGATCTCCGTGACGACGATGCCCCCGCGATGGAACGTCGCCGCCGACAGCACGAGGATCGCGGCGTTGACGAAGAACGCGCAGTTCAAGGCAATCGCCGAATCGATGAGGTTGAACCGGGTCGCGAGACGCTTCCCTTCGGGGGTCTGCGGAACGCGCCGCGTCTGGACGAGAGCCGAGTGCAGGTAGAGGTTGTGCGGCATCACGGTCGCCCCGAGGATGCCGATCGCGACGTAGAGCGCTTCCGAGGATCCAAGATGCGGCACGAACCCGCGCGCCAGCGCCCCCCACTCGGGCTTCGCCAGAACGACCTCGAGCACGTAGCAGGCGCCGATGGTCGCGACGAGCACGAAGATGAACCCTTCCATCTTCCGGATGCCGAACCGCTGGAGGAGCAACAGGAGAAAGACGTCGAGCGCGGTCACCACGACCCCGGTCGTCAGCGACACGCCGAACAGCAGGTTCAGCCCGATCGCCGTCCCCAGGACTTCCGCCAGGTCGCAGGCGGCGATCGCGATCTCGCAGAGCACCCAGAGGGCGTTCGAGACCGGCCTCGGGTAGGCATCACGGCACGCCTGCGCCAGGTCGCGTCCTCCGACGATGCCCAGGCGCGCGGCGAGCGTTTGCAGCAGCACCGCCATGACATTCGACATCAGGAGGACCCAGATCAGCCGGTAGCCGAACCGTGATCCCCCTTCGAGGTCGGTCGCCCAGTTTCCGGGGTCCATGTAGCCCACGCTGATCATGTAGGCGGGGCCGGCGAAGGCGAACAAGCGGCGCCAGAACGTGGCGTCCTGGGGAAGCGGGACGGACCGGTGGACTTCGGCCAGCGACTCGAGGGCGGACTCGGAACCGTGCGCCCCATTTGTTTGCGACGGCGTCATTTTTGACCAATCAAAATCATATTGATGGAAGGACAAAAATCAACGGTGGATTACTCTGTCGCCGTGGCGACCAGTACCGTCGAGGACTACCTGAAGCGGATCTACCTGGAGCAGCAAGTCGCGCCCGGGGAGCGCGTGCCGACCGGCCAGATCGCCCTGGCTCTCTCGGTCACGCCGGGAACGGCCACGTCGATGATCAAGACGCTCGCCGACTCGGGGCTGGTCGATCACGAGCCGTACGCCGGCGTGCGCCTGACGGAGGCGGGAACGAGATTGGCCACCCGGGTCGTGCGCCGGCACCGGCTGGTCGAGCTGTTTCTCGTCGAGGTCATGGGCATGAACTGGAGCGAAGTTCATTCCGACGCGGAGGTGCTCGAGCATGCGGTGTCCGATCGCCTGCTCGACCGGATCGACGCCATGCTGGGGCATCCGGCCGCCGATCCGCACGGCGATCCGATCCCATCGCCGGATGGAGAGCTCAGGACGCGCGATGCGCACGAGAGCCTGGCGGCGTGTCCGATCGGCGCCTCCTGCACGGTCGCGCGCGTGACGGACCAACGTGCGGATTTCCTCCGCCTTCTCGAGTCGCAGGGGCTCAAGCCCGGCCGCCGGCTGACGGTTCGGGGACGCGACGAGCTGATGGATACCGTCGAAGTGGAATCGGAGGGCGGCGAGACCACGCGCCTCGGCCTGCGCGCCGCCTCCCGTGTGATGGTCACGCTTGGGGGTCGCCGATGAGCGCTGCCTGGCTTCCCGTTCTCGGACTGCTGGTGGGTATCGCCGCGAGCTTCACGGGGCTCGGCGGCGGCTTCGTCGTGGTGCCGCTCCTGATCGCGTCGGGGTACGCGCCCCAGCGTGCGGTCGGCACGTCGTTCGCCGCGATCATGCTCGTCGGGCTGTCATCTCTCGCGGGGCACGCGAAGCTCGCGGAGGTCGATTGGAAGGCGGGATTGCTCCTCGGGGCCGGAGGCCTCGTGGGCGCGCAGATCGGGCCGCGGCTGCTCCAGCACGTCCCCGGCCCGGTGTTTCAGAAGATCTTCGCGGGCGTCCTCGCCGCGCTCGCCGTTTGGATGTTCGTCAAGGACTGAGCTCTCGACTCTGAACTCTCGACTCTTGACTCTCGACTCTCGACTCTTGACTCTTGACTCTTGACTGGTTCCGTCTCGAGGGTCGAGAGTCGACAGTTCGGATCAGATGGCGATATCCGCCCCCGGCAGCAGGCTCGTGACCGCCATCGCGAGCGCGAGCCCGACCAGAACGACGGTCGTGGACCAGGTGATGAAGTTGTACACCGGTCCGTTGACGTGCTCGCCCATCAGCTCCCGCCGCCGGATCAGGAGCGCCATGAACACGAGAATCACCGGCAGCAGGAGCCCGTTCAAAATCTGCGACGAGAGGATGATCCGCAGAAGCGGGACGCCCGGCATGAGAATCATTCCGGCGGAGACCGCGATGATCGTGGTGTACAGCCAGTAGAACTCCGGCGCCTCCTTGAAGCGCCGGTTGACGCCCGCCTCGAGCCCCAGCCCCTCGCAGACGGAGTAGGCGGTCGACAGCGGCAGCACGCAGGCGGCGAAGAGCGACGCGACCGCGAGCCCGAACGCGAACAGGTACTTCGCGGCCGTGCCCGCCAGCGGCTCGAGCGCCTTGGCGGCATCGGCCCCCGAGCGAATCTCGACGGGGCCCGCCTGATGCAGCGTCGCGGCGCAGGCCACCACGATGAAGAAGGCAACCACGACGGCGACGACCGATCCGAGGACGACGTCGATCCAGACCCGCTTGTAATCGGAAACGCGCACTTCGCTCTCGACGACCGAGGATTGCAGATAAAACTGCATCCACGGTGCGATCGTCGTGCCCACGATGCCGACGACCATCGCCACACCCGGAAGGTCCGCCGGAAGCGACGGGGTGAGCGTCCCTTTGAGAGCCTCGGTCCAGGCGGGCTTGGCCAGGAATGCCGAGATCGGATACGCGAAATAGACGAGGCAGGCGATCAGGAAAACGCGCTCCGCGGAGCGGTAGGTGCCGAACACGATCAGCCACCAGATCGTCGCCGCGCCGAGAGGAACGGATACCCATCGCGACACGCCGAGCACTTCGAGAGCGCTCGCCAACCCCGCGAAATCGGCCGCCGCGTTGCCGAGGTTGGTCAGAAGGAGCAGCATCATCAGGAGGAAGGTGACGCGCAGGCCGAATTCTTCGCGGATCAAGTCCGCGAGGCCCTTGCCGGTCACCGTCCCCATCCGCGCGCACATTTCCTGCACGACGACGAGCGCCACCGTGACGGGCACGAGCACCCACAGCAACCGGTATCCGTAGCGCGCCCCGCAGACCGAGTAGGTGTAGATGCCGCCGGCGTCGTTGTCGACGTTCGAGGTGATCATCCCCGGCCCGAGCACGGCGGCGAGCATCGCCAGGCGCGCGCCGAGGCGCGTCAGCGGCCGGCGGAGCATGGTCTCAGTCGCCCTTCACGAGGCGCGTGAGAACGTCTTCGATGTTGATGATTCCCTTGAGGTCGCCGAACTCGTCGACCACCGCGAGCGCCCTCAGGTGGTACTTCTCGAACCGCTCGACCACCTCGCGAAAGGGAGTGCTCGTGGTCACCGCGCGGGACTCCCGGCGCATGAACTCGGAGACGGGACGCCCGCCGGGGGCCCGGACGAGCCGCACGAGCGGGACGATTCCGAAGAGCTTTCCCTTGTCGTCGACCAGCGGGATCTCGTCGAGATCGGGCAGCAGGTCCTCGTCGACCTTCTGCAGCGTCGCAAGCGTCTCGCCGACGGTCCAGCTCGACCGTGCCTGGAAGAAATCCGAGGTCATCAATCCGCCGGCGGACGATTCGTGAAATGTGAGCAGCTCGCGGACCTCTTCGGCCTCTTCGTCCTCCATCGCCGAGAGCACCGCCTGAAGACGCTCTTCCGGCAGATCCCCCAGGATGTCGGCGGCCTCGTCGGGCGCCATTTCCTCGAGCAGGTCGGCGGCGCGATCCACGTGCATCGCCTCGACGACGGCCGCCTGGACGGACGGCTCGGCTTCCGAAAGCGCCTGGGCGGCCGTTTCCGGATCGAGCGCCGAGACGATCTCCTTCCGCTCGACGCGGCCGAGGTCCTCGAGAATGTCCGCGAGGTCCGCGGGGTGCATTTTCGCGAGCTGCTGATGCACCTTCAGCCGGATCCGGGTGCTGCCCGGCTCGACCATGCCGACGTAGTCCCAGGGAATCCCCTGTTGCGAAAGCCCGTCCGCGAGCCGGCGGAGAAGCCGGGGCGCGATCACCCCCGCGAGAAGCCGCCGGAACGCTCCCGCGAGACCCACCTCGACACGCTTGAGCAGCAGGTGATCGCCCGACGGCTCGAGCAGGATGTCGTTGACGCGCACGACCTTGCGGCCTTGCGTGTCGATGATCTGCCGGTCCAGAACATCGCGCTTGAGCAGGATCGTGTCGCCGTTTCCGGCCTCGGCGGGCACGGGCTCGGCGCCGTTCCCGACGCTCATCCGGCGATGCTCGGGGGAAAACGACGAGACGGCCGACCACGGAATCGATCGGCTTCCGTCACGCGCGCGGACGACGACCGCGTCGACGACGGCCTTGTGCGAGTCCACGCGGAGATCGTCGACGCGACCGACGCGGGCGCCGTCGTCGTCGAACACCGGTAGGCCCAGGACTTCGGAGAAGTGCACCATGGCTTCGCTTCCGGATTCGGCAGCACGAAGAATGTCACTTGGGACGCGCGGCGTCGAGACAATCGGGCCGATCGGCGGATTTTTTCCCCCGGGGCCGTGAGAGCATTCCGCCGTGAGCCGGACGCCCGCGGACGGAGCAGCCGACGCCGAGGTCTTGGTCATCGGCGGCGGGATCACCGGCGTCGCGGTCGCGCGCGACGCGGCTGCGCGCGGCCTTTCGGTGACTCTCGTCGAGGCGCGAGACCTCGCCTTCGGGACCAGCAGCAGGTCGACGAAGCTTCTCCACGGCGGACTGCGCTATCTGGAACAGGGCCGACTCCGGCTCGTGCGCGAGGCGCTGCGCGAGCGGGAGATCACCGCGAGGCTCGCGCCCGGGCTCGCCCGGCCATTGAGCTTTTGCGTTCCCACGCGGGCCGCATCGGCCCGGCTCTGGGTCCGGACCGGCGTCGCGATGTACGACCTGCTCGCCGGGCGGCACGACGTCGGACGCGGGCGCACGATCGACGCATCCGATCTGCGCGCCGCCGCCCCCGCCCTGGACGATTCGTGGACCGCCGGCGTCGCGTTCATGGACCGTCAGACCGACGACGCGCGACTCACTGTGGCGATCGCCCGCGATGCCGCGCGTCGCGGGGCCGAGATCAAGCTCGGTCTCCGCGTCGTCGGGTTGCGTCGGGATGACGCAGGTCACACCGTCGCGTGCAGGGACGAAAGCGGTGCCGAGTCGACGATCCGTGCCGCATGCGTCGTCAATGCCGCCGGACCGTGGATCGATGCCGTGCGCGCGCTCGGGAGAGCCGCAGAGCCCCTGTTGCACGCGAGCCGCGGCGCCCACCTGGTGCTCGACGGTCTGCCGCTCGGCGCCGCGCTGCTCCTGCCGGGCATGCGACGGGGGCACAGGATCTTCGCGATTCCCTGGCGGGGGGTCGCGTTGTTCGGCACGACGGACGTTCCGGATGCCGGTGACCCCGGCCGCGAGGCACCCGCCGCGGAGGACGTGCGCACCCTGTTCGATGCAGCGCGTGCACTGTTTCCGGGGGCAGGACTGACCCGCCGCAGCGTGTTGTCATCGTTCACGGGGGTCCGTCCCCTGTTGCGCCAGGACGGCGACACCCTCGCCGCGAGCCGCGAGCACCGCGTGCTCGACGAGGACGGCCTGATCACGATCGCCGGGGGCAAGCTCACGACCTGGCGGACGATGGCGATCGCGACGGTCGATGCGGTCGCACGGCAACTGGGGCGCACGATGCCGTCTCCTGCGGTCCTTCTCGAAGAACCCCTGCCCGGCGGGGCGGAAACGAACGCCCGTCTCGAAGCCGTCGTGGCCGACGAGATGGTGCGACACGCCGACGACGTCGTGTTCCGGCGCCTCGACATCGGACACGATCCCCGACTCGTGAAGCAGCATCTGCCGTCGGTCATCGCCGCGATGGGTTCACGATTTTCGTGGGACGAGGCGCGTCGCCGCAGCGAGACGGCCCGCGTCCTCGCTCGTGTCGAAGCCGATGAGCGGAACCTCGACGCGGCGCTTGGAGGCTCGTGAGCGGTTTTCCCGCTAACCGCGGCCCCAGAGTGCTTCTGCTGCAGCCTTGACGATCGGCCCGAGGATCATCGGGGCGAGGCGCCAGGCGACGAGCAGTCCGACCATTCCCAAAGCCGGCGCCGCTCGCAGCCTATGGTAAAGCGCGCGGATCGGGGGGGCGATGCCGGCAACTACCGAAATTCCATCCAATGGTGGAAACGGCAGCAGGTTGAAAACTCCCAGCATCAGGTTCAGCGTCAACACGACGGAGAGAAACCGTCCGATCGCCTCGACTACTTTTGCGGTGCCCGGTGCGGCGATCACCAGATGGTCGTAGGGAACGGGCCCGATCGAGGGCGCGCCCCAGACGCCGGTGCTCAACCCGACTTTGAGGATGGCGAACGCCCCCGAGAACAGCAGCAGGTTCGCGGCCGGCCCAGCGGCCGACATCAAAGCGGCCCGTCCGGGATGCCGGTCCTCCCACCGCGGGTCGTAAGGAGCACTGGCCCAGCCCATCGTCCAGCCCAACGCGAAGTAGGTGATCAGCGGAGCCACGACCGTCCCCAGCGGCTCGCGCCTGATGTGGGGCCACGGATTGAGCGAAACTTGGCCCGACAGGTAGGCCGTGTCGTCTCCTCCCAGATGTGCAACCAGCGCGTGGCCCGCCTCGTGGCAGGTCAGCGAAAGCAGAAAAGCCGCGTACCACAGAGGAAAAAGAGCCAACGCCTGCGGATCCATCGAACGCTCCTGGAGGTGAACGCTAGCACGCCTCCGGTTCCTCGCCGCGCCGGCGGACCTATATTGAACGGGTGCAGGAGAAGCTCAGCTCGCTCACTTGGGTCGAGCTGGCTCGGGCGTCCGGCGACCCGAGCCGGCCGGCGTCCGTGCGCCTAACGGCCGATCGGCTCCTGGCCGGCCGGCTCCCCGAGCTCGAGCTGGGAGAGCGGGTCGCGCTCGCGCGGCGCGCCTCGCGGTCGCTGCTGTCCGTCGTCGTGCAGGACGCCGAACCCGGAGTGCTTCGCGCCGCGGTCTCGAACCCGCGGATGACGGAGCTCGTCCTCTCCCGCGTCCTCACTCGGGACGACCTGCCGGCGGAGTTTCTAGGCTGGCTGGCGACCGAATCGGCGTTTGGCGAGCGCCGCGCCGTCTGCCTCGCGATCCTGCGGAACCCCCGGACTCCCAAGGCATCGGCGCTCCGGCTGATGAAGCGTCTCGAGCGAGCCGATCTCGACGCGCTCCGGCACGCGCCGACTATGCCCCGGCTGCTCCGAATCGCCGCGGACCGCCTGCTCGGCGAGGCGGCGGTCGATCGACCGACGGGGCCGCACTTTGGTTGACACTGCTTCAACCCGCTTCTTACAATCGGCCGCCGTTCGTCAAGATGCCGGCCATCGCGGGACGACCGCTCGCCCCGGAGACCGCTGATGTCTTCGTTTGGAGTGACCTTGAGGCGCGAGCGCGAGTTGCGACAAATTTCGCTGCGCGAAATCTCCGAGGCGACGAAGATCAACCTCCGCTACCTCGACGCGCTCGAGCGTGACGATTTCCGCCATCTGCCGGGAGGCGTGTTCAACAAGGGGTTCGTTCGCGCGTATGCGCAATTCATCGGCGTGGATCCCGACACGATGGTGACCGCGTAT
>CAZYHZ010000064.1:0-23346 GCA_964647625.1 uncultured Acidobacteriota bacterium
CTGACCAAAACGTTTATCTTGGACAGCTCTGGGACAGTCCCCTTTTTCTTACAAAGCTTCGCACTCCGGAAGCTTTATAAGAAAAAGGGGGCTGTCCCCTATTTAGAAAAAAGGGAGTGTCCCCCAAAGAATCGTCCGCCAAAAGTGGCGCCTACATCCCAAGCTCCATCATCAAGAAGGTGAGCACGTCGGTGTACTCGTCGATCTGATCGGAGAGAGGCGTGCCGCGTCCGTGACCGGCGGCGGAGTTGGTGCGCAACAGGATCGGGTTCGGCGAACCCGCCGCGGCTTGTAGGCGCGCGGTCATCTTCCGGCTCTGCCACGCATCGACGCGCGGGTCGTTCTCGCCCGTCGCCATGAATATCGACGGGTAAACCGTCTGGTCCTTGACGTTGTGGTACGGCGAGTACCCGCGGAGCACGCGGAACATGTCGGGGTCGGTGACGGTGCCGAACTCGGGCACGTTGTACGCGCCGTTCGGCGTCCGCTCCACGCGCAGCATGTCGTACAGCCCGACCATCGAGACCACCGCGCGCGCGAGGCGCGGGTGCTGCGTGATGATCGCGCCCATCAGAAGGCCGCCGTTGCTTCCGCCCATCAGGCCCAGCCGCTCGGTCCGCGTATAGCCCGCTTCGATCAGCCGGCGCGCGCACGCGGCGAAATCGTCGAACACGTTCTGCTTGTACTTCAGGCTCCCTTGGGCGTGCCAGGTCAGCCCGAACTCTCCGCCGCCGCGCACGTGGCCGACGGCGAACAGGCCGCCGCGCTCGATCCAGGCGCGCAGGCGGCTTCGAAACATTGGGGTCTGGCAGACTCCGTACCCGCCGTAGCCGTACAGGATCACGGGGTGCGTCCCGTCGAGCGCGATCCCCTTGCGCTTGAGGATGGTGATTGGAACCCGCGTCCCGTCGGATGAGACCGCCGCGTCGCGGACGACCTCGCAGTCGGAGTAGTCGGCGGGAGACGTCTCGGCGAGCGCGGTGCGGACGGTCGCGCCGCCGGCCTTCGGATGCAGGTGCCACGCCGGAGGAACCGTGAGGCTCTGCACCTGGAACAGGACGTCTCCGCTCGGGAGCACCGCGAGATCGTCGATGGCGGAAAGCGGCGGCTGCGAAAGCTCTCCTTCGGGGCGGCCGTTCAGATCGAAGACGCGGACTCCGTTCGGCCCGCCTCGTTGGTAGAGAACGTACAGCCGGTCGTCTCCGACCCATAAGCCCGTCCCGTGCGAGAACGAGCATTCGATCGCATCCCGGCTTTCCGGGACGATCGTCGCGGCGCTCGCAATCCCGGCATCGACGCGATCGGGCGCCAAGCGAAGGACCTTCCCGCGCGGGGCGCCTTGCAGCGAGACGAAATAGATCGCGCCGTCGCGGCCGAGCCGTGCGGCGACGCATCGATCTTCGTACCGCGTGAGCGCGGTCCAGGCTCCCGTCCCGCGGCGCAGCCAGTGCGTGAACTCGCCGCCGTCGCCGCGCTGGACCGACGCGAGCGCGAACTGTCCGTCGGGGGAGGATTCGAGGCGGATCTCGGCGATGCGTGGGAATTCGCGTCCGATCTCGTACGGATCGGACGCCGGGTTTCCGCCCAAGGGATGCCGGTGAACGTGCACGTCGAATCCGAGCTCGTCGTCGGGCGTCTCGCCGGGGCGCGGGTAGCGCGTGTAGAAGAACCCGTCACCCGAAGCGGTCCACGCGAGGGAGCCTCCCGCCGTGCCGCCGTTGACGCGAGGCACGACGTCGCCCGTAGGCTCGCCCGTGACGGTGGACAGAACGTGCACGTCGCCGCTTTCCGTCCCCGCGCGCGACAGCGACACCGCCACCTTCGCGCCGTCGAACGAGGGGACGTACCAGTCGATCGCCGTGCGGCCGGTGAGGTCGAAGCGGTTGGGATCGAACACGACGCGCTCGGACGCGGCGTCGAACGCATCGCCCACGACGACGAGCAGCGCCTGCTCCGCGGGCGGCTGCCGCTTGACCGCAAAGAGCAACCCGCCCGCCGTCTGGAGCGACCCGTATCCGACCGAGCCGGTGATCGTCAGCTCGGAAACACGGTGTCTCAGCGCGGCGCGGCCCGGCCAGGCGTCGAGGATCTGCCGCGTGTGCGCGTTCTGCGAAAACGTCCACGCGGCGACCTCGGGATCGGAGGAATCCTCGAGCCAGCGGTAGCCGTCCTCGACGTCGACGCCGTGGTACCGATCGATGACCGGTCGATGGGCCGAGTGCGGTCGGCTCGGAGGCAATGGCGGCTCCATTGGAGAAGCGACCCGCCAGTCTACCTCACCCCACGCCGTCCCGAGCCCAGCGCGAGGATCGCGGAGGCGAGGCGCGGGTGCGCGTCGAAAGCGCGGACGAACTCGGTTTCGCGCCTCCCGGCCTTCGCCCGGACGATCGCGACGAGCGATCTACGATCGCCGGTAGTAAATCGGTCGAGCCCGGGGAGAGCGTCGATCATCGGCGCCCACCGCCGCCACCACGACCGCTCGGCGGGGCTCCAGCGCTCCACCGCTCGAACGCCGAGACGCCGGGCCGCGCGCGCTTCGCACGCCTCCATGGCCGACTCGCGATTGACGCCACGACGCGCCAGGTGGCGCGCGATCGCGAACCCGATCGATGCGATCGGCGTCACCACGGCATCGTGCCCCGCGCCGGGCCAGAACGTGTGCGCCTGCGCCAGCCGCACGAGCACGGCCCGGCCCGACCGATACTCCGGATCGGCCGCGCGCCTTCGAAGCTCGCGTCCGGCGAGCCGCACCGTCGCCGGATCGCGCGGGCGGAACCCGAACCGCGCGTAGAACCACCACGCTCCCGATTCGATCCCTTCGTCGTTGCCGCGCCCGAGCTGGTAAGGCTCGATCGAAAACGTCCGGACGGAGAAGATCGACCGCACGGCGGCGAGCAATCGGCCGAACACGAACCCCGCCTCGCCCCCTCGAAACGTCTCGAACGTGTTGTAGGAGATCTCGGCGTTTCCGAACAGTACGTCGATCTGCACGTATCCGATCGGTACGCCGTTTCGAAGCGTCAGCGCCCCGTACACGGCGGGGAGGAACAGCCGCCGCTCCGGCACGACTCCGATCAATCCGAACGCCAGCCCGTCGCCATCGTCGATCAGGCGCACATCGCGCGGATCTCCGTGCGCGAACGCATCGAGATCGCGGGAGCGCGTGACCATCGCCTCTCGCGCGAGGTCGATCATCCGCGCGCCGTCGCGGGCCGTCAGCGCACGGACGCGGCGGGGCGGGATGCGAAGCGCCGCGGCCAGGTCGGGACGGCTCCGGTCGGGCGGACCCTTCCGGAGAGCGAACGGGGCGCCGCCGAAGAACGCGCGCGTCCGGCTCGGACCCGAAGGAGACCGTTCCAGACGGTAGGGCAGGTCGAGGGCGTCGTGCGTGGTCTCGCGCGTGAAATCGTCACCGGGGAGCGCGGCGATGCGCTCGATGACGAATGCGGCGTCGGTCATTCGTCCGCGCATACGCCGGAGCGCTTTTCTCGGATGAAGGTCGGCGCGCCGCAGCGCCTCGGCTTCGGGGACCGTGACGAGCGACGGAAGCGCCGCCTTGAGCCGTGCCACGAACTCGTCGTCCGACCAGTCGATCGTCAACAGGCGGGGATGACGCGACGCAAGCCAGCGCGCCATCGGCCAGAAGAATCGATACCGGTTCGGCGTGCCCGCGATCCCGGTATTTGCCAGGGCTTCCGCGTTGCGCGCGAGATCGCGCCGCCGGTGAAATGTCGAGAGCACGCGGAGGGCCGAGCCCAGTTCGCGCCGCGTTCGCGGATAGGCCCGCAGGCGGCAAGCGGCCTCGTGCAGGCGCATCAATTGCTTGGGCGTCATGGGGGTCGAAGTCTATCCGGCTTTGGCGCTTGACGAGACCCCGGTCGATCCACCAACTTGCACCTTCCGGGGCGGGGGATCGTGTGCGCGGGCGTTCTCGAATCGAAGTCCACAAGTTCGGCGGAACGAGCGTCGGGGACGCCGCGCGCATTCGCGCCGTCGCCTCACTCGCCAAAGAGGCCGCGACCCGCTGCAGACTCGTGATCGTCATTTCGGCGATGGCCGGCGTCACCGACAGGCTCGTGGCTGCGGGAGCGCTCGCCGCGGAGGGCTCGCGCGAAGATGCGATCGCCAGCCTCGACGCGATGCTCTCCCGCCACGTGCAAGCGCTCGGGGCGCTCGACCTCGGCGCGGAAGCCCGCGAAGTCGAGGCGGGCATTCGGGCCGTCGCGGAAGAGGCCATCGACCTGATCCGCGCGGTCGCGCACCTGCGCGAGCTGACGGCGCGCACCCGCGACGACCTGATCGCTACGGGAGAGAAGCTCTCGACACGCCTCGTCGCAGCAGCCTTGAACGCGATCGGGGCGCGCGCCGTCGCGATCGACGCGGACACGTTCCTCGAGACCGACGATGCCTTCGGCGAGGCGACCGCGCTGATCGGAATCTGCGACCGGACGATCGCGGCCGCGCTCCGGCCGGTGATCGACCGGGGGGACATCGCCGTCGTCACCGGATTCTGCGGCCGCGCTCCGGACGGCGCGACCACGACTCTGGGGCGCGGGGGCTCGGACCTCTCGGCGACGCTCATCGCCGCGGGGCTCGCAGCCGGCGAGGTGACGATCTGGACCGACGTCGACGGCGTGTTCAACGCCGACCCCGGCGTCGTCCCCGCAGCGCGCGTCATCGATCAGCTCAACTTCCGCGAGGCGGCGGAGATGTCGTACTACGGCGCGAAGGTCCTGCACCAGCGGACGATGATCCCGGTCGCATCGAAGGGAATTCCCGTGCGCACGCGCAACTCGTTCGCGCCGGAGCACCCCGGCACGCTGATCGACGGGCGTATCACCCCGGGTTCCCATCCCGTCAAGGCGGTGACCGCCGTCCGCGACCAGTGCCTGGTCTCGATCGAAGGCAAGGGAATGTCGGGAGTTCCGGGCGTCGCGGCGCGCCTGTTCGGGGCGATCGCCGGCAGCCGGATCAGCGTGACGATGATCAGCCAGTCAAGCTCGGAGGCCTCGATCTGTCTCGCCGTTCCCGGCGACCGAGCGCTCGACGCCGAGCAATCGTTGAAGCGCGAGTTCCGCGCGGACATCACGCGCGGAGACGTCGACGAGGTCGTCGTGCGCCGCGACGTGTCCTTGGTCGCCGTCGTCGGCCTGGGAATGGCCGAGACCAAGGGCGTCGCCGCGCGGGTGTTCACGGCGGCAGCAGCCCGCGGCGTCAACGTCCTCGCCGTCGCGCAAGGCTCCTCGGAGCTGAACATCACGCTCGCGGTCGACGGCCGCTCGACCGACGACGCGATTCGAGGGCTCCACGCCGCGTTCGGCCTGGACCGCATCGACACCGGAGACGACACGGCGCACGCGTTCGACATCATTCTCCTCGGCTGCGGGAAGATCGGCCGCGCCCTGGCCTCGCTCCTGCACGATCGGCGTTCGCACATCGTCGAGCGGTTCGGGCTCGATGCGCGTATCGTCGCCGTCGCCGACCGCACCGGATTCATCGCGCGGCCCGCCGGCATCCCCGACGACGAGCTGGCGAGCATCCTCGACGCGAAAGCGGAAAAGCGGGGCCTCGCCGGCGCGCCCGGTGCCACGCCCTCCACCGATCCGTCCGAGATGGTGCGGCACGTTCTGGCCTACCGCCTCTCGCGTCCCGTCATCGTCGACGTCAGCGACGGCGACGACACCTCGGACGCGATCCTCGCGGCCCTGCGGCTCGGCTGCGACGCGGTCAGCGCGAACAAAAAGCCGCTCGCGGGCCCGCTTGCGCGTTTCCGTGCCCTGATGGACGCCGCGCGCCAGGCGGATCGCATCTTCAAGGCCGAGGCGACGGTCGGCGCGGGCCTTCCTGTGATGGACACGTTGGAGATGCTCCTGGCGACGGGAGACCGATTGACGCAGGCGGAGGGCTGTTTGTCGGGTACGCTGGGCTTCGTCATGTCGCGACTCGAAGAGGGGATGGCGTTCTCCGACGCGGTCGCCGAGGCCGCGCGCCTCGGCTACACCGAGCCCGATCCCGTCGCCGATCTGTGCGGCGCGGACGTCGGGCGGAAGGCGGCGATCCTCGGGCGGCTGTCGGGACTCGCCGCGGGGGACGATTCGGTCCGCGTCGTCGGCCTGGTCGATGCGTCCTTGTCGGGCCTTCCGGCCGCCGAGCTTTCGAAGAAGCTGAAGGCGCTCGACGCGTCGATGGCCGATCGGATCGCGAAGGCGAAGAGCCGGGGTTGCGCGCTGCGATACGTCGCGCGCGTGGGCGCGGGCGAGGTCACGGTCGGCCCGGTCGAGGTTCCGCTCGACTCTCCGCTCGGCCTCCTCAAGGGAACCGACAACATGATCGTGTTCACCTCGGAGCGGTACGCGGCGCGGCCCCTCGTGATCTCTGGGCCCGGGGCCGGTATCGAGGTGACGGCGATGGGCGTTCTCGGCGACATCCTGCGGATCGCCGGCGAGAGACGGCCGCGATGAGCGCGCCGAGCGAAGTCACCGCGTTCGCGCCGGCCACCGTGGCGAATCTCGGCCCCGGCCTCGACGTTCTGGGTCTCGCGCTGTCGGCACCGGGGGACCGCGTGACGGCGCGCCGGACGTCCGGCATGGGGATCTCGATGGCCCGCGTCGTCGGCGACGGCGGCGCGCTTCCGGTCGATCCCGACAAGAACACCGCGGGGATCGCGGCGAAGGCGACGCTCGAGAAGGCCGGTATCTCCGCGGGCATCGAGATCACGCTCGAAAAAGGGATGCCGATCGGCTCGGGACTCGGCAGCTCGGCGGCGAGCGCCGCGGCGGCCGCGTACGCCGTCAACCTGCTGATCGGCTCGCCGCTCAAGCGGATCGACCTCGTCGAGCCGTGCCTCGCGGCCGAGGCCGCGGTCGCCGGCCGCCACGCCGACAACGTCGCGCCGGCGCTTCTGGGCGGGCTGATCCTCGTGCGCTCGCTCGATCCGCTCGATCTCGTCCGGCTTCCGCTTCCCGAAGGCGTCCGGATGACGGTCATCACGCCGGCGATGGAGCTGTCGACGCGCACGGCGCGCGCGGCGCTTCCGGCCTCGATCCCGTTGTCGTCGCTCGTTCACAACACGGCCGCGATCGCGGGATTGGTGTCCGCCTGCTACTCGAACGACCTGGCGCTTCTCGGCCGGAGCCTCGTCGATGCGGTCGCGACGCCTGCGCGATCGTCCCTGATTCCCGGATGCGCCGAGGTGATCGAGGCGGCGCTCGACGCCGGTGCCCTCGGCAGCTCGATCAGCGGGGCCGGTCCCTCGATCTTCGCGCTCTGCCGCTCCGAGCGGAGCGCCCACGAGGTCGCCGACCGGATGATCGGCGCGTTCGGCAGGGCCGGGCAGACCGCCACGGCCGTCGTCTCGCCGGCGGATTGTCCCGGGGCGCGCCGCGTATGAGCGCCGCGGGGTTCGAGCTTCGCTGCATCGAGTGCGGACGCACGCATCCGGGGTTCGAGGTGCGCTACCGATGCGATTGCGGCGGCACGCTCGACGTGGTTCACGACCCGTCCGGGGCGCAGCGCCTGGCGACGTTGGAATTGTTCGACGGCCGGCTGTCGTCGAAAGCGCCCGAGGACCGCTCCGGCGTGTGGCGCTTCCGCGAGCTGATCCTCCCTCTCGCGGCATCCGACATCGTGACGAAGCCCGAGGGGAACACGAACCTCTATCGCTCGCCGCGCCTTTCGTCGTGGGTCGGCATCGACGATCTGTCGTTCAAGCACGAGGGCGAGAACCCAACCGGGTCGTTCAAGGACCGCGGAATGACCGTCGGCATCAGCGTCGCGCGCAAGCTCGGCATGAGCCGCGTCGCGTGCGCCTCGACCGGCAACACGTCGGCTTCGATGGCGTCGTACGCGGCGACGGCCGGGATAACCGCGTACGTGTTCATCCCGGAGGGCAAGGTCGCCTTCGGCAAGCTCTCGCAGTCGATCGCCTACGGCGCGATCACGATCCAGATCAGGGGTGACTTCGACGCGGCGATGCGGCTGGTTCAAGAGGCGTGCGCGGCGCGCGGCGTCTATTTGCTCAACTCGATCAATCCGTTCCGGATCGAGGGCCAGAAGGCGATCGCCTTCGAGCTGCTCCAGGACATGTCCTGGAGCGTTCCCGACTGGATCGTCGTTCCCGGGGGCAACCTCGGCAACAGCGCGGCGATCGGCAAGGGGCTGCTCGAGCTGAAGGCGCTGGGCTTGATTCCGCGGATCCCGCGGATCGCCGTGATCCAGGCCGCGGGCGCCAATCCTCTCGTCACGGCCTTCCGGAAGAAGGCGCCGGTCGTCCCGCTCGCGCACGCCGAGACGCGCGCGACCGCGATCCGGATCGGCGATCCGATCTCGTGGCGCAAAAGTCTCCGCGGCATCGAGGCCGGCGGCGGCACGGTCGAGGAAGTGACCGACCAGGAGATCCTCGACGCAAAGGCCCAGCTCGACGCCGCGGGCATCGGCGCCGAGCCCGCCTCTGCGGCCTCGGTCGCCGGCGCACGGAAGCTCGCGGCGGCGGGCGTGATCAAGCGCGGCGAGCGAGTGTGCGGGATTTTGACCGGCCATCTCCTCAAGGATTCGGAGATTGTCGTCGAATACCACCGCGGCACGCTCGCCGGGATCACCTCGACCTATCCGAACGCCCTTCGCAAAGCCGAGCCCACCATCGCCGCCGTCCTTCGCGCGATGGAATAGGGGACAGTCCCCTTTTTCTTACAAAATCGGATCCGCTCCGATCAGCTTTTTCTGCGGATGATCACCGCTGCGTCCCCTGGGGATATCGGATGAACCGCCCGTCCGAGAACACGATGTCGTCGCGGGACCGGTACGTCGTTCCCTCTTGGTACTTCGCACCATTGGGTATGTCGGGTTCTCCGCAATCGCCGAACGACACGATCGTGATGCTCGTTCCACTTTGCTCGATCAGGAACGGAGTGCCCCACCCATCGACCGGCTTGCCGACCTGGCGCCCCTCCTCGATTGCCGCGGCGAGCTCCCGCATTCGGGCCATCGTGTAAGTCTGCTTCCCACGGTCAATCGCCCCGAACAGACTGTCGGCCGCGACCGAACAGCAGACAAAAGATCCGAGTAGCACGAGCAACGCCATCGCGACAGTCCGTAGCCACCGACCATGGCGGGCGTACGAGAGCACTGCCGTCGAAAGGCTCACGCCGATGGGTGCGCCGAAGGACAATGACGGGTAGAGCGATGCGGAGCAATGTGGTCCCGGAATCTGCGTGAGGAGTCGCATCGTGATCACTCCGCCGATCACGATGGTGACGATGCGAAGCGCTCTCCAGCCCATTGCGTCGCTGCATATGAATCGGTTCATGGAAGGTTTGATCGGCCCATCCGACACTTCCAGTCAGGTGGGAGTGTCTCCCTTATCAAGGGGGGCCTCCCCGGGCTCGATTTTGTAATCACGCCGCCGACTGATCACCGACGACCCACCCCGGAAACACCAGGACGGCCGGGTGACACGCAAGCGCCCGCGCCAGCACCTTGGCCCGCTCGACGCCCAGGTTCACACGATCATTCTCGATCGCCGACAGCGTCGACTGCGGGATCCCAGTCCGCTTAGACAGGTCGTTTTGGCTGAGCTCTTGGAGCTCTCGCATGATTCGAACGGACTCGCCGACCGAGACGTCGACATGCCGCTTCGCTTTCCGATAGGTTCTCGATGCCATGATTCACTTCCTCCGGTAGTCGTGGGCGGTAACGTCGATCACCTGAACCAGAACCTCATGGGCGACGACCCGGTAGATGACCCGGAATTGAAGCCCAAGCCGTGACGATCGATGCCCGTTCCATTTCCCTCGAAGCGCCTCGTCGCGGAATCCGTTGATCAGCCGTAGCCCCGCAGGGCCCGAGATCCTGACGATGTCTTTCCACTTCTCATACCGTTTGACGATCTCGACCGGAAGCCGCGGGATTCGCCCGCCAACTCGGCGGTGCTCGTAAACCTCCCACATGGCAAGAATATACTATACTAGATATGGTATGTCAAGATCCCGTCGGATGGGTCCCGCTAGATCGAATTGACACGCCGCCGCGACGCCGGGCTTTTGAGCTGACGAAGCGCGTCCTTCCCGACCCATCGCTCCGTCGCGTCATCGGATTCCGCAAGCCGGGAAGCGACGTCGATGGCCTTCCCGTTGAGGGCACGATTTCGCTCGCCGATTCCGCGCAGCGCCCAGTTGACCGCCTTCTTGACGAAGTTCCGCTCGTCGGCCGCCTCGCGCTCGATCAGCTTCAATCCTGCGGCGAACGGGGCGTCCTTGGCTTCCTTGTCGTGCAGCGCGAGGCTCGCCAGCAGCGCGAACGCCGCGCGCTTCTCGAATTCGCGACTCTTGGCGGCCCAGGCCTTGACCTTGCTCCAGGCGTGGGGCGTTCGGTCGAACAGGTGAAAGCAGAGGGTGTCGCAGATCGCCCAGTTGTCGAAGTCGCGGCACCAGCGGTCCATCTGCGCGGGTGTCACGCGCTCCGGCTCGTCCACGAACGCGGCCAGCAGGCGCGCTTCGTACCAGCCGGTGCGCCAGAGACTGTCGGCGAGCGCGTGGCTCCGGCCGGTTTCCTTGGCGAGTTTGCGTACGTCGCCGACCGAGACGCCGAACACCTTGTCGGCGCGGATGGCGTAGCGCGCCATTCCTTCGACGTTCGATCTCTTGCCGCGCTTCTTCAGCCAGGAGAGCGCCTGATCAGCCGTCATAACGTCATTGCACTCGAGTTGATGCGACACGCCACCTAAAAGGGGACATTCGTCTTTTTCTTACAAACTCGGATTCTGTTTGACGTTGTCTGGGCGCGGCCTCGCGAACGAGCTCGCGCGGAGTCCGCCGCTTCGAGGAATCTGCGCGCGGCGAACGTCCTTGGGAAGAGAAAATCAGATGGAATCTGAGTTTGTAAGAAAAAGACGAATGTCCCCGTTTGGGTGGCATGTCACTTCGTCTCGAAGACGATGATGCCGTCCCATGCTCCGGGCGGGGAGGCGGCGAGCTTGTCGGCGAGCTCGATGAAGAAATGGCACGGGCCGTCGTTGCCGCCGGCGACTTCCTGCACCTCGCGGAACTCTCGTGCCGCCTCGGCGAACGAGCCGGCTTCCAGCATCCGCCGGGCCTGGGCGAAGCGGTCGAGCCAGGGCGCCAGTCCGCGGGGGCCGGGGCTTTCGCGTGTGGCGACCAGCTCGTGGAGCTGCACGGGCTCATTGCGGCCGACGACGCGGACGCGGCCGAGGATGCGGGTGATGAAGCGGCCGTCGGTTGCGGCGATGGCCTCGCCGCTGGCCAGGGCGCGCGTGCCGAAGGGCTTGTTCAAGCCTTCGATGCGCGACGCGAGGTTCACGGCGTCGCCGATCGCGGTGTAGTCGAACCGCTGCGCCGAGCCCAGGTTTCCGACGAGCATCGGTCCGGTGTGAACGCCGATTCTCGTGACCAGCTTGGTGACGGGGGAGCTGCCGCTCGCGGCGTCCTGCGCGCGGGCGAGTGCGAGCGCCGCGAGGCAGGCCTGGGTCGCGTGGTCGTCTCTCGGGATCGGCGCGCCCCAAATCGCGAACACCGCGTCGCCGATGTACTTGATCAGCGTGCCGCCGGCGTCGAATACGTGGCGGGTCGCGTCGGAGAAGTAGGCGTTGAGCATCCCCGCCGTCGCTTCGGCGGTCATGCCTTCGGCGATCGAGGTGAACCCCTTGATGTCCGTGAACACGGCGGTGCCGACGATCTCTTGCCCGCCGAGGTTGACGGCGTCGGGGTCCGCGGCGATCCGCTTGATCATCTCGGGGGAGAGGTACAGGCCGAACGCGCGCTTGATCTTCTCGCGCTCGCGGACCGTCGTCAGGTAGTACCAGAGCAGGCTCAGCCCGTAGCAGACCGGGACCTGGATCGCGGAGGGAATGACGACTGGAATCCAGATGTTGCCCGTCTTGAACGCGGCGTATCCGATTGCCCAGGGCACGAGCACCAGAACGATGAACGCCGCCCCGCCGGCGAGCGGGCGCAGGCCGATGAACAGCAGCGATGCGACGAGCGGGATGAGGAGCAAGAGCAGCGCTTCGACCCAGCGCGGCAGCAGCGTGATGCGCCGGCCTTCGAGCACGTCGGCGGCGAGCGTGGCGTGGATCTCGACGCCGAACGTCATCGAGCCGTTCCGACCGCGGAACGGCGTGAGGAAAGCGTCCTTGACGGCGATCCCCGGCTGCGAGTCCATCGATTGCCCGACGAACACGATCTTGTCCTGAAAAAAACCGGCGGGCAGGTATTTTTCCGGCTCGAGCGCCTGGTAGATCGAGATCGTCTTGATCGAGCGCGCGGGGCCGTAGTAGTCGATCACTCGCGTGTCGTTGTTGCGCTGCGAGTTGTCGTGCGTCGCGATCTCGTACGCCGCCAGCCCCAGGCCCGGACGGCCGTCGCGCGCAGGCCACGCGTAGCGGATGACGCCGTCGCTGTCGGGTGGAAGGTTCACGTCGGCGACCGCGGCGGCCGCCTTCGAGAAAGGCTCGTAGGGCTCCTCGACCTGAGTCTGCCGGAACAGCGGATCTTCGGTCACGTGAACCGTCGCGCCGAGCACGACGTTTCCGGCCTCCTTGATCGACGCGGCGAGGGCTTCGTCCACCGAAGGGTCCTGGCCGGGGTCGGTGAAGAGGATGTCGAACGCAACCGCCCGCGCGCCCTCGCGCTTCAGCATGCGGATCAGCTCGGCATGCTTGGCGCGGGGCCAGGCCAAGGACGAGTCGCGCTCGATCACCTTGTACGAGTCTTCGTCGATCGCGACGACGCAGACGTCGGATGGAGCGGTCCGGCGCCCGCGCAGCCTGAACAGCGAATCGAGCCCGCCTGCCTTCTCCAGGGTGATGGACGGCGGCCAATAGGTCAGCGCAATCCCGATGGCACCCGGGATCAAGGCCAGGAGGAACGCCGCGCGAGCGCGGCGCAGGCGCCTCCAGAGGGTCATCAGAACGTGAAGTTCGCCCTCAGGATCACACGACGCGCGGGGATCACGTTTTCCTGGAGCGACTGCTCGTAGAAGTCGAACTGCTCGTCGGTGAGGTTCGTTCCCTCGAGCGAGATGGTCCCGTAGCGCCGGGGGAGCCGGTAGCCGACGGTCGCATCGAGCGTCCAGAAGTTCGCATTCACCGTCGTCCGCGCGGACGAGGTGAGATCGTCGAACTGATCGACCTGCTGATCGTAGTGCGAGCCGGCGACGACGGTGTAGAACCCGCACGGCAGGAACACGCGGACCTGCGGGCGGATGCGATTGGTCTCGAACCGGTCCTGGAAGAGGAACAGCGGCGACATCGTCGTCGTGTTGAACCGCTTCTTGTCGTAGTTCCAGTCGAGGGAGACCGCGACGCGCTTGCCGGCGAGCACGTTGACGTAGGCGTTCGCGAGATCGTCGTGGCTCTCGCGGTCGACGACGATCGAGCCGGCCTGGCCGGAGCAGCCCGCAAACGGGTCGGGCAGCGGACAGGTCGCCTCGGGGATCGTCCGGTCGCGGCGGAGCCAGGACAGGCCGAAGAAGACGATGCCGAACTGCTGGTCGGCGCCCAGCCCGTAGTTGCGCGAGCGCGTGCCGCCGATGTCTTCGTAGAACTGGTTGAAGCCCGACACCTGGGTCGGCTCGAGCGTCTGGAGCCTCCCGATGGGGGAGGCGAGGCGCGAGAAGATCGCGGCCCGCAACGTGGTTCCCGTCCTCCACGTCGCGGTTGCGCCGACCTTCGGCGACAGATACCAGTCGTTGTAGGTCTGGTCGGTCGGCAGGATGTTCGAATCGCGGGGCGGGAGCAGGCCGACCGGGGTGTCCACGGCTTCGGCCGCAAGGCCCAAGGTCAGCTCGACCGGCCCGAGGCCGCGGATCTTGCCGTAGCCATAGAGGCTTCCGAATTTTTCAGCGCCCGATCCGGCCGCGCCCGCGTCGAAGGTGCCGTCGAAGAACCCGGCGCCGCCGATCCAGGTCGCGTGCTGCTGCCGGTAGACGACCTGTCCCTCGCCCTGCGGCCCGGACAGGCGCGCCTCGCCGGTGCCCGAGCCCTGGAGCGTCAGCGCCTGCTTCGTCTCGTTCCAGATTCCCGAGACCGCGTAGTCGAGCGCCGGCGACGAGTGGTGGTGCCAGCCGAGGCCCACGTTCCACTCGCGGGTGTCGATCGACTCCGGAAAGAAGTTGGTCGGGATCTGGCGCAGCGGAAGATCGCCCGTGTCGCTGTCGGCGAAGATGATGCTCGCCTGGAACGTGTCGTGGGCGGTCGGGGCCACCTGGACGAAGCCGTTGTAGACGGTCGTGTCCTGCTCGTTGTTGACGCGGAACCCGTCGTCCTTGAGGTGCCGTACGGACAGCGACGCCGCGACGTGGTCGTCGTTGTACGTCCCGACGGCGCTTCCGCTCCACGTGCGGCTGTTGTCGATCGTGTTCGGCGTGTTGTCGAGGTTGGTGTCCGTGTAACCGTACGTGGCGTCGAGGAACCCGCGCACGCGCGGCCGGTCGAACAGCGCGGTGTACTCGTTGAGGGCGACGGGGCCGCCGAAGGCGTCGGGCCGCGCGGCGTTCGCGCCGATCGGCTGGTAGATTCGCGCCTGGAGCGTCTCGGACAGGAACGACTGCGCGAAGCCGGACAGGTCGCGGTAGTTGCCCGCGAGGAAGAGGTGGCTCGAGAAGTTCGCCTGATCGAGGTCGGCCGAGCGGCGCGCCGAGACGAGCCCGAGGTAGTCGAACCCGAGGTCGTCGTACACGCGCGCGAGGTCGGCGCCGCGCACGGCGCGGTCTTCGTCGAGCAGCAGCCGCGAGCGGTAGACCGCGCGGTTGTCGTTCCGCTCGATCGCTCCGTTCAGGTCCTTGAGCGCCTCGATCGGCCGGTTCTCGTTCTGGAGGAGGATCGCGGAGTACAGCCACGGCGTCGGATCCTTCGGATCGAGGTCCTTCGCGGCGGCCAGCTCCTTCGCGGCCTCCTTCGAGCGGCGCTCTTCGTAGTAGGCCTTGCCGAGGTACGAGCGGTAGAGCGACTCGCCCGGGTCGAGCGTCGCGGCGGTTTGAAGCTCTTCGCGTCCGGAATCGACGTGGCCCTGGCGGATCCGCGCGATGCCGCGTCCGGCGTGCGCCAGTGGGAAGCCGGAATCGGCGGAGACGGCCTTGTCGAAATACCCGGCGGCCGGATCGGTGTGATACGCGGCCAGCTCGACGAACCCGAGCACGGTGAGCGCCCGCGCGTTTCCCGGCTGCTTGGCGACCGCGGCTTCGGCGGACGACTTGGCCTTCTCGTGATCGCCCATCGCGAGGCTCATCTCGGCCGAGCGGGCGAGAGCCTCGGAGTTCGACGGATCGGCGGCCGCGGCCTTGTCGGCCAGCTCGCGCGCTCGCGCCAGATCAAAATCGGACTGGGCCACGTACGACCGCGCGAGGAGCGCGGACGGCGACGAGCCGTTCGCCGCGAGCGCGTCGTCGGCCATCTTGCGGGCGTCATCGCGGTGATCGGCGACCAAGG
This sequence comes from uncultured Acidobacteriota bacterium, assembly GCA_964647625.1. Classification (GTDB taxonomy): domain Bacteria; phylum Acidobacteriota; class Polarisedimenticolia; order Polarisedimenticolales; family DASRJG01; genus DASRJG01. The sequence continues at coordinate 15,440 of CAZYHZ010000064.1, forward strand.
CCAAGACCGAGCCCATCGCGAGAGCGGCCGCATTGTGCGGATCTTGCGACTTGGCCTCGTCAACCAGCTTTCGGGCCTCGTCGACCTGCCCGCTCGAAAGGGCCGTCGCCGCGCGATCGAGCGATCCGTTGCCGCGGTCGGCGCCGGAGAGGACCGGCGGGTAATAGAGCGACCACAAGACGGCGTCGCGGGGGCGCACGACGACACGGCGCTGGGGCGCCTTCCCGGGCTCGGTCACCGCTTCTTCGCCCTTGGTGACGGTGACCGCGCCGAACTCGTTCGACGCCTCGACCGTCCCTTCGATCATCGTGATCGTCGACGCGCCGTTGTCGGCGACGCTGACGGCGAACTCCGTGCCCTTGATCGCGGCCGTCACGGTCGGCGTCTGCACGCGGCCGAAATCCTTCGGCGTGCGCGTGGTGAAGTAGCTCTGGCCGGACAGGATCTTGACGACGCCGGTTCCGGCGCCCGAGGGAGGCAGGATCTCGACCTCGCTCTTTTCGTTCAGGCGATGAAGGGTCTGGTCGGAGTAGAGGATCGAAGCGCGGCTCCCGGCGCCGGTGCGCACGTGGTCTTGCGCGGCGAGCATCTGCCCCTCGCTCCCGGGCTTCCACGACGGGGACGCTGCCGTCTTCGTCTCAACGGTGTTCTGTATCGCGGTGACCTTCGCGACGCCGGTGTCCGCGGCGCGCGCCGAGAATGTCGCGGCAATCGAGAAAGCGGCGACGGTGACGAACACCCTCGCGCGTAGATCGAGCACGTACGGGTCAGCCAAGTCTTTCATGGTTCCCCCCGCCGGAGACGCCGCCGCCCAACCGAGGCGGCGCCCGCAATTCTATCCCCAGCCGCAACTTACTGGAGGACGAACCCCGCGACGTAGACCTTTCGGCCGCCGATCTTGATCCTCACCGTGAAGGTCCCGGTGCCGATCAGCGAGGTGCGCATGTTGTAAATCCACTGGCTGCCACCCTGCAGGGTGGTGTTGTTGAACCTGAAGTCCGGGTCGTTCGGATTGCTCCCGTTGTCGGAATTCAGGTTCAGGGCGTGGATGTCCAGCTCGCCCCGGCTGAGCTCGGACAGGCCGACGATCTGGGGCGGATCGACCATGGAATCCGTCAGATTGACACCCCCACACAGCACTCTCAGCTTCATCGGCCGGGTGTTGCCCGCCGAGAAGGCCTTCGAGGGCATCGGGATCGGATCGCCCAAAGGCACGAGCTTGGCCATCGGGCTCACCAGCCCGTCCAGCCCGTCGTAGCCGCGGAGGCCCGAGCTCACATCGCAACGATCGGCGATGCCCAGCGAAACCGGGACGTCCATCGAGAATGGGTGCCCGTCGACGGTCCCGCTGACGCCCAGAACCATCGGATGGCTGCTGTCCTCGGGATGGCTCGCCGGGACGGTGATTGGGAACGCCGGAGTGTTGGACGCGATCTGGAGCGATCCGGGAAGGCACGCGGTCGACGGCGAAGTCCCGTAGATCGTGCCGTACGAAGAGGTCGGCGTGCCGATCGCGATGCCGACCGGGTTGGCGACGCCGTCGTCGCTCAAGTCGACCGCCGGTGCCTGGAGCGTCGCGGTCGCATTCGAGATCACCTTGGGGCCGGCGTTGAGCAGGTCGATGATCAGGCTCGCCGACTCGCCCGGCTGGAGCAGCCCGTCGTTGCTCGTATCCGACACGATGTGGATCGCGTACGGAGTAAGGAAGGCGTCCCCGACGACCTTGGAGGTGTCCGGCAAGAGGCGGTTGTAGGTCCCGATCGTCACCTTGCCGGTCGAGTTGTTGCACACGCCGTCGACACCCGGGATGCCGTCGCCGCAGATCGTGATCGCGGTCGGCACTTCCTTGTAAAGCACGCCGCCGGGGGTGCACACCGTCGATGAGCCCCCGGGGGGGATCGTCGCGACGGTGTTCGTCACGATGCACGTCTCGGATTCGGGAGGAGGCGGATCCGTGAGGACGGGGCAAACCCCGGGCACGGGGCCCGCCGACGGATGCGGGTTCGGGCAGACGCCGTCGATCGGGAACGTCGGATGCGTGTTCGGGCACACGCCGGGCACCGGCCCCGCCGATGGATTCGGATTGGGGCACACCGCCGGAATCGGCGGCGGGATGTTGGGGGGCGGCGGCGGGGCCGGAGGTCCGTTCACACAGCGGCAGGACTGCCCGTTGCTGCACACGCCGTGGAAGTTCGACGGGCAGCCCGTGTTGCAGCTGACGCCGCAGCCGCCGCAGTTGTACGGATCGGTGTTCAGGTTGACGCAGGTGTTGTCGCACGAGTTCTTGGCGCCGCCCGCGCCGCTGCACGGCTCGCACGTTCCCGCGACACAAATCCCCAGCGGGCCGCAGTTGATGCCGCAGCCGCCGCAATTTCCCGGGTCGTCCAACGGGTCGTAGCACTGCCCGTTGCAGTAGATCCGGCCGGCCGGGCATTCGGACGCGCAGACGCCGCCGTTGCAACAGGTGCCCTCTCCGCAGACGTTCCCGCAGCTTCCGCAGTTGTTGCTGTCGTTCTGGAAGTCGGCGCACTCTCCGTTGCAGTAGGTCTGGCCGGCGGCGCAGATCGACGCGCACGCGCCCTCGTTGCAGCAGGTCCCGTCGCCGCACGCATTGCCGCACCCGCCGCAGTTGGCGTTGTCGTTCTGAGTGTCGACGCACTTGCCGTTGCAGTAGATCTGGCCCGCGGGGCAGATCGATTCGCAGGCGCCCTCGTTGCAGCAGGTCCCCTCGCCGCAGACGTTGCCGCAGGCGCCGCAATTGTTATTGTCATTCTGGAAGTCGGCGCACTCCCCGTTGCAATACGTCAGGCCCGCGGCACACACCGACGCGCACTGACCATCCGTGCAGCAGGTCCCGTCGCCGCAGACGTTGCCGCAGGCGCCGCAGTTATACGGATCGTTCAGATAGTCGACGCAGACGGCGCCGCACCGGAGCTGGTGAGGGACGTCCGGATTCGCCGGACAGCACCCGGGCGGATACGCCGGCGTCTGGTACGTCACCGGCTGCGTGCCGGTGTTCGAGACCGTCTCGGAGAAGCTTCCGGAATTGGTCGAGCTGGTGATGCGGAAGACTTCCTTGGGAGGGCTGAAGAACGTGATGAGGCTGGCGGTCAGGGACGCCGCCGACACCGTGACGTCGTTGGCGAGAAGGGACCGGCCGGGAACCCCGAACGGGCCGCGGTTGAAGCAGCTTCCGTCGCCGGGCGCCCCGCAATCGGCGTCGGACGTGCAGGCTTTGCGCGCCGCGCAGTCGGTTCCGCGGACCAGATAGAAGCTGACGGCGTCGGTGGCCGGCGGCGTGTCGGTGAACGTCGTCAAGGCCGTGGAGCCGACGATGTTCGCGCCGACCGTGAGGCCGACGCTGTTGGTCGATCGATAGACGGTGAATCCCGCCGTTCCGCCCGTCCAGTTGAGGACCACGGTTCCCGCGGCGGCTCCTTTTGCGAGGTTGATCGTGGTGCCGTCCGCGGCGCAGGCGTTGCTGCAATAGCTCGCCGTGGCATCCGGCCCACCGGTCGAGTTGAAGCAGATGTCCCTGTCGCAGGTCCCTCCGCTGAAGGACACGACGCTCTGGTTCGTCGTCCAGGTCCAGATGGCGCCGACGCCGCCGGTCGAGCCGGGCGTCAGGCTCGAGCGGAAGCCGCCGGGTCCGGCCGATGGCCAGGAGAACGTGTAGGAGTCGCCCACCGCGCGATTCGTGATTTTCGTCTGGATCTGGACGGGGAACGTCTGGAGCACGTTCAGCTCGCAGGTGCTCTCCGCTCCGTTTGCGGGATTGCCGTCGAGATCGACGGCCTTCGCGGCGGAGCGGGCCGGGACGGCCGCAAGGAGCGCGGCGCAGAAGAGGATCGAGGTGCAAAACAAGCGGACGGTGACGGAGCGGGACATGGTGGGGCGGCCTCCTGGCTATTCGAGAACGAAACCGGTCGCGTAGACTTTCTTGCCGGCGATCTTGATCTTCAACGTGAATCGGCCCTTGCCGATCAGCGTCGTCTTCATGCTATAGGTCCACTGGCTTCCGACCAGCGTGTTGTTGAACCGGAAGAACGGGTCGTTCGGGTTGTTCCCGTCACCGTTCAGATTGAGCAGCTGGATGTCGAGGTCGCCGCGCGTCTCCTCGGAGAGGCCGACGATCTCGGGCGCGTCGACGGACTTGTCGTCGAGGCTCGTCCCCCCGCAGCCCACCCGCAGCTTCAGCGGCCGTGTCGAGCCGGCGGAGAACGGGCTGCTCGGGAAGATCACGGGGTCGCCGAGGGGAACGAGCTTGGCCATCGGGTTTGAAAGGCCGTCGAGCGAATCGAAGTCGCGGGTGTGCGCCGTCGGATCGCAGCGGTCGGCGATGCCGAGCGAGAGCGGAACGTCCATCGCGAACGGACCGCCGTCGACGGTGCCGGTGACCGACAGGACCAGCGGATGCGCGCTGTCGCCGGGATGGTTCGGGGGCACGGTGATCGGAAAGCCCGGATTGCTCGAAGCCGTCTGGGACGGCGGCGCCGTGCACGAGGTCGCGAGAGGCGTCCCGAAGATGGTTCCGAAAGACGCCGCTCCGGTCCCCAGCGTCAGGCCGACCGGGTTCGACACGCCGTCATCGGTGAGGTCGATCAGCGGCGCTTGAAGGGTGCCGTGCGCGTCGGTGATGTTGAGCAGGCCCGCGTTGACAACGTCCACGACGATGGTTCCGGTCTCGCCCGGCTCGAGCAGCCCGTCGCCGGTCGTGTCCGAGACCACGTGAATTCCGGCCGGCGTGACGAAGGCGTTCCCGGCCGTGTGCGTCGGGTCCGGGACGAACCGGTTGAAGGTTCCCGTCGTGATCTTGGTCGCGCCGGCGCCGCACGTGCCGTCGACGCCCGGGATGCCGTCGCCGCACACCTGGATCGCAGTTGGGGTCTCTTTGAACAAACCTCCGCCCGGATGGCACGTCGTCTGCGATCCACCCGGCGGGACGGTCTGAACGCTCGCGTCGACCGTGCACGTGGGCGTGTCCTCGAAATCCCCGCGGCGCTCGATCGTCGGGCAGCTGCCCGGGTCGACTCCCCGCGGTGGGTTCGAGACGGCGGGGGGCACGTGCGCTTGCGTCAACCCGATGTTCGGACAGTAGCCGTCCACCGGCGTCGACGGGCTCGAGTTGGGACACGAAGGCGGAGGGAAGCCGCCGGAAGGCGCGCGACGTTCGCCCCCGCCGCACTCGCCTTGGTAACACGACTGGTAGTAATCGCACGCGTGGAAGCAGGCGCCGCAATTGTTGTCGTCGAAATTGGTGTCGACGCAATCGGACCCGCACTGCGTGCCGCCACCGTTGCAGGTGAACGAGACGCAGGTGCCTCCGTCGCAGCACGACTCGCCGCCGCAGGCGTTTCCGCAGACCCCGCAGCTTCCGCTGTCGTTCTGCAGATCGACGCACTTGCCGTTGCACCAGACCCGTCCGTCCGAGCAGAGAGACACGCAGGATCCGAATGAGCAGCAGGTCCCGTCGCCGCACTGGTTTCCGCAGGCCCCGCAGTTCAAATTGTCGTTCTGGAGGTTCGCGCACTCCCCGGAGCAGTAGTCTTCGCCTTCGCCGCAAATCGGGTGGCAAGCGCCTTCGGAGCAGAACGTCCCCTCGTCGCAGGCGTTGCCGCAGGCGCCGCAGTTGGCGCTGTCGCTCGTGAGATCAGAGCAGCCGTCGCCGCACCACGTCTCGCCCTCGCTGCAGACGGACACGCACTCTCCGCCGGAGCAGCAGGTCCCGTCGCCGCAGACGTTCCCGCAGGCGCCGCAGTTTTCGGGATCGTTCAGGTAGTCCACACAGACATCGCCGCACCGGAGCTGGTGGGGGACGTCGGGGTTTGCGGGGCAGCAACCGGGCGGATACGCCGGCACGGTCACCGTGAGGGGGCTGTTCGTGCTGTTCGTGAGCGTTTCCGAGAACCCGCCGGGCCCCGCGTTGCTGGTGGCGCGGAACACCTCTTTCGGTGGGCTGAAAAACGTGATCAAGCTCGCGGTCAGCGATGCCGACGACACCGTCACGTCGTTGCTGACGAGTGAACGGCCGGGAACGCCGAACGGTCCGCGGCTGAAGCAGCTTCCGTCGCCGGGTGCCGAGCAGTCGGCGTCACGGGCGCAGGCCTTCCGCTGAGCGCAATCGGTCCCGCGAACGATGTAATATTCGATCGAGTCGGTGCCTGTGGGAGTATCGGTCAACGTCAACGACGACGTGTTTCCGATCGCGTTCGGGGTGTTCACGATACCGAGCGCGCGCGTCGCCCGATAGACGGTGAACGCGGCCGTCCCGCCGGTCCAGCTCAGGACCACCGAGCCGGCCAGTGCGCCCTTGGCCAGCGTGACCCGGGTGCCGTCGGCCGTGCATGCGAGGCTGCAGAAGCTCGAGAACTGGTCGGGGCCTCCGGTGCTCGCGAAGCACACATCCTTGTCGCACGTGCTTCCCGTGAACGCGAAGACGCTCTGGTTGGTCGTCCAGGTCCACGTCGCGCCGACGCCGCCGGCCGAGCCGGGTGCCAAGCTCGTCGTGAACCCGCCCGGTCCCGACGACGGCCAGGCGAACGTAAACGCGTCGCCGACCGCGCGGTTCGTGACCTTGTTTTCGATCTGGACGGGGAACGTCTGCAGGACGTTGAGGTCGCACTGGCTCTCGGCGGCGTTCGCGGCGTTGCCGTCGAGGTCGATGGTCTTGGTGGCGGCAAGCGCTACCGGACCGGACACGAGCGCGCAGCTGACCAAAGCGATGCACGTACGCATGCTTCCCCCCTTCGGCGCAGCGGGTTCGTTCCCCATCGTATCCAACGAGCGACTTTCGGTCGAAAATTTACCCCCATTTCTGTAACCCGGGGGACGGAGTTGGCCCTTCGCCCGGATTTCCGGTTACGTGAAGGAAAGAAAGGCGGGGTTTTCAGGTTGTCCGGTCTAGAATCCGGCGATCGCGAACCGGGAGCGGGGGCATGGCAGGGACAGTCCATCGGCTGAGGTTCTGGGGCGTCCGCGGGACCGTCGCGACCCCCGAGCCCGACAAGCTCCGCTACGGCGGTAACACCGCCTGCGCCGCGATCGAGCTGGCGGAGGACGAATACCTGATCTTGGATGGCGGCACGGGCGTCCGGATGCTCGGCTCCACGATCGCCAAGAAGCGGGCGGGGAGGCCGACCCGGTACAACGTGTTCCTCTCGCACTACCACTTCGACCACGTCGAGGGACTGTCGCTCTTCCAGCCGCTGTACGACCCGGCGAGCACGATCATCTTCCACGGTTTCGCGTCCGACGGCCGGACGGTCCGCCGCAACCTCGAGACCCTGATCGCCCCGCCGTACTTCCCGGTGTCGTTCGCGGGCGTTCCCGCATCGGTCCACTTCAAGGACGTCGATGGCTCGTCGTTCGAGGTCGGCGACGTCCTCGTCGACTCGATGCCGCTGTCCCATCCCGACGGCTCGGTCGCCTACCGTTTGTCGCACGGCAGCCACCGGTTGATCTTCGCGACCGATCACGAGCACGGGGTCGAAGCCGTCGACAAGGCGCTCGTGGAGTTCTGCCGCGAAGCCGACTACCTGATCTACGACGCGACCTACCTGCAGGCGGAGTACGAGACGCTCCGCAAGGGCTGGGGCCACAGCACGTGGTACGCCGCCGTCCAGGTCGCGCGCAGCGCCAAGGTGAAAACGCTCGTTCTGTTCCACCACCATCCGGAGCACACCGACGATCAGCTCGACGAGGTGGAGCGCGTCGCCCGCCTCGAGCTCCCCACCGCCCTCGTCGCGCGCGAAGGCATGGAGCTCGTGTTTTAGGGGACAGTCCCCTTTTTCTTACAAATTCAATTCAGCAAGAGATGATTGTCACTCACGGCACTCTCCGTGTTGCGCGCCGCGCGGATCGGCGCGCCGCGTTCGCTCTGATGGAATGGACTCCTCCTGCGACTTGTC
>CAZYHZ010000065.1:0-23141 GCA_964647625.1 uncultured Acidobacteriota bacterium
TGCTCAAGCCGGGAGCGATCCTGACCGGCGAAGAGATGTGCCCGGACGAGATCTTCCTGCGGTCGGACTACTACCTGGAATTCTTGCGGCCCCTCGACTGCCGCTACTCGATCCGCGCCGTTCTCTCGGCGGAACCGGATCCGCTGTCGTATTTCTCGGCGGGCCGGCCTCATCGCTCCCATCCCTTCGGGGCCGCCGAGCGCCGCATCCTCGCCGTGATCACCCCGCACCTCATGCAAGCGATCCGGATCCAGTCGCGGCTCGAGATGGTTCAGGCCGGCCGAAACGCGTTCTCGGGCGCGCTCGAGCGCCTCCCGCTCGCGTTGATCTTCCTCGACCGCCGTTGCCGCGTCGTGGAGATGAACTCGAGCGCAAGGAAGCTCCTCGAAGCCGGTGACGGGCTGCGCGTCGAGCGCGGGGTCCTGGTGGCGTTCGACACGCGCGCGGAGGTTCAGCTCCAGCAGATGATCTTCGGCGCGGCGTCGGTCGATTCGGGCCGATTCCTGAAGCACGGCGGCGCGCTCGCGCTTCCGCGCCCGGGCGGCCAGCGGGCGCTGTCCGCCATGGTGGCCCCGACGGGGGTGACGGGAACGTTTCCCGGTTCGAGAACCGCGCGCGTGGTCGTCCTGATCGAAGAGCCCGACGCGGCGCGTGCCGCTCCGCTCCGGGTGTTCGCGGACGCGCACCGCTTGAGCCGTGCCGAGGTGGCTCTCGTCGAGCGCATGGTCGACGGGCTCTCCCTCAATCAGTCGGCCTCGGCGCTCGGGATCAGCGCTCACACGGCGCGCAGCCACTTGAAGAGCGTGTTTGCGAAGACCGGGGCGAGACGTCAGGCCGATCTCATCCGGCGCGTCTTGACCCATGCAAGACCGGACTGAGTAGGAAATTTACCTACGATTCCCCCATTTGGGGGATGGGCTCGTCCGATCCGGGGGGTAACTCTATCCGCAGGGGGTTTCGGCCGGCCGGAACCGTTTAGACAGCGAGTCCGCGAAACGAAGTACCCCGCCTTGGGTCGCCGGTGCACCGCGGTACCGGCGACCTAGTATTGTCTGGCCTCAACCTCTCCGAGCCAACTCCTGCAACAGGTCCAGAGCTTCCTCGCGGCGCTCGATCTCGCCGCGATCGCGGGCGGCCTCGACCTCGGCGATCAAGCGGCCGACCTCGGGCCCAGGGGCGACCCCGAGCGCCAGCACATCGCGGCCGAGCACCAGCGGCATTTCGGGGGCGACGTCGAGCCCGCCCGCGGCGACGGCCTCAGCGAACCGGCGGCCCGGGTCGAACGGCAGCTCGTCGACGCCAGGCAGGCCGCGGCCGCGCCAGTCGCCCTCGCATGCGGCGATCAGCACGGGCCAGCGGACGGGGTGGATCCGCTTCAAGACCTTGCGCACGGCGTTGACGTAGGCCCGCTCGTCCATCTCGCCGCGTTCCCGGGCGTAATGGAGGGAACCCGGCGAGAGATGCCAGCGGACGATCGCGAGCACGGCGCGCTCGGTGTCCTCGCCGAACGTCATGCGTGAGAGTACGGCCCGCGCCGGCGCTTCGCCCGCGGCCTCGTGCCGGGGAGAGACGACGCGCAAGTGGCCGTCCTTCATGGCCCGCTCGGTGGTCAACGGCTTTCCGAGATCGTGAAGCAGCGCGCCGAGCATCACGGGCAGGCGCTCCTCGTCGTCGACCGGCCAGCGCGAGGAGGCCAAGACGGCCGCCGTGGCGTCCACGACCATCAAGGTGTGAGTCCAGACGTCGCCTTCCGGATGCCATTCCGGGTCCTGCTCGGTCGCGGCGAGCGCCTCGAGCTCGGGAAAGAAGGAAGCGATGGCGCCGGTCGCCCGCGCCGGACGAAGGCCGATCGACGGCCGCGCGGCGCCCAGGAGCTTCCGGATCTCCTCGGTGACGCGCTCGCCGGTCAGCTCGCTCGCCGCCCCCGAGCGGACCATCGACGACACCAGGTCCGCGGTTTGCGGCTCGATCTCGAACCCAAGCCGGGCGGCGAGCTGGAAGGCGCGCCAGACACGCAGCGGGTCCTCGGGAAACGTGCGCGCGTCGACCACGCGAAGAACGCCGCGCGACAGGTCGTCGATCCCCTGATGGGCGTCGAGCACTCCGGCCGTCAGCGGATCGCACGCGAGCGCGTTCACCGTGAAGTCGCGCCGGCGTGACGCTTCGGAGAACTCGAGGAACGGATCGCCCTGCACCGTGAAGCCGCGGTGGCCTGCGCCGGTTTTCGAATCGGTGCGCGGAATGGAAACGTCGAGGACGCGGCCTTCGGGGAGGCTCACCTTCATTACCCCGAACGATCGTCCAACGAGGTTGACGCGCCCCGGGAACAGATCCGAGAGGATCTCCTCGAGCCGATCGCTCGGCACGCCGTAGACTTCGACGTCGGCATCCGTGGTCGCGCGCCCGAGCAGCGCGTCCCGCACGAACCCGCCGACGATCAGCGCGTGCGCGGGACGATCGGCCCGCGCGGCCGGCAGAGAGCGCACCGCCCGCGCAAGGCGCACGACCGCTTCCATGGTCGGATCGGCGGCGTTGTCGAGCTGCCGCTTGAGCTGATCGCGGTCGGGCGTCACTTCTTCGCCGCCGTGACGGACACACGCTGCGCGTCCGTGTCGACGACGATCGTCGTGCGGTCGAGGACGTCCATCCCCAGAAATCCGGCCACTTCGACACCCGACAGGCGGCTCCGCTGCGTGAGGTCGGACGCGTGGACGGGATCGCCGCCGCTTTCCGCCTGCTGGTAGCGGAGCTTCACGCCTCGCACCGAGGAGGCGTCGGCGACGTTCCCCCCATAAGTGCGCACGGAGGCGGGGCGGTCGGTCTTGGCGCCCGGCAAGGTCGCGACGATCGAGCGGGACAGCATCGATCGAACGGCGCCCGTGTCGAACAGGAACAGCCCGTCGCGGCCGGGAGCCACCGAGGCACGGACGAGCATCTGCCCTTCGACGCTCCAGTACGGCGCGCCGTCGAGCTCGCCGCCGCCCCGGCTGAGGCTCAAGCGGCCGTGGGCGAGATCGATCGTCACGCGGTAGCCCGAGAACACGGACAGTCCCAGGACCCCGTGGATCCGGCCCTGCGGATCGAATTCGTCCTTCGTCGTCGTTGCGAGGGCATCGGAAAACTCGAGATCGCCGAGAGCGAACCTCGATAGAAGACCCCTCGACGAGACCGTGCGTCCCGCATCTCCGCCCGCGAACACGGTCTCTTCCGAGAGAGGCGACAGGCCTCCTTTCTTGACGGCGCGCAGGACGACGAAGAGTCCGGAGCTTCCGGTGTCCAGAAGTAGCCGCAGCTTCTTTCCGTTCGCGATCGACGCCTCGACGACGTAGCCGCCCCCCGTTCCGGGAAGCGGCTTCAACGGAAGATCGAGCCGGTCCGGCCGCCGCACGGGCACCCACACCTTCCGCTCGCCCAGCGCGCGATAGAGACGGATCGTGCCCTTGGCGCCTTCGATGCGGTCGCGGTCGTCGTCCGGCGACCCCGACAGGTACGCCTCGAGCCTCTCGATCGCCTTCGCTCGGGAGGCGGCGGTGCCCGCCGCGCGGAACGCGACCCAGGGATCGGCCGGCGCGGCGGCGACCGCGCGCTCCATCAGCGCGCGCGCTTCATCGTCTTTCCCTTGAGCGGCGCGCACGAGGCCGAGCTCTGCGAGCGCCCGCGCGGGGGCGTCGTCCTTTGCGGCGAGCGGCGCCAGCGACGCGCCCGCTTCGTCGATCGAACCCGCGCGATAGAGCGCCTCGCCCAGCGCTGTGATCGTGTCCGCGTCGTCGGCCTCAGCGGCGAGGCTGCGTGCCAGTTCGAGGGCCGAATCGACCCGGTCGGCGGCGATCAGCTCGCGGACTTTCGGGGGGCCGGGGGGGGCCTCCGCGAGAACGAGCGGGGAGAACACCGCGAGTCCGACGAGAATTAGCGCGAGAAAAGGATGTCCTCTCATGGGAGCGAAGTGTTGCAGGACCGCCCAATTATAGCGGCACTGGCCTTTCCCGATCCCAGGGCGCAAATTCAGTCCCGGCACAGGAGGATCGGCAAATGCGGATCAAAGCCGCGCTCGCGAGCGCAGCCGCATGTTTACTCGCGGTCGGAATTCCGGCGCTCGCCGATGGAGCGCCGTCGGATCGCCTCGTCGCCGCATCCCGTCTCCAGGATGCGGGCAATCACCGCGAAGCCATCGCGCTGCTGGAGCAGATTCGCGAGGTCGATCCCGAAAATCCTCAGGTCATCTATGGGCTCGCGCTCTCGCTCCACGCGGTGGGCGAGTTCCGCGAGGCCGCTCACGTCGGTGAGACTCTTCTGGCCGAGGACAAGACCGCGCCCGCGGATCTCTATGCCATCGTCGGCAACTCGTACGCCCGCCTGGCCGATTGGGCGCAGGCCGAGGCGGTTCTGCGCACGGGGATCAACGCCTGGCCGGAGTCGACGTCCCTGCGTGTCCAGCACGCGCTCAGCCTCGAGGGGTTGAACCGCGTCGATGACGCGGTCGCCGAAATCGAGCAGTGTCTCGAGCGCGAGCCCTACACCGCCGCCGCCTGGCGCGCGCTCGGGGACGCCCTGTCGGCGACGGGCGCGCCCGGCCGCGCATTCGCGGCGTACGTCCGGTCTTCGACCCTCGAATCCGACGACGCCCGGGCGAAGGATGCCGCGGCCGAAGCGTGGCACGTCCTGTTCCAGGGTGCGGCCGGCGCGTCCGATTCCGACGTGGCGGAAAAGGCCGAGGCCAAGGGCCTGGCGATGGTCGCGGCGCTCCGGCACGATCCGTCCTGGTCGAAGGCCTCCGATGCGCGCTTCTTCGCGTATGCCATGGATACGTCGCTCCGGCTGGTCTCGGCGCTCCACGCGAAGGGAACGACGGACGTGTTCTGGCGGCCGTTCGTCCTCGACTATTTCGACGAGATCCGCAATGCCGGCCACATGGAAGCCTTGGCCTACACCGTTCGTGAAGCCGGCGGCGATCCCGACGCGGCGCGCTGGTGCGCGGTCAACAGCGCGAAGGTCGACGCCTTCAAGACCTGGTCCGAGCGCTGGGCCGTCCGCCGTCCCGACATGGCTGAAAAACACGGGAATTCCGACTGACCCAATCCGGATCGGTCCGGTGTACCGTACATCCAGCACATGGGGAGCGTTGCGCAGTTTCGTATGCCCGCGCCCGGGTCCGACCCGGCCTCGGCTCTGGCCGCCGTCATCGCCCGAATGGCGACCGGTGACGAACGGGCGCTCGAGTCTTTCTACGACCTCACCAGCGGACGGGTGTTCGCCCTGACCCTTCAGATCGTCCGCGACCGGGCGCTCGCCGAAGAAGCCACCCTCGACACGTTCGCTCAAGCCTGGCGCCAGGCCGGGCGCTTCGAGCCGGCGAAAGGGAGTGCGATTGCCTGGCTCCTCAGCATCGGCAGGACGCGCGCGCTCGACACCCTGCGCACCCGCGCGAAAGCGGCGGAACGAACGACGTCGCTCGAGGCCGCGCTGTCGATCCCGTCTCTCGCCCTCTCGCCGGAAGCCGAAAGCGGCGAATCCCAGCGGGCGGCGCGCGTCCGGCGCGCGTTGATGTCGCTTTCGGCCGAGCAGCGCGAAGCGCTCCTTTGCTCCTATTTTTGCGGGATGACCCACACGGAAATCGCAACCGCCTCCAGTCAGCCCCTGGGCACGATCAAGACGAGGATCCGCTCCGGGCTGATGCTCCTTCGGCGCTTGCTCACCGAAGATGGAGATTCAGTCGCATGAAGCCTCACGCCGAGCTCCTGGACGACGATCGCGACCGTGCGGCCCGGTACGTGCTGCATGGTTTGGAGCCCGATGCCGCCGGCCTCTACGAGGCGCACCTCGCGGTCTGCGCGCTCTGCCGGGCGGAAGTCGCCACGTACTCCGAGGCCGTCACCGATCTGGCCGGCGCGTCGTCCCCGTGCGATCCACCGGCAACGCTCAAGGCACGCCTGATGGATCGCATCCGGGGCGTCGATCCGTCGACGGAATCCGCGATCCAGTCGTGGAAAGGCTGGCCGCCCGACCGGACCGGCGACCCGCTCGTCATCGTGCGCGGCGGCGAGGCCGGCTGGCAGGACACGGCGATCGACGGGATTCGCGTCCGCCGGTTGTTCGTCGATGCCGCCTCCGATCGCGTCACCATGCTGGTCCGGATGCGCGCCGGCACGTCCTACCCGGCCCACCGCCACGGCGGGGTGGAGGAGTGCTACGTCCTCGAAGGGGACATCTACGGGCCCGACTTCGAGATGAAGGCCGGCGATTACCAGCGCCTCGAGGGCGGCTCGGTGCACGGCATCCAGGGGACGCGGGGCGGGTGCGTGCTGTTCATCGTCTCGTCGATGCACGACGAGCTGCTTCCGGCGCCGCGCTAACTCCGGCCCGCCGCGCGGAAGCTCGACGGCGTGAATCCGTTCAGCAAGATCCAGGAGCGCGTGTCCTCCGACGAGAGGAACGCGTGCTCGCGCTCGCGACCTTCGAGGTAGGGGTCGCCCGAGGCCCGCAGCCCGTCATCGGTGAAGCCGGGATGCACGACGACCTCGATCGTGTCCCCGGCACGCCCCTTGAGCAGGGACGCGCGTAGCACCTCGAGCGTCGGCCGGTCGCGAAGAGGGACGTCGGTGCCCCGAGCCTTGACGAGGTGACGGAAGCGGCGCCCCACGGAGAGCTTCGTCGCGAGCGCCAGCGCGATCCCCCGGAGGTTGGGGTGGCCGCCGTCGGCGCCGATCGGCCCGTTCATCGCCCGGAGCGAAAGCTGCTCTTCGGTCGCGAGCGGGGCCGCGGCGCGGCGGAAGATCGACGGGAACAGGTGCACGTGCTGGTGGCTGTCGAGGTGGCTGATCTTCACGCCGGCCCGGCGCACCGCGGCGATCTGCGCGCGCCACTCGGTCAAGACCTCGTCTCTGTCGATGCGTCCGAGTGCGAGTCGCGCGATGAAGCTCGGGAACGTGTGGAACCGTCCGTCCCCTCCGATCAGCGAGCGCACGCGTCCGGGATCCGACAGCGGACGGCCCTGCGTCAGGTTGAGATGAACGCCAAAATCGTAGGCCGGATGAGCCGCGGCCCAGGCGAGGGCGGGCGCGGCGTGCTCGGCGCCCATCAGGATGGACGCGCTCTGGAGCGCCCCGGATTCGAGCCCCTCCTCGATCGCGCGGTTGATGCCGGGGGCCAGCCCGTAATCGTCCGCGTGGATGATCACGCGACGCTCGGGGTTGGCGAGCGCGTAGTAGCCGCGCCAGGACCGCCAACGCACGCGGATGAGATCGCGCGCCATGCGAGCGGCGTCCTTCGCGAAGTTCACGGTCGAGGGCTCACTGTCGTAGCGGAACGCGACCGGGACCTCGTCGATACGCGCACCGCGATCGATCAGGCCGCGCAGCAGCTCGACGTCGAACGAGAATCCGTCGAGCCTCAGGCGCGACAGCAGCGGCTTCACGAAGTCCGTGCGGAATCCCTTGAGCCCGGCCTGCGTGTCGAGCAATCGGGGCACGGCCACGACCCGGCTGATCCAGTTGAAGATCCGCCCCATGATGTGGCGCGTGAACAGGTACGAGAAGAAGCTCGGGCTCATCAGATACGTGCTGCGATCGTCCACGCGATTCGCGATCGCGGCGTCGGCGCCGGCCGCAAGGTGCGCGATGAACGTGGGAATGTTGTCGAGCGAATAGGCGAGATCGCAGTCGGTGAACAGAACGTAGCGTCCCGTCGCGCGGTGGAGGCCGACCCGCACGGCGAATCCCTTTCCGTGGTTCGCGTCGAACCGGATAAAGCGGATGTTCTCGCCCGCGTGGGAACGGGAAAACGCGTCGACGATCGCGGGCGTGCGATCGCGGGACGCATCGTCGACGAGGATCAGCTCCCACGCCTCTTCACGAGCCGCAAGCCATCGATAAGTCTGGGTCAGCGTCGATTCGATGAACGGCTCCGCGTTGTAGACCGGGAGCACCAGGGTGGCCACGGGGCGGCCGGCCGGGAGGAGGCTCATGCGCCCTCCTTGGCGGCGTCGGCCGTCGCCGGGAACAGCCGCACGACGGCCCGGCGGGGTAGGCTGAGGACGGGCTCGACCCTCAGGGTCGGCGGGGCGCTCAACGCGGAGACTCCGGCCGAGCGCACGACCCAGAGGCGGCCGGGCTGCGCGGTCACGCTTCGATCGAGATCGTCCCGGCCTTTGACGCGTGGCAACGTCCGGCCCAGGTAGAAGTCCAGGCTGACGTCGGGGACGTCGTAGGCGCCGGTGACCTCGCCCGCCAAGCTCAACGTGTTCAGGCGCGCCACGAGATCCTTCGTCGATTCCACCGACTCGATCCCGGGAAGGACCCATAGGACCGCAACCAACACGACGCCGACGGTCGATCCCGCCTGAACCGCGACGAGCTGCCGGAGGCGGCCGGCGCGGGTCGCGAGGAACGCGGCGAGGCCGGCGCCCGCGAGCAGCGCCGCGATCGTGTAGTTGGCCGGGCGCGTCGTCACGAAGCGGTCGCCGCGCGACGCGGCGACGATGGCGCCTGCGACCGCGAGCGAGATGACGGTGCCTGTGAGGGCCGTCCAGCGCACGCCGCGATCGGACTTCGTCGTATCCGACGGCGCTCGAAACGCGTCGCACCAGTACTCGGCGATGAGGAACGCAGCCGCGGGGAACGCGGGCAGGATGTAGGTCAGAAGCTTGCTCGCCGAGAGCGAGAACAACCCGACGACCGCCGCGAACCAGGAAAGCGCGAACACGATCCCCGGCGAGCCGGAGGAGCGTTCGTCCCCACGCCACGCGGCCCGTGCGGCGCGGATCAGTCCCGCGGGAAGCGCCGCAGACCAGGGCAGCAGGCCGACCGCGAGAACGCAGGCGTAGAAGAACGGGATCTGGCGATGCTCCGGGTTCATGAACCGGCCCAGGTTCTCTTCACCCAGGAAAACCTGAAGGACCAGCTCGCGGTGAGCGATTGCCATGTAGGCGTACCAGGGGACCGCCGTCGTGAGGAATGCGGCGGTCGCGACCAGAAGCGGCCGCACCCGGAGAACGTCCCGGCGCCACGTGACGAGCGCGTACCCGGAGAGCGCGATCGCTGGGATGAGCACGCCCACCGGGCCTTTCGTGAGCGTCGCGAGCCCGAACGCCGCCCCCGACCCTGCGACCGCCCTCAGGCTTCCGGATTCCAGGAATCGCGCGGCCGCGAGCAGGCCGAGCGTCAGGAAAACCGTGAGGGTCATGTCCGTCACGGCGGAGCGCGCGAGAAACGCGTATTCGATCGAGGTCGCGAGCACGATTGCGGCGAGAATGTGCGCGCCATTCTTTTTCCACGAGGCGGGTGCGAGGACGACCATCCCGACGATTCCGGCCAGCGCCGCGACCGCGGAGCCGACGCGCGCCGCCCACTCCGTCACGCCGAACGCCTTGTAGGCCGCGAGGATCATCCAATAGAAGAGCACGGGCTTGTCGAACCACGGCTGACCGCGAAAGATCGGGACGAGCCACGTGCCCGACTTGAGCATCTCGAGCGCGGGAACGGCGTAGTACGGCTCGTCCGGGTCGACGAGGCCGACGCCGCCGAGCTTGACGAAGAAGAGCGGGATGCAAAACGCCATCAAGCAGAAGAGGACGGCAGTCTCCGACGACCAGGGGCCAAACAGCCGGTCCCCCGGCGCACTCTGACGCGACATGGTTTCATACTAGCGCGCGACCGTGAATCTTGTGGAGGCCGCCGTTGATCCCACGCGCCGGAACCGTATTCGCCGCCCTGATCGCGATCGCCGCGCCGGCCGGACGAGGCGCGTCCGCGCAGGATCCGCCGCCGCAGGGACGAATCGTCACGCTGGAGGACGCCGCGCGGAGCGCGGAGCAATCCCCCGACGTCATCATCGCGCGGGCGTCCCTCCATTCCGCGGAGGCTGACGTCGGAGCGCAGCGCCGCCCGGCCGAGCCCGCGCTGACGCTCGCGACGAAGAGCGTCACCGCCCGCGAGTCGGTGGCCCTCTCGATGCCGTTCCGGTGGGCGGGGCAGCGGTCCTACGCCGTCTCGGTCGCGGAGCGGCTGCGAGACGCCGCGAAGATCTCGGTCGAGACGGCACGGCTGGAAGCGCGCCGGATCGCGGTCACCGCGTGGTATCGGCTCGCCGCCGCGGAAGATCTCCGCCGCGCGGCCGAAGATCAGGTCGTGCGATCCGAGCGAAACCGGAAGGCGGTGGCCGACATGATGGAGCTTCAGCGGGCGTCGAAGCTGGATGCGGCGCGTGCGAGCGTCGATGCGGCCTCCGCCGTGGCGTCGCGGGCAGAGGCCGACAACGAGCTCGCCGCTGCGTCGGCCGAGCTCGCGCTCTTGCTCGGCGTCGACGGCGAGCGTCTGACGGCGGGCGATGAGCGGCCGTCCCCTTCGGCCGTCCCCCCGCTGGCCGTGTTCGCAGATCGTGCGCGGTCGTGGTCGCCCGAGGTCGCGGCGGCGCAATCCGAGCTGGCCGCGGCCGAGTCGCGAATCGTGCAGCGCCAGCGTGAGCGGCTTCCCGCCACCGCCCTCCAGGCGGGCGCCGACTGGAACGATCCGACGCAACCCGGAACGGACGTGACGGTCGGTCTCGGGATCACGTTTCCGACGCGCGCGGCGCCGGCGCTCGAGTCCGCGCGAGCCGACAAGGAGCGAGCGGCGGCGAGGCTCGATCAGGTCACGCGCAGGACGCAAGCCGACGTCGCGATCGCGTGGTCCTCGGCCGAGACCGCGCTCGCGCGGTTCGAGGCGGCGGACGGAACCGCGCGCCCGGCCGCCCTCGAGACGGCGGAGCTGACGCGGCTGGGCTACACGGACGGGCGGATCGACCTGTTCCACCTGCTCGATGCCGAGCGCGTCTTGGGAGACGCCGAGCGCTCGCGGGCCGAAGCGTATCGAGACTGGGGCGCGGCCTACGCGAGCCTGGAACGGCTGGCGCCCAAGGAGCATCCGTGAGAGCCCCCGCCCTCGGCTCCCTTGTCATCCTCCTGGCCGCGTGCGGCCGCGAGGCGCCGGAGCCCGCCGCCGATCCGCCGGAAGTTCACGCCGCCGCCGCGGAGACCGGAACGCTCGTCGAGTGGCTGCGGCTTCCGGGACGCGTCGTCGCGCCCCCCGACCACGACGCGACGCTGTCGTTTCGCGTCGACGGTGTGATTGCCGAGGTGAAGGCGCAGGTCGGCGAGCGCGTTGCGCACGGCGAGACGCTGGCGCGCATCGACACGGCTACGCTTCAGGACGCCATCGCCTCCGCCAACGCGGCGGAAGCGAGCGCCGCAGCGGACGCTGAGGCGAAGCGGCACGTGGCCGACCGCACGCGCGAGCTGGTCGCGCGCGGCGTCCTGGCCGGAGAGCAGGCCGAAACGGACGAGGCGGCGGCCGTCACTGCGGAGTCGCTGAGG
Source organism: uncultured Acidobacteriota bacterium (assembly GCA_964647625.1). Classification (GTDB taxonomy): domain Bacteria; phylum Acidobacteriota; class Polarisedimenticolia; order Polarisedimenticolales; family DASRJG01; genus DASRJG01. The sequence continues at coordinate 11,345 of CAZYHZ010000065.1, forward strand.
GCGCAAGCGAGCGCGGCCAAGGCGACCGCCACCCGGCGCGGCGCGTGGGCGCGGCTGACGGCGCCGTTCGACGGAGTCGTCGTCCGGATCCTCCGGCACGCGGGTGAGTCGGTCGACGGGACGGCGGCGACGCCCGTGCTCGAGATCGCCGCGGAGCACCCGGTCCAGATCGCTCTCGAAGCGCCCGCCGCGACGCTCGCGCGCGTGAAGGTCGGACAGACCGCGTCGATCGCTCCCGATGCCACGAAGCCCGAGACCATTCCGGCGCGCGTGTCGCAGGTCGCCGCCGCCGTCGACGCGGCGACGGGAACCGGACCGGTGCGCATCGATCCCACCGCTGAAGACTCCGCGCTCGTCCTCGGGCGGATCGTCGAAGCCCGGATCGGTGTCACCCTACGCTCCGGCGCCGTGTTCGTGCCCGCGGGCGCAATCCGCCCGGGCGAGGGAAACGACGTCGAGGTGGTCGTCATCTCCGACCACAAGGCCCACGTGCGCACGGTCACGACCGGAATCCGCGATGGCGAGCGCGTGGAGATCGTCTCGGGATTGACCGCCGGCGAGCGCATCGTCGTCGAGGACGCCGGGGCCTTGGCCGACGGGACCGCCGTGCGGGACGCTCCGTGATCGCCTCGCGGGGGCTCTACGCGTTCCTGGAGCGGCACCGCACCCTGATTTACACCGGCGGCATCGGGCTCCTCCTCGCGGGCGTGATCTCCCTCTCGCGACTGGGCTCGGGCATCTACCCCGAGGTCGAGTTCCCCCGAATCGTGGTCGTGGCGCGCGCAGGCGACATGACGCCCGCGATCATGCAGGCCGAGGTCGCCCGGCCGCTGGAAGGAGCGCTCGCGACGGTTCCCGGCGTGCGCCGCCTCCGGACGCGCGTGATTCGCGGCGCCGCCGAGATTGCCCTCCAGTTCGAGGACGGCGCCGACATGGGCCGTGCGCTGCAGCTCGTCAACGCGGCCGCCGAAAACTCTCGAGGCGAGCTTCCCGGGGACGTGGACCTCGAGATCCAGAAAATCTCGCCGGCCGATTTCCCGATCCTCTCCTACGACGTGCTCGGCGGCGACGCGACGACCCGCCGCGAGGCGGCGGAGCTGATCGTCAAGCCCGCATTCTCGCGTGCGGCGGGTGTCGGCCGGGTGGAGGTCGTCGGCGGCGACGCGCGCGAGGTCGAGGTCATCGTCGATCCCGCGAAGCTCGCGGCCGCGAGCCTTCCGCCGAAGGCGGTCGCCGATCGGATCCGCGGCGGGATCGTGCGCACGACGGCGGGGCGCTTCGACCAAGGGCGTCAAACCGTCGCCGTCACGGCGGCCAGCGGCGGGAACGATTCGGAATCGCTGGCGGCGCTCTCGGTCCCGACGACCGACGGCCGCAGCGTGCGGCTCGGTGACGTCGCCGAGATCAAGCCGGGAGCCCCGGATCGACGGCTGATCGTCCACGACGATCGGGGCGAAGCGGTTCAGGTCGCGGTGGCCCGGACGCCGCAGTCGTCGGCGCCCGACGTCGTCCGCGAGATCACCGCGATCGCGGGGACGCTCGCGCTGCCCCGGGGCTTGCGGATCGTCGAGGTCTACAACCAGGGGCGGCTGATCCATCAGTCGATCCTCGGAATCCGGGATGCGATCGCGATCGGGATCCTCCTGACGATCGGCGTGCTCGCGCTGTTCTTGCGCGACGCGCGCGCGGGGTTTCTCGCGGCGCTGTCCGTCCCGACGACGCTGGTCGTGACGTTCCTTGCGATCGATCTTTCGGGCGAGACGCTCAACCTGATGTCGCTCGGCGGCATGGCGGTCGCCATCGGGCTCGTCATCGACGACGCGATCGTCGTGATCGAGGCGATCGCGATGCGCCTCGAGGGGGGCGCGGCGCCCCCGGACGCGGTCTCCGAGGCGCTCGCGGAGATCACCGGCCCGGTCATCGGGACGACCGTGACGACGGTCGTCGTGCTGGCGCCGCTCGCCTATCTGTCCGGCCTCCTCGGGCGTTTCTTCGCGGCGCTCGCGATCACGCTCGGCTCGGCCGTCGCGCTGTCGCTCGCGTTCGCGATCCTGGTGCTGCCGCTTCCGGCGGCGCGGCTTCTGCGCCGTCGCTCCCACCACGCGCCGCATCACCATGAGAGCGGCTACCACCGCGTGTATCTCCGCGGGCTGAAGGCCATGCTTCACCGGCCCTGGGCCGCGGCTGCGGTGGCGATATTCGCCGTGGCGGTCATCCCGCTCCTGCTTCGGTTCATCCCGTCGGGCTTCCTCCCCGAGATGGACGAAGGCGCGTTCGTGATCGACTACTTCCTTCCCGCGGGCACCTCGCTGGCCGCCACCGACGCGGCGGCCTTGCGCATCGAGAGGGTCCTCAAGCAAGAGCCGGGAATCGTGCACTGGACGCGACGCACCGGGGCCGAGCTGGGGCCGATCACGGCGACCGAGACGCACACCGGCGACATCGCGGTCGTGCTCGACGAGCGGTCGAAGCGCCCCGGCGCCGAATCGGTCATCGACGGCGTGAGAGAGAAGCTCGAAGCGGCCGTTCCCGAAGCGCGCATCGAGTTCGTGCAGATCCTCGAGGACGTCTTGAACGATCTGTCCGGGGCGCCGCGGCCGCTCGAGGTCGTGATGCGCGGCGAGGACCCGGTCGTCCTCCGGCGGATCGCCGAGGAGGTCGGCCGCCGCCTCGACAAGACGCCGTCGCTCGTCGACTTCTACGACGGCATCGAGGCCGACGTGCCGGGCCGCGACTATGCGATCGACGCCGACGGCGCCGCGCGCGCGGGGATCGACGCGGGGGAGATCGCCGGCGACCTCTCGCTCGCCCTCCAGGGCACGATCGTCGGATCGATCCCGAGGTTCGATCGCCTCGTGCCGGTGCGCGTTCGCTATCCGGATGCGATCCGCTTCGATCCGGACCGGCTGGATGCTTCGCCCGTGTCGGTGGGCGGAGCGCCCGTTCCGCTCGGCCGGTTCGCCGCCGCGAAGGACACCAAGGCCACCGGCCTGCTCCGGCGTGAAAATCTCCTTCCGACCGTCATCGCATCGGCCGACGTTGAGGGACGTGATTTGGGCGGTCTGACGCGCGAGGTCCGCCGGCGCCTCGCGGGGATCCGCGTGCCCGCCGGCTACCGCATCGACATCGGAGGACAGGCGGAGAGCCAGTCCCGCGCGTTCCGGCAGCTCGGAGTCGTGGCGGTGGCCGGCCTGCTCGCCGTGTTCACGGTGCTCGTCGCGCAGTTTCGTTCGATCCGGGCGGCGCTGCTCGTCCTGTCGACGATTCCGCCCGCCGTTGCCGGGGGGCTCATCGCGCTCGCGATCTCGCGCACGACGCTCGACGTGTCGTCGATGATGGGCCTCGTCCTGCTCGTCGGGCTCGTGGTGAAGAACGGCATCCTGCTCGTCGGCGCTGCACTGGCGCGACTGGACGACGGAGCGCCGCTCGACGAGGCTCTGATCGGCGCCGCGGAACGGCGCCTGCGCCCGATCGTCATGACGACGGCGTGCACGGTGTTCGGTTTGATCCCGCTGGCGTTCGCGCTGGGTCCCGGCTCGGAGCTTCAGCGCCCGCTCGCGGTCGTCGTCATCGGCGGCCTGTTCGTCTCCACGGCTGCGACGCTCCTCGCGCTGCCGGCGCTCTCACGCCTCGCGATCGGTCACCGCGGCGTCGCGGACCGCTGAAGCTCGGCGAGCCGCGCGGCGGCGCCGGGATAGTCGGGCCGAATCCGGACGAGCTGCTCGAGCCGGGCCTTCGCGTCGGCGGCGCGCCCGCGGCGGGCGAGAACGCGCGCGGAGTTGAACAGCGCATCGACGTTTTGCGGCTCGAGCCGCAGCGCGGTGTCGTAGAGCGACAAGGCCTCGTCGTCTCGTCCTTGGGCTTCGCGAGCGAGCGCGAGGTTGTAGCGCGCCATCGCAAGTTCCGGCGCGACGCGCGCGGCCGCGTCGAAGCGGGCGGCGGCCTCGTCGATCCGGTTCTCCATCGCGAGCGCGGTGCCCAGATGGCACAAGACGACGGCGTCGTTCGGGTGGTCCCGGACTTCGGCTTCGAGGATCCTCCGTGCCGGGTCGATCTTCCCGCGATCGATGAGCTTCATCGCCTCGCGGTCCCGCTCTCCGGCGAGCGCGCGGGCTTCGAGCACCCGCACGCGGATCGCGATCGCCTCGTCGTCGCGCCCGGCATCCTCGAGGGCTTCGGCGAGATGACGGAGGGCGACGTAGTTCTCCCCGCCGACCGCGATCGCGCGCTGGAACACGGAGACCCCGTCGTGCCACGTCGCCGTCTGGCGATGCGCGGCGAAGGCCAGCGGGATCACCGCGGCCGCACACAGGGCGAAAGCCGCCCGCGCCCTCTTGGGCCGCTCGACCTCCCACCGACCGATCGCCCCGGCGAGGAGAAGCACGAGTCCGATCGAAGGGACGTACGTGTAGCGGTCGGCGGTCGCCTGGAACCCGATCTGGACGAGGCCGATCACCGGCACCAGCGAGATCGCGAACCAGCCCCACCCGACGGAAAGGAACGGCGCGGCGCGCCGGGCCGCGATCGCGGCGCCGGTGATCGCGGTGACGACGACGGCCGCGAGGGCGACTTTGAAGGACGCGAGGGCCGGGTCGAACGGATAGAACGCGCCGAGACCCGACGGCCAGACGATCCGGGCGAGGTACGTGGGGATCGCCACGATCGCATTTTCGATCCGGAGCGCCGCCGGCACCTGGGCTGTGCTCGCGACCGCGCCGCCGCTTCGCTGAGCCCACAGCGTCACGATCGACGAGGCGGCAGCGAGCGCGGCGAACGGCAGCGTCTCCACGATCCGCTTGCGATCGATCGCAAGACGCAGCGGCCATCGATCGAGGAGGAGCAGGATCGGAGGAATCGAGACGAGCATCGGCTTCGCGAGCAGCCCGAGCGCGCACAAGCCGAGCGCGGCCAGATATGCGCGCCTGGACCGTTTCGCCGTGCCGGACTCGATCCACACGACGACGACCGCGAGGAAGAGCGCACCCGAGAGGACGTCCTTGCGCTCGGCGATCCACGCGACCGATTCGGCGCGCAACGGGTGCACGGCCCACAGCGCCGTCAGCGCGGCCGCCGTCCACGGCGCGCTCACCAACCCGAGCAGTAGCCGGAACAGGAGGAGCGTCGCGACCGCGTGAACGGCGACGCTCGTGAGGTGGTGCCCTCCCGGCCACGTTCCGAAGATCTCGACGTCGACCATGTGGGCGATCCACGTCAGCGGGTGCCAGTTCGCCGCGCGCCCGGTCGTGAACGCCCAGCCCAGGGAGCGTGCGGTGACGCCCGACAGCACGTTCGGGTTCTGGGACACGTAGGTCTGGTCGTCGAAGCGGAGGAACTCGAACGTGCGCGTCTGCGCGAAGACCGCAGCCACCAGCAGGACCAGGCCCACACCCAGGAGGAGAGTCGACGCTGCGCGCGCGCTGCGGGATCCTGGCCTCATCGCGCCGGATGATAGCGTCCGCCACGGCGCGGCGGCGGCGGTGTAGACTTTCCGGCGTGACCGTCGAAAAACCCAAGACCTCGGAGCGTCCCGGCGATCCCTGCGCGATCGTGATCTTCGGCGCGACCGGCGACCTGACGCGCCGCAAGCTCTTGCCGGCGCTCTACAACCTCAGGCACTACGGGCTGTTGCCGAAGGACGTCGCGATCGTCGGGGTCGGCCGCAAGGAGATGGCCCACGATCCGTTCGTCTCGATGATGGGCGAAGAGCTCGCCAAGTTCGCGACGACGACGATCGAGCCGGACGTCTGGAGAGACCTCGAGGGCCGCCTCGACTACCTGGCGTTCGATTTCGAGCAGCCCGAGGGCTACGCCCGTTTGAAGACGAAGCTCGACGAGGCGGAGGCCAAGCTCAAGACGCAGGGCAACGTCCTGTTCTACCTGGCGACGCCCCCGAACTGCTTCGCGCCGATCGTCAAGAACTGCGCGGGGGTGTTCCTGGCCGACGAGACCGGGCACTGGCGGCGGTTCATCATCGAGAAGCCGTTCGGCCACGATCTCGACTCGGCGAAGGCCCTGAACCGCGACCTCCAGTCGGTCCTCTCCGAGAGCCAGATCTACCGCATCGATCACTACCTCGGAAAGGAGACCGTCCAGAACATCCTCGCGTTCCGGTTCGCCAACGGCATCTTCGAGCCCGTCTGGAACCGGCGCTACATCGATCACGTCCAGATCACGGTCGCCGAAACGCTCGGCATCGAGGGGCGCGGCGCTTATTACGACACCGCGGGCGTCGTCCGGGACATGATCCAGAACCACATGTTCCAGCTTCTGTCCCTCGTTGCGATGGAGCCGCCGTCGTCGTTCGACGCGAATCCCGTCCGCGACGAGAAGGTCAAGGTCCTGAACGCGATCCGCCCGATGCATCCGGAGGAGATCCTCCAGCAGACGGTCCGCGGACAGTACGGCGACGGCTTCCTCGACGGGCAAAAGGTTCCGGCCTACCGCGCCGAGCCGTCCGTCGCGAAGGGGTCGACGACCGAGACGTTCGGCGCGCTCAAGCTCGACGTGGACAACTGGCGCTGGGCGGGCGTTCCCTTCTACTTGCGCTCGGGAAAGCACCTCGCCAAGCAGGTGACCGAGATCGTGATCCAGTTCCGCAAGCCGCCGCTGCTGGCCTTCGGCAAGATCCAGATCCAGGATCTCGAGCCGAACCGGCTGATCCTGTCGATCCAGCCCGAGGAGGGGATCACGATCGAGATCAAGGCCAAGCGGCCGGGCGCGACCATGAACCTGACGCGCGTCAACCTCGATTTCAACTACTCGGATTTCGGACCGTCGGACAAGGCGACCGGCTACGAGCGGCTGCTCTACGACGCCATGATCGGCGATACGACGCTCTACCATCGAGCCGACATGGTCGAGGCCGCCTGGCGCATCGCGACGCCGATCCTCGACGTGTGGGGCTCGATCCCGCCGCGGGATTTTCCCAACTACGCCCCGTTCTCGTGGGGGCCCGCCGCCGCCGACGAGCTGCTCAAGCGGGACGGCCGCGCGTGGCGTAACCCGTAGGCGGCGTGTCCCAGAGCGCCGAGCTGGTTCGGCTCGCCGACGACGCCCAGCGTCTGGTCAACTGGAAGCGCTGGGGTCCTTATCTGTCCGCGCGCCAGTGGGGCACGGTGCGCGAGGACTACTCGCCCGACGGACGCTGCTGGGACTGGTTTCCGCACGACCACGCGCGCAGCCGCGCCTATCGCTGGGGCGAGGACGGGCTGCTCGGCATCACCGATCGCGAGTGCCGCCTCTGCTTCGCGCTCGCACTGTGGAACGGCCGCGATCCGATCCTGAAGGAGCGCCTCTTCGGGCTCGGTGGACCCGAAGGGAATCACGGCGAGGACGTCAAGGAGCTTTACTACTTCCTCGACTCGACACCGACGCACTCCTACATGAAGGCTCTCTACAAGTACCCGCAGGCGGCCTTCCCGTACTCCGACCTCGTGCGCGTCAATCGCGAGCGCTCTCACCGCGAGCCCGAGTTCGAGCTGCTCGACACCGGCGTGTTCGACGGCGACCGCTACTTCGACGTCTCGGTCGAGTACGCGAAAGCGGCGGAGAACGACATTCTCATCCGGATCACGATCGTCAACCGCGCGGGGGAGGCGGCGCCGCTGCACGTGCTGCCGACCCTCTGGGCGCGCAACACGTGGAGCTGGGGGGCGACGGGCGAGGGGCCGCCGGTGAGGCCGCGGCTCACCCTCGGTGAAAGCGGCGCGATCGACGCCGACCATCCGACTCTCGGAAAGTTCCGTCTCAGTGTCGCACCGGGACCCGACGGGTCCGTGCCGCCCGTCTTGTTCACCGAGAACGAGACCAACGCGCAGCGGATCTTCGGGGTGCCGTCCGCCTCCCCGTACGTCAAGGACGCGTTCCACGAGTACGTGATCGGACGCCGCTCCGGCGCCGTCAATCCGGAGGCCTCGGGGACGAAAGCCGCGCCGCACTTCGTGCTCGAGATCCCGGCGCGGGGCCAATGCGTTCTCAGGCTTCGCCTGAGCGAGCTTTCGGGCGATGCCGCGGCCCCAGGCGTCGGGAAGGAGTTCGAGGCTGTCTTCAGGGATCGAATCCGGGAGGCGGACGAGTACTACGGCGAGGTCCAGCCCGCCGCTGCGACGCGGGACGAGAAGCTGGTCCTCCGGCAAGCGTATGCGGGGCTGTTGTGGTCCAAGCAGTTCTATTACTACGTGGTCCGCGACTGGCTCGACGGCGATCCCGCGCAGCCGCGGCCCGATCCCGCGCGCAAGCTCGGGCGCAACGCGGACTGGCTCCACCTGTACAACCGCGATGTCATCTCGATGCCGGACACCTGGGAATACCCGTGGTACGCCGCGTGGGATCTGGCGTTCCACATGCTCCCGTTCGCGAAGATCGATCCGGCGTTCGCCAAGGAGCAGCTCGTCCTGCTCCTGCGCGAGTGGTACATGCATCCGAACGGGCAGATCCCGGCCTACGAGTTCGCGTTCTCCGACGTGAATCCGCCCGTTCACGCGTGGGCGGCCTGGCGCGTCTACAAGATGACGGGCGAGGCGGGGAGCCGCGATCGCGCGTTCCTCTCCCGGATCTTCCAGAAGCTGATCATCAACTTCACGTGGTGGGTCAATCGAAAAGACTCCGAGGGCAACCATCTGTTCTCCGGCGGATTCCTCGGGCTCGACAACATCGGCGTGTTCGACCGGAGCAAGCCGCTTCCCACGGGGGGGCGCCTCGAGCAGGCCGACGGGACCGCGTGGATGGCGTTTTATGCCGCGACGATGATGTCGATGGCGCTCGAGTTGTCCCGGGACAACCCCGCGACCGAGGACGTCGCCTCGAAGTTCTTCGAGCACTTCGTCGCGATCGCGGACGCGATGAACAGCCTGGGCGGCTCGGGGCTGTGGGACGAGGAGGACGGCTTCTACTACGACCAGCTCCACGCGGACGGGATCGTCGGCCCCCTCAAGGTCCGGTCCTTGGTCGGCGCGATTCCGCTGCTCGCGGTCGAGGTCCTGGACACCGAGCTGACCGACCGCCTGCCCGGTTTCACGAAGCGCTCGAAATGGTTCGTCGAGCACCGGAAAGACCTCGCGGTCCAGATCGCATTCATGAAAAAAGGTCACGAGGGCAAGGTTCTCCTGGCGCTTCCGACTCGCGAGCGGCTGGTGCGCGTGCTGCGCTACCTGCTCGATCCCGAAGAATTCCTCTCCCCGTACGGGCTCCGGTCGATCTCGCGGATACACAAGGACCACCCGTACGTGCTCGAGGTCCACGGCGAGACGTTCCGCGTCGATTACGAGCCCGGCGAATCCCAGAGCGGCATGTTCGGCGGAAACTCCAATTGGCGCGGGCCGATCTGGTTTCCCGTGAACTATCTGATCGTCGAGGCGCTCGAGCGGTACCACTACTTCTACGGAGACTCGCTCCGCGTCGAATGCCCGGTGGGATCGGGACGCATGCTCACGCTCCACGAGGTGGCGAGGGATCTCTCCGCGCGTTTGGCGTCGATCTTCCTTCCGGACGAGACCGGTCGCCGGCCCGTTCACGAGAATCCGCGCTACCGCGACGACCCGTCCTGGCGCGATCTCGTGCTGTTCTTCGAGTACTTTCACGGCGAAAGCGGGCGCGGCGCGGGCGCGTCGCACCAGACGGGCTGGACCGCGATGGTGGCGAAGTTCATCGAGGATCTGGCGAAGTCGCGCGAAAGCGGCTATTCCTTCGGCTCGTCGTCCGGGCGGACGACTTCATAGGGGGAATGCGAATGCCGATCTCGTTCGATGCGACGGAGAGCCGCGACTTCGAACGGTCTGAAACGCGCGAGTGGATCGAGGCCAACGGTCTCGGAGGCTGGGCGTCGGGCACGGTGTCCGGTTGTCACACGCGGCGCTACCACGGGCTGCTCGTCGCCGCGACGCGGCCGCCCGTTGGACGCATGGTTCTTCTCTCGAAGCTCGCCGAGACGATCGTCGCCGGCGGCGAGCGGATCGAGCTCGACGCCAATCGTTTTCCGGGCACCGTCCATCCGCGGGGCTTCGAGCATCTCGCCGGGTTCTCGCTCGACCCGACGCCGAGCTTCACCTTCGAGGCGGCCGGCGTTCGCCTGAAGAAGACCGTCGCCGCGATTCACGGCGAGAACACGACCGTCGTCGTCTACGAGGTTCTCGAGGCTCCGGGTGAAGTGACGCTCGAGCTGCGTCCCCTGATCGCGTACCGGGACGAGCACGGCCTCCAGCGTGCGAACGGCAGCCTCCGCTTCGCCGACGCATCGTTCCGCGACGGGATCTTCCGCGCGCGCCCGTACGAGAAGACGCCCGAGCTGTATCTCAAGGTCGAGGGGGCGTCGTTTTCCGCCGCTCCCGACTGGTATTTTCGCTTCGAATATTCCAAGGAGATCGAGCGCGGTCTCGACGCCCACGAAGATCTCTTCTGCCATGGAGCGTTCCACCGCACCCTCAGGGCGGGGGACCGCCTCGGCGTCATCGCCTCCACCGGGGACGTCGCAGGGCGCGACCCTTCGGCGCTTCTCGAGCGTGAGCGCGCGCGGCGGGCTGAGCTCGTCGCTTCCGGCGACGAAACGAGCCGGACGCTGACCGCGGCCGCGGACGCGTTCGTCGTGCGCCGGGGCGAGGATCTGCGCTCGATCGTCGCCGGCTATCCGTGGTTCGCCGACTGGGGCCGCGACGCGATGATCGCGCTCCCGGGCTCATGCCTGACGACCGGACGGCATCACGATGCGAGGAACATCCTCCGCGCGTTCGCGCGGTGGATGGATTCCGGGATGATCCCCAATCGCTTTCCGGAAAGCGGTGAGGCGCCCGAGTACAACACCGTCGATGGAACTCTCTGGTTGTTCGTCGCGGTCCAGCGCTACCTCCACGCGACGGGGGACGAAGCCTTCGTCCTCGACGAGATGCTCCCCGTGCTCGAGACCGCTCTCGCGTGGCACGAGCGCGGCACGCGATTCGGGATTCGCGTGGACGGCGACGGCCTGCTCGTCACCGAAGATCCGAGCGCCGCGCTGACGTGGATGGATGCCCGCGTCGGCGATCGGCCCGTCACGCCGCGCGCCGGGAAGCCGGTCGAGATCGAGGCGCTCTGGTACAACGCGCTAGCGATCCTCTCGGATTTGAAGAAGCGTGCCGGACGGGCCGACGAGTCCGCGGACCTCGCCGCGCGAGCCAAGCGCGTCCGCGACCGGTTCGTCGAGCTGTTCTGGAACGACGAGGCGTCGTGCCTGCTCGACGTCGTCCGGGGCGACCAGCGGGACGCATCGATCCGGCCGAATCAGATCTTCGCGCTGTCGCTGCCGTTCCCTCTCCTTCCCAAGGACAAGGCCAAAGGCGTCCTCTCCGTCGTCGAGGAGAAGCTGCTGACGCCTTACGGGCTGCGCAGCCTCTCACCGGACGATCCCGCCTATCGCGGCCGGTACGAGGGCGGCCCCATCGAGCGCGATTCCGCGTATCACCAGGGGACGGTCTGGTCGTGGCTTCTCGGTCCGTACGCCGATGCGCTGATCAAGACGAGCGGAGCGGTCGGAAAGACGAAAGCCCGCAAGCTGATCGAGGGGTTGCTGCCGCACCTTCGCGAAGAGGGGCTGGGAACGATTTCCGAGATCTTCGACGGCGACGCGCCCCATGCGCCGCGCGGGTGTCCAGCGCAGGCATGGAGCGTCGCCGAGGCGCTGCGCATCTACTCCGAATGCGCGGCGCCTGCGAAGAAAAAGCAGTACAAGGTCGTAACCCCGAAGACGGAATCGTCGCCGAAGAAGTCGCGCGCGAAAACCGTCCAAGCGTAGGGGACACTCTCCTTTTCCAACCAAAACTTCTTTAAA
>CAZYHZ010000066.1:0-22657 GCA_964647625.1 uncultured Acidobacteriota bacterium
GCGACGCCAGGGCGGACGCCCCGACGCGCTCGAGCCACGCCTCGGGCCGCATGGGTGCGTTCATCCCGAACGCGACGTTCTCGCGGACGGTGAGATGCGGGAAGAGCAGCGCGTCCTGGAAGACGATTCCGATGTCGCGATCATGTACCGGGACCTCGAGGCCGGCGTCCCGGTCGAACAGGACGCGCCCGCCCAGCTCGATCGTTCCGGCGGATGGGCGGACCGCGCCGAGGAGCGCAAGCAGGAGCGTCGATTTTCCCGAGCCGCTCTCGCCGATCACGACGGTGAATCCGGGCTCGGCGCGAAGCTCGGCGGCGAGCCGGAATGCGCCGCGGGCGACGTCGATCCGCGCGGTGAGCGCGCTCAACGGGACCGCCCCAGCCGGCCGACGACGAGAAGAACCGCGACCGACACCAGCGTGAGCGCGGCGGAAAGCAAGAGCGCCGTCCTATCGTCCGCGGTCATCGCGGCTTCGTAAATGGCCAGCGGGAGCGTCTGCGTGCGCCCCGGGATGTTGCCCGCGAGCATCAGCGTCGCGCCGAACTCGCCGAGCGCCCTGGCGAAGCCGAGCGCGGCACCGGCCGCGAGACCGCGGCGTGCCAGCGGCATCTCGACGCGGAGAAACGTCGAGACCGCCCCGTGCCCCAGGCTCGCCGCCGAGAGACGCTGGCGCGGATCCAGCTCCTCGAACGCCACGCGCGCCGCGCGGACCACCAGCGGAAACGCCATCACCGTCGCCGCGACGACACACGCGGTGAACGTGAATGGAACCGCCAGGCCGCCGAGCGGCCCTTTCCGTCCCAGGACGACGAGCAGGTAGTAGCCGGTGACGGTCGGCGGAAGCACCAGGGGCAGGCTCGTCACCGCATCGACGATCTCGCGGCCGGGAAACGGCCACCGCGCGAGCGCCCACCCGGTGAGGCTTCCCAGGACGAACGCAACCGCCGTCGCGAGGGTGGCGACCGAGATCGAGAGCCAGAGGGCTCGCTCGATCACCGAGGCGGATCGGGCCTCGGCGCGCCGAACCCCGCGGTCTTGAATGCGCTCCGTCCGGCCTCCGAGGCAAGGAACTCGAGGAACGCGCGCGCCCGTTCGGCCGACTTGGCGTCCTGGACGACGGCACCCTCGTAGACGATCGGCTTGTGGAGGCGCCCCGGAACGTCGAGCACCGAGGTCCCCGCAAGATCGGGAGTGACGTCGGTCGTGTAGACGATGCCGGCATCGACCTCGCCGCGCCCGACGAGCTCGGCCACCTGACGGACGTTTTCCGCGTAGACCAGCCGGGGCTCGATCTTCTCGAAGACCCCGGCGGCCGTCAGCGCTTGCTGCGCGTAGCGTCCCGCGGGGACGGTCTTCGGGTTCCCGATCGCGATCCGCCTGAACTTCGGGTCGGTCAAGCCTTCGAGCCCATGAGGGAGCGCACCGTCCTTCGGAGCGACCACGACCAGACGGTTGGTCGCGACGACGGTCCGCGAGCCCGGATCGATCCTCTTCGCCGCGGCGAGCCGGTCGACGTCGTCCGTCGAAGCCGACAGGAACAGGTCCGCGGGCGCCCCCTGCTCGATCTGCGCGGCGAGCTGGCCGGACGCCCCGAAATTGAAAGTGATCTCCTCGCCGGGGCTCGCCTTCCGGAAGCGCTCGGCGTCCTGCTGCAGCGGTCCCTTCAGGCTGACCGCCGCCGAGACGAGCACGGCGAGGATCATCATCGTGCGGCCCCCAGCTCTTCCATCAGGTAGACGGCGGCTTCGTTGCCGTTGAAGAAGTTGTCGAGATCGATCTTCTCGTTGGGGGCGTGGAGATTGTCGTCGTGCAATCCGATGCCCATGAGCACGGACGGCACGCGGAGGACGCGAGCGAACGTCGCCACCACGGGGATCGACCCGCCCTCCCGCGTGAACACCGGCGATTTGCCGAACGCCCGCTTGACCGCGCTGGCCGCCGCCCGCAGGGCTTTGTGGTCGGTGTCGGCGAGCCACGCCTCGCCGGAGTGAATGTGCGTCACCTTCACCTCGACCGATTTCGGCGCCAGCTTCTTGATCGCCGCCGTGACCTTGGCGACGATTTCCTTCGGCTTCTGGTCGGGAACGAGACGCATCGAGATTTTCGCGTGCGCCACGGCGGGGATCACCGTCTTGGCGCCGTCGCCCTGGAAGCCGCCCCAGATGCCGTTGACCTCGAGCGTCGGGCGCGCCCAGATCCTCTCGAGTGTCGTGAAGCCGGGCTCGCCGAACAGATCCTTGGCGCCGATGGACTTCTTGAACGCGGTGTCGGTGTGCGGCAAGCGGCGCATCGCCTTACGCTCGGCGGCCGTGAGCTTGCGGACCTTGTCGTAGAAGCCGGGGATCTTGATCTTCCCCTTGGCGTCCTTCAGGCCCGCGATGATGTGGGCCAGCGCGAACGCCGGGTTGATCACGGCGCCCCCGAATGTTCCCGAATGCAGGTCGCGCGCGGTCCCGCGAACGTCCACTTGGATGTAGCAGAGCCCCCGCAGCCCGTGGACGATCGAGGGAAGCTTCTTGTCGAACATCGCCGTGTCGGAGACGACGACCGCGTTGCAGGCGAGCAGGTCCTTGTGGGCCGCGATGAACGGCTCCAGGTTCGGCGAGCCGATCTCTTCCTCGCCCTCGATCAGGAACTTCACGTTGATCGGGGCGCTGCCCTCGGCCTTCAGGAAGGCCTCGAGCGCGTTGACGTGGATGATGAACTGGCCCTTGTCGTCGCACGCCCCGCGTGCATACAGGCGCCCGTCGCGGATCGTCGGCTGGAACGCCGGCGTCGTCCAGAGATCGACCGGATCCTCCGGCTGGACGTCGTAGTGTCCGTACACCAGGACCGTCGGCGCCCCGGGCGCGTCGAGCCATTCCCCGTAGACGACCGGGTGGCGATGGGTCTTGAAGATCTCCGTGCGCGTACATCCCGCGCGGTCGAGCCGGGCCTTGACCCACTCGGCGGCCCGCTTGACCTCCCCGGCGCGCGACGGGTCCGTCGACACCGAGGGGATCCGGAGAACTTCCATCAGCTCGTTCAAATGACGGTCACGATTCTCGCGGACATAGTTTGCAGCGCTCATGGCGCGGCATTCTAGCCGCACTCCCCTTCGAGATTGACGCGGAAGGTCCGGCTTCCCTATGCTCCGCCCGCCCGGAGCGCCGGGCCGGAGGGATCCTCATGGCGGAAAACGAGTACAAACCGTTCGTCCCGCAGAGCGTGGACATGCGGGAGTTCACGTGGGGCACGCTCCTGCTCGGGCTCGTGATGACGGTGGTGCTCGGGGCCGCCAACGCCTACCTCGGCCTCAAGGCCGGCCAGACGATCGCGGCGACCTATCCCGCGGCGGTCATCAGCATGGCGATTCTCCGACTGCGGAAGGGCACGATCCTTCAAGAAAACATCGCGCGGACGGCGGGGTCGATCGGAGAGTCGGTGGCGGCGGGGGCCGTCTTCACGCTCCCGGCTTTCGTCATCGCCGGCGCGTGGCCGTCGTTCGAAGGCCCGGGCGCGTACATCAGATCCACGGTCCTCATGATCATCGGCTCCGTGCTCGGCGTGCTGTTCGTCTCGCTCGTGCGGCGCGCGATGGTCGAGGACAAGACGCTCCCGTTCCCCGAATCGACGGCCGCGGCCGAGATCCACAAAGCCGGACAGCGCGGCGGGGGAGCCGCCAAGTTCCTGTTCATGAACATGATCACAGGGGCTGTCGTCATCTTGGGGAGCACGCTCAATCTGTTTGCGTTCTCCTACGACAAGATGGTGCACATCGGTCAACTGGGACTGAGCAAGGTTCGATTGGGGGCCGGTGCGAATGCGAACGCGCTTGGGACCGGCGGAATCACGAAGCTTTCAGGACCGGACGTGAGTCCCGCCTACATAGGCGTCGGCTACATCCTGGGGCCGAGCGTCGCTTCGCTGAACTTCGCAGGGTCGTTGTTCGCGTGGGGATTCATGGTGCCCTTGCTCATGTACTTCCTTGGGCCGCAGCTTGTGAGCTTCCTTCCCGCGGACGCGCCGGTGTCGTCATGGGATGCCACGGCGGTGAGCGTATGGAAGTTCATCGTCCGACCGATCGCGGTGGGTGGGATGCTCGTCGGCGCCGCGTACACGATGTTTCGCATGCGGGAAAAGATCGGTGCGGGCCTTGCGCGCGCCGTACGCGAGCTCTCCGCGAAGCCGACCGAGGCGTCCAAACTGGCGCGAACCGAGCGCTACATGGCGTCGAAATCGGTCTTCATGCTGATCGGGGTCACGTTCATTGCCATGGCGGCGCTTTACATCAGCTTTGCCGGCGCCAAGGCCGGCCTGACGGCGGCGATCGTCATGCTGATCGCAGGGTTTTTCTTCTGCGTTGTGTCCGGCTATCTCGTCGGCATGATCGGCTCGACGAACAACCCGATCTCCGGCATCACGCTGTCCACTTTGATCGTCGCGGCGCTCCTGATGGTCGCCTTGGGCGTGTCGGGTCAGAGCGGTGTCGTCGCGGTGCTGGGCGTTGCCGCGGTGGTCTGCGTGGCTGCCGCCGTGGCCGGGGAACTGCTCCAGGACTTCAAAGTCGGGTACATCCTGGGCGGAACGCCGCGGACAATCCAACTCGTCGAGTTGGCCGCCGTCGTCGTCGCGGCCCTCGTGATGTACTTCCCGCTGCTCCTCCTGTACAAGTCGAACATCGCCCACGGCGGCACGGGGTTCGGCGATACGAACCTGTCTGCTCCGCAGGCGAGCTTGATGGCCTTCTTGGCGAAGGGAATCGTCGGCGGTGAGATGGCATGGCCTCTCGTCATCGTCGGGATCTTCCTTGGGCTGACGATGATCCTTCTCCAAGTCAAGAGCCCAATGCTCGTCTCGGTGGGCATGTACCTACCGTTCGGCACGACGTCCGCGATCTTCCTCGGCGGGATGATTCGCTGGCTCGCCGACACGATCGCCGAGAAGAAGGGTTACAACGAGCCGCAGATGGCCCGTTTCGGCAACGTCGGAGTGCTCATCGCCTCGGGACTCATCGCAGGTGAAGCGCTGATGGGCCTCGTTATTTCCGGGATCTCTCAGGTGCCGACGGGCACCGGCGAGCTCACCGATATCGGTAAGTGGCTTCAAGGCGCGCCCGGACACGAAAACTACTTCAACCACCCGCAATATTGGGTCAGCTTGATCGTGATCGGGCTCATCACCTTGCTTCTCGTGAAGGTCCCGCTCGACAACGCCGGGGATCCGAACGAGCCCGCGCCGCCCGCGGCGATGATGTAAACCCAGCAGGGGATCGGCCGACGCCGAGACCGTGACTCGCAGACTCCACCGAGCGAGACGAGGAGCGAAGACGGTCCTACGCAATCTGTCCGGCGGTACATCGGGCTGCAATGGGCGTTCGCGGACGCGGGACAGGAGGGGCCTAGGTCAAATCGCGAACGGCACCGCTCACGGCGGCGAGCTTAAGCGGGCGAACCCCGCCCCTTTTGATATCCGCGTAGGCTCATTCTTTCGTGATGACGGCACCGTTCAACAACTCGGTGAAATCGGCGGCGACATCATCGAACAGATTCTGACTTGTATACGCGATGAGCTGCAGCGTGCCGGCCTTACCAGTCCAATAGTAGCCGTAGTACTTGAACGGGATGCCTTGAACCGTCCCTTCCATCTGGAGAGCGGTCAATGTGACACCGTTGACGACTCTGGACTCGTCGAGGACAACCTTGGCATCCGGCGCCGCGGCTTTGGCGTTAGCGAAGGCTAACTTTCGCAGCGAGGCCGGAGGCATCCCAATTCGCTCGACGATGGCCATCACGTATGCATCGCCCTTGGAATACGCCAGCTTGAACTCCGCAGTCTCGCCGTTTGCTTCCTGGCGCGCAGTCCATTTGTCGGGGTTGTACCAGAGCTCGAAGAATCCCTTCTTGCTCTTGATGACCTCAGTGGCCCCGGGTGGTTTGACGACGCTGGCGTGTGCTTCTTCGGGAACCCCTTGGTCCTTGAACTTCCAAGTGCCGTCGTCGCTCAAAATGACCTTCCTGCCATCCGGCGTGGTGGCGTCGATTGTGCTGCCGGCGGACAGGTGACTAGCCGAGAGCGCGAAGACCATCAATACGACTTGTAGGGCACGCTGCATCGACGTTATCCCCCTCTGTCGAGGACCAGATTCGTAATGCATGATTACGTACCAACACCAATTGGTGCAAGTGGCTCGCGATCGCCGGCATCAACGTCGCGACGCTCTTCACGGGATCGGAAGGGCACGAGAACTACTTCAACAACCCGTCGTACCTGATCGGTGCCCTCGTGATCGGAATGATTGCGTTCCTCTTGATCAAGATCCCGCTGAACAACGCGGGAGACCCGAACGAGCCGGCGCCTCCGACCGCGATGATGTAGGGGGCCGCGAGTTACGAAAGGACCATCCCTAGAGCCTTCGCGTTCTTGGCGACACGTTGGTCGAGCGTGAGAATTCTCAGATCGGGCAACGCTTCGGTGAACGCCAATGCCGTTGCGAGGTGAATCGCGTCGAGCGTTCTGACGGGCTCGACCGGAAACGATCGGCCCGCGCGCGCGAGCACGTCGGTGGTCAGCGACATCGTGATCCACGACGCATGTTCCCGCGCCAGCAGGCCGCGCAATTTGTGGGCGGCGGATTCCTTGACGAGCCGCGCGGAGACCGCGCGGTGGATCGCACGCTCGGCCTCCAACACCGTCAGCGAGGACGTCACGATCGCCTCGGCTGCGTTCAGTTCGCGCAGGACATCGCCGGAAGCCGATTCGCCGAAGAGCCAAGCCAACAGTGCGGAGGTTTCGACGTAGGTCGCCTTCATCGCGCGGAATTGCCGCGATCTTCATTGATGAGGCGGGCCGCCGTGCCCTTCCCCAAACGAACGGGTGATTTCGGCACGGGCGCCTTCGCGCGTTTAGGAAGCGTCACCACGCCGGAGCGTGCCCAGGAGGCGAGCACGGCGTTTCCTTTCTCGGCAGTCGAGTCGCCCACGCCCGGTTCGTGCAGCTCGGCGACGATTACGTTCCGGTCGGAAACCAGGACCCGCGCGCCGCGACGCACGTCCCGGAGATACGCGCTCAGGTTGTTCTTGAGCTCTTTGATGCCGACGGTCGTGCGCTTGCTCACAGCGTCAAAGTAGCTACTGGTAGCTACTTTGTCAAGCTGTGGACGGGCGATCCAAGGCCTCGATCAATTCGCGACGCCGTCCGTCTCGAGAAACTGCCACGTCTCGACCATCTTCCGGAGCACGGGCTCGTCCTCGGCCAGCGCTTTCGCGGGAAACGCGGCGCGCAGGACGAACAGGCGCGTCTTGCGGACGACGACCCAGTAGACGACCTTCGACGGCGGGTCGCGCTTCAGCACGCGGATCGGATACGTGATCTCCGTCGCCGGGACGCCGGCAATGGTCGTCGGCGTCCGCGTCGGCTCGCCTTCGACGATGTAGTACCACTTCGCCCACTCGAGAAGCTGAGGCATCAGCGTGTCGGGAAGGCCGGCGACGAACTTCTTGTCGGCGTCCACGAGGTCGTAGACGCGCAGCGTCAGCATGCTGCCGCTGCGCGAGCGGACCTCGGCGTCGTAGCTCTTCCAATCCTGGGGGACGACGTAGCGCACGCCGCGGGCGGGATCATTGACCGTGCGCTCGGCGTCGGTCTTCGGAGCGGATCCGGTGCAGCTCGACGCCGCGAAGGTCAGAAGCGCCGCGATCGCGGCTCGGCGAATCATCGACGGCTCCCGTAGATGCGCTCGTAGTCGACCGGCGTGTCGATGTCCTCGACGATCTCCGCATCGGAGACCGGGAGCTCGATCCGGTCGGCGTGCGCGTGAACGACCGCTCGCGCGCCTTCGCTCGGATCGGCCGCGAACAGCTCGGGAAAGACGCGGGACGCGAAGAGGACCGGATGTCCGCGACGTCCCGAGTGGGTCGGGACGACCACGGGCGCCGCCGTCGCGCGGTAGCCATCGCAGATCTGCCGGATCGTCGTCTCGCTCACGAGCGGATGATCGACCGGCCAGACGAGCACCGCTTCGACGTCGCCGCGCATCGCGCGGAGTCCGCACTGCACCGAAGACAGCATGCCGCGGGAGGGTTCAGGGTTCACAGTCAGGTTTGATGTGAGGGGCTCGAAGTCCGGCGCGACGACGATCCGGATCTCGTCAATGGAAGCTCGCGACAAGGTCGCCGTGATCGCTCCGAGAAACGTCGGTCCCGACGCCGTCAGCGGCAGCGTCGCTTTGCGCCGTCCCATGCGTGTCGAGGCACCGGCCGCCAGGACGATCGCACCGATCAACGCACGGCCCCGGCGAGTCCCTTCGCCTGCGCGAGCCGCGACAGCGCGGCTTCGCCAGCACCCGATCCGGCGCACGGCGCGCCGCGCCGGAGCGCGTCGCCCGAGATCTCGACCAGCCGTGAGGCGAGCTGCGAGATCGGCGTGCCGTCGATGCTTCCCGCAAGCCCTTTCCGCGCCGCCTCGTCCATCGCGCGACGCCACGCGGCGGGGGAGTCGTGCGCGCGGCCGAGCGCGAGCACGGCGTCGAGCGAGGCGTCGTCGTAGAGGAGCCCGGTCCACAGCGCCGGCACGGCGAGCACGAGCGCGCCGGGCTGGAGGTCGGCACTGCGCACCTCGATGTAGCTGTACGAGCGGACCTCCGTGAAGATGGACGACAGGTGCAGCTCCCAATCTTCGAGCGAGACGGCGTCGCAGCCGCAGCACGACAGAAGCTCGCGGAAGCGCCGGCCTCCCGAGGCGACGAGGCCGTTGCCGCGCCGCAGGAACAGCGTCGGCACGTCGCACACCCAGTCGACCCACGCGTCGATCCCGAACCCCGGGTCGAACACGATGTCGGGAAGGTCGCAACGGTCGGAATCGGTCTCGCGCCAGATCGCCTGGCGGTAGCTCGCCCAGCCGGAATCTCGGCCGTCGACGTGTGACGAGTTCGCGAAGAGCGCGACCGCGATCGGCGTCGCCAGGGCGGCCGCGCGGAACTTGCGCGTCCAGTCGGCATCGGACGCGTAGTCGAACGCGCACTGGATGCTCGCGGTCTGCGTCATCATGCGATGGGCCAGGCGGCCCCGGTGAGACATGATCTCGCGCATGATCCCGTAGCGGGCCTTGGGCATCCACGGCATCCGGTCGAGCGGAACGTCGGGCTCGACCGCGACGTCCAGCCACCGCACCCCGAGCTCGCGCTCGATCGCGCGCATCGCATCGAGGTGCGCGTCGACCTCTCGCGCGAGCTCGGTCAAATCCGATGCCGGCCGCGAGGACCACTCGACCTGGCCGCCGGGCTCCAGCGTGATGCCGCCCCAGGGTCCGTCGATGCCGATCGGCAGCGCACCCTCGAGCACCCTCTCGCCGCCGCGCGCGGCCGCGTACGCCTCGATCACGCGCCTCACGTCGGCGTCGCCGCCCTCGTACGGAAGCGGAAGGCCGCTCGCCTGCGACCGGCCCATCATCTCGACCTCGACGCCGACCTTCCACTGGTCGGGCGTCCTGAACGCTTGCCGGAAATAGTCGGCGAGCTGGGGACAGGTCAGGCTGTAGGTGCGGATGCGCGGCATGAGGGCTCCGTTTGCGTACGCATCGATTGTATGCGAACGGGCCGCAAGCCGACTGTTAGACTCGCTCCCGTGGACAGCCTCGACGAAGCGCGGGCGCGGCTTTCGCGCCTCGATCGCGCCGCCGGCACGCTCGATCGCGACCTCACGCTCGGTGACCAGACGATCCGGTTCGAGGGGCTGAGCGAGGCCCTCGCCTCGGCGATCGACGCGCGATGGGGCGGGTTCGCTTCGACGAGCGCGGCGCGATCTCCACGCCTGATCGTGCGCGCGGTGCGATCGGACGACGGCCCGTGGCTTCGCCGCTGGTCGGCCGGAGAGCGGTACCGGCTCGAAGCGGACGCATCCGGCGGCCCGCTGATCGTCCGCTCGTATCATTTCGCGCTCAGCCCCGAGGTCTCGGGGAGCTGGCGCCTCGCGATCTGCGAGCAGGATCGCGAGCCGATCGGCCGCGTGCTCGACAACGCCGCGCGCTATCTCGTGGCGCGCATCGCGCTCGAGGCGGGTGGGCTCGCCCTTCACGGCGCGGGCGTGTTGAGGGGCGGCAGGGCGTGGATCTTCGCGGGCGTCTCCGGCGCGGGGAAATCGACCGCCGCCGGCGTGTCGAGCGGGACGACGCCGCTCGGGGACGATTTCGCCGTCGTGCTCCCCGAAGGCGTCGGCTGGGCCACGCACGCGGTCCCGTTCGACAACACCGAGAAGGCACCGGATGCGCCAGTTCGGGGGCTGGTGCCGCTGGCAGGGGTGCTCCGCCTGTTCAAGGCGCCGACGCACCGCATCGAGCAGCCCGCCGGCGTCATCGCACAGGCGTCCCTGATGTCGTGCGCGGCTTTTCCGTGGGCGCTTCCCGATCTCGCGGAGCGGGCTGAGGACGCGGTCGCCCGCATCTCGGCGTCCGGCGCGTTCCGTCATCTTCACTTCGCGCAGGACGCCGGCTTCTGGTCGCTTCTGGACGAATCGTGAGCGACGGCACGAGACCCGGGGCCTTGAGAGGCTTGAGGATCGTCGATGCCTCCCGGATCCTCGCGGGCCCGTATGCGGCGATGCTGCTCGGTGATCTCGGCGCCTCGGTCGTCAAGGTCGAGCAGCCCGGGCGCGGCGACGATACGCGCTCGTGGGGGCCGCCGTTCACCGCGAGCGGCGTCAGCGCGTACTACTTCGGAATCAACCGCAGCAAGAAAGGGATCGCGATCGACCTGTCCGTCGAGCCCGGACGGCGGGTGCTCCACGCCCTGCTCGATCGCGCCGACGTCCTCATCGAGAACTTCAAACCGTCCACTCGCGAGGCATTCGGGCTGACGGCCGGAGAGACGGGATCTCGGTATCCGCGGCTGGTGCATGCGGTGATCTCGGGCTTCGGTGCGACGGGGGCCTTCGCCTTGCGTCCCGGATACGACAGCGTCGTCCAGGCGGCGAGCGGCCTGATGAGCATCACAGGACCCGCGGAGGGCCCGCCGCACAAGGTCGGCGTCGCGGTGTCCGATCTCGCCGCGGGGATGCAAGCGGCGGTCGCGATCCTCGCCGCGGTCCGGCATCGCGACGCGACCGGCCGCGGACAGTTCGTCGACGTGTCGCTCTTCGACGCCTCGCTCGGCCTTCTTGCCAATGTGGCAAGCGCGGCGCTGGTCTCCCCCGATCCGCCGCGGCGGTGGGGGAACGCGCACCCCTCGATCGTTCCGTACGAGGTCGTCGAGGCGAAAGACGGTCCCTTCATGCTCGCCGTCGGGAACGACTCGCAGTTTCGATCGTTCTGCGCGGTCGCCGGTTGCGATCCGCTCGCCAAGGATCCGAGATTCGCGACCAACCCCGCGCGCGTTCGCCATCGGGACGCGCTGATGGCGAGCCTGCGGCCGGTGGTCGCAGGGCGCCGCGTGGCCGACTGGCTCGACGCGCTCGAAAGCGCCGGGGTGCCCGCCGGGCCCGTGCGCACGGTCCCCGAAGCGCTCGCCTGCGACGAGGCGGCGCGCTCGGGAACGATCGTCGAGCTGCCCGAGCCCGGGGGAGGCGCACAGCGCGCGGTCGGGCCGGTTCCCAGATTCTCGGACACGCCTGCTTCCGTGGGCCCCGTCCCATGGCGAATCGGCGAGCACACCGACGAGGTCCTCCGCGAATGGCTCGGCTGGGAGGAATCGGAGATCGCGCGATGCCGGGGCGAGGGCGCTGTGGCATGACCGTGGCAAACTGTGAACCGTGAACTGTGAACAGGTTCACAGTCGAGAGTCGAGAGTCGAGAGTTAAGAGTCGGGAGTCGAGAGGGGGACGCGAAGTGGCACGATCGAAGTGGCTGTCCGGGGCGCGCATCAATCCCGAGCCGATCGCAAAGGGCGTCGGCGTCGCCGACCTGATCGAGCGGAGCTTTCTCGCCTACAACGCCGGACGGCTCAACAAGGCCGGACGCCTCATCGTCGAGAAGATGTTGGCACCCGAGACCGTCGTCGGCATGACGCTGACCGGGGCGCTGACGCCCGCGGGCCTCGGGCGCTCGGTCATCATTCCGCTGATCCGCGCCGGGTTCGTCGACTGGATCGTCTCGACCGGCGCCAATCTCTACCACGACGCCCACTTCGGCCTCGGCCTGTCGCTGCACCAGGGAAGCCACGAGGTCGATGACCGGGTCCTGCGCGCAGAAGGCGTGGTCCGGATCTACGACATCCTGTTCGACTACGAGGTCCTTCTCGAAACCGACGCCTACCTGCGCCGCGTCATGCAGGCCCCGGAGTTCCGGCGCGACATGTCGACCGCCGAGCTGCACTTCCTGCTCGGCAAGTACCTGGCTGCGCGCGAGGACGAGCTGAAGGTCGAGGACACGTGCGTGCTGACGACCGCATTCCGTTGCGGCGTGCCGTGCTACACCTCGTCGCCGGGCGACTCGTCGATCGGGATGAACGTCGCCGAGCTGTGGCTCAAGGACGGCGGACCGCGCCTCGACGTCTCGCGCGACGTCAACGAGACCGCCGCGATCGTCTACGAGGCCAAGAAATCCGGCGGCGCGTCCGGCGTCCTGATCTTCGGCGGCGGCTCGCCGAAGAACTTCATCCTGCAGACCGAGCCGCAGATCCAGGAGGTGCTCGGACTCGCCGAAGCCGGACACGACTACTTCGTGCAGGTCACCGACGCGCGCCCCGACACCGGCGGTCTGTCGGGCGCGACGCCCGGCGAAGCCGTGTCGTGGGGCAAGGTGGACCCCGACAAGCTCCCCGGCACCGTCGTCGTGTACGGCGACACCACCATCATCGCGCCCCTGCTGACGGCTTACGCGCTGACGCGGCACGAGCCGCGGCCGCTCCGGCGCCTGTACGACAAGCGCGAGGCGATGCTCGATAGGCTGCGGCGGGATTACGAAAAGAAGTCGAGAGTCGAGAGTTGAGAGTCCAGGGTCGAGAGTCTGAACTCTAGACTCTAGACTCTAGACTCTAGACTCTAGACTCTCGACGTCTTCCGCGACTCCCCACTCGGCGATGAGGTTTCCCGCCACGAGCGCGCTCCCGCCGACCCAGAGCCAGAACCCAGGACGGCCAAATCCCGCGACGATCGCGATGAGCGTCGTCCAGATCGGCTCCAGCGCGAAGAGGATCGCGGCGCGGACGGGGTCGAGCTCCCGCTGGAACTGATTCATCAACGTCAGCGCCAGCACGGTCGCGAAGACGGTCGAGAGCAGGAGGGGCCGGACGAACCCGGGATCGTGGAGGAGCGCTCCCAGCGCATCGAACGAAGGTGATCCGCCCCGGAGCATCGTCACGGCGAATCCTGCCGTGGACAGAACGGCGGTGCAGACGAACATCGCGAGCGTCACCGGGATCGGGGCGTGGTCCTTGGTGTAGCGGTCCGTGGCCAGGATGTGCAGGGCAAAGATGAATGCGGAGGCGACGGTCAGCCATTCCGCCAGGCCGAACGTCAGGTGCGGCGGCCCCTCGATGAAGCCCGCGCCGAGCGTCGCCAAGACCACGCCGATCAGAAATGGCCCGTGAGGCCGTGCGCGATGGATCGCCGCCGAGATGATCGCGGCGAAGACGACGTAGAGGCTCGTCAGAAATGCCGACACCGGCGGGGACACGTGCTCGAGCCCGAGCATCTGGAGCAAGAAGCCGGAGTAGAGGAGGGCGCCGAGCACGGCGCCTCCGCCCCAGGCGCCACGATCGAGGCCCGCACGGGCCCGCGGCCAGAAAGCGATCAGCACCGCGGCGATGAGGAAGCGGACCCCTACGTACATGGAGACGACGGACGCGCCTCCCGGATGGCCGAGGCGGTGCTCGGCGGCGTCCAGGCTCTGCTTCATCCAGACGAACGTGCAGCCCCAGAGGATCGTGACCGCGAGAAGCGCAAGGACGGCACGCCGCCGGCGCGCCAGGGGAGACACCGGGGCGCTCACATCGATGCGTCTTGGACGATGCGCCAGCCGGCCTTCGTCTTGCGAAGGACGAGCAGGGTGAGCCCCGAGGCCGCCGGTTTGTCGGGCCAAGTCAGCGTCCACCGCGCGATGACCGACACGGCATCCGGCGAGCCGAGCGCGCGGGTCTCCTGGATCTCGAGCGAGAGCGAGCCCATCCCCGCCTTATCGACGTACTTCGCCCGGTATCGCTCGAGAACCTTCTGGCGGCCTTGCGTCAAACCCGATGGCGAGATGAACGTCGCGTCGTCGGCGTAGACGGAGCACATGGCTTCGAGATCGCCGCGGCTCCAAGCCGCCGCCTGGTCGTGGAGCAGCTTGGCCAGCTCGGCGTCCGCCGGCGTCGCAGCATGCACGGCGGCGAACAGAACGAGCGAGAGAAAAAAGGGGACAGTCCCCTTTTTCTTGCAAAGCTTCAAACTCGTCGTTACCGAACTTCCCAAGTTTCCCCGCCGTAGAGCAGGGCTCGCAGGTCGCCGGGACCCTTCTTGGCGATCACCTGGGACATCTGCTCGCGCATCGACGCGTCGAGCATCGGAGCGTCGACGTTCCTGAACACGCCGATCGGGAGCGGGAAGTCGGGAGACTCCATCTGCGCGAGCATGAACGCGTAGGCGGGAGACGCCTTCTCGTCGTGCACCAGGAGGTCTTTCTCCGAGACGCCGTTTCCGAGCGCCACGACCTCCGGCTGGAACGCGCCGCGCATGCGGATGCCCTTGTCCTTCGCCTTGCCGAAGGTCAACGGCTCGCCGTGCTTGAGGTGGATGACGTTGTCGTCGCGCAGATCCTTCTCGCGGTACGACTCGAAGGCGCCGTCGTTGAAGATGTTGCAGTTCTGGAGGATCTCCATGAACGACGTGCCCTTGTGCTTGGCCGCGCGCGACAACAGATCTTTCAGGTGCGGGGCGTAGACGTCGACGCTTCGGCCGACGAACGTCGCTCCCGCTCCGAGTGCTACGGACAGCGGGTTGAACGGGCGGTCGACCGAGCCGTAAGGCGTCGACTTCGTCTTCTTTCCCATCTCGGAGGTGGGGGAGTACTGACCCTTCGTCAGGCCGTAGATGCGATTGTTGAACAGCATCACCTTGATGTCGGCGTTGCGCCGCATCAGATGGATGATGTGGTTCCCGCCGATCGAGAGCGCATCGCCGTCGCCGGTGACCAGCCACACCGACAACTCGGGATTGGCGATCTTGATGCCGGTCGCGACCGCCGGCGCGCGTCCGTGGATCGTGTGGAACCCGTACGTGTTCATGTAGTACGGAAACCGGGACGAGCAGCCGATTCCCGACACGACGACGAACTGCTCTTTAGGGATACCGAGATCGGGGAAGACCGACTGCACCGACGCGAGAATGGCGTAGTCCCCGCATCCGGGACACCACCGGACCTCTTGATCGCTGGCGAAGTCCTTCTTCGTCAGCGCGACGTTGCCGCTCATGCTCCGACCCCTTCCTTCTTCGACGACAGCTCCCGGATCTTTTCCAGGATCTCGCTCTCCTTGAACGGTTGGCCCTGAACCTTGTTGAGCTGCACGACCTCACGCAGGAACTTCCCGCGGATCAGCAGGGCGAGCTGGCCGAGGTTCATCTCCGGGACGAGGACCGTCTCGTACCGCGAGAGCACCTCGCGAAGATTCCTCGGCATCGGATTGAGATATCTCAAGTGGGCGTGTCCGACGCGGCGTCCCTCGGAGCGGGCGCGGCGCACCGCACCGGTGATCGCCCCGTAGGTCGATCCCCACCCGAGCACGAGCACGCCCTCGGAATCGCCGTCGACCGCAAGCTCCGGGATGTCGTCCGCGACGCGCGCGACCTTGTCCGCCCTGAGGTGGACCATCTTCTCGTGGTTCATCGGGTCGTAGGAGACGTTGCCCGTCAGCTCCGCCTTCTCGATGCCGCCGACGCGATGCTCGAGGCCGGGGGTTCCGGGGATCGCCCAGGGACGCGCGAGGGTCTGCGCATCGCGCGAGTACGGCAGGAAACCTTCCTTCTGGGACGGGAACGTGACCGAGATCGCCGGCAGGTCTTCGAGCTTGGGAAGCTTCCACGGCTCGGCGCCGTTGGCGATGTATCCGTCGGACAGGAGGATGACCGGCGTCATGTGCTTGATCGCGAGTCGCGTCGCCTCGTAGGCCGTCGAGAAGCAATCGGACGACGAGCGCGCGGCGATGACGATGCACGGGGCCTCGGAGGGGCGTCCGAACATCGCCTGCAGCAGGTCGGCCTGCTCGGTCTTGGTCGGAAGTCCGGTCGAGGGCCCGCCGCGCTGGATGTCGACGATGACGAGCGGCAGCTCGACCATGATCGCGAGGCCGATGAACTCCATCTTGAGCGCCATGCCCGGGCCCGACGTCGTGGTCAATCCGATGTCGCCGGCGAACGCCGCGCCGAGTGCCGAGCCGATGGCCGCGATCTCGTCCTCGGCCTGGAACGTCGTGACGCCGAAGTTCTTGTACTGAGACAGCTCGTGGAGAATGTCGGACGCCGGCGTGATGGGATAGGAGCCGAGGAACATCGGCCGGCCCGAATTGGCCGCCGCCGCGACGAACCCGAGCGACAGCGCCTGATTCCCCGAGATGTTCCGGTACGTGCCCGGCTCGAGCTGGGCCTTGGGCACCTCGTACGTGACCTGGAAGATCTCCGTCGCCTCGCAATAGGCGTAGCCGCCCTTCAACGCGAGCTTGTTCGCCTCCGCGATCTCCGGCTTCTTTCCGAACTTCTGCTCGATCCATGCGAGCGAGACATCCATCGGGCGGTGGTAGAGGTAGTACATCATCCCGAGCGCGAAGAAGTTCCGGCACCGATCCTGAACCCGCTGCGGCAATCCGGTGTCTTTGAGCGCCGCGCGCGTCAGTCGGGTGATGTCGACCTCGTGAAGCTGATACGCGGCGAGCGAGCCGTCCTCGAGGGGATTCTTCGCATAGCCGGCTTTCTGGAGGTCGCCTTCCTTGAACGCGTCGGTGTTGACGATCAGGATCCCGGACGGCTTCAAGTCCTTGACGTTGGCCTTCAGCGCCGCCGGGTTCATCGCGACCAGCACGTCCGGCGCGTCGCCGGGCGTGAAGATGTCCTCGGAGGAGAAGTTGACCTGGAACCCGGAGACTCCGGCCAGCGTCCCCGCGGGGGCTCTGATCTCTGCGGGATAATCCGGGAACGTCGCGAGATCGTTTCCGATCGCGGCCGCCGTCGCGGTGAACTGGGTTCCGGTGAGCTGCATGCCGTCCCCGGAGTCGCCCGCGAAACGGATGACGACACGGCTCAGGGTCTCGACGGGCTCTTTGGCTTTCGGGCTGACGCTCGCAGTGTCCATGGATGCCTTTCCGGGAGGGCGCACATCGCCCGTTCCGCCGGCATTATGGCGAACCGCAAACTTGGGATCAAACCCGCGCCGTCGACGACGCGGCGCCTGGGCCGCTCGCCGATCAGGTGGTCCGCGCCGCGCGCTTCCTGATCCAGGCGAGGCGTCCGCGCACCGAGTCGGCATCGGGGGCCGCGGGAGCGAGCGCCAGGTAGCTTTCGAGGTCTTGCATGGCGGCGCCGGACTGGCCGAGGTGCGCAAGAAGCAGCCCACGATCGCGGATTTCCTTGGCATCGCCGGGAGCCACGACCAGCAGCCGCTCGACGACCGCGAGTGCTCTGATGTAGTCGCCGCGGGCGAGATGGATGCGCTTCAAATTGAGAAGCAGCCGCGTCAGCATCGCTCGCGGGGTGGCGTTGTCCAGAGAGTCCTTCCGGAACAGGGAGAGCCGGCCGGTCGTCCGGACGACGAGATCCCGGCAGTCCTCGACCGTGATGACCTGGCCGCCGTGAAACGGATCGATCAGGAGCGAGCGGTCCGAGTCCTCGACGCGCACGATGAAGTGACCCGGAAGGCCCACCCCGTGCGCCGTGACGCCGGCGCGCCGCGCGACCTCGATGAACAGGATCGAAAGCGTGAGCGGGATGCCGAGCTTCCGCTCGATCACGTCGTCGAAGTAGGAGTTTCTGGGATCGTCGAACTCCTCGGAGTTTCCGCGGAACCCGATCTCCTCGAAGATCAGCGCGCGCAGCGCGTCGACCTTGGCGAACGGATTCGTCAGGTTCGAGACGCGCATCTTCGCTTCGACGCCGATCGACTCCACGCGGCCGATCTGGGCCAGCACGTCCATCGATTCGTGCTCCTCGGCCGCGATCTGGAGGACCGCCTCGAGGAGCTCCAGAGGACCCGGGCTCGCCAGCAGCGCCGCGAGGCGCCGGCGCGCCGCGCGCGCGAGAGGGGACAGAAGCGGATCGGACGGTGCGCCGGCGCGGACACGTGGCCGCGACTTCTGGGCCAACGGTATCGGAGTCGTCGAATCTCCAGGTTTCTCGATCATGCAAGCCCGCGAGCGCGCGGTCCCCGGGGGACCGCGACGAGAAGTGTGCGCCGCCGGCAGTACTCTTGTCTAGCGATCTCGGCCTGCGTCAGGTCGTCGCGAATCGATGCGTACAGCTGGGCCGCCTCGGAGAAGCTGCGCCGCGACCACGCGGCTTCCGCGCGGCGCCTCACGAGCTTGGCGCGAGCCTCCTTCACCAGCCGCTCGGATTCCCCGCGCCACTGCTCGAGCACCTGCTCCTGATGTGCCTCGAGCGCCGCCCACTCCGAAAAGTCCCCGTCGAGGATGTCGGCGCAGAACTTCGCGAGGAGGCCGGCCTGCCGGTCGGTCTCTTCGCGTGCATCGTCCGGGCCCCACGGATAGCGCGGGAGGAACAGGATCGTCGGATCCTTCGCGCCCACGATGAACGACAGCCGGACCGATCGTCCGGTGGAGACCGGCCGGACCGACACGACGATCGAGCCCCAGTCCAGCTCGATGCGGACTTCGCAGTGCCGGCTCGTCGCCGAGTAGGCGTAATCGTCGGAGCGGGTCAGAGCGAAGCCGTGCACGTCCGCAAGGAATCCGAACGACTTCGGAACCTGTTCCTGAAAGACGTCTTGCACCGTTTCAATTCTCATGGAACCCCGGAACCCCCCAAAGCCGCCTGAAACCTCCTGAAAGTACGGCGGGTGCTTCACGAAGTCCACGACTAGAAAGACCGATAAATGCAGGAGTTTTGCGTTCATCGGCCGAATCCGATGCCGACTTTGCGGCCATCGCGTAAACCCCGATGGCCGTCCGCATTTTCGGCATCGCGCGAGAGGCGTCTCACTCCGCGGGCGTCAATGTGAGCAGCGAGATCGTGGCCGCCTCGACCGCCTCGTCCGAGAAGGGCAGCGGAGCATCGCGCCCGCTCGACCACGGGACCAGCTGGTCGCTGGCGTGGCGGTCGAACAGCTGGCCGGACTGGCCGAGCGGAAGCACGAGCCGCGACTGGTCGGGGGCCGCGAGATCGACGATGAGCCGCGCCGAGGGAAGGTGGCTCACGGCATACCCGTCGGCCCGCAGAGGAAACCCCGCGACGTCGAGCGTGTGCCACTCGCCCGGAAGGTCGACCGGGCCGAAGGCGAGGCGGCCCGCGATCGCCTTCGGAAGGGCAGAGGCGAACGGGTGGGCGTAGACAAGCCGGTGGGCGTGTCCCCACGACCAGCGGGCGGGATCGGTCCCGTCCTCTTTCTCGACCGTGTCGATTGCGTCCGCGAGCGAGCGCTCGACCGCGGCGGGCGCCGAATCGCGAGTGACGATCCGCTCGAGGAGGGCCCAGGTTGCGCGCGGAGCGTCCGGGCTCGACGTCCTGCGCAGCGCCTTGATGAAAGCAAAGAACAGCCTCGACGGTCCGTGCCGGTCGGCGCGCGCGTCCCACGTCGAAAGGATGTGCGCGGCCTTGGCGGCGCGCGGGTTCGCGAACGAGCGGCCGCCGATCGCGGCCACGATGCGCGCGGCGTACGGGGAGTACACGTCGTTCTGCATCGAGCGCATGTCGCCGACGCGCGCGGCGTGGAGGGGTCCCAGGAGCTGCCGCGCGCGATCGACGCGGTCGGAGTCCGAGAACAGCCCGGGGTAATCGAGGCGCACCCCGTCGCCCATCCAGTCGTCGTTGGCGGACGCCACGAAGCCGCCCGGCGGGTTGGTCACCGCCGGAAGTGCGGCGTCCGGAAGCCACCCATCCCAGTCGTAGGCCGGAATCCAGCCGGGCACGGGAAACCGGCCGTCTCCCTGGTGTCTGCGTGGAATCGCTCCCGCGACCTTGAGCCCGATCGAGCCCGACGTGTCGGCCCAGCAAAGGTTGACCGGCGGCCCGGCGTAATGCGACCAGGCTTCGAGTAGATCGGCACCGCTCTTCGC
The DNA here is from genome assembly GCA_964647625.1 of uncultured Acidobacteriota bacterium. Classification (GTDB taxonomy): domain Bacteria; phylum Acidobacteriota; class Polarisedimenticolia; order Polarisedimenticolales; family DASRJG01; genus DASRJG01. The sequence goes on from CAZYHZ010000066.1 coordinate 20,162, forward strand.
GCGCGACGCCAGGAGATACGGCTTCAAGCCTTGAGGGCGATCGGCGGACGCAAAAGCGCGCGCCAGCGCAAGGCCTCGAGGATCGTCGAGCCGCAGCACGATCGGCCCGTGGGCCGTCCGGGCGGCATCGACGATCACGTCGGCGGCGCCCTTGACGCGGATGACCTCGCGCGAGCGGACGAGAGGCACCCACGCGTCCTCGCGCCGGTAGAGCCCCTTGTCCCAATCCACCTGCTCGATGAATAGGTCGGAGTCGTCCGCCTGGTGCATGGTCAAGGACCAAGCGACGTGGCCGTCGTGGCCGATCAGGATTCCGGGAGTTCCGGCCAGCGTCAGCCCGACCGCGTCAAGGCCGTCGGCGCTGGTCAGATGCGCCGCATACCAGATCCCCGGGCGCTCGGCGGCCAGATGCGGATCGCCGGCCAGAAGCGGCTTTCCCGATGCGGTGCGCGTGCCGGCCACCGCCCAGGCGTTGCTGCCCGCGGGCGATCGTTCAGAGTCGAGGGTCGAGGTTCCTGGTGTCTCGACTCTCGACTCTCGACTCTCGACCAGGATCGCCGCGGTCTCCGGCGCGACATGCGTGACGCCGGGCACCGACTCGTCGTAGAACGAGATCGCGGCCGCGAGGCCGCGCGTGCGCGCGTCGTCGAATGCGCCGCGCTCGACGGACTCTCCGGTGGAGAGGTCGTCCTGCATCAGACGGCCGAACGCGAGCGAATCGACGGGCGTCCACGGCTCCGGTGTGAAGCCGGCGAGCCGGAATTCGAGCGGAAGGGTTTGCTCCGAGATGAACGCGTTGACGCCCTCGGCGTAGGCCTCGAGCGTCGCGCGCTCGGTGGGGGAGGCGGCATCCCAATCCCGCTGCGCGAGACGGCCCCAGCCGTTGACCCGGGCGTCCTTGTCGAATGCGACGAGCGAGGGTCCCAGGACCTCGGAGAGCCGCCCCCACGCGGCGCGGCGGCGGAGCTCCATCTGGAAGAACCGGTCGGAGGCGTGGATGAACCCGATCGCGCGCCAGGCGTCGACCTCGAGCACGGCGCGAACGTGGGGAACGCCCTGCCGGTCGAAGCGCACCGTGACGGGCGCTTTCATTCCGGGGATCGGCACACGGCCGCGCCGGGAGGGCAGCGGGCTCATGACGTATGCGACGGCGGCGACGGCTGCGGCGACCGCGCCGAGGCCCGCGATCAGAAGAAGGGCGGCGACGAGTCGCCGGATCACTTCGCGGACGGGTCGGCCTTGGGTCCGACGGCCAGGATCCGATCGACGAGGCCGGGGGTGGCGGGAAGCTGGCCGACGGCAGGAAGCCGCGGGACGAGGAGCATCCACGCCGGGTTCATGCGAAAGGCGCGGGCGAACATCGGAAGGGAATCCTTCTCGCGTCCGTTCGACACCAGCGTGATCGCGGTCCAGAAGACGAACTCGTCGTTGTCCGGGACCATCTCCGCCGCGGCGCCGTACGACTTCAACGCGACGTCCATCGATCCCGCCGCGACGGCGTCATCGCCGTTGTTCATCGACTCGTACGCGCGATGCAGCGTCAGCAGGCGACGCATCTCCTTGAGCGGATCGGGGTGGTCCTCGATGCGGAGGTCGACCAGACGGTCGGTCCACGGCTTGTCGGACGGCTGCGCGCGCACCACCAGGATCGCCGCCGACTGCTTGCCGCGGATGTCGCCTCCGACACGCTGCGCGGCGTCGAGGGCCTGTAGCATCCGTTCCGCCAGCGGCCCGGCCGCCGCCTCGAACGCCGCGGCCATGGCGTCGGGGACCTCGTTCGTGAGCATGAGGTTCGCCTCCGTCGTGTAGCCGGCACCGGTGTGATGCCCGGCTCCGGGGATGCAGTTCTTCCCGGTGTGGGCGGCGACGTTGCCCTTGGCGTCCACGAACGCGACCTGGCGGACATCGCTGCGCGGATCCGTCGCAAGAAGCTGGGCGAGCGCGTCCTTCGGGAGCACGCCCTTCTTCATGAGGGCGAGGCCCTTCGGGCCGTACGAGGGCTCGACGAACGACTGGGTCGCGACCGCGCCGACCCCCGGCTCCGCCCACGGCACGATCGAGCCCACGGAGAACCAGTGGCTCTGGACGGCGACCCCGAGCTCTCCGGTCTTCGCGTCGCGCGCGACGATCGAGAACGTCGACACGGGCATCGACGGAGCGGAGACGAGCGCAAGCAGAAACGCACCCGCGATGCACGGCATGGGGGCCTCCTAGTCGGTGTCGAATCGAGGCTTGGGAACCGGATTCTGAGGCGAGATGAGCTGGGGATCGACCGGCTCGGTCACACCGATGCGCCGTCCGCGTCCGCCGCGATGCCGCGATCGGCGCGACCGTCCGCCGCCTGCCGCGGGCATCAGCTCGTGCGCGACCACGCCGCGGGGGACGACCGGCTCTTCCTCGAGGCCTTCGGAATCGTCGCGCTGCGAAGACGCGGGCGGCTGCTGCCCGCTCTCGGCCGCGACGTGGCCTCCTTGGCCCGCGCTGCGCCCCCGGCCT
>CAZYHZ010000067.1:0-22425 GCA_964647625.1 uncultured Acidobacteriota bacterium
GAAGTATTTCTTCGAGATGAACGACCACGCGACGAGGATCAGGATCGAGAGCCCGAGAAACGTGAAGAAGCGTTTGTCCATCGTGCGCCTACGTGCGGGAAGCGGGCGGAACGGGGTCGAAGCCGCCGGGGTGCCAGGGGTGGCACCGCATCAGCCGGGCGATCGCGAGCCCAGTGCCCTTGAGGGCGCCGTGCATCAAGACCGCCTCGGCCGCGTATTCGGAGCACGTCGGCTGGAAGCGGCAGGACGGTGGAAGGAGCGGCGAGACGAATCGCTTGTACGAGCGGAGACCGTGGGCGAGGACATCCCGGGCTCTCACGCGCGCAGCCGGCGCGACAGCTCGCGCATCGCCGCCGACAGATCCGATTCGAGGCGCACTTTGGTCTGCTCGCGCGCGGCCGCCTTCACGTTGACCACGATGTCCACGCTTTGCGTCAGCTCGTCGCGATGGTGGCGGAAGATCTCGCGCACCACGCGCTTGATGCGGTTGCGCGCCACGGCCGGGCCGAACTTCTTCGTTGCCGTGATGCCGAGACGGGGACCGGCCTCAGGCGACGCGACGCCGAACACGACGAAGTACGCGCTGTGGAGGCGATGTCCTCGAGCATAGATGTCGAGATACTGCTTGCGGCTGCTGATGCGGGCCTCGCGCGGAAACGCGCGGCTGCCGGGACGAGCATCAGAGCGCGAGACGCTTGCGTCCCTTCGCGCGGCGGCGGGCCAGCACAAGGCGCCCCCCTTTGGTGCTCATGCGCGCGCGGAACCCGTGGGTCTTCCGGCGTCTGCGATTGTTCGGTTGAAATGTGCGTTTCATGACTGTTCGGTCCTCGTCACAAGCACAGCGAAAGCGGCCAGTCTATGGAAGCCCGGAACGGGTGTCAAGGCGACGTCCGCGACGCTCGTCGCGTCCAAATTCTCGCTTACGCATTGAAACTCGTTTGCGCGCTGTGGTAGCCTCCGCCCGGGTCGGCTTCGGGTCACAAAGTCACAAATTGCCAGTCTGAGATTCCCGCCGTTCGCGCCTGCCGGCGTGTCGGCGGGTGGTGGTTGAGAAGGCTCTCGATGCGCGTGTTTTGTCGTTCAAAACACCATCGTGCTCTGAAAATCCCGATACAGGAAGCGAACTAGAACGAATAGTTTTCCACAGGTGTGGAAAACCTGTGGACCCATAGGGGCAGGGGCGCAACAGATCCATGGAGCAGGCACAAGATCGAGACATCTGGGACCGCGTGCTCGGAAAGATCGAGACGCGGGTCAACGCGCACTCGTTCAAGACTTGGTTCCGGCCGACGCATCTCGTCTCGGAGGACGAGCTGTCCTTGCGGGTGCGCGTGCCGAATTCCTGGTTCGCCGAGTGGCTGCAAACCAACTACCTCCCGGTCATTCAAGACGCGCTGAAGGAGATCGATCGCCCCGGGCTTTCGATCGAGTTCGTGCATGACCAGACGCCACCGCCGAGCGGGAAGGCGACGACGACGCCACCGCCCCCGTCGAAGGCGCGAAGCATGGCCGAGGTGCTCGACGCTCTGCCGGGCTGGCTCAACCCGCGCTATACGTTCGACAAGTTCGTCGTGTCGTCGTGCAACCAGTTCGCGCACGCCGCGGCGATGGCGGTCGCCGAGCAGCCGTCCCGCGCCTACAACCCGCTGTTCGTCTACGGCGGCGTCGGGCTGGGGAAGACGCACCTGATGCAGGCGATCGGGAACCGCCTCGCCCAGCGCGGCGGCGCGCGCATGAAGTACCTGTCCACCGAGCAGTTCATGAACGAGCTGATCAACTCGATCCGGTTCGAGCGGACCAGCGAGTTCAAGGACAAATACCGCAACGTCGACGTCCTGCTGATCGACGACATCCAGTTCCTCGCGGGCAAGGAGCGCACGCAGGAAGAGTTCTTCCACACGTTCAACGCGCTCTACGACGCGCAAAAACAGATCGTCATCACGAGCGATTGCCCGCCGCGGGCGATCCCGACGCTGGAAGACCGCCTGCGCTCGCGCTTCGAATGGGGTCTGATCGCGGACATCCAGCCCCCGGACCTCGAGACGAAGATCGCGATCCTGAGAAAGAAGGCCGAGGCGGACGGCACGCAGCTTCCCGACGACGTCGCGCTGTTCATCGCCACGAACAGCACCTCGAACATCCGTGAGCTCGAAGGCTCCTTGATCCGCGTGATCGCGTTCGCGTCGATGTCGGGGCGCGAGCTCTCCCTCGACCTCGCCAAGGACACGCTCAAGGACCTGATCGTCTCCGAATCGCCGGCCGTGACCGTCGAGAGCATCCAGAAGCTCGTCGCCAATCACTTCAACCTCAAGGTCGCCGAGCTGAAATCGAAGAACAACGCCCACCAGGTGTCGTTCCCGCGGCAAGTGGCGATGTATCTGTGCAAGCGGATGACCGAGTCGTCGCTCCCGGAGATCGGCCGGCGCTTCGGCGGCAAGCACCACTCGACCGTGATCCACGCGATTCAGAAGATCGAACGGAAGCGGAGCGACGAACGGGATTTCGACAGGCTGGTCGAGAGCTTCGTGCAACAGCTGCACTGAAGATCGGCGCTTTTCCACAAAGGGCGCCTGCGGATGAGGTGTGGATGCATCGGACGGCGATCGGAAGTGGCCCCGCGCACGACGAGAGCGCGCGGACCGCGCGGGTGCCGCGGCGCTTTCTCCACACGCTAAGTGCCGCCCCGTACGGGGGTTCGGGCGAATTCCGCCGATCCGGATCAGCTACTATGACTACTTCTAATTCTCTCTCTCGTGGGAGAATTCCTTTCTGGGGAGAGGGACGGGACCAACATGGAATTCGTCATCAAGCAGAGTGACCTCGTCCGCGAGCTGCAAACCGTCACGGGTGTGGTCGAGAAGCGCGCCACCCTTCCGATCCTGGCGAACCTCCTGATCGAAGCCGGACCTTCGGGGCTGTCGGTCGGCGCGTCCGATCTCGAGGTCACCGTCCGCGGCACCGCGAAGGCGACCGTCGTCAAGCCGGGCAGCGTCACTCTCCCCGCCGGAAAGCTCTACGAGATCGCGCGATCCCTCCCCGACTCGGACGTCCAGTTCAAGCTGCTCGAGCGCCATCAGGTCTCGATCTCCTGCGAGCGCACGCGATACAAGATCGGAGGACAGCCGCGGGACGAGTTCCCGAAATTCCCGGATCTCGACGTCACGAAGGGGATCGGTCTTCCGGCCGGCGCGCTGCGAGAGATGATCGACCGGGTCGCGTTCGCGATCACGACCGAAGACCCGCGCTACTCGCTCCATGGGGCTCTCCTGCTCGTGCAGGATTCGACGATGACGCTCGTGGCGACCGATGGCTACCGGTTGTCCTACGCCTCCCGCAAGGTCGGAATTGCAAAGAATGCGGCGGAAGTCCGCGTCATCGTGCCGCGGAAGGCGCTTGGCGAAGTCGGAAAGCTCGCGGCCGACGTCGATCCCGAATCGACGGTGACCTTCGGCAAGAGCGGCAATCACGTCTTCTTCACGGTGGGGGACCACACGCTGACCACGACCGTTCCCGAAGGCACGTTCCCGAAATATCCGGAAGTGATGCCGGCGCGCTGCGAGACGGAGATCGTTCTCGACCGGAACGACCTCACTGATGCCGTCAAGCGTGTGTCGCTCGTCGCGAGCGATCGCTTCGGCCGCGCCGTCCGCTTTCATCTCTCGAACGGACGGCTCGAGCTGTCGAGCGAGACCGAGCTTGGCGAAGCCAACGAGGTCCTGAACGTCGAGTACAAGGGCGACGACAAGACGATCGGCTTCAACGCGAAGTACCTGCTCGAGTTCTTGAACGTCGTCGCGACGGACCGGGTCAAGCTCGAGCTCGACCCGGTCAAGGACGGTGAATCCGAGACCGATCGCAAGGCGAAGAAGTCGGGCGACAAGCCGGGGCAGTTCCGCCCGCACCCGCCGTCGGAGCTCGACTACCGCTACATCGTGATGCCGCGGGACCTGTAACCCGCGACTGATGTGGCTTCGTGACCTCGAGGCCGACCGGCTCCGCAATCTGAAATCCGTCAAAGTCGGGCTCCATCCCGGCATCACGTTCGTGACCGGTCGCAACGGCCACGGAAAAACGAGCCTGCTCGAGGCCGTGTACCTCCTCGGGACGGGTCATTCGTTTCGCACCCGCCGTCTGGGGGAGATCGTCTCGAGCCAGGGAGGCCCGGTCCGGGTCTCGGGCGAAGTCTCGGGGCTCGCAGCGTCCGGCCGGCTTGCGGTCACGATCGAAGACGGCGCCAAGACCCTGCGGGTCGATGGAATAGAGCGAGACCTGAACGCTTTTCTAGGACGCCTCGATCTTGTGGCACTGACCGGCGAGTCCGCGAGGATCCTCAAGGCCGAGACCGAGAGCCGGCGCCGATTCATCGATGCCGGAATCGCGGGAATTCGACCTTCGTATCTCGGGGATCTCGCGGACTACCGGCGTCACCTCGCCGCGCGGAATGCGCTGCTCCGGAGAGGTGCCGCCGGAAGTGCCGGCGACACGCTCGATATATGGGAAGAGCGGCTAGCCGCCTCGGGCGCACGCATTCACCGGCAGCGGCGCGAGTACATCCTCGCGCTCGGAACGCGACTGGGCCCCGCGGAGAGAAGGCTGTTTTCCGATGCCGACGCGCTTTGCATTCGCTACAGGCCGTCGCCAAGAAGCTCCGCAGAGGACGACCCCGCTCGCTTCGCGTCGCTCTTCCGGCAAGCGCTCGCTGCGAGCCGGCGGCGAGAAAAAACACTGGGGTTCACGGTCGAAGGTCCGCACCGCGACGACCTCGAAATCAGCCTGTCCGGGCTCGATCTCAGGCGCTTCGGCTCGGCTGGTCAGCACCGTGCGGCGGTGATAGCCTTATGCGCCGGGAAGCTCGGTTTGATGCGAGACGAACGGCGCGAGACTCCGCTGTTTTTGATGGATGACTTCGATTCGGATCTCGACGATTCACGGACGGCAGCGCTGGTAGAATTCATTCGCGACGGCGGCTTTCAAGCGGTCTTGGCCACGTCGAAGGATGGCTTGCTGAACGACCTCGGACAGCCCTTCCACCGAATCCGGATGGACGGGGGGCTGGCCCGAGCTGCTTAGAAGCTCTACGACGCACGACCGGCTCGCGACGCGACCCGATGGGGGCCGTCGATGGGACCGGCGGCGAGGACAGGGGAGCCATGGGCCAGAACGACGACACTGCTACGCTCACCCAGCAAGACGCCTCCAATTACGACGCTTCGAAAATCAAGGTCCTCGAGGGCCTCGAGGCCGTCCGCAAGCGCCCGGCCATGTACATCGGCTCGACCGGGTCGATGGGCCTTCATCACCTCGTCTATGAGGTCGTCGACAACTCGGTCGACGAGGCGCAGGCTGGCTTCTGCAAGAAGATCGACGTCGTCGTTCACATCGACAACTCGGTCACCGTCGTGGACGACGGACGCGGCATCCCCGTCGACATGCACCCGACCGAAGGGAAATCCGCGGCCGAGGTCGTGCTGACGATCCTCCACGCCGGCGGGAAGTTCGAGAACGACGCCTACAAGGTCTCCGGCGGGCTGCACGGCGTGGGCGTCTCCGTGGTCAACGCCCTCTCCGAGAGGCTCGAGGTCGAGATCTGGCGCGAAGGCGGGACCTACCAGCAGAAGTACGAGCGCGGCAAGCCCGTCTCCGACTTCCAGAAGACCGGAACGACGAAGCGGCGGGGGACGAAGATCACCTTCAAGCCCGACGCGCAGGTGTTCGAGGACCTCGTCTTCTCGTACGACACGCTCGCACAGCGCCTGCGAGAGCTGGCGTTCCTCAATCAGGGAATCGAGATCACGCTCGCCGACGAGCGCGCCGAGAAGATCCGCGAGTCGGTCTTCCACTACGAGGGCGGCATCGTCGAGTTCGTCCAGCACATGAACAAGGCGCGGCAGGTGCTTCACCCGCAGCCGGTCTACCTGAGCGGCGGCAGCGAGGGCGTCCGTCTCGAGATCGCGATGCAGTGGAACGATTCCTACAACGAGACGATCTACTCGTTCGCGAACTCGATCAACACGGTCGAGGGCGGCACGCACATGGTCGGATTCAAGGCGGCTCTGACGCGCACGATCAACGCGTACCTCGCGACGGCGAATCTGGGGAAGGACGCCAAGGACCTCCAGCTCCAAGGGGAGGACGTCCGCGAGGGGCTGGCGGCGGTGATCTCGGTCAAGATCCCGAGCCCGCAGTTCGAGGGTCAGACCAAGACGAAACTCGGGAACTCGGAAGTCCGCGGGCAGGTCGAAGCGCTCGTCAACGACAAGCTGACGGCGTTCTTCGAGCAGAACCCCGGCATCGCCAAGGCGATCATCTTGAAGAGCGTCGAGGCCGCCCGCGCGCGCGAGGCCGCGCGGAAAGCGCGCGAGCTGACTCGGCGCAAGGGCGCTCTCGATTCCGGCTCGCTTCCCGGCAAGCTCGCCGACTGCCAGGAGCGCGACCCGTCGCTGTCCGAGCTGTTTCTGGTCGAGGGCGACTCGGCCGGCGGCTCGGCCAAGCAGGGACGCAACCGGCAGTTCCAGGCGATCCTCCCCCTGCGGGGCAAGATCCTGAACGTCGAGAAGGCCCGCTTCGACAAGATGCTCGGCCACGAGGAGATCCGCACGATCATCGCGGCGATGGGGTGCGGGATCGGCGAGGACGAGTTCGACATCAGCAAGCTCCGCTACGGCCGCGTCTTCATCATGACCGACGCCGACGTCGACGGATCGCACATCCGGACGCTGCTCCTGACGTTCTTCTACCGCCAGATGAAGCCGCTGATCGACAAGGGCCACATCTTCATTGCGTGCCCGCCGCTGTACAAGATCAAGCGCGGCAAGGAAGAGCTGTATCTCGCCAACGACAAGGAGCTGAACGCCTTCGTCATCCGAAAGGCGACGGAAGAGCGCACGGTCGAGGCGGGCGGGCGGGTCATCGCGGGAAGCGAGCTGCATCACCTTCTGCAGGCGTTGATCGACCACGACCAGTACCTGTCGGCCATCGAGCGGATGGGGATCGATCGCGGAAGCGTCGAGGCCATCCTCGATTTCGGCACCGGCACCCGCGCCGACCTCGAGGACAAGGCCCGCGTGGAGCAGCTCGGCGAGCGCCTCGCCGCGCTGGGCCACGACGTCTCGGCCGCCGAGCCCGACGAAGAGCACGGCCTCTTCCAGCTTCGCGTCCGCTCCGCCGCGCGCGGGCGCCGGGAATTCCTGGTCAACCTCGAGCTCTGGCAGACCGTCGAGATGCGGCAGATGTGGAGGCTGCACCCGACCCTGGTGCTCGTGGCCAAGCCTCCGCTGACGGTGAAGCACGGGTCGAACGTCGACGTGCTCGACTCGAAGGAGGCGCTTCTGTCCCACCTGATGGACGCCGGAAAGAAGGGCCTGTCGATCCAGCGCTACAAGGGCCTGGGCGAGATGAACCCCGACCAGCTCTGGGAGACGACGATGGACCCGGCACGGCGCCGCATCCTCGAGGTGCGGATCGAAGACGCGGTCGAAGCCGACAACCTGTTCTCCGTCCTGATGGGCGACGCGGTCGAGCCGCGCCGGATCTTCATCGAAGACAACGCGCTCGACGCCCGCAACCTCGACATCTGAACCCGCCGGCGGTCCCGAGCGCCGTAGGAACTCTCCATGGAATCCAAGGACAACAGGCTTCCGATCAACATCGAAGAGGAGATGCGCAACTCGTATCTCGATTACGCGATGAGCGTGATCATCGGGCGCGCGCTCCCCGACGTCCGGGACGGACTGAAGCCGGTGCACCGGCGCGTCCTGTACGCGATGTACGAGACCGGGAACACCTCGGACAAGGCGTACAAGAAATCCGCCCGCACGGTCGGAACCGTGATCGGCAAATACCACCCGCACGGCGACCAGGCCGTCTACGACACGATCGTCCGGATGGCGCAGGATTTCTCGATGCGCTACACGCTCGTCGACGGGCAGGGGAACTTCGGTTCCGTCGACGGCGACCCGCCCGCGGCGATGCGGTACACCGAGATCCGCCTCGACAAGCTCGCCAACGAGATGGTGCGGGACATCGAGAAGGAGACCGTCGAGTTCACCCCGAACTACGACGGCGCCGAGACCGAGCCGGTCGTGCTGCCGGCGGCGTTCCCGAACCTCCTCGTCAACGGCTCGGCGGGCATCGCGGTCGGGATGGCGACGAACATGCCGCCGCACAACCTCTCGGAGGTCGTCGACGTCATCAAGATGTACGTGGACGACCCCGACGTCGACCTCAACGACCTTCTCAAGGTGATGCCCGGCCCGGATTTTCCGACGGCCGGATTCATCTACGGCATCGCCGGCATCCGCTCGGCGTACGAGACCGGGCGCGGGCGGATCGTCATGCGCGGGCGCGCGACGATCGAAGACCAGATGCACCGGAAGGACCGGCAGTCGATCGTCGTCACCGAGCTTCCCTACCAGGTCAACAAGACCCACCTGATCGAAGAGATCGCCGCCCTCGTGCGGGACAAGCGCATCGAAGGGATCTCCGACATCCGCGACGAGTCGGACCGCGACGGGATCCGGGTCGTGCTCGAGCTGAAGCGCGACGAGAACGCGGGCGTGATCCTCAACAACCTGTACAAGTTCACGAAGCTCCAGTCGACGTTCGGCGTGATCAACCTCGCGATCGTGCACGGCCGGCCGCAGGTGCTCCCGCTCAAGAGCCTGCTCCGGCACTTCGTCGACTTCCGCCGCGAGGTCGTCGTCCGGCGCACGCAGTTCGATCTTCGCAAGGCCGAAGAGCGCGCCCACATCTTGGAAGGCTTGAAGATCGCGATCGACCACCTCGACGAGGTCATCGGGATCATCCGGCAGAGCAAGACGCCGCCCGAAGCCAAGGAGAGCCTCCGGCTGCGCTTCCACTTCTCGGACCTCCAGGCGCAGGCGATCCTGGACATGCGCCTCCAGAGGCTGACCGGGCTCGAGCGCCAGAAGATCGTCGACGAGTACGAAGAGACGCTCAAGCTGATCGAGAAGCTCAAGGCGATCCTGGCGAGCGAGAGGATGCAGCTCGACATCGTGATCCACGAGCTGCTGGCCCTCAAGGAGCAGTTCGGAGACGCTCGCCGCACCGAGATCGTCGCGCACGCCGGCGAGCTCTCGGTCGAGGACCTGATCCCCGAAGAAGAGGTCGTGATCACCGTCAGCCACACCGGCTACATCAAGCGCACCGCGCTTTCGACCTACCGCTCGCAGCGGCGCGGCGGCAAGGGCCGGATCGGCATGACGACGCGCGACGAAGACGCCGTGCGGCACCTGTTCGTCGCGTCGACGCACGACTACATCCTCGTGTTCACCTCCTCCGGAAAGATGTACTGGCTCAAGGTGCACGAGATCCCGGACGTCTCCTCAGCCGGCAAGGGGCGGCCGATCGTCAATCTGATCCAGATCGGACCGGACGAGAAGGTGTGCGCGACGCTCAACGTCCGCGAGTTCGCGGAAGGCAAGTACGTCGTCATGGCGTCGCGCAAGGGCTACATCAAGAAGACGTCGCTGTCGGCGTTCTCGAACGTGCGCTCGAACGGCATCATCGCGCTGTCCCTCGATCCGGGCGACGACGTGCTCGGCGTCGACCTCTCCGACGGCGCGTCCGAGATTTTCATGGCCACGGCGAAGGGGAAGTCGATCCGCTTCAAGGAGACCGACGTCCGGCCGATGGGCCGCAACGCGCGCGGCGTCATCGGCGTCCGCATGGCCGAGGACGATCTCCTGGTCGAGATGGAGGTCCTGGACGGGAAGCCCGACATCCTGTCGGTCACCGCCAACGGCTACGGCAAGCGCACGGTGGTGTCCGAATACCGGCTCCAGGGCCGCGGCGGGTCGGGGATCATCAACATCCGGACGACCGGCCGGAACGGGCTCGTCGTCGGCGCGACCGGGATCGCGGACGACGAGCAGGTGCTGCTGATCACGGCGCAGGGCAAGATCATCCGCATGGACGCCGCCGGGATCAGTCGCATCGGACGGGCGACTCAGGGTGTCCGGCTCATCCAGATGGAAGAGGGCGACATCGTCGTCGCCGCGATCCGCACCGCGGAGCGCGAAGAGGAAGGCACGCAGGCGCCGGTGGCGACGACACCGGATCCGGACGATGCGGCGGGCGCCGAAGACGACGCCCCGGGAGAGTGACATGAAATTCTTCATCGATACCGCCAACATCGACGAGATCCGGGACGCCGCGCGCCTCGGCATCATCGACGGCGTGACGACGAACCCGAGCCTCGTGGCCAAGGAAGGCAAGAGGTTCGAGGACGTCATCGCCGAGATCTGCACGATCGTCGACGGCCCGATCTCCGCCGAGGTCACGGCCCTCGACTACGACGGGATGATCCGCCAGGCCGGGCCGCTCTCGAAGATCCACGACAACGTGACGATCAAGGTGCCCCTCACGAAAGACGGGTTGCGAGCGTGCAAGACGCTTCGCGAGCAGGGGACCGCGGTCAACGTCACGCTCTGCTTCTCGCCTTCGCAGGCGCTGCTCGCCGCGAAGTGCGGCGCATCGTTCATCTCGCCGTTCGTCGGGCGCTTGGACGACGTCTCGCACGACGGGATGGACCTCATCCGCCAGATCCGGGCGATCTACGACAACTACGGCTACGAGACGCAGATCCTGGCCGCATCGATCCGGCACCCGATCCACGTCGTGGAGTGCGCCCTGGCGGGCGCCGACGTCGGCACGATGCCGTACAAGGTGATGATGCAGCTCTACGAGCATCCGCTGACCGACATCGGGCTCAAGAAGTTCCTCGCGGACTGGGAGAAGGCCAAGGCCCGCTGACGCCCGGGGGGGCACGATGTCCGAGACGCCCGTCGAGACGATGCGGAAGCGCTACGCCGCCGCCCGGAAGGGCGGGGGCGAGGAGCGAGTCCAGAAGCAGCACGAGGCCGGGAAGCTGACCGCGCACGAGCGGCTCGAGACGCTGCTCGACCCCGGATCGTTCGAAGAGCTCGACGCGCTGATCGTCCACCGCTGCAACGATTTCGGCATGGAGGCCTCGCGCATTCCGGGCGACGGCGTCGTCACCGGCCACGGGCGCATCGACGGGCGGCCGGTGTTCGTCTTCTCCCAGGATTTCACCGTGTTCGGCGGCTCCTTGTCGGAGACCTACGCGGCGAAGATCTGCAAGGTGATGGACCTCGCGATGAAGGCGGGGTGCCCGATCATCGGGCTGAACGACTCGGGCGGCGCGCGCATCCAGGAGGGCGTCGTGTCGCTCGCCGGCTACGCGGACATCTTCCTCAGGAACACGCTGGCCTCGGGCGTCGTCCCGCAGATCTCCGTGATCATGGGGCCGTGCGCGGGCGGAGCGGTGTATTCGCCCGCGATCACCGACTTCACGATCATGGTGCGGGACACCTCCTACATGTTCATCACGGGGCCCGACGTGATCCGCGCGGTGACGCACGAGGAGGTGACGAAAGAACGCCTGGGCGGCGCGATGACCCACAACGCGACCTCCGGAGTCGCGCATTTCGCCGCCGCGGACGACCGGGACGCGCTGAACCTCGTGCGCCAGATGCTCGCGTTCATGCCCGCGAACAACATGGAAGACCCCAAGGACATGCCGACCGACGATGCCGAAGACCGCGCGGACGTGGCGTTGAACTCGATCGTGCCGCCCCAGTCCAACCAAGCCTACGACATCAAGAAGGTCATCACCTCGGTCGTCGACGACGGGAAATTCCTCGAGGTGCACGAGCACTTCGCGAAGAACATCGTCGTCGGCTTCGCGCGCCTGGCCGGCCGCCCGGTCGGCATCGTCGCGAACCAGCCGGCCGTGCTCGCCGGATGCCTCGACATCAACGCCTCGGTCAAGGGCGCCCGCTTCGTCCGTTTCTGCGACTGCTTCAACATCCCGCTCGTCGTGTTCGAGGACGTCCCGGGCTTCCTTCCCGGAACCACTCAGGAGTTCGGCGGCATCATCCTTCACGGAGCGAAGCTGCTCTACGCGTTCGCGGAGGCGACCGTCCCGAAGCTGACGGTGATCACCCGGAAGGCGTACGGCGGCGCTTACTGCGTCATGGCCAGCAAGCACATCCGCGCCGATTTCAACTACGCGTGGCCGTCCGCCGAGATCGCCGTGATGGGCTCGGAAGGTGCCGTCAACATCATCCACCGCGGTGACATCAAGGCCGCGGGAAGCGCGGGCGATGCGGTCCGGGCCGACAAGGTCGCGGAATACAAGGAGAAGTTCGCGAATCCCTACGTCGCCGCCGAGCGCGGCTACGTCGATGAGGTCATCGAGCCATCCCAGACGCGCCGCAAGCTGATCGCGAGCCTGCGGCTCCTGTCGAACAAGCGCGATGCGAACCCGCCGCGCAAGCACGGCAACATCCCGCTGTAGCGCATGGCGCCGCCGTTCCAAAAGCTGCTGATCGCCAATCGCGGCGAGATCGCCGTGCGCGTGATCCGGGCGTGCCACGAGATGGGAATCCGCACGGTGGCGGTCTACTCCGAAGCCGACCGCGACGCGCTTCACGTCCGCTACGCGCACGAGGCGTATTCGATCGGGCCGCCGCCCTCGTCGGAGTCGTATCTGAGGATCGACAAGATCCTCGACGTCGCGAAACGGAGCGGCGCCGAGGCCGTGCACCCGGGATACGGATTCCTTTCCGAAAACGAAGCGTTCGCGCGCGCGTGCCGCGACGCCGGCGTCGTGTTCATCGGCCCGCCGCCCGAGGCCATGGCCGCGATGGGCGACAAGGTCCGCTCGCGTGAGCTGATGTCGAAGGCCGGGGTCGCGGTCGTTCCAGGTTCGCCTCCGCTGAAAGACGCAAAGCAAGCGATCGCGGCGGCCGAGAAGATCGGCTACCCGGTCCTGCTCAAGGCGTCCGCCGGCGGCGGAGGGAAGGGGATGCGCGTCGTCCGCGGATCCGCCGAGCTGCCTTCGCTGTTGCAGCAGGCCCAGGGCGAGGCGCGGTCGTCGTTCGGCGACGAGACGGTCTTCCTCGAAAAGTACGTCGAGCGCCCGCGCCACATCGAGGTCCAGGTCCTGGCGGACGCGGAAGGCCGCTGCATCCATCTCGGCGAGCGCGAGTGCTCCATCCAGAGACGCCACCAGAAGCTGATCGAAGAGGCGCCCTCGCCGGTGATCGACGACGCCACGCGCGCCAAGATCGGCGAGATGGCGGTCAAGGCGGCGAAGGCGTGCGGCTACGTGTCCGCCGGAACGGTCGAGATGCTCCGCTCAGCCTCCGGTTCCTTCTACTTCATGGAGATGAACACGCGCCTCCAGGTCGAGCATCCGGTCACCGAGATGGTCTACGGGATCGATCTGGTCAAGGCGATGATCGCGATCGCGGCGGGCGGGGCGCTTCCGTGGACGCAGGACGCGATCGTCCCGCGCGGCCACGCGATCGAGTGCCGAATCATCGCCGAAGACCCGTCGCGTAACTTCATGCCCGCCCCCGGCACGATCCGCGCCCTGCGCGCGCCGGCGGGTCCCGGCGTTCGCTACGACGGAGGCGTGTACGGCGGGTTCACGGTCCCGGTCCACTACGACCCGATGCTCGCGAAGCTCATCACCTGGGGGGCGGACCGCGATGAGGCCGCCGCCCGCATGGCGCGCGCGCTCGACGAGCTGCGCGTGGACGGCGTCAAGACCTCGATCGCGTTTCATCGGCGCGTGATGACGCATCCCGCGTTCCTTGCAGGTGACCTCCACACGGGATTCCTGCAGGAGCATCCGGAGCTGCTGACGACGGGATCCGATCCGTGGCTTGCCGAGGTTGCGGTGCTCGCCGCCGCGGTCGCGCACTTCAGGCGGTTCGAGCAGCTCTCGAAGAAGGCACCGGCCGCAGGCAGCAGCATCCGGTCGGACTGGAAGCGCGGCTCGCGCGCCGGGTGGCGCCAATGAAGTTCGCCGCGAAGGCCGGGGACCAGGTCCACGAGATCGTCGTCACTCGCGAGAACGGCGAGTACGCCGTGATCCTCGACGGCACCGCGCACGCGATCGACGCGCACAAGCTCGAGGCCGACTTCTACTCCATCATTTATGAAGGCAAATCGTACGAAGTCTCGATCGAGACGATCGGCGATAAGTACCTCGTCCGCCACGGCGCGCACGAGCAGCTCGTGGAGCTCGCCGATGCGAGCGGGGGCGGCCGCGACGAGCTGCGGCGGAAAGGCGGCATCGAGTCCGTCGACTCCGTCATGCCGGGGAAAGTCGTCCGCATCCTGGTGGAAGCAGGCGCCGACGTCACTGCCGGCCAGGGCCTCGTCGTCGTCGAGGCGATGAAGATGGAAAACGAGATCGGCGCCCCGCGCGCCGGCCGCGTGAAATCGATCGACGTCGAGCCCGGCCAAAACGTCGAAACCGGCGCGAGGCTCGTCACGCTCGAATAGGGGACAGTCCCCTTTTTCTTACAAAATCGAAGAATCGCGGTATCTTCAAACCTGCACGGCCCAGGTACGGGGGTTGAAGATGAGAAGACACCACCTCGTCCCAACCGCGCTCGGCTGCATCGTGGCTTCCCTCACGGTTTGCGCATCGGCCGCAACGGCCCGCGAGCTGACCTTCGAAGATCGCGTCGCCGCGCAGAAGGCGATCGAGCAGGTCTACTGGAGCCACCGCATCTGGCCGAAGGAGAATCCACAGCCGAAGCCGCCGCTGTCGGCGGTGATGAGCGATGACGCGATTCGCGCCAAAGTTGAAGCCTACGTCAAGGAGCCCCGAACCCTCTCGGGCGCCCAGCTGCAAGCGGAAATGAATCGCATGGCGACGAGCTCGCAGGACCCTCAACTCCTGCGCGAGTTGTTCGCTGCCTTGGGAAACGACCCGTTCTTGATCGCCGAGACGCTCGTGCGGCCGAATGTCGCCCGTCGCTTGGCCCCAAGCACGGAGCAGGTCGAGCGTTGGGAGTCGGATTTCGCGGCGCCGGCGTTTCCTTACTCGCTTCCGGAGATCACCTCGAGCGGCGGCTGTACCGCCGACACGTGGCAAAAGATCCCCGGAAACCTCGTGGATGCGCGGATCGGCCACATCGCGATCTGGACCGGCTCGGAGATGATCGTCTGGGGGTCGGATGCCGGATCGAACAGCGGCGGCCGGTACAACCCTGCCACAGACACGTGGACCGTCACTTCGACCGGACCGAACGCCCCGGCCAAACGTCAGTACGCCGTCGGTGTTTGGACTGGGGTCGAAATGATCGTGTGGGGCGGCCGTGTCCCGAACGCCGGCTATCTCAACTCGGGAGGCAGGTACAATCCGATCACAGACACGTGGACAGCCACGTCGACCGGCGCCAACGTGCCACAGGGGCGATATCAGCACACGGCCGTCTGGAACGGTTCAGAGATGATCGTGTGGGGCGGGACCACCACGAGCCTTCTCAACACAGGCGGCCGCTACAACCCGTCGACCGACACGTGGACAGCCACGTCGACCGGGCCCAACGTGCCGGCGGCACGATATCGACATTCAGCCGTTTGGACGGGCTCGGAGATGATCGTGTGGGGCGGGTACGACTACGTCACGTATCTCAACACCGGCGCCCGCTACAACCCATCCGCGGACACTTGGACACCGACATCGACCGGCGCGAACGTTCCGGTCGGACGGAACGTGCACACGGCAGTCTGGACGGGCTCGCAAATGGTCATTTGGGGGGGGAACAACGGGACAGCTCTCAACAGCGGCGGTCGCTACACGCCGTCCACGGATACCTGGACGCCGACATCGATCGGTGCAGGTGTCCCGACAGCGCGCTACGGCCACAGTGCCGTTTGGACCGGCTCCGAGATGATCGTCTGGGGCGGGTATGACGTGAATTACGTCAACACGGGCGGCCGCTACGCGCCATCCACCGATACGTGGATGCCCACTCCGACGAGCGCCGGCGTGCCCGGATCGCGATCTCTGCACTCCAGCGTTTGGACCGGCTCCGAGATGATCGTGTGGGGAGGGGTGACGGACAGCGAGTCATTCAACAGCGGGGGGCGCTTTTCACCGTCGTCCAACAGCTGGACACCTACAGCGATCCCAGGCAGCGCACCCTCTCCTCGCAGTTCTGCCGCCGCCATCTGGACCGGGGTCGAGATGATCGTCTGGGGCGGACTGAGCAGCACCGGAGTTCTCAAGAGCGGGGGGCGGTACGATCCCGCCACCGACACGTGGACGCCCACATCCCTCGGAACGAACGTACCGTCCGCGAGGGGTACTGCACTTTTTGCTTGGACGGGCACGGAGCTCGTCGTCTGGGGAGGGAAGGGATTAACCGCTGGAGAATATCCGCTGTCCGGTGGGCGCTACAACCCGGCGAGCGACACATGGTTGCCGACCTCGATGGTCGGCGTGCCTCACGGACGCACGTCAAGCGTCGCCGTGTGGGGCGGCTCGGAGATGTTCTTTTCCGGAGGCTGGTACTACGACGCTGCGCAAAGCAGAACCTTTTATCTGGGGGACGGCGGCCGCTACAACCCGTCTACCGACAGTTGGACAGCAATACCGAGCAGTGCGATGGCCGAGCGAGAAGCTCACACCGCCGTCTGGGCGGGTTCCGCGTTGGTCAATTGCGAAGGAGAACTCGTCGGGAATTTCCCGACTGGCTGCAGCAAGTACTCACCGGGCGCCGGTTGGAGCAGCCTCGGCGGCGGTCCGCAGGGGCGAACGGGGCACGTTTCCTTCTGGACAGGAAGCGAGGTGATCGTCTGGGGAGGAAACCTCGGGGCTCCCGGCCTCACCAACACAGGTGGCCGATTGAACCCCGCCACCGGACAGTGGGTAGCGACGTCCACCGGCGCAAACGTTCCGTCCGGGAGCTCGCGTCTAGGCGTTTGGACCGGCCAAGACATGATCGTTTGGTATCCGGGGTTCAACGATAACGCGCGGTATTCTCCAGCGACCGACAGCTGGCAACGCATCTCGACCGACGCCAACACGCCAACCGAAGCCGGAAGCGTCGTGTTCTCAGGTCGGGAAATGCTGGCTTGGGGCGGCTCGACCTCTGCTGGCGGGCGTTATTGCGCATGTCCAAGCGCGCGCTACGGCTATCGCGACGCGGACGGCGACGGCCACGGCGATCCGCTGGTCACGGTGTTGTCATCGTGCGACGGCACGCTCCCGGCCGGATATTCGGCAGACGGGACCGACTGCAACGACAGCGATCCCAACAACTGGTCGTCGTGCGCGACGTGCGCTGACGGTGACGGCGACGGCTACCTCGCCGGCTGCGATCGCTATGTCGGCATTCCGGGTCCGGATTGCAACGACAACAATGCGTCCGTCCACCCCGGGGCGCCCGAAATCAACGACGGCATCGACAATCAATGTCCGGGTGATGCGGGCTACGGCACGATCGACGAGCTTTCGGAGACGACCGGGTTCTTCACGGCCGGCGACAAGGCGCTGCTCTCGTGGACGCCGCAATCCGGCGCGACGATGTACGAGACGATGAGGTCTTCGGGCGCCGGGTTCCAGTCGAGCTGCGCGAGCGTCACGTCGTCGGATCCCTTCGTCGCCATCCCGGAGATCCCGGGACCCCAGCAGGCGTACTTCTTCCTCGTTCACCCGGTCGCGCCACACGTGGGAAGCTGGGGAGTCGCAAGCAGCGGTATCGAGCGCGACGGCGCTTGCTTGATCCCGTAGCGACCCCCGAGACGGACCTTGCGGTCCGTCCCGGGAGCTTGAGTTGTCTTCGATGTGAGAGAGGGCGAGTTACTTGTTGAGCTTCGATTCGAGCTCTTTGCCGGCCTTGAAGCGGACGGCGGTCTTCGCCTTGATCTTGATGGCTTCGCCGGTCTGCGGATTCCGGCCGATGCGGGCCTTGCGCTTGCTGATGCCCCACGTGCCGAAGCCGACGAGCGTGACGCGCTGACCCTTCTTCAGCGACGACGTGATCCCCTCGGTGAGCGATTCGATCGCCGTGGCGGCGGCGGTCCTTGTGATCCCCGCGTCGCTCGCGATCTTGCCGATCAATTCTTGCTTGTTCATGCATTCACCTCCTTTCGTTGTTGGCGTTCACGCGCGAAGGACGCGCGCGTTCGAAACGTTCAGGCCGCGCGCATTACAGCGCGCGAAAGAAACAGCGTCAAGCGAAAACCCGCTGTGGATGCGGGTTTCGAGGAGGTGAGATGCGCGCCGACAATTTTGTCGACGCGTCGTTCGCGATGCTACTTCGACGCGCCGGCGGCGAGGAAGCTCATCAACCGCTCGCGCGCTTCGTCGCGCAAGCCCGTGAAGAAGAGTCCCAGCTCGAAGCGCGGAGCGCCGGCGACGGAGGTCAGCTCGGTGCGTCGCACGACGACGCCTTCGACGCTGAGCGCGCCGTCGGGAAGCATCAAACGCACGGCCAGGCGTGTCATTTCCGGATAGTCCTGGCTGGAGGAGCAATAGAGGCCGCCGATCGAAAGATCGGATGCGAGCATGCGCGCGGTCGACTCCTGGCCGGCGATCTGGCTTTCGACCTCGATCGTGTGCGCGAAGCGAGGATACGAGCGGCGTTCCACGGGCGTAGGCGTCACGGGTCCTCCCGGATGATGTTGCGTGTCGCGCTATCCTACCAGTCGTGGATCGCGACGCCCTCAAGAAGATGCTCGAGCAGGTCCGATCCGGTCGCTTGCCGGTCGCCGAAGCGGCGAAACGGCTCCGCGATCTGCCTGCCGCCGACCTCGGCTTCGCGACCGTCGACACGCATCGGTCGATCCGTCGCGGGTTCCCGGAGACGATCTACGGACCGGGAAAGACCAAGGCCCAGATCGTCGCGATCGTCTCGAGGCTCCACGCCGCCGGTCAGACCGCTCTCGTCACGCGCGTGGACAGGGACGTGCACGCGGCCGTGGCCAAGCGTCATCGCAAAGCCGAGTACCACGAGGCCGCCCGGGCCGTCGTGCTGCGCACGGCTCCGAAGCGCAAGGGGCGAGCGGGGGTCGCCGTCATGACCGCGGGCACCACCGACATCGGCGTCGCCGAAGAAGCCGTGCTCACGTGCGAGCTGATGGGGGACGACGCTCTCCGGATCTTCGACGTCGGCATCGCGGGTTTGCACAGGCTCTTGTCCCACCGCGAGACATTGAGCCGCGCCAACGTCATCGTTGCCGTCGCCGGGATGGAAGGGGCCCTGCCCTCGGTCGTGGCCGGGCTCGTCGACTGCCCCGTGATCGCGGTCCCCACGAGCGTCGGATACGGTGCCGGCGCGGGCGGCATCGCGCCGCTCCTCACCATGCTCAACTCGTGTGCGCCCGGCGTGGCCGTGGTCAATATCGACAACGGACACGGCGCCGGGTGCCTCGCATCGCTGATCAACAGGCGCGCGCACATGCCGAAAACGCTTGCGTGAGCGGGGAAGCGGCCGTACGTAACACGCGATTCGTGGTACGGTGATCGGAGGAGGGGCAGCCCGGTCACCGTCGGGGTCAGCGCGCCTTGACGGCAGTGGGGGCAACGTCTAGAGTTGCCGTTTTTCGTTCCCCTGATTGCCGGGGCGCACGAACGGAACGACGAAAGCGGGGTGAGATTTCGATGCCGCTGATCAAGGTGCGCGAGGACGAGAGCCTCGAAAACGCCTTGAAGCGCTTCAAAAGGAAGTGCGAGAAGTCGGGCATCTTGACCGAGATCAAGAAGCGCCAGCATTACGAGAAGCCGAGCGTTAAGAAGAAGAGAAAGGCGCTTGCCGCTCGCAAGAAGCTCCTGAAGCGACTTGCGCAAGAGCGTAGGGGTAACGGTTAACCTTTAATTATTATGTTTGCGGAGCGGGGCGGTCGACGGACCGTCCCCGCCCGGTCTAGGTAGGTGCCCTCCTTGGCCGTCCCGCTCACGAAGGATTTCGTCGCAGCGGTCCGCAATGCGGGCGACCTCGTCCGTTTGATTTCCGACTACCTTCCACTCAAGCCCGCCGGAACGAGACTCAAGGGGCTCTGTCCGTTCCATCACGAAAAGACGCCTTCGTTCTCCGTCGATCCCAACATGCAACTTTTCTATTGCTTTGGGTGCCAGGCCGGCGGCGATGCGTTCAAGTTCGTGATGCTCTACGAAAAGGTCGACTTCCCCGAGGCCGTCGAGTTTCTCGCCAAGCGCTGGGGCGTGCCCGTTCCCCGGGCGGTCGCCCGCCCCGAGGACGACACCCGGGCCCGCGTCCTCTTGATGAACGAAGCGGCGCTCGGATTCTTCGAAGAACAATGGAAGGAGCCGGCGCGTGGACGGAGCGCGCGCGAGTACATCGCAAAGCGCGGAGTTTCACCCGAGGTCGTTCAGAAGTTCCGGCTGGGGTACGCCCCGGATAGCTGGGACTCGCTTCAGTCGGTCCTGACCGCCCGCGGGTACCGCCCGTCCGAGATGATCACCGCCGGACTGGCGATTCCCCGCAAGGATGCGACCGGGCACTACGACCGGTTCCGGAATCGCGTGATCTTCCCGATTCGTGACGTGACCGGCCGGGTGATCGCGTTCGGCGGCCGGGCTTTGGGTGATTCCGAGCCCAAATACCTCAACTCTCCCGAGACTCCTGCGTATGTGAAGGGGGAACACCTCTACGGGCTCGACATCGCACGGGATGCGATCCGCCGTGAAGGCTACGCCATTCTCGTCGAGGGGTACTTGGACCTGATCGCCCTGCACCAGGCGGGCTTCGAAAACGCGGTCGCCTCGCTCGGCACCGCGCTGACTCCCGCACAGGTCAAGCTGCTCGCGCGGTACGCGCAGCGCGTCACCGTCAGCTACGACGGCGACTCGGCGGGGATCAACGCAGCAGCCAAATCCCTCGATCTGTTCCTCGAGCGCGGGTTCGAGGTCCGGGTCGCGGAGATTCCCGGCGGAAAGGACCCCGACGACTTCGTCAAGGAGCAAGGCCGGTCCGCCTATGAAGCCGTCGTGCGTCAGGCGCCCGGCTACATCGACTTCTTGGTGCGCCGCCAGGTTCACGGACGCGACATGAGCCGGCCCGAAGAAAAGGTGGCCGCGATCAACGCGATCCTCCCCAAGCTCGCCCGGCTCGAAAGCGCGGTCGAGCGTTCGGCGTGGGCCGCGCGGCTCGCCGAGGCGCTGGACATCGAAGACGATCTCGTCATGCAAGAGCTGCGCAGCGCCCTGCG
This sequence comes from uncultured Acidobacteriota bacterium, assembly GCA_964647625.1. Taxonomy (GTDB): domain Bacteria; phylum Acidobacteriota; class Polarisedimenticolia; order Polarisedimenticolales; family DASRJG01; genus DASRJG01. The sequence goes on from CAZYHZ010000067.1 coordinate 21,025, forward strand.
CGCCGCGAAACCGGGAATCCGTCATCGCGTCGGCCCCGAAGAGCCGGCGAAGGACGTCGAAGCACGGCTCGTCCGCCTGGTGCTTGCCAACGCCGAAGCCCGCAGCCGGGCCCGCGAGGTCCTCGATCCGGACGACCTCGAAGGGACGCGCGTGCGGACGATCATCTCGGTGATCCTCGATCTCGACCGGCAGGGGATGCAGGTGTCCGGCCCGCAGGTCGTCGATGCGCTCGAACAAGAAACCGATCGCGAGCTGTTGACGCGGATCGCCTTCCGCGAAGACGCTCCCGGCGGGGCGGACGAGCTCGACGGCTGCCTGATCACGTTGCGGAAGGCCCGCCTGAAGAAGGAACATAGCGCGGAGCGTCGCGACCTCGAGACGCTGTCCCGCGACGATCAGACCGACAGGCTTCTCAAATTGATGAAATTGGGGCAGGACATGGACGCCCCGCACAGGGATGCGACGCACTAGGCACCAGCCGAGAGGACGATGAGCAAGAAAAAACGCGAACAAAGCTCCGGGATCGAGGCCAAGTACGAGGAGGTCCGCCAGCTCCTGGCCGTCGGTAAAGAGCGCGGTTTCCTTGCGTACGACGAGATCAACGAGTCCCTTCCCGACGAGATTTCGTCCTCTCCGGACGAGATCGAAGAGGTCTTCTCGCTGCTCGAAGCGCACGGCATCGCCGTCGTCGACGGAGATGCGCGCGATCAGCTCGGCCCCCACGGAGCCCAGGCGGCTCCCAAGGAAGCCGCGAAGGACGAGAAGGACGAGGAAGGGAAGGACGGCGTCGTCGCGGGTCCGCTCGAGAAGACCAACGACCCCGTCCGGATGTATCTGCGGGAGATGGGCACCGTCCCGCTCCTGACGCGCGAGGGCGAGGTCCGAATCGCGCGCCGGATCGAGCGCGGGGAGCGGCGAATCATGAACGCGCTGGCGCGCAGCGCCTGGGTGCACGACGAGATCCGGCAGATCGGCGAACGCATCAAGAAGGGTCAGATCTCGGCGAACGTATTCGTCGGGGGGACCGAAGAAGAAGAAGACAAGTCCGCCAAGAAGCTCGAGCGCGCGAAGCAGGTCATACAGCGCCTCAACAAGAAGCTCACCCAGGTCGAGATCGCGCAGAAGAAGGTCGGATCGTTGAAGCCCGGCGGCCGCGCATGGAAGGCGGCGCGCTACAAGGCGATGAAGCAGCAGGTGAAGCTGGCGCTCGAGCTGCGCGAGCTGAAGCTCGTGCCCTCGCAGATCGACGCCCTGGCCAAGCAGGTGCGGGACGCCGACCACAAGATCCGGCGCCACGTGCGCAGCATCGACGAGCTGAAGGAAAAGGTGAAGTCGTTCCGCGACGCCGCGCTCAAGCGCGAGGTCCAGCGGAAGATCGACGGCCTGCGCGGCGACATCAA
>CAZYHZ010000068.1:0-21817 GCA_964647625.1 uncultured Acidobacteriota bacterium
ACGCCTTCCTTGGCTTCCACGGCCTGGTGCAGGCCGTCGCTCCAGCGGCGGCCCGGCATGAGCCGGCCCGTGAATTCGTCGACGATGACGACCTGTCCGTCCTTGATCATGTACTCGACGTCGCGCCGGTAGAGCACGTGGGCCTTGAGCGCCTGGTTGACGTGGTGGAGCGTTTCCATGTGCGCCGGGTCGTACAGGTTGTCGATGCCCAGCAGCCTCTGGCAGTGCTCGACGCCGCGGTCGGTCAGGGAGACCGTGCGGGCCTTCTCGTCGAGGACGTAGTCCCCGACGTCGTCGTGCTCGTAGTCCTTCCCGCCCTGGATGACGGCGCCCTTTTCGAGCTTGGGGATGATCTTGTCGACGCGGAAGTACAGATCGGTCGACTCTTCCGCCGGCCCCGAGATGATGAGCGGCGTCCGGGCCTCGTCGATCAGGATCGAGTCGACCTCGTCGACGATCGCGAAGTTGTGCCCCCGCTGCACCATCTGCTCGAGCGAGAACTTCATGTTGTCGCGCAGGTAGTCGAATCCGAACTCGTTGTTGGTGCCGTAGGTGATGTCCGCGCCGTAGGCCGCCTGGCGCTCCTTGTCGTTGAGGTCGTGCTGGATGCAGCCGACCGTCATCCCGAGGAATCGATGAAGGCGGCCCATCCACTCGGCGTCGCGCCGCGCCAGGTAGTCGTTGACCGTGACGACGTGAACGCCCTTGCCGGACAGGGCGTTGAGGTACGCCGGCAGCGTCGCGACCAGAGTCTTGCCTTCCCCGGTGCGCATCTCGGCGATCTTCCCTTCGTGCAGCACCATCCCGCCGAGGAGCTGCACGTCGAAATGCCGCATGCCGAGCACGCGCTTTCCGGCTTCGCGGACGACCGCGAACGCCTCCGGGAGCAGGTCGTCCAGCGTCTCGCCGGCCGCAAGCCGAGCCCGGAACCGATCCTTCTTGGCGCGCAGCTCGTCGTCGGTCAGAGCGGAGACGGACGGCTCGTGCGCGTTGATCCGGTCGACCATCGGCCGCAGCCGCTTGAGCGTCCGCTCGTTCTTCGATCCGACGATTTTCGTCAACAAAGCATTGATCATGCGGGCCTACTCTATCAGACGGCCTTTGTCCGCCATGCGTCGGTGAACGGCCGGAAACACCGGTGGAACCAGCAGCCGCAAGAGGCCGGAATCGATGCTCGCCACGAGGCCGCCGAGGCCGATCGTGCGCGCGACGATGCCGCCGGCGGCCCAGAACAGATCGTGCGCGGCGATCAGCCGCGCGTAGCCCCGGGCGAGCGTCCCGTCGAGCGAGCGCCACGCTCCCGCCCGCCGCACGGCGACGATCCGGGCCCGCACGCGGTCGGCGGTCAAGAGCGGGTCGAGGACGTTTCTCCCATCGCCCCGCGTTCGATACCCGCGGCGGCCGTCCTTGGTCGTTGCCGCTCCGAGGCAGCGATGCACGACCCAGTAGTCGCTCTGCTCGTAGAGAAGCAGGTCACCCGCGCGGGGCGGGCCGGCGATCGGCACGGCGAGCACCGCATCGCCCCCGGCGAGGTGCGGCAGCATGCTGGCGTCGCCCTCGGTGATGAGGACCACCGCCTCGCCGTGCTCCGACATCATCAGATCGAACGCGCGGTCGCGATTCACCCTCTCCGTTTGGGATGGGCCGGGCGCCATGTCGAGGTGGGCCTAAAAAAAACTTGACCTCTTCCGGGTCCGTGGGGGGGGCGTCGCCAGCAGGCCCGGAAGAGGTCGAACACTGACCAGGAGGAGGTCATGTGACGACCGGAAGGAGAAGCAACCCGGATGCCACCCAACGTCAGTCCCGGATCGGCTCGTTTTTCGGCCGGTTCTGCCCGTCCACACGTGATTTGGCGGGCAATACGGCCTATTCGGAGATGTCAGGCTGACGCAGCACGGCCACGAGAACGCCGGAATGGCACCGCGGAGTCCATGCGGTGTCACTCCTGGCTGCTCGCCGCCTCGCGAAGGATGCTGCGCGCGATGACCAGCCTCTGGATCTGGTTCGTTCCCTCGTAGATCTGGGTGATCTTGGCGTCGCGCATGTACTTCTCGATCGGGTAGTCCTTGCAGTAGCCGTAGCCGCCGAAGAGCTGGACCGCGTTCGTGGTCACCATCATCGCGACGTCGGTCGCGAACAGCTTGCACATCGCGGAGAGCTTCGAGACGTTTTTCGCCTTGGCGTCGGCGGCCCGTGCCGCCGTGTGCACGAGCGCGCGCGCCGCCTCGATCTGCGTTCCCATGTCCGCCAGCATCCACTGGATCCCCTGGAACGAGTTGATCGATTGGCCGAACTGCTTGCGCTTCCCCGTGTATTCGACCGCAAGGTCGAACGCACCCTGAGCGAGGCCGATCGCCTGCGCGGCGACACCCGGCCGCGCGAGGTCGAGGGTCATCATCGCGCTACGGAACCCGTGGCCGTCGGCGCCGAGCATCTGCTCCTTGGAGACGCGGCAGTTCTCGAGGTGGATCTCGACGACGGGGACGCACCGGATCCCCATCTTGTCCTCGTGCTTGCCGACCCGGTAGCCGGGCGTCGGCGCCTCGACGACGAACGCGGAGATCCCGCGGGCCCCGCGCCCCGGCTGCGTGATGGCGAAGATCGTGTTGAGGGAGGCGACGGCGCCGCCCGTGTTCCACTTCTTCTCGCCGTTGATGACGTAATGATCGCCGTCCTTCTCCGCGCGCGTGACCATCGATCCCGCGTCGGAGCCGGCTTCTTTTTCCGAGAGGCCGAACGAGATGAGCTTCTCCCCTTTCGCGATCCCCGGGAGCCAGCGCGCCTTTTGCTCCTCGGTGCCGCCGAGCAGGATCGGGAACGATCCGAGCGCGTTGACCGCGTAGGCGACGCCCATCCCGCCGCACGCCCGGGCGAACTCCTCCACGACCAGGCAGAGGTCGAGCACGCTGCCGCCCGCGCCGCCGTAATCTTTCGGGATCCAGACGCCCGACAGGCCGGCGTCCTTGACGGCCTTCTGGAATTCCCACGGATAGGTTTGCTCGACGTCGTGCTTCGCCGCGATCGGGCGAATGTGCTTTTCGGCGAGCTCGCGTGCGCGCTCCTGGAAATCGATGTTTTCTCGTGTCAACAGCTCGCGCGTCATCGGACCCCCCGCAAAAGGAGCGCACTCTAGCACGATGGGGGCGTCGCTCCCTTTTGCTACGATGCGCCCTTCGGCTCCGGAATCCCCGATGGACTACAAGAACCTCTTTCGCAAGATCGACCGGAATCTCAGGACGATCGAGCGCTCGCCGGACCTGCTCGCGACGCTCGCGGAGATCCTCAGGCGTCTGGTTGACGACTTTCAGGACGACCTCGGTCTCGTGGGCGGGCGGATTTACGACCGGAAGGGCGGACAGTACGTCCTCAAACGCGAGTATCCGGTGGCCCGCGCGCCGAAGGGATTCAAGATCCCGGCGAGCTACCCGCCGATCTGCGAGCTGATCGAGAAGGGCTACGTCTACAGCCGCCTCGGCGACAGCGGCGTCGACGCCGATCTCGAATCCGCGATCGGCGTGAAGACGTTCGCGGCCATCGGGATCGGCGAGCAGAGCCGGCAGATCGTGGCGTTCACCCTGGGCGACGGCAGCGACCCCGAGGAGGTCGGGCACACGCTCAACACGATCCGCCACGCGATCAACCTGAAGCTCCGAAGCGAGAAGTTCGCCGACCGGTTCGCCGAGGCGCGCGCCATCCAGCTCTCGCTGCTCCCCACGGCCGCTCCCGCCTTCGGCGACTACGACATCCACGGCGCCACGCTTCCCGCCGAAGAGGTCGGCGGCGATCTCTACGACTTCGTGCCGGTGTCGAAGCGGAGTCTCGGGATCGCGGTCGCGGACGCCTCGGGTCACGGGCTTCCGGCGGCGCTCCAGGCGCGCGATGCGATCATCGGCCTGCGGATGGGGGTGGAAGAGAACCTCCGCATCTCCGCGACGATCCAGAAGCTGAACCGGGTCGTCAACCGCGGCGCGCTCGCATCGAAGTTCATTTCGCTCTTCTATGCCGAGCTCGAATCCGCCGGCACGCTGGTGTACTGCAACGCCGGCCACAACGCGCCGCTCCTGTGGAACGGCGAGACTTTCCGGGAGCTCGGCCGCGGCGGGATGATCCTGGGGCCCAATCCCGACGCGCAGTACGAGCGCGGCTACGAGACGCTCTCCCCGGGATCCGTCCTCGTCGCCTACACGGACGGGATCGTCGAGGCGGTCGATGCGTCGGACGACGCGTACGGGATGGACCGCCTGCGCGCCCTCGTCGCGGAGCGGCCGTACGGCTCGGCGCGGGAGCTGGTCGATGCGATCTTTGCGGACGTCCGCGCGCACACGGGCAGCGATGCGCGCGACGACGATCAGACGGTCGTCGTGGCTATCAGAAGACCGAAAGACGCGAAGGCTTAGCGTCGTGTCGCCGAATTCTTGTTGGCCGCGTTTGCACTTCTACTCGACAGTTTCAAGAGGATGGGCGCAAAAGCTGCCGCGTGTCGCGTCTTGGGGCCTTGAAGCTGGAGAGAGAAGTGCAAACGCGGCCAACAAGAATTCGGCGACACGCCACTGGGCGGCCTAACGGCCAGCCAGGACGAACACGAGCCCGACGACGGCGATCAGAAGACCGCTCCAGGTCTCCATGTGGCGCGCCATCCGCGGCACGCGGATCCGACGCGCTCCGGCGACGCCGGCGACGGACAGGCCGACCATCAGCACGACCGTCGTCAGCACGTACGCCGCGGTGACGAGCACCAGCAACGCGCGCCCCTGGCTCGCCGTCGCGATCATGATCGGAAGCACGAGCACGCACGGGTTCAATCCGACGACGAGGGCGAGGGCGAAAGCACCCTTCCCCGCATCCGACGCGATCCACGCTTCGTCGGCGTGATAGTGGAGGTGCTCGTTCGAGGTCGGCCCCTCGTGGCCGTCGCACGAGGGCGCTTCTCCCTTGGCGTGGAGCAGCCCGCCTCCGGGATGGAAGTGCCCGCCCTTCCGCCAGGCCCAGCCGGCATAGGCCAGCCCGAACACCGCCAGCAACAGACCGCTCGCCCGCTCGAGCCGGTTGCCCAAGGTGTGGGCGACGGTCTCCCCGAGCGCGAGCGCCAGGGAACCGAGCGCGACCGAAAGCAGAGCGTGGACTGCCGCCGAGAATCCCGACACCGCGGCGGTCGTCCGGGCGGACCAGTGACGCGCGCGGCCGACGAGCACGAAAGGCAGCCAGTGATCGGGAATGAGGGTGTGGAACGCCGCCGTGGCGGTCGCGGTCAGGAGCAGCAGCGAGGGGATGGCATCGGGCACTACCGGGCAACTTCCTGGGCCCGGATCTCGCGAATCACGGTGACCTTGATCTTCCCCGGGTAGTCCATCTCGGATTCGATGCGGCGCGCCAGATCGGACGCCAGGAGATCGATGCGGGCGTCGTCGACGAGCTCGGTGTTCGCGATGACGCGGATCTCCCGCCCGGCCTGGAGCGCGTAGGACTGCTCGACCCCTTCCATGCTGTTGGCGAGGCCTTCGAGCTGCTCGATCCGTCGGATGTACTCGGCCGCGCTCTTGCGGCGGGCCCCGGGGCGCGCGCCCGACAGCGCGTCCGCCGCCGCGACGAGGATCGTGATCGGTGTGGTCACCTCGACGTCCTCGTGGTGCGCGGCGATGGCGTTGATGACCTCCCAGTGCTCCCCGCAGCGCGTCGCGACCTCGGCGCCGATCTCCGGGTGCGTGCCCTCGCGCTCGTAGTCCACCGCCTTGCCGATGTCGTGAAAGAGCCCCGCGCGCCGCGCGACGGACTCGTTCAACCCCAGCTCGGCCGCCATGATGCCGGTGAGGTAGCCGACCTCTTTCGAGTGCATCAGCACGTTCTGGCCGTACGACGTCCGGAACAGCAGGCGGCCCAGCAGCTTGACCATCTCCGGCTGGACGTTCTTGATCCCCATCTCCTTCAGCGTCTGCTCGCCGGCCTTCTTCATCTCGTCGTCGAGCCGGCGCACGTGGCGCCGCGTCAGCTCCTCGATGCGGCGGGGGTGGATGTTGCCGTCCTTGAGCAGCGTCTCGAGCACCCGGCGGGCGATCTCGCGCTTGACGGGGTTGAACCCCGAAAGCTGCACCGACTCGCCCGCTTCGTCGAGGATCAACTGGATCCCGGTCGTCTGCTCGAAGGCCATGATGTTCTTGCCTTCGTGTCCGATGATGCGCCCGCGCATCTGCCCGCCGGGAGGCAGCGCGAATCGCGTGACGGTGCGCTCGGCCGACAGATCGGACGCGATGCGCTCCATCGCGAGCGCGATGATCTTCTGCGCCTCGGACTCGGCGGATCGCTGGGCCTCGTCCTTGATCTCCTTGACGACGCGGGCGGCTTCGAAGCGCGCTTCGGCCTTGAGGTTCGTCAGGAGCTGGCGGCGCGCCTCGTCCTTGGTCATCCCCGATGCGTGCTCGAGGCGGGCGTTTTCTTCCTGGACCAGCTGCTCGAGCTGCTCGTGGCCCGTGGCCAGGGCCGCCTCGCGCGCGGTCAGGTCCTTCTCGGATTCCGCCAGGGCCTCGCGCTGCCGTCCGAGCTCGGCCTCGGTTTCTTGGAGCCGCTCCTGCGCCGCCTTCAAGTCGCGCTCGCGCTTGGCGACCTGGCCCTTGCGCGAGCGCAGGTCGGAGTCGGCCTTTTGCTTTTCCTTGAGGATCTGATCGCGGGCCTCGACGATTTGCTGGCGTTTGAGGTTTTCCGCCTCCCGCGCGGCGGCGCGGGCGAGCTCGTCGGCCTTGAGCCTGGCCGCGACGACGCCGCGCTCGCCGAGCCGGTTGTTCAGGAACCAGCCGAGCGCGATGCCGGCGACCCCGGCCAGCGCGACGATCAGGAGCGCCGTCGTTCCGGTCATCTCACGGTCCTCGCGAGGGCGGCGTCGGAGACGAACGGGTTCGACCGGCGCTCCGCCCCGATGGTCGTCTCGCCCTCGTGCCCGGGATGGCACGCCACGTCGTCGGCGAGCACGAACAGCTTGCGCCTGATGGAATCGACCAGCGTGTCCCAGTCGCCGCCCGGCAGATCGGTGCGGCCGACCGAACCGCGGAACAGCGTGTCCCCCACGAGCATCTGTTTCCCGTGGAGCAGGCAAACGCTTCCGGGGGAGTGGCCCGGCGTGTGGAACACGTCGAACGCGATCCCGTCGAAGCCGACGGGCGTGCCTTCATCGAGGGCGAGATCCGGCGGCGGCGAGTCGGCGGCGGTGAGGCCGTACATCGCGGCCTGCGCGCGCACCCGGTCGAGGAACGGCCGGTCGGCGGGATGGATCGCGATCGGCGCGCCGCTCAGTTTCTTGAAGAAGGCGTTTCCGGCGACGTGGTCGAGATGGCCGTGGGTGTTGAGGATCAGCGCGATCGACAGCCCCCGGCGGGCGAGCACGTCGGCGATCGGCTCGCTGTCGATCCCCGGATCGACGAGCATGACCTGGCGCCCGGACGGACCGACGACGACGTACGTGTTCTCCGCGAACGGTCCGTACGTGAACTTCAGGATTTCGAGGGGCTTCATCGCGGCGCCCAGGTTACGCCTTGCGGCTGCGGCGGGCCATGGCCAATACCTTCTTGCGCAGGCGGAACGCCTTGGGCGTCACCTCGACGACCTCGTCGTCCTTGATGAACTCCAGAGCCTGTTCGAGGCTCATGGAGCGCGGAGGCACGAGCCGCACGGCGTCGTCCGATCCCGACGCGCGCATGTTGGTGAGCTTCTTTTCCTTGGTGATGTTGACGTCGAGGTCGTTTGAGCGGGCGTTCTCGCCGATGATCATGCCTTCGTAGACCTGGTCGCCGGGCGCGACGAACATCGTCCCCCGCTCCTGGATGTGCTCGATCGCGTGGGCGGTGGAGCGGCCGGGCCGGTCGGACACGAGCGCCCCGGTCGCGCGCGACGGGATGTCGCCCTGCCACGGCACGTAGCCGCCGAAGAGGTGGTTCATGATGCCCGTGCCGCGCGTTTCCGAGAGGAACTCGGTTCTGAATCCGAGAAGCCCCCGCGATGGGATCTTGAAATCGAGGCGCACGCGGCCCGTTCCGTGGTTGACCATCCGCGTCATCCGCCCCTTGCGGGACCCGACCTTCTGCGTCACGACCCCCACGAAGCTCTCCGGGCAGTCGATGATCAGAAGCTCTTGCGGCTCGTGGATCTCGCCGTCGATCTCCTTGGTGACGATCGTCGGCTTTCCGACCGACATCTCGTAGCCTTCGCGCCGCATCATCTCGATGAGGATCGCGAGCTGCAGCTCGCCCCGGCCGGACACCTTGAACGCGTCCGGCGAGCCAGTTTCTTCGACGCGGATCGAGACGTTCGTCAAGATTTCTTTCCAGAGGCGCTCGCGCAGCTTGCGCGACGTGACGAACTGTCCCTCGAGACCCGAGACCGGGGAGTCGTTCGTCGAGATGATCATCGAGATCGTCGGCTCGTCCACCGTGATCGGCGGAAGGGCGAGCGGCGTCTCGGCGTCGGAGAGCGTCTCGCCGATCGTCACCGACAGAAGACCGGCGACCGCGACGATGTCGCCCGGCCCGGCCTCGTCGATCTCGACGCGCTTCAGCCCCTCGTAGCCGTACAGCGCCGTCACCTTCGCGCGGACGACGGTGCCGTCGAGTCGGCAGTGCCCGTATTCCTTCCCCTTGACGATGCGTCCGTTGAACACGCGGCCGATCGCCAGCCGCCCGACGTAGTCGTTGTAGTCGAGCGTCGTGATGAGCAGCTGGAGCGGCATCAGGTCGTCGAACCGCGGCGGCGGGACGGTCTTGAGGATCTCCTCGAACAGCGGCGTCAGCGGCTCGTCCGCCCCGTCGGGACTGCGGCGCACGATCCCCCGCCTCGCGTTGCAATAGAGGACGGGGAACTCGAGCTGCTCTTCGGCCGCGTCGAGATCGATGAAGAGGTCGTAGACCTCGTTCAGGACTTCCTTGGGGCGCGCGTCGGTGCGGTCGATCTTGTTGATGACGACGATCGGGGCCAGCCCCGATTCGAGCGCTTTCCGGAGCACGAACCGCGTCTGGGGCAGCGGGCCTTCGGAGGCGTCGACGAGGAGCATGACGCCGTCGACCATCTTCAAGGTGCGCTCGACCTCGCCGCCGAAATCGGCGTGTCCGGGCGTATCGACGATGTTGATCTTGGTGCCTCGATACACGATCGCCGTGTTCTTGGCCATGATCGTGATGCCCTTCTCGCGCTCGAGGTCGATCGAGTCCATGACCCGCTCGGCCACGTACTCGTTGTCGCGGAAGATTCCGCTTTGCCACAGCAGCGCGTCCACGAGCGTCGTCTTGCCGTGGTCGACGTGCGCGATGATGGCGAGGTTCCGGACGTCTTCTCGGGATTTCTGCGGCATCGTCCGCGCATGGTAGCATGCGCGTTTCGCGATGAGCGGCAAGCGGCCAGAAGAAGACGATCGCGTCCTCGAGGAGATCTACGACGCGCTGGACGGCGGCCGCCCCGACCGCGCCCTCGCCTCGGCGCGGATCGCGCTGCACGACGCGCCCGAAGACCCGGTGCTCCACTTCCTCGCCGGGATCGCGCTGATCGAGCTTGACTCCGCCGCCGCCGCGATCGGCGATCTCGACCGGGCGATCGCGCTCGACGCCGACGACCCGGAGTTCCGCGCCGCGAGAGCCTCCGCCCTCTTCTCGCTGTGCCGGTTCGACGAAGCGGGACAGGACGCGCTTCACGCGTTGTCCGCCGACCCGTCGCAAGCCGACGCCCTTCAGGTGCTCGGCTGCGTCCTCGAGCGAGACGGCCGCTACAAGGAGGCCGACGAGAAGCTCGCGAAGTCCGCCCGCAGCGACCCCGCGCGCTTCGCCACGCCGGTCCGGCTCGCAAGGGACGCGTTCGAATCCGTCGTCGCGAGCGCCGGCCGGATGCTGCCCGAGGAATTCCAGGCCCACCTCGACGCCGTCCCCGTCGTCGTGGAAGACCTGCCTTCCGCCGAGCTGCTGACGGACGAGAACCCGCCCCTCGACCCCGAGCTTCTCGGCCTGTTCGTCGGCACCGCCCTTCCCGAGCGCTCGTTCGGCGCCGGCGGCATCGAGACGCCTCCGCGCATCTTCCTCTTCAAGCGCAACCTCGAGCGCTTCGCGCGGGACGAAGCCGAGCTTCGCGCCGAGATCGCGCGGACGCTCCACCACGAGCTGGCGCACTACCTCGGGTTCGCCGAGGAAGAGATGGAAGACCTCGACCTCGACTAAGGACCCTCCCTAGCGTCGCGCACTTACGGGGTTTCCCGCGGACAACGCTTTCGGCCGCGTACGCGATGAACTCTGCCTCAGGCTGTAGCCCAATCCCGCTCCGAGGAGCACATGTGAAGCTGCTGGATCAAGTGCGTGCCGCGATCCGCGCCCGCCACTACAGTCGAAGGACCGAGGAGGCATACGTCGACTGGATCAAGCGCTTCATCGTCTTCCATCGACTCCGCCACCCTGCCGAAATGGGCGCGAAGGAACTCACGGCATTCCTTTCATCGCTCGCCACCGCACGCCACGTGGCTCCGTCCACGCAAAATCAGGCGCTCGCGGCGCTTCTCTTCCTCTATCGCAACGTGTTCGGAGAGGAGCCGCCGTGGTTGGACGAGGTCGTTCGCGCGAAGAAACCCCTTCACCTTCCCGTCGTGTTGAGCCCCGCCGAAGTCCGTCGCCTCATCGAGCAACTCGAAGGCACGCCCCGTCTCGTTGCGACGACGATGTACGGCACGGGCATGCGCCTCTTGGAATGCTGCCGGCTCCGCGTGAAAGACATCGACTTCGAACGCGGCCACATCACCGTGCGGCAAGGCAAGGGAGGCAAGGACCGTATGACGATGCTGCCGGATTCGCTGCGCGATCCTCTCACGCAGCATCTCGCCGAAGTCGGGGCGATCCACACCTCCGATCTCGAACGCGGCGCCGGGTGGGTTGAGCTTCCGCACGCTCTCGATCGCAAGTATCCGAACGCCGGACGCGAATGGCCGTGGCAGTGGGTGTTCCCGGCGACCCGCCACTATGTTGACCGCGCGTCAGGCCGAACACGTCGACACCATCTGCACGAAACCGTCATTCAACGCGCGATTCGCGGCGCCGTGAAGATGGCCCGTATCGGGAAGCCCGCGACGAGCCACTCGCTCAGACATTCCTTCGCGACCCACTTGCTGGAGTCCGGATACGACATCCGGACCGTTCAAGAACTCCTCGGTCATCGAGACGTCAGCACCACGATGATCTACACCCATGTTCTCAACCGCGGTGGCCGGGGAGTCATCAGCCCGGTCGACCGGTTGTAGACCCTCCCGGCAAACGAAGCGGAATCTTTGCCGCGTTTGTCGGGAAAGCCGCTGGATTGCCGTACCCAAGTGGAGTAATAAGAAAGTGATGCAACGACGCGAGAGGACTGCTGGCGGGATAGGCTGTCCGGAAGTCACCCCGGTTTGGGGTACCAAGGCTGACCTGTCCATTTCACGTTAGGCCTCGGAGGGAGCGTGTCGTGCAACTCGTAGCGCCGATCAAAAGCCAATTCGCGAAAGGTCTGGAGCGCCACGCGCGCAGGCCCACACACTCAAGGAGAGCTCGTGTTTGACCATGTCAAATTTGGCGTTACCGACTATGCGGCGAGCAAAGCGTTCTTCCTCAAGGCGCTCGAACCACTCGGCGTAACCGATTTCAAAGAGTGGCCGCCAAATGGTATCGAGCTAGGCGCACCCGATGGCAGTGCTTCGTTGTGTCTCTACCAAACCGAAGAGAAGCCGGCGCATCTACACTTGGCGTTTGCGGCCAAGAACCGTCAACAAGTCGCGGCGTTCTATCGCGCGGCTCTGGAGGCCGGCGCCAAGGACAATGGTGCACCGGGCCTGCGCCCGCACTACCACGCGAACTACTACGCGGCGTTCGTCATCGGACCAGACGGGCACAACCTCGAAGCGGTGTGCCATGAACCCGAGGCCTAACCCCGCGTTCGAGCCGACTTGCCTTCGGCAAGCGGCTCAACGCGAACGTTAGACGAACCGGATCAGGCCAAGAACGAATGCAAGCGACTGCCCGAATCATGATGGCACTGGTGGCGCTCAGCTCGGGTCTCCTTGTTGCGGGCGAGTCCCCAGACTGCACCACTTCACCGGCAGTTATCTTGGCGGTCGCGCCTGCATTTCCTGACTTGCCCTGGAAGGCGCGCATCGGGGCCGACCAGTGGGTGCAGGTCCAAGTGAGCGAAGCAGGAGATGTGGGTCAGGCAACCATGGAAACGGAAATGAACCCAAGCCTTGGGTTCGGCAAGGCTGCTGTCGCGGCGGCCCAGCGCTGGAAGTTTGCCGCCGCAGTGGGGTGCCCGTCCCGCAAGGCGCGCCTCTTATTTCGTTTCGTCATGCCCGTATCCAAACCCCAAGAGGCAGGCGTACAGTTCAGGCCGCCGTATGAAATCGACATCGCTGTGTTGGCGATCAGTGTCGACACGCGGAGCACGGCTGGTGGCCGGTCGTCTAACAGCGCGGTCAGCCCGTCGCACTCCGGCGTCACGCTGCTTGCAAACAGCAGCAAGCAGCGCGCCGCCGGGCGCGCGGGCTACCGCTGGCGTTAGATGAACGGCGGGAAGCGTGAAATGCGATTGATGCCACGCGTGGTACTTGTCGTAAGCATGCTAAGCCTCGAACACTCGGCCTCTGTCGCGAATAGCACGATCTGCACTACGGAGGATCACAGTCGCAAAGAACTGCGAGTTGTTGTGCCGGCGGACCGACGTCAGAAGTTCATCGATTATCTGGAGGCTGGCAATCCGAACGCCGAGCACGGCCTCAGGTACGTCGGAGGTGTCGGTCTCAATTCCGACGACGACTACACGATATGCTTTCAGGGGAGCAACGATACCCACATCGGCGTTGTGGTGACGAACAAGCACGTCTCTTCCGCGTTCAACTTCTGGTTTCAGGCATGCAACACAACCGAGAGTTGGAAGCCATACTGGGAAGCGACGGCACGTTGGGTCGCGTCATTCGAGGGCGCCAAGTTATCCGAGGTGCGTTCGAAGTGAAGCGACCGTCATCTAACTACGCGGTCAACGCGTCGCACTCCGCCGTCACGGCGCGTGCAAACGGCAGCACGCGCCGCGCCGTCGGGCGCGCGCGTTACCGCGGGCGTTAGACGCCCGGACAAAACATGCAAAAGCAGAAGTCGGAACCACATCGACCGCGAACAAACTGGCATCGACGGTACCACGTATTTCAGCGCGTTCATCTACACTTCGCGTCGGTATTCGAGTCCATCAATCCGCCTCTTCGCCGGAGCGACGGCACTCTCACATTTGACACGCCTGAGTTGCGCATGAAATGCCTCGACCTCGTTCGAATGATTGATCGACTTGTGGAGACTCCAGTCAAGCGATCAAATGCCGAATCTCTTTTCAAGCAGATAATCGCGCTAGGTGTGGAGGTTCAGCACATGCGCTCGATCTGCGCGGACTTGGAGCGTCCACTCGACCGTCTCACCGGAGCAATTGGCTCGGGGCGCCTACATTCGCGCCGGCGGAAGGTAACCGGACGTCTAACATCGCGCTTAGCCCGGCGCACTCCCGCGTCACGCCACTCGCCGAAGAAACGCAAGCGGCCCGCCTCGGGGCGCGCGGGCTAGCGTTGCGTTAGCCCGACAAGCTATGCGAAGAAATGCCCTGGTGATAGTTGTCGCACTGGTCGTAGCCGGGTACGGCGGAACCTGGCTCTGGGCACGCGAGTGCGTCGCAGACGTGATCGCTCTGCATCTGAAATCGCAGTTCGCGGAATTTCAGCGTCAGCACGACTCGCACAAGCCGGCTCCACGCATCGATGCCGAAATCAACTGGTCCGTTCCAGTGCTTCCAGGCCTCGTCGTCGTAAGCTACATGCCGATGGGCGATGGTCGTGGCGCTGCGTGTTTCGATTATCACGCGATCGTTCTCTCGTATGGTGTCGGTGGCAAGTTGTTATTCGAAAAGCCGGCTCCGAACGAATTATTGTCGAGTCTTGAATGAACTTCTTTTTTGCACGGCACACGGTATCGCGCAATTGCGCCCGCCCCAATACGCTATCGGCCTCGTTTGCGAAGCGCGCACATCCATCGAATCTTAGCGGGCGGGCTAACAACAGCATCAGCGCGTCGGCGGATCTTCCCTCGATAAAGTAGACACTTCCGCCTAATTAGGGGGTGTCTGATGGGGCGACCGGGCCCGAGCGCACGGTATCGTCGACCTTAGGTTGCCGAGCGCACCCGAGGAAGCGAAATGAGCTTCCCCAGCTCTTTGCTCGAGGTGCCAAGGGCGATGAGCGATCGAACGAGCAAATCCAAGGAGACGGAGGGATCGCCAGCTTCCATCTTCGCGACGCGCGATTGGCTCGACTGCACTGCCTTGGCCAAATCGACTTGGGTTAGCCGTCGACGAACGCGCCGTTGCCTTAGCCCTTCAGCGAGCTTCAGGCGGAGTTCGATGTACGCCTCCTCCTCCCGCGTAAGGTCGAGGAACTCCTTCGTTGTCCCAACCTTCCATCCTTTCGATTCGAGGCGCTTACGCTTCGTTTCACGCATCGTCGTACTCCTTCAGCCGACGCCGGCAATCCACGAGAACCGATTGCGGAGTCTGCTGGGTCCTCTTCTTGAACACGTCGGCGATCACGACGGCATCCGCGTCGGCGCGATAGACGATTCTCCACGTCGAAGCCGCGTCGTTGATGCGCAGCTCGTGACAGCGGGCGCCGATCGATGGCATCGGCCGCGAGTGCGGCATTCCGAGCCGAACGCCCTGCTGCAGCTGTCGAACCAGAAAGCCGGCTTCGACTCGGGCCGCGGCGGAGAGCGGTTTGTCCTTAGGACTCACGCATGAACAGTATATGTCGAAACGGACATATCGGCAAGTGGCAACCGAATAGCGCGCGCTAGCTCCCCTGCCCGATCCAGACCGAGCCGCCTTCGCGATGCTCCCGCTTCCAGATCGGAACGGTTTTCTTGAGGGCCTCGATCGCGTGACGGCAGGCGTCGATCGCGGCGGCGCGGTGAGCGGCCGCGGCGACGACGAGGACCGAGGCCTCGCCGATCTCGAGACGGCCGAAGCGATGGACGATGTCGACGCGCCGCGCGCCGAAGCGGGCGATGGCCTCCGCGGCGATGCGCTCCATCTCGCGCTCGGCCATGCCGGGATAGGCCTCGTACTCGAGGAACAGGACCCGGTGCCCGGCGTTCTCGTTGCGCACGGTGCCGAGGAAAACCGAGACGGCGCCGTCCGCGTCGCTCCCGGCCGAGGCGATGGCCGCCGCGACGTCGATCGGCTCGCGCTGGAGGCGGACCAACGTCAACCTCCGCTGACGGGCGGAAGGAAAGCGACCTCGGCGACGCCCGCGAGCGGCCGGTCCCAGGGGGAGTACGCCATGTCGCACGCGGTCATCGGGCGGAAGGTGACTTCGCTGAGCCTGGGGTGCCGCGATTTCAACGATTCCCAGAGGCCGGCGACATCGGCGCCGGCGTCGATCTCGACCGTTTCTGCGTCGGTCCCCGTGAAGTCCTTGAGCGCCGCGAAGTAGAGGACGCGGATCGTCACGACGCGCTCGACGCGAGCGCCTCCGCCCGCGCGAGGACCGTCTTCACGACCTCCGGGAATGGCCCCGGCATGACGATGCCGGACGCGTTCCGGTGGCCTCCGCCTCCGAACTCCGCCGCCATCTGCTGGACGTCGAGGTCGCCCTTCGAGCGGAGCGACACCTTGACCTTTCCCTGCGGCAGCTCGCGAAACAGGATCGCGATCCGCACCCCGTCGACGGCGAGGAGCGGCGTCGTGAACTCGGACGTGTCGACGCCGTCGGCCCCGCTCGCTTGGATCATCGCCAGCGTCACGCCGATGCTCGCGATCGTCCCGCGGCCCGCCAGGGTCAAGCCTGCGAGGGCTTGTCCCAGGAGCCTCGTGTAAGACGGCGCGTTGCGCTCGCAGACCTCCCGGAAGGTGCGCGTCGGGTCGGCGCCCGCGTCCAGCAGCGCCGCGGCCGCGCGGAGGGCGCGGGGGGACGTGGAGTTGAACCGGAAGAAGCCCGTGTCCGTCGCCAGGCCGGCATAGAGCGCGTCGGCGCCCGCACGGTCCGGACGCGACCCAGCCTCGTGGATCAGCTCGTACACCAGCAGCGCCGTCGCCGCCGCGGACGTGTCGATGACGTTTTCCGCCCAGGGCGTTCCGCGCGTCGGGTGGTGATCGATGCAGAACGTCTTGGGGCCGCGCGCCCGGAGCGGGGCTTCCATCCGGCCGAGCCGGTCGGGCGCCGAGTTGTCGACGAGCACGATCGCGTCCGCCGCATCGAGCACGGCGTCGTGGCGCTCCGGGTCGTACCGCTCCGCCGCAGGCCCTTCGGCCTCGAGGAATGAAAGCTCGGCCGGCGTCGCGTCTTGATTGACGAGGCGGACGTCGCGGCCGGCGGCGATCAGATAACGGCCGAGGCCGACCTCGGAGCCGATCGCGTCGCCGTCCGGGTTGACGTGCGTGACGAGGACCAAGCGACGCGCCCGCTCGAACAGCGCTCGGAATCGCGCGTGGTCCGCCGCGGAGATCACGATCCGCTCCGCGCCTGTGCCGCGAGCTTCAGGTAGCTGCGGACGCCGTCGCGAAACCGCGCGGCCAGCTCGGGACCGACCTCGCCGCGCACGACGGCGGGAACGCCGGCGGCGATTCGCCCGGCGGGGACCGCGAACCCCTCGCGCACGACCGCTCCCGCCGCGACGAGCGCCCCGTCGCCGATCCGGCTTCCGGACAGGAGGATCGCGCCCATCCCGATCACGGCGTCGTTGCCGATGGTGCAGCCGTGGATTACCGCCCGGTGGCCGATCGTCACGCGCTCGCCCACGATCGTGGGATGTCCGTGATCGACGTGGACGACGGTCAGGTCCTGGACGTTGGTCTCGTCCCCGATGGTGATCGGCTCGAGGTCGCCGCGGAGCACGCAGCCGTACCAGACGGAGGCGCGCTCGCCCAGGCGCACGCGACCGGTCATCGTGGCGTTCGGAGCGACCCACGCATCGCGTCCGACATCGATGCCGGATCCGCTTCCCGACGTCATCGTGCCGCTCGCCGCCTTTCCGTCCGCAAAGCGAAGCCGCTCACGCTAAGCCTCCGTGAAAGCCGTGTCAAGAACGCTTGTCGAGCAGCGCGACGAGCAAGAGCGCCTGATAGTGCGCGTCGTAGTCGGCGCGATGAATCTTCCCGGCGTCCTGCGGCGGAAGCGACAGCAGGCGCTCGAGGTTCTCCTTGGACGTGTCCGTCCAGCCGATGCGCAGCCGTCCCATGGCGAGGCTCTTCGTATCGAGCCCCTTGTACCCGAAGGGATTCTCCATCCCGAAGTGGGCGTAGTAGTAGGCGATGTGCGACCAGTCGAAGACCGCGTTGTGGCCGACGAAGCACGGGCGGTCGGACGAGCCGGCATTCTCGCGGCGCACGAACTCCGCCAGAGCGACCAGAGCCTCCTCAGGCTTCCGGCCCTCGCGCTCCAATCGATCCTTGTCGAGCCCGCACACGGCCATCGCCTGCGGATCGAACCCCGGAAAGATCGGCTTCAGCTCGGCGTAGAAGGACGCACCGACCTCGTGACGCCGGCCGGCCTCGCGCACGACCGTGACCCCGATCGACAGCAGGTTGTAGAGCGGAGGCACCGGCCCCGACGCTTCGCAATCGACGCAAAAGTAGACCATCGTCCCCCCGTCGAGATCTCGTCCTCGCGTATTGTATCGGCATGACGCGCGTGCGCACGGGGGCCGACGTGCTCCTCGATCCCGCCTCCGATCGCGCGGGGCTCCTACGCGGGGCGCGGATCGGCGTCGTCGCGCATCCCGCCTCCGTCGACGCGGGCGGACGCCACCTCGTCGATCGTCTCGCCAAGGACGGCCGGTTCCGCCTCGTGCGGCTGTTCGGGCCGGAGCACGGTGTGCGCGGCGAGGCCCAGGACATGGAATCCGTCGACGAGACGTTCGATCGCGCCACGGGGCTTCCTCTCGTCAGCCTCTACGGCGCCGACGTTGCTTCGCTCTCCCCGAAGCCGGAGCACCTGACCGATCTCGATGCGGTCGTCTACGACCTGCAAGACGTCGGCTCGCGCTATTACACGTTCGTCTACACGCTCTCGTACGTGATGGAAGCGGCGGCCGCGGCCGACATCCCCGTCGTCGTGCTCGATCGTCCCAATCCGATCGGCGGGCGCATCGTCGAGGGACCGGTCCTCGCCGAAGCGCTCGCATCGTTCGTGGGACGCTACCCGCTCCCCGTGCGGCACGGACTCACCACGGCGGAGCTGGCGGTCCTGTTCCGGGACGCGTTCGGGATCGCCTGCGACCTCCGCATCGTTCCGATGACCGGCTGGACGCGGCGCATGCAGTTCGAGGACACCGGCCTTCCTTGGGTGCTCCCGTCTCCGAACATGCCGACGCCCGACACGGCACGCGTGTACCCCGGCGGCTGCCTGATCGAGGGCACCAACCTGTCCGAGGGCCGGGGCACCACGCGGCCGTTCGAGCTCGTGGGCGCGCCCTGGATCGACGCTTCCGCTCTCGCCGAAGCGCTGTCGCAAGCGGGAGACGCGGAAGGACTGGACGGGGTGCTCTTCCGCGCCGCCTGGTTTCGCCCCATGTTCCAGAAGCACGCGGGACGGACCTGCGGCGGCGTTCAGGTGCATCTGACCGCTCGCGAAAACGCGCGCACGTTCGCCGTGTTCCTGGCGGTGATCCGCGAGGCGCGGCGGCTTGCACCGGATCTCTTCGGCTGGCGTCGCGAGCGATACGAGTTCGTGGAGGACCGGCTCGCGATCGACCTGCTGCTCGGACGGAGCGACCTCCGCCCGATGCTCGAGGCGGGGGCCTCGATCGCGGAGATGGAATCGACGTGGGCCGACGACCTGCGGCGGTTCACTCGCCTTCGGGAGCGCTTCCTTTCGTACCCCGACTGATCAGTTCCGCGAGCGCACCGGCGGCATCGTCAGCACGTTTTCCCCCGTATCCGTCAACCCGAGCTGACGCAGCACGCGCAGTGCCGGGCGCAGCTCCTTGGCGATCTGGACGGCCGCCTCGGCCCAGGCCTCGCTGTCGCTGCTGTCGGGTGCCTTCTGGGTGAGCGTCTCCAGGAAGCTCTTCTTGCGCGGGAACAACTCGATGTTGACGTCTTCGCCGGCCGGAACCTTGGCCGCCTCCTTGGCGAGCTTCAAGGCGACGTCGAATCCGCCGAGCTCGTCGACCAGGCCGAGGTGCAGCGCATCTTCCCCCGTCCAGATCCGCCCCTTGGCGATCTCGAGCACCTTCGCCTTGTCGAGCTTGCGGCCGGAGGCCACCTTCGAGGTGAAATCGGTGTAGACGCGATCGAGCCAAGCCTCGAACTTGCCCCACTCCTTGGGGGTGTAGTCCTGCGCTCCGGTGAACATCGTCCCGTTCTCGCTCGTGTGCACCTCGTCGAACGAGACGCCGATCTTGTCCCAGAAGCCCTTCGTCAGGAGCTTTCCGCCCAGGACACCGATCGATGCGGTGATCGTGCCGGGCTGCGCGACGATCTTGTCGGCGCCCATCGCGACGAAGTAGCCGCCGGACCCGGCGAGATTCCCCATCGTCACGATGACCGGCTTTCCGGCCTGGCGTGCGAGCTGCGTCTCGCGCCAGATCGTGTCGGAGGCGACGTACGAGCCGCCGGGGCTGTCCACGCGGAAGATGATCGCCTTGACGTCCGAGTCCTTGCGCGCGGCGCGGAACGCGGCGGCGACCGTGTCGGACCCCATGGCATTCCCGGAGATCGGGCTGAAGCCGCCCGAGCCGCGCTGGACCGCGCCGACCCCGTAGATCAGGGCGATCTTCGGGCCCTTGGCGTGAGGCCTCCCCGCCCGGTCGAGGTACTTCTCGAGATAGAGGAGCTTCGCCCCGTCGCCCGCCTTCGCCCGGGCCTTCTCGTACACCTCGTCGCGATACGCGAGCCCGTCGACGAGCTTGGCGTCGACGGCCTGCTGCCCGAGGTACGGGCCCTCGTCGAACGTCGTACGCACCTGCGCTTCCGACAGGCCCCGGCCTTTGGCGATCCCGGCGACCATTTGCGAGAACTGCGAGTCCATCAGCTTCTTCATCGCCTCGCGGTGCGGCTCGGTGAACTTCTTTTCGGTGTAGAAGTTCATCGCATTCTTGTACTCGTACCGGTGGTCCATGCGCGGCACGACGTCGAGCTTGTCGAGGAGCCCGCGCACGAACGGCGATTCGTAGATCAGCCCGGTCAGCCCGATGTCCCCGGACGGTTGGAGGTAGATCTGATCGAACGCGGTCGCGAGGTAGTACGAGCCGTTCCCCGCGCCGAACTCGCCGAAGGTCTCCGCGTAGGCGATGGCGGGCTTTCCGGACGCGCGGAACCGGAGGACCGCGTCACGGATCTCCTGGATCTGCGCCAATCCCATCGGCACGGCCCCGAGCCGGGCGACGAACGCGGTCACATGGGAATCCGCGGCCGCACGGTCGAGCGAATCGACGACGTCGCGGGTGGTCGGCTCTTCGCTCCCGAACGCCCGGGTGATCGCCTGATCGGGAACGTACTCCTCGATCTGCTGCTCGAAGTCGGCCTCGAGCAGGATCTTCCCGGGGAGCCTCACCTTCGTGATCGGGCCGAAGAACGACGTCGCCACGACGAGGCACAACGCCAGGAACCCGGCGGCGGCCAGGATTGCGAGAAAGGCGACGAGCTTCCTGTTCATTCCACCCCTCCTCGTGCCAAGGGTCGGGCGCGCCCGGTATACGTCGGGGACCCAGCGGAGGTTATCTATTGTTGGTGGAGCTGAAGGGGATCGAACCCTCGACCTCATGACTGCCAGTCATGCGCTCTCCCAGCTGAGCTACAGCCCCAACGTACGAAAAGGGTCGCATTGTGGCACCCGTCCGTGTCGGGGTCAACCAATGGACGCGGCGTTCCGCCCGATCCCGAGCAGTTCGCGAGGCGCGCCGAACGGAAACCCAAATACAATCGCCAGCCGATCGAGAGGAATTGTCGTCAGGGACTCGTGTTCGTGAGGAAGTGCATCCGGTCGGGTGACCGGCACAGTCTTCAAAACTGTCCGTCGGGCGGCTCTGCCGTCCGGGGTGGGTTCGACTCCCACGCACTTCCGCCAAGGAGCCGCATTGAGCGTAGCCCTCGCCATCCACGGTGGTGCCTGGAACATCCCCGACGACGCGGTGGACGCACATCGAACCGGACTGACGGCGCCGCTGCACCGCGCCTATGAGGCCTTGCAGAAGGGGGCGTCCGCGCTCGATGCGGTGGAGCTGGCCGTTCGCATGCTCGAAGACGACCCCGCCTTCAACGCCGGTCGCGGGGGCCACCTCAACCGGGCCGGCCGCCTGGAGCTCGACGCCTCGATCATGGAGGGCACATCGCGGAAAGCGGGCGCCGTCGCGGCGATCGAGGGCGTGCGGCACCCCGTGTCGGTCGCACGCGCCGTCATGGAGCGGTCCCCCCACGTGCTCCTCGTCGGACCCGGGGCGCGCGCGTTCGCGCGAAGCCAGGGTGCCGAGCTGTGCACGACGCGCTCGCTTCTGGTCGGGCGCGAGCTGGCCCGATGGAAACGGATCCGCGCAGGTGATTCGACTCTGATCCGGCAGGAATTCTCTCCGCGCGCGCGGCCGCACGGGACCGTCGGCGCGGTCGCGCGGGATCGCAAGGGACGACTGGCCGCCGCGACTTCGACCGGCGGCACGCAGGACAAGGCGCCCGGGCGCGTCGGCGACACCCCGGTGATCGGCGCGGGAACGTACGCCGACGACCGGCGGGGCGCGGCGTCGTGCACGGGCTGGGGTGAGTCGATCCTGCGCGCGGTCCTTGCGAAGACGGCCATCGACGCGCTGGCGGCGCACGAGCT
>CAZYHZ010000069.1:0-21661 GCA_964647625.1 uncultured Acidobacteriota bacterium
GCGATGCCGGACAAGTCGCAGGAGGAGTCCATTCCATCAGAGCGAACGCGGCGCGACGATCCGTCAGGCGCGCAACGCGGAGCGTGCCGTGAGGGACACTCTTCTCTTGCTGAACTGATTTTGAAAGAAAAAGACGAATGTCCCCTTTTGGGTGGAAAAAGGGCATATCCCCTAGATGCAAAGAGAGAGCGGCCCCTACTCCAGCCAGCACATCGCCTCGCCCGCTTCGCCGTTCATGGCGAGGTGGAGCGAGCGGCCCGTCGCGCCCTTGTCGGTGCGGATGACGCGGAGGCAATCGCCAAGATCCGCGTCGCGGCGCGACACCGCGGCGAGCGCGTTCTCGGACTGCGCGAAAAATCGCTCCTGGAACACGTCTCCGCCTTCGTTGGGATGGAGAGCCAGGTAGAAGATCCCGTCCTCGACCAGGTCCTGGAAGAAGTGCGTTCCGTAGGAGACCTCCGGCGTGTACTCGCCGCGCCGGTGAGCGATCTCGATCAGGACCCCGCAGTGGTTGATGTCGGCGTAGTTGACCTTCACGCCGAGCTGGGGATCGTTGGTCCCCCAGCGGCCCGGGCCGAGCAGGAGGAACGCCGTGCCGTCGAGCGCGTCGTTGACCCGCGCGACGGCTCGCGAGACCGCCGCGCGCCGCTCGTGGTCGAGCCCGTCGTACGTGCGCGGGTCGACGTAGACGACGTAGGCGATGTCTCGCAGCTCTCCCGAGCGCACGAGCCCCTTTGTAAAAAAGACGACGTCGTCGGTCGCCACGCCGCGCGGGAGCTTTCCTGCGTCCGCCGCCTCCGCCTGGACGAGCGGCCGGCACTGCAGCAGGTAGAACCGGTCGTCGACCTGGGCGAACTCCACGTTCATCGGCGTTCCGAAGGCGTCCTCGAGCCTCCGGAGCCGCTCGCGCATCAGCGACGCGAACTGGGTTCGCGCCAGGAGACGATCGAAGGTGAGGCAGAGCGTGCCGGGGTCGATCCCTTCCAGCCCTCCCGCCGGCTCGATGAGCCCGTCCTCGGTCCGCACCGTGGCCGCCATCGCGAGACCCGGCGCGTCGATCCCGTCCTCGAGGATGCGCGACAGCGGAACCGTGCAGAACTGGTTGTCCATGAGGTCGATCGCATCGACGAACCGCTGCGAGTAGCGCGCCTGCTTCTCGGGCGTGACCTCGGGGCGCAGCATCGGCGCGCCGAGCGCCACCATGCGCGAGTGATCGTTCCCCGTGCGGTCCACGGCGCGCGTGCCGAGGCCGTACACGACGCGGGCCAGGCCGTCCTTCGCGTTGAGCCGCGACGACCAGCGGTACTCGTTGTGCGAGAACCCGACGCCGGCGATCTCCGGGAAGAAGTACCGCCCGTGGCGGCGGCCGACGACCTTCTGAATGAGGATCGCCATGTCTTCGTTGTAGTCGATGAGGTTGTGGCGGCGGCGATAGGTCAAGGGGTTCGATGACAGGGTCGACGCGTAGACCTCGGCCACCGCGGCGAGCATCGCCTTGAGGCGCTCCTTGCGCGAGCCCTGGTTCCCCAGAAAGACGCTGGCGTACATCCCGGAGAACGCCGCACCGAACCGGTCCTCGAGCAGGCTCGAGCTGCGCACGATCAGCGGGTGGTTCCCCGCCGACTCGACGACGTGGTCGAGCTGCGAGATCAGGTCCGGCGGGAACTCGGCGTTCTGGAAGATCTGACGGATGAGCGGGTACTCGTTGCGGATCTCCTCCGCGGGCTTGTACTTCTGGAACTGGTACTCGTCGAGCCGGTTCAAATGCAGGAAGCTCTCGATCCCGTCCGAGCGAACGAACCACGACTCCGGCAGATGGACCTGCGCCACCGGGTCGGTGCCGTGCTCCTGCCGCTCGCCCTGCAGGATCCTGTAGCCGAGAAACATGCCGGCGGCTTTCCCGCCGATCCGCCCCTGCCCCTTGGTCGGCCCGATGACGCGGTCCAGGATCCACTCGAAGTCGGCGACCCGGAGATAGCTCTTCGCGACTGCGATGAACTCCAGCTGGTCGCTGATGAAATTACGGATCAGCGCGACGCGCAGCTGCGTCGTCTGCGCCGGCGCTAAGCGATCGTCACCCCGGGGAAGCCGGCAGAACCGCCTCACGGTTTCGGCCAGCATGTCGAACGAGACGTTCGGCAGGCTCGCGATGCTCTCGAGCCCGTCGGCCTCCTCGCGGCGGCGAACGCTGTCCACGACCGCCTGCACGCGCTCCGGCGTGAGGAGCGCCTTCGCGTGCCGTACCACGGCCTCGCGCACGGCATCGCGCTCCCTTACGCTCCAGGGCGCGGCGCCGGGCCGGTTCGGGTTCTCCTCGGCAGGCACGACGGCGGCTTCCCCCGCAGCCGCCCGGGCCTCGTCGTAGACCGCGTCGATCGAGACGTGCCCCTCGCTGTGGAGCACGATCAGGAGCTGGCGCGCGATACGGTCGGCGAGATCGGGCCACGTCAGCAAGGCGGTTCTCAAGGTGGTTTCCGTGTCGGGCCGGGGATCCGCCATGCGGGAGCATTGTAGAAAAAGGAGACAGGGGACACTCTCTTTTTCCACCCAAAAAGCAAATAGGGGACAGTCCCCTTTTTCTTACAAAACTTCAGAGTACGAAGCTTTAGAAGAAAAAGGGGACTGTCCCCTATTTGCTTTTTGGGTGGAAAAAGAGAGTGTCCCCTGTCTCCTTTTTCTACAATGCTCCCGCATGCCAGCGCCTCCGTTCAACCAGTACCTCGGCATCCACGTCTCGCGCATGGAAGGTGGCGAGGCGGAAGCCGCGATCGAGATCGGACCGCAACACGCGAATAACCGCGGGGTCGCCCACGGCGGCGTCGTGTCGTCGCTGCTCGACTCCGCGATGGGCGCGGCGGTCATCTCCGCGATTCCCAAGGAATGGTGGTGCGCGACGACGGGCCTGTCCGTGCAGTTCATCGCGGGCGCGCGCGAAGGGTCGCTCCGCGCCACCGGCAAGGTCACGCGGCTCGGCCGTTCGATCGCCTTCGTTTACGGCGAGGCGAAAGACGGCGGCGGCCGCCTGGTCGCGACCGCGCAGGGCACCTGGCACCTCTGGCCCGAAAAGCCGGGCACGATCGCGCGCTCGGACCGGGCGTTCGTCGCCCTTTCGGGAACCAACGAGCGCATTCCGGTCGGGAAGATCCTCGCCGTCGGCCGGAACTACGCCGAGCACAACGCCGAGATGGGACACGCCAAGCCCGTCCCGCCGGTCCTCTTTCTCAAGCCGCCCTCGGCCATCGTTCACGACGGCGGTGTCGTCACGCTGCCGTCGGGTCTCGGCGAGGTGCACCACGAGGTCGAGCTGGTCGCCGTGATCGGAAAGGCGGGCCGGGCGATCCCGGAATCCGCGGCGCTCGACCACGTGCTCGGCTATGCGATCGGGCTCGATCTGACGCTGCGCGATCTCCAGAAGGAGGCGAAGGCCAAGGGCGAGCCGTGGGATCTCGCGAAGGGGTTCGACGGGTCGGCGCCGATCTCGGCCGTCGTTCCCGCGTCACGCGTGGGCGATCCTTCGAATCTCACGCTGACGCTTTCGGTCAACGGCGCCGTGCGCCAGAACGATTCGACGTCGAATATGATCTACGGCGTCGCCGCCCTCGTGGCCTACGCGTCCCGCTGGATCTCTCTCGACCGGGGCGATCTTCTCTTCACGGGCACGCCCGCGGGCGTCGGGCCTCTCGTCGACGGCGATCGCGTCGAAGGCCGCCTGTCCGATCTCGCCGCGGTCCGCATCACGATCGCCGGAGGAGGCCCCGCGTGAGCGATTCCGCGCTCCACGTCCTCATCACCGGGGCCTCCGAGGGAATCGGGCGCGCGACCGCGAGGGCATTCCTCGCGAGCGGGGCCACGGTCTCGGCGCTGGCCCGCTCGAAGGGCCGTCTCGACGAGCTTTCGGCCGAGCTGGGCGGCCCGCCCCGGATCCTGACGTTCGTCGCCGACGTCGCCGACGACGGGTCCATGAACGCTGCGGTGAGCGAGATCCTCGCGGGACCCGGCGTTCCGGACGTGATCGTCGCCAATGCCGGCGTCGGGATGGACGCTCAGTTCACCCACACGAGCGTGGAGGCGTGGCACCACGTGTTCGAGGTGAACGTGTTCGGCGTCGTGCGGACGATCCTGCCGTTCCTTCCGGCGATGATCGAGCGCGGGCGCGGGCGGATCCTGATCATCTCCTCGGCGGTCGGAAAGCGCGGCGTGCCCAACTACGCCGCGTACTCGGCGAGCAAGTTCGCCCTGCACGGGATGGCGGATGCCCTGCGTCCCGAGCTCGTCGGCACCGGGGTCACGGTCGGCGTGGTCTGCCCGTCCTCGACGACGACGTCATTCGAAGACCGCAAGCTGCGCGAGGGCCCGCCCCAGATCAGGGTGCGCGTGCAGCGCCACTCGCCGGAATCGGTGGCGCGCGCGCTCGTGCGCATGGCGCGCTCGACTCGCCGGGAGATGATCATGTCTCCCGAGGCCAAGCTGATGAACGGGATCAACCGGGTCGCGCCGGGATTCCTCGATTGGATCCTGGCGAAGACGCTCGTGCGAAAGGCCTGAGCGCGCCTACTCGGCCTTGGCGCCTTCTTCTTTCCCCCCGAGCCGCTTGGCGCGCGCATCGAGCACACGGCGGCGCCTCTGAGCCCGGCGGATCTTCTTCTTCGCCTTGCGGATCTGCCCGGCGTTCAGCTTGGCCGATTTCTCCGCGAGCTTCTTCTTCATTGCGGCCGTCTTCTGCTTGAGCTGCTCTGCGCTCTTGGGCGGCATTGTGGTCTCCCGTGATGATGGAAAGGGCCGCCGATCGTAGCACGCGGGACTGTTAAACTTCCCGCATGCTTCCGCTCGAGCGGCACGTGTTCGTCTGCGAGAACCGGCGCGACCCGGCCGACCCGCGCGGGTGCTGCGCGTCGAAGGGCTCCCACGAGATCCGGTCCCGCCTGAAAGAGCTAGCCCACCGCGCGGGGCTCAAAGGCCGGGTGAGGATCAACGAGGCGGGATGTCTCGACCAATGCGCCCGCGGGGTCACGGTCGTCGTCTATCCGGAAGCCGTCTGGTACGGCGCCGTCACCCTCCAAGACGTCGAGGAGATCTTTCAATCCCACGTGCTCGAGGGCCGTCCGGTCGAGCGGCTTCGAATCGATACGTGATCGTCGGCGGGCGCCCGTTCCGGGTCGTCGGGCACCGCGGCGCCGCGGCGCGCGCCCCCGAGAACACCGCGATCTCGCTCGAAACCGGCCTGGCCGCTGGGGCCGACCAGATCGAGATCGACGTCGGCTTGACGCGCGATGGACGTGCGGTGCTGCTCCACGACACCACGCTCGATCGCACCACGAGCGGGCGCGGCCTGCTGCGCGGCCGGGACTGGAAATCGGTTTCATCGCTCGATGCGGGCTCCTGGTTCGACCGGCGGTTCTCCGGCGAGCGGGCGATCGATCTCGACGACGCGCTGGCGATCGTGCGTCCGCGGGCGGTGCTCATCGTCGAGGTGAAGCCCGTCGCCCGCGAGATCGAATCGGGAATCGACCCGGCCGACCGCGACACCGTCGACGCCGTGCTGGCCGCGTTCCAACGCACCGGAGGCGTCCGCGGCGTCACCCTCTCGTCGAAGGCCTGGACGCTGCTCGAATACGCCGCCTCCCGTGCGGCCGCACTCGATGTCGCCCTCACGGTCTCGCGCACGGAATCGCGCGACCCCGTCCGCTGGGCGAGCCGGCTCAAGGCGGGCGCCCTCCACCCCAATCGGAGCTTGTGCTCACCCGCGTACGTGGCGCGCGCGCACGCCGCGGGGCTTTTGGTGATCCCGTACACCGTGAACCGGGCCGCGGAGCTCGCCCCCCTTCTCGAGGCAGGCGTCGACGGCGTCTTCACCGACGATCCTGGCGCGATGCGGCGTCTGCTCGCCCGCGGGGCCGCCCCCGACCCGGCCGATTCGCCGCTCGCTCTGGGCATCGACCAGGGAAGCGGCGGAACACGCGCGGTGTTGCTCGACGCCGCGAACCGGATCGTCGCAGAACGAGCGGCGCGGATCGCGCAGCGACGGGGCCGTGACGGTGTCATCGTCCAGGATCCCGAAGCCATCGCCGCGTCCGTGTCGCGCGTCGTGGGGCCGCTGCTTCGCGATTCCTCCCGAAACAAGGTCGCGGTCGCCGGTCTCGCCGTGCAGCGCTCGTCGCTCTTGGTCTGGCGGGCGTCCGACGCGCATCCGGTCACGCCGGTGCTCTCCTGGCGATCGACGGGCCCGGGCGGCGGGGCTTGTCTCGACGCCCACGAGCCCGAGATCCACCGATCGACGGGGCTGACGGGCCGGCATGCGTACGGTGCGATCCGGCTCGGCGCGTTGTGCCGTCAATCGCCCGAGATCGAAGCGGGCCTCCGCGCGCGGCGGCTCGTGGCCGGCCCTCTCGGCGCGTTTCTCGTCGCGCGGCTCTGCGACGGAGGGCCGCCGCCGTGCGACCCGTCCCTGGCGCAGCGGACGCTCGCGTACGACATCGGCGCTCGCGGATTCAGCCCGACACTGTCCGCTCTGTTCGGCGTCGATGCCGCATTCTGGCCCGCGGTCGCGCCCTCGACCGGCGCGCGCGGCCGGCTTCGCGTCGGCCGCCGCGGCGTTTCGCTTCACGCCGTGCTCGGAGACGTCGGCGCGGCGGCACGCGCCGTTCTTCGCGACATCACATCGCCCGATGAGGGATCGCTGGTGCTCGGGACCGGAGGCTTCGTCGTGGCGCCGATCGGCCGGAAACCACGATTCGTCGACGGCCTCTTGACGAGCCTTCTTTACGAAGATGCCGGCGGCCCCGTGTTCGGGGTCGAGGGAACCGTTCACGGACTGGCGCCGTCGCTCGTCGCCGCGGGTCGCGCGGGCGGTTGGTCGGAGCTTCCCGTCGAGCGCATCGCGGCACGGTCCGGAACGGCCGGGAGAATCCCGCAGATCGATGCCGCGCCGGAAGGAACGGGCACGCCCGATTGGGATCCGACACCGCGATTTGCCATCGAACCCGGCCCTTTCGCTCCCGAAGAGATCGTCCGAGGGACGATCGAAGATCTGGCCGGGCGGTTCGGACTCATCGCCGGCCTCATGCGGGCGGCGGATTGCCTCCCGCGGAGGTTCGTCGCGACCGGAGGGCTCGCGTTCGCACCTCACCTCACGGCGCGGATCGAAGACCGGATGGGCGTTGCCGTCGTCGTCGATCGTGAACCTCACCGGACGGCGGTAGGAGCGGCGATCCTTGCGCGCGACGGCCGCTGATTCCACCGCGGCGGCAGAGGTCCGCCGCATTCGAGCGCCGCTTCTGCGCTGGTATGCGCGCGCGAAGCGGAACCTTCCGTGGCGCCTTACGTCCGATCCCTACGCGATTTGGATTTCGGAGGTCATGCTTCAGCAGACGACCGTCGCAGCCGTCATCCCTTACTGGGAGCGGTTCATCCGGCGCTATCCGACGATCGCGGCGCTGGCGCGCTCGTCGGAAGACGACGTGCTCGCCCTGTGGAGCGGCCTCGGGTACTACTCGCGCGCGCGTGCGCTCCGGCAGGGAGCGATCGAGATCAAGGCGCGTCACGCAGGCCGCATGCCGTCCTCGGTCGCCGAGCTGATGCTCCTGCCGGGAATCGGACGTTATACGGCCGGCGCGATCGCGAGCCTGGCGTTCGGCCGGGAAACCCCCGTCGTCGACGGCAACGTGCGCCGCGTGCTGTCCCGGCTCTTCGCGATCCGATCCACGGGCGCCGCCGCCGACCGCGCGTACTGGGACATCGCGGGCAAACTCGTGAAGGGCGCGCGCCCGGGTGACTGGAACCAGGCGCTGATGGAGCTGGGAGCCACCGTGTGCACCCCGCGTTCTCCGCGATGCGCGGCCTGCCCTGTCGAGGCATCGTGCCTGGCCTCGGCTCGCGGAGAGCAAGCGTCGTTGCCGCCCGCGGCGCCTCGACCGGTCTCCCGCGCCGTACCGGTCGCCATCGCGTGGATAGAGCGGGATGGACAGGTCTTCGTCGTCAGGAACGACTCCGTCGGCCCTCTTCGAGGAGCCTGGGACCTACCTGCGACCGTCCTCGAAGCCGGCGAGACCGCCGGCGGCGCCCTTCGGCGCACGCTGCGCGCTCGGTACGGCGTGTCGATCTCGACGGGCGCGAACGTCGCGAGCGCCAGGCATTCGATCCTGGCGAGCCGGCTCGAGATTCAAGTCGTCGCCGCGAATCCTCGCGGCCCGTTCCCGCGCCGAGCCTCCCACCGCTGGGTGGCGATCGATGAAATCGGAGGCGTGCCGGTTTCCGGGGCAACCGCCAAGATCGCCCGGGCGATCGCCGCGTCGGCTCAGAAGCGATCCCAGGTTCGACGCTCTTCGGGCTCGTCTCGACCGATCGGCCGCGAGAAGGCGTAGTCGCGTCCTTCCATGAGCGGCACCGCCCCGATCGCCGCGTCGAAGCCGGCCCAGTACGCGAGGAACGCGGTCGCCACGACGCCCACGGGGCCGCGCTCGCCTACGACCGAAAGCGCGACGAGCGCGACGGCGGCGACCAGACCCGGCGGATAGAGTGCCAGCCGGAGCGCCGCTGCGTGCGTGCGCCCGATGCCCGACTGTGCCCAGTCTCGGGCGCCGCGGCCCATCGTGAATCCCAGCACGACGCCGGCGCACAGCACCCACCATTCCAGCCAGCGAAGCCGCTCCGATTCGATCCCACCGAGATGGCGCCACGGCGCCGCGACGGCCCACAGCACGCCGCACCACACGGCGAGCCAGACGGTTCCGGCGGCGCGGAGCAAGAAGCCGCGTTTCCGTTCGATTCCGATTCGCATGCGACCGCTCGACGAGGAGACCGGGGGCCTGTGCCCACTGTGACATCACCCCGGGCGGGGAGCGATCGACCTCACGCGACCCCGGTTGCCGCCCTGCAACCCGCGATCACCGTAAAATGCGCGCGTGAACGAGAGCCGTTCCGTTTCGATCGATGGGCCCGTCGGAAAGCTCGAAGGCGCGATCCGCATGGCCGAGCCGTCCCGCGGAGCGATCGTGCTCGCGCACCCGCACCCGCTCTACGGCGGCACGCTCCACAATCCGGTCATCTTTCACTCGGATCGCGAGCTGAACCGGCACGGGTTCACCACGCTGCGATTCAATTTCCGCGGTGTCGAAGGCAGCGACGGGTTCCACGACGACGGGCGCGGCGAGATCGCGGACGTGGCTGCGGCCGCGAGCTACCTGCGCGCCGCGGCGACGGACGGGCCGTTGATCCTCGTCGGCTACTCGTTTGGCTCGCGTTGCGCGATCGCCCAGGCGATCCACGATCCGGGCGTCGCCGGGGTCGTCGCGATCGGTCTCCCGGTTCGAATTTACGAATTCCAGGACCTGCCGATGCTTGGGAGACCGCTGGCCGTCGTTCAGGGCACGGACGACGAGTTCGGATCGATCGACGAGGTGACGCGTGCGATCGCGGCGGCGTCCCCGCCCGGAAAGCTCTACGAGGTTCGGGGCGCTTCGCATCTGTTCCCGGGACGCGCGCCCGAGGCAGCGAAGCGGGTCGTCGAGGCTGTCGACGAGATGATGCCGAAAGTCTAGGACGGCTCAGCCCAGAAGCACCAGCTCGTCCTGGACCTTGCCGATCACGACGGCCTTTCCCGCTGTCGTGACGTAGACGTCGACCTCGGTGCGGACCGCCATCTTGCCGGCAAGGTAGATCCCCGGCTCGACCGAAAAGCAGGTGCCGGGGACGATCAGGCGCTCGTCCTTCGTCTCGAGATTGTCGATGTTCGCGCCGTTGCCGTGCACGGTGAGCCCGATCGAATGCCCCGTCCGATGGAGGAAGGCGTCGCCGTAGCCCGCGTCCTTCACGACCTTCCGGCAGGCGTCATCGACCTCGTAGCCGTGGACGGGCGTGCCCGCATCCAGCCGCCGCGAGACGAAATCGACCGCGGCGTTTCTCGCGTCTCGCGCGACCTTGAAGATCTCGACGTACTGGGCCGGGGGCTTCGATCCGGCGAACGCGCACCAGGTGATGTCGTAATAGACGCCGGCGGGCTCGGCACGGCGCGCCCAGAGGTCGAGCAGGATCGTGTCCCCCGCTTTCAGCTCGTAGGCGTTCTCCTTCGTGGGCTCGAAGTGAGGATCGGCCGGGTGGTCGTTGAACCCGACGATCGGGCTCTCGCCCTCGCACGTCACACCGAGCTCGGCGAAGCGCCGGACGATCTGCTCCTTCAGCTCGAACTCGGTGACCCGAGCGCGGGTGTGAAGCGCCCGGTCCATCGCGGCGAAGATCTCGTCGCGGACCTTCTCGACGCGCTCGCCGGCCCAGGTGTGGCTTTCGAGACCTTCCTCGCCGTAAGTGGCCTCGAACTGCTGCACGAGGTCGGCGCTGGTCGCGACCCTTGGGCCGAACGAGCGAATCAGCTCGATCGTTCCGGCGTCCACGAGCCCGATGTAGGGAATGTTGTTCTCCGGCGAATACTGCATCGCGATCGTCTTGGCGCCGCCGACCATCGAGCGGAGCTTCTCGTGAAGCTCGACCCACGACAGGTAATGCTCCTGCCGCCCGGGAAGCGCGTCGAGCATGCGCGGCTCGACGCGGTGCGCGAGCTTGACGGGCTCGCCCTGTGCGGGAAGCCAGTAGAACCAGCGGCGCGACGCCATCGAGTGGGGAAGACCGAGGATCCGGTAGGCCGCGGCGTCGCGGCGGTGGTGATCGCAGAAGAGCCAGCCGTCGAGGCGGCGTGCCGACAGCGCGGCCTGGATCGCTTGCAGGTCCATCACTTGACTCCTTCGAGCTTCGCGTTTCGCGCGACGACGTCGGCCAGCGACGTTTGATCGAGGATCGTCGCCGCGGCGTCGCGCACGTCGATCAGGACGGAGTAGAACCCGGCCTGACGCGGGTCGCTCTTCATCAGCTCGCGCAGCTCCGCGGCGCTTCCCAAGGGGGCCAGCGGGCCGTCGAGCACGCGCATCACCTGCCCCAGCATGATCTCTGCGGGATCGCGCGCCAGCTCGTAGCCCCCGTCGATGCCCCGGCGGCTGCGGACGACGCCCGCGTGCTTCAGCTCGAGGAGGATCCCCTCGAGGAACTTGGCGGGAATCGATTCCTTCCGCGCGATCTCCCGGATCTGCACCACGCCCGACCCGTGCGTCTCCGCCAGGTGGCACAGCGCCCGCATCCCGTACTGACCCCGCTTGCTGACTTTCATGCCGCCGCCTTCGTCGCTTCCGCGAAAAACCCGTCGATGACGTCGAGAAACTCCTGCGGCGTCGCGGGCTCGCTGATCCGCGTCCTGAGCTTCTTGCCTTCGACGAGACCGTGCGTGTACCAGCCGGTGAACGTCCGCATCTTGTGCATGGCGAAGTCGGGAGATTCTTGAGCGGTCACGAGATCGAAATGCGCCCGAATGATCTCGTATCGGTCCGCGACGGAAGGCTCGTAGGCCGTCCGGCCCGCGAGCCGGTCCGCGATCTGCCGGTAGATCCACGGGTTCTTCATCGAGGCGCGGCCGATCATCACGCCGTCGCAGCCGGTTTGCCCGATCATGCGGAATGCATCGTCGGCCGTGACCACGTCGCCGTTTCCGACGACGGGGATCGCGAGCGCCTCCTTGAGGCGGGCGATCTCGCTCCAGTCGGCTGCGCCCCCGAACATCTGCTTCGCGGTCCGGCCGTGCATCGCGACGACGTCGACCCCCTCGCCCTGGCAGATGCGCCCGAGCTCCAGGTAGTTCCTACGCTCGTCGTCGAGCCCGAGACGGAACTTCACGGACAGAGGGATCGTGAGAACGGAGCGCACCTGCCGGATGATCTCCCGCGCCAGGTCGAGATCTCCCATCAGCGCGCAGCCCGAGCAGCCCTTCAGGATCTTGTTCGCGGGGCAGCCCATGTTGATGTCGCAGACGTCCGCGCCGATCGCCTCGACGATCCGCGCGGCCTCGCTCATGCGGTGCGGATCGCGGCCGTAGATCTGGATCGAGATCGGCCGCTCGGTCTCGGAAAACCTCATCAGCGCGCGCGCCCGCTTGTTGTTGCGGAACAGCGCCTCGGAGGAGATGAACTCCATCGTGACGAGGCCGACACCACCGATACGCCTGAGGATCAGCCGGAACTGGCGGTCGGTGATCCCGGCCATCGGCGCGAGCACCAGCGGCGGATCGACGGCGACCTTTCCGTAGTGAAGCGCGTTCATCGTCCCGTGAACCTCGGCGGCCGCTTGGCTGCAAACGCCGCGAGAGCCTCTTCCCGATCGGCCGTGCCGAGGACCCCCTCGTAGCATTGCCATTCGAGCGCCAGCGCCTCGTCCAGGGTGAGGTCGGCGCCCCCCTCGATCGACCGCTTCGCGAGCCGCACGGCGACGGGGCCGTTCGCGGCGATCTCTTCGGCGAGTCGAACGGCCGTCGCATCGAGCGCGTCCGGCACGACGACCTGATCGGCGACCCCGTCGTCGGCCGCCTCGCTCGCGCTGAACAGGCGGGCCGTGAAGATCCAGCGCTTCGCGACGGCCTGCCCCGCGATGCGCGGCAGCCGGCAGGTGCCGCCGGCACCCGGGATGATCGCGAGCGCCGTCTCGCGCAGACCCATCTTCGCGTCGCTTGCGAGCACTCGGAGGTCGCACGCCAGCGCCAGCTCGCAACCCCCGCCCGCGGCCGTCCCGCGCACCGACGCGATCGTCGGAAACGGTAGGCGGGCGATCTCATTGCACACGGCCGCGAGGCGCGGAACGAACGCGCGCACCTCGTCGAGGCTCATCCCCGCCCGCTCTTTCAAATCGGCGCCCGCGCAGAAATGGTTTCCCCCGCTCCGAACGACGAGGGCCCGGACGTCGCGGTCTTCACGCAGCGTCGCGAGCGTCGTCGCGAGCGCCTCGACGAGATCGCGGCCGAGCGCGTTGACCGGCGGCCGGTTCATCGTCAGGATCCGGATCCCCGGGTCGTGGGATGCCAAGGCGACGACCGGCGCGCTCACAGCTCCCCCTTTGGCCGGACCGCCCCGGCCGTTCCGACGTTGACGGGCTCGTAGTCGTCGGGCACCTCGACGATCATGCGCAGCATCGCCATGCCGTGGGTCTTCCCTTGCGCGTCCGTCTTGAGCGAAGCGCTTCCGCCGCCGCCCAGGGAATCGTGCAGGATGAAATTGAGCCCGCGAAGATTGGGGATGTCGTAGCGGTCGACCCGCCCCATCACGATCTCGCCGAAATGCGCCTTCACGCGCTCGGGCGTCATCCACGCCCTGAGGATGTCGTAGCCGCGATCGTCGTAGGCGAGCACGCCGACGTTCGAGCCGTCGCCCTTGTCGCCCGAGCGGGCGTGGGCCATCGCATGGAGCGGGATGCGCTTCACGAGACCTCCTCGACGACGACCCGCGGCTCGACGAGCCGCTTCGGAATCAGCGCGGGCCAGTAGCCCAGCACTTCGGTCGCCTTCGGCCGCCCCCCGGCGAAGCCCGTCACTCCGGGCGGCCCGGTCGTGACCAGCGGGGCGAGCTCCTTGCCGAACCGGTCGACGGCGGATTTCGATCGATCCTTCACGCCGACGCGCAGGACGACCTCGCCGGGCCTGGCTCCTTCCCGGGTCAACCGGCCGTGGCACGCATCGACGCCGACGAGCTCCGTCAGCGTCTGCTCGAACCGCACGCCCGCGCGAGCGAGCCGGCCCCAGATGGCATCGGCGCAGATGCGGGCCTTCGCCTCGGCGTCGGGACCGGCCACCGTGAGCTGGCCGACGGCCTTGTACCCCTCGAGGTACGAGATCGACACCTTGTACGTGTCGGTCGCCGGGCCCCCGCGAATGCCCGAGACGGAGACGCGGTCCGATCCGACCGCCGCGAGGCGGATCGAGGTGAAATCCGCGACGCAATCCGGGGTGATGTAGCGGGCGGGGTCGCCCATCTCGTAGACCAGCTGCTCGCCGACGGTGTCGACCGACACCTGGCCGCCCGTACCCGCGTGCTTCGTGATCACGAACGTGCCGTCCGGAGCGACCTCCGCGATCGGGTAGCCGAGGCGATCCCAACCCGCGATCTCCCACCAGCGGGAGAAATTGCCGCCGGTGCATTGCGCCCCGCATTCGAGGATGTGACCGGCGATGGTGCCCGCCGCGAGGAGGTCCCACGCATCCGGCGCCCAGCCGTACTCGGCGATGAGCGGGGCCAGCACGAGCCCGGGATCCGTCGATCGGCCGCTGACGACGATGTGCGCGCCTTCTTTGAGGGCTTGCGCACCAGGGAACGAAGAGATGTAGACGTTGGCGGAGAGGACTCGCTCGCGGACCAAAGAGAACGGCCGGCCGTCGTCCAGGTTGGTGAACGCGACGCCGGCGGAGACCAGCTCGTCCAGCCGCGGGAGGATGTCATCCCCCGTCACGGTCCCGATCCGCAGACCTTTCGCCCCCTGCTCCCGTGCGACCGCCATGAGCGCCGTCCGGCAACCGTCCGGGTTGACGCCTCCCGCGTTGGCGACGACACGGATGCCCTTCTCGCGCATCGCGGGGAGGATTCCCCGGATCAGCTCGACGAAGTCGGTCGCGTACCCGAGGCGCGGGTCGCGCTGCTTCGCTTTCTGCATGATCGACATCGTGACTTCGGCGAGGTAGTCGAGCGTGAGGTAGTCGAGCGGCCCTTCCTCGACGAGACGGCGCGGTGCGTCGACGGAATCGCCCCAGAAGCCTTGGCCGTTGGCGATGCGCAGGATGCGACCGGGCACGCTCAACTCAAACCCCCGCCTTTTCAATAGGGGTAGGGATTATATACGGCCGGCTAGTTCGAGGATCTCGTGGGTGCCTGCGCCTTTCCGACGAAGCGCTGGGCGGTGTTCAGCAGCTCGTCGATCTCGAACGGCTTGTGGACCACGGCCGAGACGCCGCGGCGCCCCGCTTCGGCGGGGTCGAGGCTCGTGCCCCAGCCGGTGATCAGCGCGACCGTGAGGCCGGGCCGCGTCGCGCGGATCTTCTCCGCGACGTCCCATCCCGACATGTCCGGCATGCCGAGATCGGTGAACACCAGGTCGTAAGAGGACAGCTCGATCATCTGCATCGCGATCGTGCCCGACACCGCCGTGTCGACCTCGTGCCCGGCGGAGGCCAGGACGTCCTTCACGACCTCCGCGACGTCCGGCTCGTCGTCGACGACCAGGATCCGCCCCGGCCGGAGGAGCTGGGGGAGCGCGGCCCCGTCCGTTCCGACCGCGGCGACCTGCGGCTCGTGCGACTTCGGGAAATCGAGCACGAACGTGGTGCCCTTCCCGAGCGCGGTCTCGACGTCGATCTTTCCGCCGTGCCGCGTGACGATGCCGTAGACGACGCTCATCCCGAGTCCCATGCCCCGCGAGCCCTTCGTCGTGAAGAACGGGTCGAAGATGTTCTGGCGGATGCCGTCGGTCATGCCGACGCCGGTGTCCACGACCTTGGCGATGACGCGATCGCCCTGGGTCGCGCACGTCAGCTCCAGGCGGCCGCCCTGCGGCATGGCGTCGACCGCGTTCAGGATGAGATTGGTGAACACCTCGCGAAGCTCGGAGGCATTCCCCAGGATCGGCGAGGGTGAGGACACCTCGACCGACGGCTTGATCTGCACCTTGCGGAGGACCGCATCGTCGTTCCACCGGGTCTTGGTGATCTCCATGGCGTCCGAGATGATCTCGGCGAGGTCGACCTGGAGGAACTGCTTGTCGCGGCGCGTTCGGGAGAATTCCTGGATGCGGCGGACGGTCTCGCGGCCGTCCTGTGCCGCCTTCTCGATGACCGCGAGATCGTGGTCGATGACGGGAATCACGCCGCGACGCCTCAGGAGCTGCGCCCGGCCGAGGATCGCTCCGAGAAGGTTGTTGAAGTCGTGCGCGACGCCGGACGCCAGCTCCCCCAGCGCTCGCAGCTTTTCGGACTCCGTGAGCTGCTCCCGCAGCCGCTTCGATTCGGTCATGTCGATGAGCAGGCACTCGGCGGCCGGCCGGCCCTGATACTCGATCCGGCTCCCGCGCAGCTCGAGGTGCCGGACCCGCCCCTTGGTGTCGTGGCCCAGGACCTCGGCGGGAGACGGCGACTCGCCCAGCTCCCACGCCGCGATGCGGCCGGCGGCCAGCGCCGCGGACGACGAGTCGAAGATCTGCGAGATGCGGAGCTCCCGTCCGATCACCTCGTGCTCGGGGATCCCGAACGTCTCCGTGAACGCCCGGTTGACGAACTTCACCGTGCCGTCCTGGACGATCAGGATCGAATCGGGAGACGATTCGACGAGCGATTTGTACTGAACGGTCGACTCCTGGAGCGCGTGGGTCCGCTCGAGCACTTGCTGCTCGAGCGTCGCGTTCAGTCTCTCGAGCGCATCGTGGAAGATCTGCGACTCGCAGGCCTTCTCCTGGAGGCGGTCGGACATCGTGTTGAACGCGCGGGCAAGATCGCGAAGCTCCTTGCCTCCGGAAACGGGAATGCGATGCTGTAGCTCCCCTGCCGCGAGGGCTTCGGTCCCCTCGGCGAGCAGCCGCAGGGGAGCGGTGATCCGCCGGGCCAGCCATCGCACGCACAACACCGAGCTCAAAGCCAGGAGCGCCCCGAACAGCGCGAGCTGCACGCCGAGGTGCCGCAGCTCGGAGTTCACGATGTCGTACGAGAGCCCGACGCGGACGTGCCCCCAGGGGACGGCGACGCCTTCCACCAGGACGGGAACGACGACCTCGATGACGCGCTCCGGCCGGGGGTCGTCCTCGCGCTGGACCTCGACGTCGCTCGGCGCGGCGAACAGCGATTCCCGGCGGACCTGCTCCCCCGTCTCTTGCGGCGCGCGGCCGGCGAGACCGGCCAGCTCCCCTTCCTTGTCGTGGATTGCGACGAACACCACGCCTTCGTTGCGCGCGGCGCCCTCCGCCGCCATCTGGAGCGCGGCGTAGTTGTACGCGAGCAGCGACGGGGTCGCGACCGCGCCGATGCTCCGGGCGATGGCGGTGCCGCGCGCTTCCAGGCCGCGCCGCATGTTCTCCTCGACCCGGTTCTCGACGACGAACAGCGACGTGCCGATCAGGCACAGGACGAGAAACGCCGCCGAGATGGAGAAGCTCTGCTCGAGCGTGCGGCCGTGCAGCGGGGATCTCATGATGCGGCGCTCCGATCGAGCCAGACGCTCTCGAGCGCCAGGGCCCCGAATCCCATCGGGCCCGGCTTCAGCCCGTGGACCGAGCGCCGCGTGGCGATGACCCCGACGGAGTGGAACAGCGGCACGAGTGGAGCCTTGGCCAGGACCGATTGCTCGAGGCCGCGATAGATGCGCGCCCGCTCGAGCGGGTTGGTCTCGGAGGCGCCGCGCTCCAAGGAGCGCCCGGTCTCGGCGTCGTCGAAGTCGAAGTAGTTCGCGCTGCCCCCGGGCTCGAACAGCGTACGGAGGAACGAGTCGGGATCGGGAAGGTCGGCGACCCATCCGAGCTGGAACAGCGGCGCCTCGTGGCGCTCGATCTTGTCGTTCAGGTCCGCCCAGTTCACCACGTGAACCTCGAGCGGGATCCCGACGGCGGCCAGATCGTTGCGGAGACGATCGAGGCTGTTCGCGAGCGCCGAGCTTCCCACCTGCGAGGTGTAGAACGGGATCGGACTCAAGCCTCGGCCTCCGGGGTGGCCGGCTTGCACGAGCAACGCGCGCGCGCGCTCCGGCGAGTAATCGATCGCCTTCGGCGACGGCGAGTAGCTCGGAAGCCCGGGAGGCAGGATGCCCTGGGCGATGCTGCGCATGCCCGGCGAGATTTCCGCGAGCGCCCGCCGATCGATGGCGGCCCCGATCGCCTGCCGCACGCGCGCGTCGTTGAGCGGCGGAATCGTGGTGTTCATGCCCAGGAAGCTGACGGAGAGGTCCTGGAACCGGTGCATCTCGATCGCCGGATCCGCCTGGAGGAGAGGCAGGCTGTCGGACGTCGGCTTGACGATGTCGATCTCGCCGCGCAGGAACCGGGCGTTTCCCGTATCGCGCTCATCGGCGCGAGGGAACAGGATCATCACCCGGTCGAGATACGCGCGCCCCGCGAAATATTCGTCGTTGGCACTGAGGACGAGCGCGTCGTCGCTCCACGAGACGAATCGAAACGGCCCGGTTCCGACGGGGGCCCGCCGCATCGCCGCGTCACCTTTCTTCTCCAGCACGTGCCGCGGGACGATGCGCAGATCGTCCATCGCCAGAACCGAGAGGAACGACAGGTAGGGCCGCGAGAGGCGGATCTCGACGCGGGACGGATCGACGGCGACGATGCCGGGGAGCTTCGTCGACTTCCCGCCGCTGAATGCCGGGGCACCCTCCACGATCTGGAGGTAGCTCGCGGCGATCGATTTCCTGGCGCGAGCCGGTGCGAGGATTCGCCGGAAGCTGTACACCACATCGTCGGCGGTGAGCGGCGAGCCGTCGTGGAATTTGACCCCTTGCCGGATGTGGATCATGACGTCGAGGCCGTCGCGCGAGATCGTCCACGTGTCCGCCAGGGCCGGCACGATGTTGAGACCCGGGTCGAGAGCGACCAGGCCGTCGAAGATCTGGCCGATCGGAAGCGCCTCGTAGACCGAATCCACGTCGGCGGGGTCGAGCGATACCGGCGCCTCTTCGAGAAGGCGGAACACGCCGCCGCGGCGCGGGGCGGCATCGACGTGCGCGAGGCCGTCTCGCGGCGTCGCTTGGGACGACTCGCACGCCGTCAGCGGCAGCGCGATTCCGGTGATCAGCGCGAAGAACGACGCATTCACGCAGGATCGACCCATCAGGACGCGCCGCACGCTCCGCCCCCCCGGGGAATGGCTCCCCACATCAGGAAAAGAAAATCTGTGAACCGGCGGGGGTTAAGTCAAGGAACGGGCCGCGGGCGGAAGGGGCTCCGGCCGGAAATCGCGGCGGTGTCGCCAGATGCGCGAAAACACGTCTCCCAGCGTGACGGCGAGGGCGAAGAGCGTGGCCGCGTCCGCCGCGACCCGGGGCGCTTGTGCCCGCAGCGCCCAAAGCAGGATGATCCCGCAGGCGCCCTGAATCCCCGCGCGGACCAGATCGGGCCCGGGTCCCCGGACATGGCCCATCTGGACGAGCGAGTTGTCGAGGCCGCCCGCCGCGAACTCGGCGGCGAGAAGGCCGAGCACCGCGAACGTCGGGTCGTCGGGACGATCGATCGCGGGCAGGTAAAAGACGGGAACCGTCAGCGAGAGCGCGGCCAGCCGCACCGCTTCGATGGGAGCGCGCACGAACCGGGCTCGAAGGACGTGACGCATGCCCCACGCGTACTCGGCGCCGGAGTACAGCGTGATGATGACGATCACGCTCATCAGGACGACGATCGCCGCTTCCAGCGGAAGCGCGTAACGGATCGCGAAAACGATCAGGCCCAAGCCCGCCGACGTGAAGCTCATCCACCCCGGCCGCCGTCCGCGCAGCAGCGCGACCGCGACCGGCGCCGCGAACGCGACGGCGCCCACGGCGAGGATCCGATGGATGGCGGCATCGTCGGGGAACAGCCAGATGACCAAGATGAGCCCCGCGCCGGCCATCTGGACGGTCGTCTTGAGCTTGGCGATCGAGCTGGTCTTGAAGGAGAAGCCCTCTTCGAGCGCGATGCTGCGAAGGGCCGTGACCGCAAGCTCCCGGATGAAGATGATGAAGACGAGCGTCGTGGGGAGGATCTGGTAGTCGGCGAGCGGCACGAACCCGGCGACCAGGAAGATCTTGTCGACGACGGGGTCGAGGAGAGCGCCGAGCGCCGTCGCGCCGTATTTGCGCGCGAGATAGCCATCCAGGACGTCCGTCAGCCCGAGCACGACGTACACCGCGAGCGCCGCAAGCATGGTGCCGTGGGTGCCGCGGTAGACGAGGGCGACCGGGACGGGCAGGAGCACGAGGCGCAGCAGCGTGACCTGATTCGCCGTGATGCGCGGCACGTCGTCCCTTTCGCTCCCGCGGAAGACGCAGGAATCCGGATCGTATCAAGGGTCCATTCCAGCCGTGCCGCGGGCCGCCGCGTTTGTATGCTAGAGTGCCTTTGGTCGCGCACCCGCCCGGCCGCTTGGAGCGCTTGACGGCCCCCCGTGAGGCCGAGCTGCTCCGGCGAGGCCAGCGTCGCATGGAGCGATGCGCCGTGAGAACCGGCGGGTCCGCCGGAGAATCATCCATCTGATGTCCAAAATCATGCTGGTCAACGTGGCGCACGCCGAAGAATCGCGCGTCGCCATCCTCGAAAACGGCGTCCTCGAGCAGTACGAGATCGAAACGATCAATCGGACGAACATCAAGGGCAACATCCACAACGCCGTCGTCGAGAACATCCACCCCGCCCTGGACGCCGCGTTCCTGAGGATCAGCGGCGATCTCAAGGGCTTCCTCCCGATGGACGAGATCAACTTCAAGCTCCTCCCGCAGCGCACCGACTCGCGCGCGAAGGGACGCATCGGGCAGCACCTCCATCCCGGCCAAAAGTTGATGGTCCAGGTCGTTCGCGAGCCGTTCGCGGCGAAACCGCCCACCGTCACGACGTACTTCTCTCTGCCGGGCCGTTATCTCGTGCTCATGCCGGGCGACGATTCGGCCGGCATCTCCCGGAAGATCCAGGACGACGAGCAGCGCGACCGGCTCAAGAAGATGGTCGACGACCTCGGGGCTCCGGAGGGCTTCGGCCTCATCGTCCGGACCGCGGGAGTCGGCCAGAGCAAGGCCGAGCTGCAGCGAGACCTCCGCTATCTGCTCCGGCTGTGGGACTCGATCCAACGTGCGTCGCGCGCCACCGAGTTTCCCGGGCTCGTCTACCGCGAGCGCGACCTCGTCATCCGCACGATGCGCGACTACTTCACGCAAGACATCGACGAGGTGTGGATCGACAGCAAGGACACCTACGATCGCGCTCTCGAGTTCGTGTCGGACGTCATGCCGGCCAAGGCGAAGGTCCTCCACCTCCACACCGGCGACCGGCCGCTGTTTTCGAAGTTCAACCTCGAAGAGCAGATCGAGAGCATCTACAAGCGCCGCGTCCCGCTGA
The DNA here is from genome assembly GCA_964647625.1 of uncultured Acidobacteriota bacterium. GTDB lineage: Bacteria > Acidobacteriota > Polarisedimenticolia > Polarisedimenticolales > DASRJG01 > DASRJG01. The sequence goes on from CAZYHZ010000069.1 coordinate 20,920, forward strand.
AATCCGGCGGGGAGATCGTCATCGACGGCACCGAGGCCCTGACGGCGATCGACGTCAACAGCAAGGGGGCGCCGCGGTCGGGCGACGCCGAGGACAACGCGACGCAGACCAACCTCGAAGCGGCCGCCGAGATCGCAAGGCAGCTCCGCTTGCGGGATCTCGGCGGGATCATCGTCATCGACTTCATCGACATGATGGCGTCCCGGAATCAGAAGAAGATCGAAAAGTCGATGCGCGATGCAATGAAAACCGACCGCGCCAAGTACGACGTCACGAAGATCTCGAAGCTCGGCCTGCTGGAGATCTCGAGACAGCGCGTCAAGGGCGAGAAGATGGGCGCGTCGTACACGACGTGCCCCGAGTGCGAAGGGTACGGCCTCATCAAGAATGTCGAGCCGGCGGGGCTCGCGGCCCTGCGCAAGCTACAGGCCCGCTGCCTCCGGGGCGACTTCGGCAAGGTTCACCTGAGGCTTCCGCCGGAGATCGCGCAGTGGGTCTTGAACCAGAAACGCGACGATCTGTCGGGTCTGGAAAAGCGTCACGGGGTCCGGGTCGTGGTCGAGGCGAAGCCGTCCCTGCTCCGGCACGAGAGCGAGTTCGAGTTCTTCCCGCGCGAGAAGGTCGAGGTCCCGCCGGCGCTCGTCGCCGGGAACCGTCCGGCGCCGCCGGCGCCCCCCGACCTCACCGAGATAGAAGAAGAGGAAGCCGCTGCCGAGCCTTCCGCCCCGGCGCCCGCGCCGCA
>CAZYHZ010000070.1:0-20277 GCA_964647625.1 uncultured Acidobacteriota bacterium
GTCCCCTATTTGCCAGGGCCAGGGTTCTTGTTGAACTTGTTGCAGCTCGATGGCACGGACGCATGGGTGCTTCCGCCGGCGCCGAAGTCGAACGTGTACGGCTGCGGGCTGGCGAGGACGATCGGACCGCCGCCGAGCCCGTCGAGCTCGCCGTCCAGATTGGTGTCGGGCCCCTGCAGGGTCTTGCCGTCTGGAGCTTGCTGCCACCCCGTCGTTGACTTGAGGTCGTAGTCGAGGTGGATCGCCACGTACACGAGGCCCGTCGGAGGGACGGTCCCCGTCACGTGCACGGTCGTCGTGCTTCCGAGGTTCTGCGTACCGAAATCGGACCGCACGATCACCGGGAATCCGGTCGGCGACAGGTGGCCACCATCCGTGGTGATCGTGAAGCCCTGCAGCGCAGCGCCGGGAATGAAGCAGCCGGCCCAGGAATTCGCGCGGTTGCGCACCTTGATCGGGTGGGCACCCTGCGTGACGAAGGGGAACGGCACCTCGATGGCCAGATCGACGGCGGCGCCGGGAGCCCCGGCCTGGAAGACGTTGTAAACAAACTGGCCGGGGTCCGATGCGTTGAGCTTGTAGTCGTTGAAGATCGTCTTCCCCAGGATGGCGCTGTACGTCGGATCCTGGATGTCGACGAGCCGGAACGTGGGCGCGGTCCGCGAGGTGCCGCAGATCCCGGCGGGTAGAGCGCACAGCGAAGAGTCGGTCACCGCTCCGCAGGAGTTGTCGGGGCCGTCCGAGCCGATGTGGATGCAACCGCCCGCCGCATCGCACGTGTCGATCGTGCACGGATTGCCGTCATCGCAGCTGCCCGCGACGGTGCTGTGGACGCAACCCGTGCCGGGGTCGCAGCTGTCGATCGTGCACGCGTTGCCGTCGTCGCACGCGAGCGGAGGATTGCTGCAGAGTCCCGTTGCCGGATCGCAGACGCCGGCGCCGTGGCACAGATCGGAAGGCGTGCAGACGATCGGAATGCCGTTCTCGCACACGCCGCCCAGGCACTTTCCGTCGCCGGTGCAGGAGTTGCCGTCGTCACAGGCCGTGCCGTCCGGCGCCCCCGCGCACTCGCCACTGGCGCCTGCCGGAACCCCGGCGACCCAGTCGTCAAACGTCGCGCCGGACAGGTACGCCTCGAACCCGGGCCGCCCCGACGTCAAGGACGTCGTGTTGGCCACGCTGGCGACCACGACTCCGTTGATCTTGGCCGAAACCACCCCGCCGTCGAGGACGGCCTCGATGATGTCGCCATTCTGGATCGTCGACGAGACGGTCGTCAGGTTTCCCTGGTACGTCCCGCCGGCGTACCAGTAGATGTAGAGGGTCCCAGCATTCCAGGCGGCGACGAGGCTTTGATCGCCCGTCCCCAGGAGCACGAGCCCCACCTGTCCCGCGGCGTTCGTCACCCGCACCCGCGAAAACTGTCTCGCGTTGTCGAACACGCCGCTGCCCTGCCAGAAGAACAGGGCGTCGCCGGTGTCGCCGGCGACCTGATTGCCCACCAGGTTGACGTACCCGCCGGGGGCGTACCGCTCCCAGTTGCCGCCCACCACGAACGGCGTCTCGTCGGCACGATTGAAGTCATCGGACGCGACGTCGACTTCCGCCTGCGCCCTCGCGAGGGTGGTTGCGAGCACGGGGAACAGGGTCGCGATCGCCAGGGCGACGGCACGTCGTCGTAGTTTGTTCATGGAGAATCCTCATGGTGGCTCTCGATCCGTCTACAAATAAACGGAGAACGCCGCCGGGGCAACGGATATTTTTGACACAGGGGGCCGGGCAGGCGCGAAGGCGCCTCCTAACCGACGGCCGGAAGCTCCAGACGCCTGCGCCAGGCCGACCCGAGCCGTAAGAACACGTCCCCCGCCCGGCCTTCGGCGGCGAGGCGCGCGGCTTCTTCGCGCGCCGCGTCGAGAAGCCTGGGGTCGCCGAGGATCACCGAGAGGAACTGGATGTCGGTCAGGCCGTGCTGCTGCGTCCCGAACACGGCTCCCGGACCGCGCAGCTCGAGGTCCTTCCCGGCGATCTTGAACCCGTCGCTGGTTTCTTCCATCGTCTTCAAGCGCTCGCGCGCGGTCTGCCCGGCGGCGCCGCCGCCGACCATCAGCACGCAGTAGGACTTCTTGGCGCCGCGCCCGACGCGGCCGCGAAGCTGGTGAAGCTGCGACAGGCCGAAGCGCTCGGCGTGCTCGACGATCATGACCGTGGCGTTCGGAACGTCGACGCCGACCTCCACGATCGTCGTCGCCACGAGAACCTGGATCGCACCGCGCGCGAAATCCCTCATCACGCGATCCTTTTCTTCCCCTTTCATGCGGCCGTGGAGCAAGCCGATCGCAAGCTGCGGGAAGACGCTCTTCTTGAGGTGCGCGGCGAAGGCCGTCGCGGCCTTGAGATCCGACGCCGCCGTCTCCTCCACCAGCGGCACGACCACGTAGGCCTGCCGGCCGGCCGCAATCTCGCGACGCAGGGCGTCGTAGGTGTGGTCCCGGTCCTCCTCCCGGCGCACGACCGTCGTGATCGGCGTGCGGCCCGGCGGAAGCTCGTCGATCACGGACAGGTCGAGATCGCCGTAGAGCGTGAGCGCCAGCGATCGCGGGATCGGGGTCGCGGTCATCACGAGCGTGTCCGGCCGCGTCCCCTTGGCACCGAGCGCCATCCGCTGGAGGACGCCGAAGCGGTGCTGCTCGTCGACGACGACGATCGCCAGGTTCTTGAAGCTCACGCCGGCCTCGAACAGCGCGTGCGTGCCGATGACGAGATCGGCGTGGCCGGCGGCTATGTCCTGGAGCGCGCGGCGCTTGGCCGCGGCCTTCTGCGATCCGGTGAGGACCGACACCTTCACGTCGGAGCCGGCGGCTGCGAGGATCCTCAGGACGTTGCGCGCGTGCTGGTCGGCGAGGATCTCGGTCGGCGCCATCAACGCGCCCTGGTATCCGTTCTCGACGGCGACCAGGAGGGTCAGCAGCGCGACGATCGTCTTGCCGGAGCCGACGTCCCCTTGCAGCAGCCGGTTCATCGAGTGCGAGCCCCGCAGGTCGGCGCCGATCTCCCTGAGCACGCGCCGCTGGGCTTCCGTCAGCTTGAACGGGAGGAGCTTCGCGAGCTTGGACCGCAAGGCGTCCGAGATCTCGTAGTGCGCGTGGCGCCGCACCTCCATCGCCGCACGCCGCCGGCCCGCGAGCGCGAGCTGGATCAGGAAGATCTCCTCGAACGCCAGCGCGCGCTGCGCGGGTGTCTTGCGCATCGCGAGGTCGGCCATCGACGCCTGCTCGGGCGGAAAATGAACGCTCTCGATCGCCTCTCGCTTCCCCATCAATCCTTGCCGCGCGCGGACCGCGGCGGGGACCGGATCGACGAGGTCGCCGTCCGTCATCGCCGCCAGGACGCGGTGCATGACCGCGCGGATCGTCTTCGACGGCATCCCGGCGAGCTTCCGGTAGACCGGCACGATGCGTCCGGTGTGAATGCTCGCGTCCTGGTCGTCGTCGAGGCGCTCGTAGTCGGGATTGTCGAGGATCATCTCGCGCCCGTACCGGTCGAGCACGGCGCGCCCGAAGACGACGACCCGGGCCTCTTTGACCAGAACGCGCGCAAGAAACGGCTGGTTGTACCAGACCGCCTTGATCGAGCCGGTGGCGTCCGACAGAACGGCGTGGAAGATCGTCAGCCCGCGGCGGCGGGTGCGGATCAGGCGCGAGGAGACGACGCGGACGTCGAGCGTCGCTTCGGCCCCGCGCGGCGACAGATCGGCGACCCGCGCGAAGTGCCGGCGATCCTCCCAGCGAAACGGGAACACCTCAACGAGATCGCGGGCCGTCTCGATGCCGGCGGTCGAGAGCGCCTCCGCGCGCTGCGGGCCGATCCCCTTGACGAAACGAAGCTCGGACAGCTCGCTCAAGGCTCCCGCCGCGCGAACGCCGTCTCGATCGCATCGCGCGATGCGCCCGCCCCCAGGAGCACCATCAGCTTGATCCTCGCCTTGGGCGCGGACAGCCCGCCGGCGAACATCGCGCCGGCATCCCGCAAGGTGACGCCGCCTCCGTCGTAGCCGTAGCGCGGCCCCGTCGCCCCCCGGCCGCAGCGGCTCGCGACGACGACCGGAACGCCGGCGTCCCCCGCCCGCCGCACGCCGGGGAGCATCGCGGGCGGAACGTTCCCGCCGCCCATCGCCTCGAGCACGATGCCGCGGGCGCCCCGATCGATCGCGTGCTCGAGAAAGCGTGAATCGGCCCCCAGGTAGGCGGAGACGAGATCGACGGCGGGCTCGACACGGTCGATCGGGATCTTCTCGCGGGGCGAGGGCTCGCGGTCGAGACGGAGGCCCGACGGTTCGAGCCGGCCGAGCGGACCGCCGTCGTCGGAGGTGAACGCGGCGAACGCTTCGGTGTGCGACTTGTGAACCTCGCGCGCCTCGTGCAGCGTTCCGCCGAACATCACCGTGACGCGCGGCGCCATCGCGGAGAGCGAGGTCGCCGCTCGCACGGAGTCGACGAGGTTTTGGGGTCCGTCCCACTCCGGATCGTCGGCGGTTCTCATCGCTCCGGTGAGCACGACCGGCCGCTCCGACCGGAGGACGAGATCGAGGAAGTACGCGGTCTCCTCGAGACTGTCCGTTCCGTGCGTGACGACCGCGCCGGCAAAGTCTCCCCGACCCAGGCGGTCGTCCAGCAGCTTCGAGAGCGCAAGCATCCGCTCCGCGGTCCAGTGCGGTCCCGGCAGCCGCGCGAAATCCTCGCACGTGATGCGGGCCAAGCCGGAAAGCCGAGGGACCTGCTCCAGGATCTCGCGCCCGCCGCTCGCGGGAACGGCGCCGCGTCCGGGCACGATCTTCATGGAAATCGTCCCGCCCGTGAAGACCATGAGGATCGGCGGCAGCTCCAGCATGCGCCGCGCGATTATACGGTCGAGCCCGCTCCCGGCGTCGCGCGGACGACCCCGCGCGCGATCATCGTGCAGATCGCCTCGGCGATGTGGGCATCGGGGTGGGGGCTGTCCTCGATCGCGCGGGCGACGGTCGTCCCCTTCTTGGAGCGCGCGAGCAGGTCGAACTCGGCCGGCTTCAAGGGCTGGCCGACGAGCTTGCCGCGAGCGTCCTTCGCCAGCTCGATGCGGGTCTCGGGGGCGGGAAGCATGTCGCCCCAGCGCGCCCATTCGTCGAGCGCGACGAGGCCGTCCATCAGGACCGTCGCCGTCGAGCTTCCGATCGTCGTCTCTGGCGGCGCGTCCGAGATCGGGAGCACGCGGAACGTCGCGTCGGTCCACCCGAGCATGCGGTACAGCGCCTTGGTCCCGGAGACCGATCCGGTGCGCGCGTCGACGATCCGGCCTCCGACACAGTCGATCCGCCCGGACGCGCCCTCGCGATCGAGCCTCACGGTCGCATCCTTGCCGTTCAGGGCGAGGATCTGGAGCAGGTCGGCGATCGCCAGGTGCGTCAGCGAGCCGGAAAGCAGCGAATCGTCGGCGGCCGCCGCCGCGGCCCGGAACATCCGGCCGCGCTCGACGAGCCGGGTGACGCGGGCGTGAAGCTCCTCGACCTCGAAGGGCTTCGTGAGGTAGTCGTCGGCTCCGGATTGGAATCCGCGGAGGCGCTGCGGCAGCTCGCTCTGCGTCGTCAAGAAGACGAAGGGCACGGCCGACGTCTCCTTCCGGCGCCTCACCTCGTCGAAGAGCGTCCAGCCGTCGGCCCCCGGCATCAGGATGTCCGACACGATCGCATCGGGCACGGACGTCTCGAGCACGGCCCGCGCCGCATCGACGCTCTGGGCCGAATCGACGCTCCATTCGCGCTGCTTGAAGAAATCGGAGACCACCCGGAGGATCAAGCGGTTGTCGTCGACGAGCAGGAGCCGCCGCTGCACGCTTCGGGTCTCGTCCGGGGGGATCATCGGATCCGGTCGATCAGCTCGAGAAGGGACGGGGTCGCCCCGGGGATCGCATCGTGGACGACGCCGCTGCGATGCGCGGCGCAGAGGCAGGCCGCGAGGTCCGGATCGAACTGGCTGCCCGCTTTCTCGCGGATCTGGGCGACGGCGTCGGGAACGGGGATCTTCTCGCGATAGATCCGGTCCGTCGTCATCGCGTCGAACGCGTCGCCGATGTGGATGATCCGGCCCTGCAACGGGATCGCCTCCTCCGACAGGCCATGAGGATAACCGGAACCGTCCCAGAATTCGTGGTGGTGGAGGATTCCCGGGATCACGGTGGCCAGCGCCGGGATGTGCTGGAGCATCTTGGCGCCCGCGATCGGGTGTCCCTTCATGATCTCGAGCTCGTCGCGGTCGAGCTTTCCCGGCTTCTTGAGGACGCCGTCCGGGATCGCGATCTTCCCCACGTCGTGGAGGATGGCCGACAGGAGGAGGGGCTCCAGGTCTTCCCTCGGGAGTCCGCGCTCCTGGGCGACGATCAGGGACGTCCGCGCGACGCGCAGCGAGTGGCCGTGGGTGTACGCGTCCTTCGCATCGACGGCACCCGCCATCGACACGATGATGTTCAGGAACATCGAGCGGACCTCGCGCTCGAGGCGGGCGTTGACCAGGAAGATCGCCGCCTGCGAGCCCAGGGCGTGGAGGAGCTTCTGCTCGTTCACCGACAGGCGCCCGCGCCGGCCGCCCAGGTGGATCTCGATCCCGCCGACGAGGCGCTCCTTCGAGACCATCGGGACGAACACCGTGCTCTTCTCGCCGTCCTCGTGGATGCGGATTCCCGCCCGGCCCGAGGCGACCTCGTCGTCGACGACCGGAAGCTTGTCGAAGATGCGGTGCCGGTCGCCGAGCTTGGGGTCGCGCTCGCCGCCGCAGCCCATCGTCCCGCGCACCTCGAGCATCCGCTGCTCGTGGTCGAGGAGCAGGATCGCGCCCTTGTTCGCCGCGACGGCGGCCAAGGCCTGGCGCAGGATGATCTCGACGTCATCGTCGACCTTGAACGGCGAGGTGATCGTCGAGCCGATGCCGAAGAGCATCTCGAGGTACGACTGCCCGAGCTTGCGGGACGCCTGGACGGACTCCCGGACGCGGAGGTTGGACCGAACGCGCGCCAGGAGCTCCTTCGTGAAGAACGGCTTCGTGAGGTAGTCGTCGGCGCCCGCGTCGAACCCGGCCAGCTTGTCCTTGAGATCGTTGAGCGCGGTGATCATCAGGACCGGGATCTCGGTCGTCGCGGCATCGGCGCGGACCCTCCGGCACACCTCGTAGCCGTCGATGCCGGGCAGCCCGACGTCGAGCAGGATGACGTCGGGGCGGAGGTCGTGCGCCAGCTCCAGCGCGCGCTCGCCGTCCTCCGCGAGGTGGACGATGAACCCTTCCGCCTCGAGCTCCTCGCGGAGGATGCCGCGAAGCAGCGTCGAGTCGTCGACGACGAGGACCGAATGCCGCGCCGCGGGGCTTTCGCTGGCCAGACTCATCACCTGCTAAAAGTAAGGATGCCCTGCGAGCAAGTCAAAGGGGACCCTCCGTTTGGCATAGGGGACACTCCCTTTTTTCACCCAAAAGGGGACATGCGACTTTTTATCCCAAAGCGAATAGGGGACAGTCCCCTTTTTCTTCTAAAGCTTCGCACTCTGAAGCTTTGTAAGAAAAAGGGGACTGTCCCCTATTCGCTTTGGAATAAAAAGTCGCATGTCCCCTTTTGGGTGAAAAAAGGGAGTGTCCCCTATCGCCAGACATAGAGGACGAGGACGGCGACGGCGGCCCAGAGGATGACGTCGACGATCAGGGGGGCGTCGGTCAGGACGACGACGGTCGGGTTCTCCCCGACGCCTTTCTGGTGCACGAGGTAGAGGTAGCGGAAGATCCCGAACAGGACGAACGGGATGGTCAGCCCCAGGTGCTCGGTCCCCAGCTTCTGGGCGACCTCCGGCGAGAACGCGTACAGCGAATACGCCACGACGGTCGCGCCGGTGACGATCGCGATCATCTGATCGAGAAACGGCAGCGAGTATTCCTTGAGGATCGGCCGGGTGTCCGTCCGCCCCTCGAACGCGGCCACCTCCTGCCGCCTCTTGACGAACCCCAGGAACAGCGCGAGAAGCCCGGTGCACATCACGAGCCAGCGGGAGATCGCGACGTCGATGACGACGGCGCCCGCGAGGGCGCGCAGCAAGAACCCCGCCGCCACCATCATCACGTCGAGGATGACGACACCCTTGAGGCCGAACGAGTAGCCGAGGTTGAGCACGAAGTAGATCGCCGCGACCTCGCCGAATCGCGGAGACAGTGCGAAGGCCCCGGCCAACGCGCCGCCCGCGAGGAGCACCGACATCGCCGCCGCCACCCCCGGCGCGACCTCTCCTGCCGCGATGGGCCGGTTCTTCTTGGTCGGGTGCATGCGGTCGGCTTCCCGGTCGCGGACGTCGTTCAGGAGATAGACCGCCGACGAGAGCACGCAGAAGACGACGAAAGCCAAGGTGACGGTGAGCACCGCCTCCGGGTCCCGCATCTTCTCCGCGAACACGAGCGCCGCGAACACGAAGACGTTCTTGGCCCACTGCCGTGGACGCAGGGCGAGGAAGTGCGAGAGGGCGCGCGATCGGCTCACGGCGCCGACTATACTTCGAACGCCAAGCGCAAGGAGCGAACGCTGACCGTCGATGTCGTCATCCCCGCGCGGAACGAGAGCCGCTCGCTGCCCTTGGTGCTCGCCGACCTGCCGCGCGCTTTGGTTCGCGACGTGATCGTGGTCGACAACGGCTCGACCGATGGCACCGCCGAGGTCGCCGCCGCCGCGGGAGCGACCGTCGTCCGCGAGCCCAGACGGGGCTACGGGAGCGCGTGCCTCGCGGGGATCGCCCGCATCGCGGCGAGCGAAACGCCTCCCGACGTCGTCCTGTTCCTGGATGCCGACCACTCCGACCATGCCGGCGAGCTGCCGCTCCTCCTGGCGCCGCTGTCGGCCGGGACCGCGGATCTCGTGGTCGGATCGCGCGTGCTCGGGTGCTCCGAGCCCGGCGCCCTCCTGCCGCAGCAGCGCGCGGGAAACGCGCTCGCGGCGTTCCTCATCCGGCGCCTCTATCGCGCGAGGGTGACCGATCTCGGGCCGTTTCGCGCGATCCGCTTTGGCGCGCTCGCCGCTCTCGGGATGATCGACACCGGCTACGGATGGACGGCCGAGATGCAGGTCAAGGCGCTGAAGCGCGGGCTGCGCTACGCGGAAGTCCCCGTGTCCTACAGGAAGCGCGTGGGGCGGTCGAAGATCGCGGGGACGCTACGCGGAACGGTCGGCGCCGGATACAAGATCCTCGCGACCGTGCTCCGCTATTCCTGACCGGACTTGTCGTGAAGGGTCTTCAGCTCGACGATCTCGAACCGCTTCTTTCCCGACGGGACCTCGATCACCACGGTCTCGCCGTCCTTCTTTCCGAGCAGGCCGCGTCCGATCGGCGATGCCGTCGAGATGAAGCCCTTCTCGAGATCGGCGAGCTCCGGGATGACGAGCTCGTAGGTGACCTCGACGTCGATGTCGAGATCGATCAGGACGAGCGTTGACCCGAGGCCCGCGCGGTCCTTCGGGACCGTGGCGAGGTTCACCGTGGCGAGCTCGGACAGGCGCTGCCTCAGCTGTCCGATCCGCGCCCTCACGTAGCGCTGCCTTTCGAGCGCGGCGTGGTACTCCGCGTTCTCGCGGAGGTCGCCCATGGCCACGGCCACCTTGATCTCGCGAGGCAGGTCCACGGTGAGCTCCCGCTCGAGCGCATGCAGCTCGCTTTCGAGCTTCTCGCGCACCTCTTTCATGGGATCCTCCTCGCTGAATCCAGAAACGCTACCATTCGCCGGCCGGTCCCGTCCAATCCGGGCCGAAACGGTCCACTTTCATTGACAACCCGTCGCGCGGACTCCTACCATGGCTTCCCGCGCGGAAAACCGGGGGAGCCCCGATGGACGGCCGCCGCCTGAAGTTCCTTCTGATCGGACTGGGCATCGTCGCGACGATGCTCTTCATGCTGGTGGTCGCGACGCAGAAATCCGACAGCGGCTTCGCCTACTACGTCACGGTCCGAGAGTTCAACGAGAAGGGCGAGCCCAAGGGCCACTTCCGCGTCAACGGCAAGGTCAGCGCGGGGACGATCAACCGGCTGCCCGGAGGACGCCAGGTGACCTTCACCATCCGCGACAAGGACGGCGGCGCCACGCTCCCCGTGGACTACGCGGGCGTGATCCCCGACACCTTCGTCGACGACGCCGACGTCGTGGTCGAAGGAAAGCGCCGCGGTGACGGCGTGTTCGAGGCCTCGACGCTGCTCGCGAAGTGCCCGTCCAAGTACGAGTCGGCCGACGGCGCCAAGTCCCCTGCGCAGGGGACCCGCTGATGCCCTCGACGCACACGATGTCGACGATCGGCCACTTCTCGCTGTTTCTGGCCCTGGCCTGCTCGGCGTGGGCGGCCACGGCAAGCTGGCTTTCGACCGTGGCCGGCGGCCGCGGCCTCATGCGCAGCGCCGAGCGGTCCCTTCTGGCCTCGCTCGGTCTCGTCGCCCTGTCGGTCGTTTCGCTCGAGCACGGGTTCCTGACGAACGATTTCACGCTCGATTCGGTCTACCACTACTCGAGCGTGAGCCAGCCGCTCCCGTACAAGATCGGGGCGCTGTGGGGCGGGCAGGCAGGAAGCTTGCTGCTGTGGGCGCTGATCCTCTCGACGATGTCGGGGATCGTCGTCCTGACGAATCGCGACAAGAACCGCGCGATCATGCCGTGGGTCGTCCACGTGCTCGCGATCGTTCTGACGTTCTTCCTCGTCCTGACGAACTTCATCGCGAGCCCGTTCGAGTCCGGTCCGCTGCGCGCGGACGGGGTAGGCCTGAACCCGCAGCTCAAGAACTACTGGATGATGATCCACCCGCCGACGCTGTACCTCGGGTACGTCGGGTTCACGATCCCGTTCGCGTTCGGCATCGCCGCCCTGGTGACCCGCCGGACGAGCGACATCTGGTTCCGCACGACGCGGCGCTGGACGATCTTCGCGTGGTTCTTCCTCGGAATCGGCATCCTGATGGGCTCGTACTGGGCGTACATCGAGCTCGGCTGGGGCGGGTACTGGGCGTGGGACCCGGTCGAGAACGCCTCGCTGATGCCGTGGCTCACCGGGACGGCGTTCCTCCATTCGGTCATGCTCCAGGAGAAGAAAGGAATGATGAAGGTCTGGAACATGACCCTCGTCATCCTGACCTTCTGCCTCTCGATCTTCGGCACGTTCCTGACGCGCAGCGGGATCATCTCCTCCGTCCACTCGTTCGCCACGTCGGACATCGGGCCCGCATTCGCCTGGTTTCTCGGCATCACGTTCTTCGGATCGCTGGTGCTGCTCGTCGCCCGCCTCCCCGATCTGAAATCCGAGGCGCGGCTCCATTCCGTGCTGTCGCGCGAGGCGAGCTTCCTGTTCAACAACATGATGCTCGTGGGCATCGCGGCGACGGTGCTCCTCCTCACCACGTTCCCGCTGATCTCAGAGGCCGCGACGGGCCACAAGGTCACGATGGGCCCGCCGATCTTCAACACGGTCAACATCCCATGGGCTTTGGCGCTCCTCTTCCTCGTCGGCGTCGGGCCGCTGATCGCGTGGCGGAAGGCGTCGGCGGAGAACTTCCGGAAAAACCTCCTGGGACCGGCGCTCGTCGGCGTGTGGTCCCTCATGCTGTTCCTCCTTCTCTCGGCCCGGGCGATCGCGTCCGCGACGGGCGAGATGTTCCGCTCGCTCGGGCATGCGAACTTCGGCGGCGTCTTCGACGCGCTGAAGACGTTTTATCCCCCGATCTGCTTCGCGCTGGCCGCGTTCGTCGTCGCAACCGTCCTGCTCGAGTTCTGGCGCGGCGTGCGCGCTCGCCGGCATCAATACGGGGAGAACCCCGCACAAGCGCTGGCGCTCCTCGTCTGGCGGAACAAGCGCCGGTGGGGCGGCTACATCGTGCACGTCGGTTTCGTCGTGGTGTGCATCGGCGTCGCCGCGTCGTCCGCGTACCGGAAAGAGACCGTCGAGATGCTCTCCCCCGGCGGAACGCTCAAGACCGACGGCTACGCGATGACGTACGACGGCTACCGGCTCGAGGCGATCGACGACTACGTCGCCGCGGTCACTGAAGTGTCCATCTGGCAGGACGGACGGTTCGTCGCGCGCCTCGAGGCCGAGCAGCGCTCGCATCCGAACATGCTCTACCCCGCGTTGAAAGCCGCGTTCCTGAAGGCCAAGTCGCTGCGCGGCGGCGACCGAGAGGCGTATCCGCGGGCCGTGCAGGATTTCTACACGCTGATGTCGCGGCTCGAAGGGAGCGCCGGCCGCGAGGTGAAGACTCCGTCCACGGAAGTCGCGATCCACAAGAGCTTCTCGCTCGCGGCGCCGAACCGGTTCGGCGAAGACTTCTACGTCACGCCGCTCGGGGTCGACCCGTTCACCGGCCAGGCCAACTTCCGGGTTTTCGTGAACCCCATGGTCAACTTCCTCTGGCTGGGCGGCTTCATCCTGGTCTTCGGCTCGTGCCTGTGCGTCCTGCCCGATTCGCGCGAGCGCAAGCGCCTCCTCGCCTCGATGGCGATCGAGGAACGCGAGGCCGCATGATCCCGGCGGTCGTCGTTCCCCAGGGCCCCGCCGGCGCGGCGTACGACAAGGCGGCGACGACGATCCTGTGCGATTGCGGGTGCCATCCGCAGTCCGTCAAGGATTGCGCGTGCGGCCGCGCCGAGGACATGCGCGTGGCGCTCGCCGCCGACGCGGCGTCGGGAAAATCCGGCGACGCGATCATCGCCTCGTACGTGGCGCGATACGGGCAGAAGATCCTCGTCGCGCCGCCTGTGGCCGGCTTCAACCTCGTCGCCTGGGCCGGGCCGGCCGTGGGCCTGCTCGCCGCCGCTGTGACCGTGACGCTCGTCGTCCGCCGGTGGAGGCGCACGTCGCCCGCCCCGGAGCCTTTGGCCACAGGCTCCCCCGCCGACGTCGATCAGGCCTACCTCCGCCGCCTCCGGAAAGAGCTGGAGGAGGGCCGGTGACCGCGGCCCTCGCCGTGATCGCGCTCGCGGCCGTCGTCTGCGCGTTCGTGCTCGCCCCGCTGTTCCGGGCCGACGCCCGCGAGGCCGAGCGGGTCTCGAACGCCATCTCCGCAGAGCAGGATCTGCACACGCGGCACGCGATGGCCCTGGCCGCCCTGCGCGACCTCGAGGACGATCGGCAGACGGGAAAGATCGGCGACGCCGACTACGCCGCCCTCAAGGCGCGGCTCGAGACGCGTGCCGTGGACCTGATGAAGAGCCTGGACGCACTCGCGGTACCACGGAACTAGGGGCGGGCTTGACCGACACCCTCGTGGCCTGCCGCGGCCTGACGCGGCGATTCGGCGCGACCACGGCCCTTGACGGCATCGACCTCACCGTGTCCCGCGGGGAGCCGCTCGCGCTGTTCGGCGTCAACGGCGCCGGGAAGACGACGCTCCTCCGGCTGCTGTCGGGGGGGCTCAAGCCGACCGACGGCACGCTGACGATCGACGGCGTCGATCCGCGGCGGGCCCCTGCGGCGGCGCGAGGCAAGATCGGGCTGCTCTCCCATCAGACGCTCCTCTACGACGACCTCTCGCCGATCGAGAACCTGACGTTCTTCGCGAAGCTCCACGGCCTCGCGAATCCTCGGTCCCTGGCGGAAAGCGGCCTGAAGGAGGCCGGCCTCGACGACCGCGCCCACGATCCGGTGTCGACGTTTTCGCGCGGGATGCAGCAGCGCGTCGCGCTGGTCCGGGCCCTCCTCCACCGGCCGTCGCTCCTGCTTCTCGACGAGCCGTCCTCGGGGCTCGACGCCGCGTCCCGGCTCCGGTTCCGGCGGGTGCTTCAGGAGGCGCGAACCGGCGGCGCCACCTGGGTCCTCGCCTCCCACGACGTTGATGAAGGGCTCGCCCTCTGCCCGCGATGGGCCCTCCTGCGCCGGGGCCGGATCGTGGACTCCGGCGCCTCGACGGGCGGTGACGGGGACCGCGCCCGCGCCCTGGTCCGGGGCGCGGAGTGAGCGCGACGCCGCCGCGTCCGCCGGGATTCTTCGCCGCCGCGGCGCTCGTTGCGCAGAAGGACCTCCGCATCGAGGGCCGGACGAAGGAGACGCTCTCCGCGACCGCGCTGTTCGCCCTGGTCGAGCTCGTGGTGTTCGGCTTCGCGTTCGACCTCGACGTCATCCGCCGGATGGGGACCGACAAGACCGTCCCCGGATTGCTCTGGCTGACCGTGGCGTTTTCGTCGATGGTTTCTTTCACCCGCTCGTTCCGGCTCGAGCGTCAGAGAGAGGCGATGGTGGCCGTGGCCATGGCCCCGGTCGATCGCGGGGCGGTGTTCTTCGGGAAATGGATCGCGAACTTGACGATGCTCGTGGTCCTCGAGCTGGTGCTGCTGCCTCTGACGGCCGTGTTCTTCGACGCCGACATCCGGAGCTGCGCGCTGCCCCTCGCCGGCGTCGTGCTGCTGCACACGGCGGGCCTCGCCGCGCTCGGGACTCTGTTCGGCGCCGTCGTCTCGCGCCTCGGCCGCGGCGAAGCACTCCTGGCGACGCTCCTCCTTCCCGCGGCCACGCCGCTGTTCCTGTCGGCGGTCCACTGCACGGCGTCGGCCCTCGCGGGAACGCCGCTGGCTTCGGACCGGAACTGGCTTTTGTTGACCTCGGGCCTCGACGTACTCTACGTGCTCGTCGCGATCCTCGTGTTCGACGCCCTGCTGGAGGACTGATGGTGCGCCGCTTCGAACTCATCTTCTGGCCGCTGTTCGTCGTGACGGCGATCCTGATGGGCCTGGCCCTCGATCTGATCTTCCTGAACGCCCCCGAGGAAAAGGTCATGGGAGCGGTCCAGAAGATCTTCTACTTCCACGTTCCGCTCGCCGCGATCACGTTCCTGTCGGTGTTCGTGCTGTTCGCCGGGGCGGTCGGCTATCTATGGACGCGCCGCGCCTCGTGGGATCACCTGTCGATCGCCTCCGCCGAGGTCGGGCTGTTGTTCTGCAGCCTGGTGTTGATCACGGGCCCGATCTGGGCGAAGCCCGCGTGGGGCGTCTTTTGGACGTGGGAGGCCAAGCTCACGACCACGTTGATCCTGTGGCTGCTGCTTGCGGGGATTCTCCTTTCGCGGGCGTATGCCGCGACGCCGGAGCAGGGCGCGCGCATCGCGGCGATTCTCGGCGTCGTCGCGTCGCTCGATGTCCCGATCGTCTACAAGGCCGTCGATTGGTGGCGGGGCCAGCACCCGATCGTATTCGGCGCGGGACGGGAGAACCCGCTCGCACCCGGGATGCTTTCCGCGCTGCTCGTTTCGATGCTCGTGTTCTTCCTGCTCTACGCGCTGCTCGTCGCCTTTCGCATGAGGCTTGCCGCCCTGCACGACCGCCTGGCGGCGCTCGAAGATGAACTCCGGAGGTCGCGGTGAAAAGCTACGATTTTCTGTTCTGGGGCTACCTCGTCGTGTGGATCGGGCTCGCGGCCTACTTCGCGACGCTTACCCGAAAGCTCGCCGTCGTCGCGCGGAGGCTCGACACCCTGGAGTCGCGCCTCAAGAGCGCGGATGCGCCTCGGCCTCGCTGATCCCGTCGTCGACGCTTTCGTCGGGCCCCAAGCCGGCGGCGTCCGCCTCCGCCTTCCGCGCCTGGAATGCGGTGGCCAAATTCGGGTCGTCGACCCGGCCGCCATCGTGCCAGACCCGCCAGCTTCGCCGTACGGCGGCGTAGTCGACCTCCGACATCCGGTGCGCCGCGAGCGCCGCCGCACGCTCGAGCCGGTACCGAGAGAGCGCGTCGCCTCCGCCCAGGCGTGAGTCCCGCTGGGACGCTGCGATCGACCGTCCCGCCCGCCTGACCTCGAGGAACCCGTCGACGAGCCGTGCGGCGCGCGTGGCGGGGCGCTCGATCGGCCGGCCGATTTCTCCCGAGAGCGCCTTGCGGTACTGGTTCGCGACGAGCGTCAATCCGGTGACGCCGGCCCCGCCCATCACGAGAAGGACCACGATCAGCCGGCTCTCGCGCGTCATGGCCGCATTCTAGGCCCGGGCGCGCCTACTGTTCGCTGCCGCACGCATCGACCGGACGAACCACGTAGTAGCCGCTTCCGGCCGAGGGATCGCTCCACGCGGCGGCGGCCGTCTCGGCCACGACGGACGCCTGACCGCCCGGATTGTCGCTTCGATAGACCCGGTAGGCCGTCGCTTCGGTGCACGGCTGCCAGCTCATCGCGACGCCCGAGCCGCTCCGGTCGAGCCGGACCGAATCCGTGACGGCGGACATCGCGCCGTGCAGGACGAACTGCGCCTGCTCCGGGGCCGCATCGGTGTTCCCGAAATCGTCGACGGTCCGCGCCAGGAGCTGATGCGGTCCAGGGGCCAGGAACGAAAGCGGAGCGCTGAAGTTCGTCCGCTGCACGGGGAGCGTTGCGGCGCCGTCGAGGGCGGTCCAGGGCGCGCCGTCGGCGCTGACCTCGATCGCCGTGATGCGATTGACGCTGATGCTCGGGTGGGCCGTGCCGCCGTAGGTGTTGCGGTTCGTCGCGGCGACGACCGTCGAAACGCCCTCGAGGACCGGAACCGTGCAGACCGGACCCGAGATCGGCTCGATGAACGTTGCGGGGGGCTGGCCGATGACGTCGATCTTGCCGTCGCCGTCCAGGTCCGACCAACCGATCTGGCGCCTCGTGGCGTCGCACATCGCATCGCCGTTCGAGATCATCACGCACGAGCTCGCAATCGGATTGCACGCGTCGCAGTTCGCGTTCGGGCCGTCCAAGTAGCCCCGATGATCGGTGCAGCTGCACGTGCTGGTCGTGTACTCGTCGAACGCGTAGAAGGCGTGGAGGAACTCGTGGCGCAGCACCATGTCCATCCGGGAGATGCCCCACGGGCCGTTGTCGTACGTCATGACGAGGTGCGGCCCGCCCACCCACGTATAGGCGAACCGGCCGTCGGCGAACTTGCCGTCGCCATCGACCAGCGAGTCGACCACGAACACGTTGACCGCCCAGTCGGTGCCGTCCGCGCGCCGCGTGTCGGCCGCGAAGGCGCGCGAGCGCGCGAAGCGGTCGCCCGTCGGGTACCCGAGCTTCGCCAGGATCTGCTTCACCCAAAGGTCCTCGCCGGTGGTCCCCGTCGGGTCGGCCGACCGCCGGATCGGCTCGTAGCCGGTCCGCGCGCGGGCGTCGGTGCGGCCGGCGATGACGTGGTAGACGAACCGGATCGACGCCTGAGGCTCCTGGAGACGAACCCACTCGAGCGCCTGCGCGATCCGCGACACGACATCCGACTCGCGGTCGGACGTCCAGTTCTCTGTCTGCGGATCGATCGTGCCGTCGCTTTCGACCAGAATGACGTTCACGCTGATGGCGCCCGCGAGGAACTCGCTCGTCGTCAGGTCGCTGGCCCCGAGCGGGGCGGCCGGTGTCGTGAAGGTGGAAGCGCTCGCGCCCGCCAATCTCTTTCCGGGCACGGGAGCCGTTCCACGCGAGGCGTTCACCTCGTCCTGCGTCACGGCCGGCGATTCGAGCGCATCCGATTCGACGGGGGCGACCACGTCTCGCACGTCGATCGCGCCCTCGCTCGCTGCGATCGCGTTCCATGCGGCCCGCCCGGCCGGCACCTCGCCGGCGCGGCGCCCGCCGGGTGACATGGCGTTCAGCGCGATCTCCTTCACGCCGCCGATCCGATACGCCGAGAATTCACGCCCGGGCGGAAGCTCCGCGACAAGGATGTCGTCGAACGCATGGACGATCCGTCCGCCGAGGCGCCCGATCCCCTCGGTGACCTTCGCCCGCGTCACCGCCGAGGCGTCGTCGAGGACAATCCCAAGCGGACGCACGTCCGGTGCCGCCGCAAGCGCGCCCGAGCAGAGCGCGGCCAGAACGAGCACGAGAATTCGGCGGCACATCGGGGGGAAGCTAAGAGGCGGCCTCCGGCGAATCCAGACCCCGATTCGTCAGCGCGACGACGAATTCGTGAGCCGGAGGCCTCGGGCTTTACAGCAGCGCCAGGATCTTCTTCTCGAGGACCGGCCGCGGGACCTCTCCGATCCAGGTCTCCACGATGTGCCCCTGCCGGTCGACGAGGAACTTGGCGGGGAAGCCGACGACGCCGCCGAACGCTTCGGCGACGTCGGGGTTCCCGATGAGCGTCAGGTAGGAGATCTTGTTCTCGGCGACGAACGGCTTGACCTTGGCGAGCCCCTCGTCGTCCATCGCGATCCCGACGAGCGTGAACCCCTTCGGGCCGTACTGGGCGTGAAGGTCCTTGAACATCGGGATCTCTTCACGGCACGGCGCGCACCAGGTGGCCCAGAAATCCACGAGCCGCACGGTCCCCTTGGCGTCGGAGAGGCGGAAGACCTTTCCGTCGACGTCCTTCAGCTCGAAATCGGGCGCGTCCTTCAGGGCGGCCTGTGGGGCCTCCTGCGGCGCACCCGCGTTTCCGCTCTTGGCTCCCGAGCCGCAGCCGGCGAGCGCGAGCCCGGCCATCACGACGAGCGCCGCATTCAGTATCGATCCGTGGCCGAGTCGATCGCGCATCGCCGCAAATCTTATCAGCCGGGAGATAATCCCGGCCATGCCCCGCGTGCTGCGAGCCCTGACCGCCTGCGCCGCGCTGGCGCTGGTGTCCCCCGTCCACGGGGCCTCCGCCCGGCCGGTGACCGCAGCCCGCGGGATGGTCGTGGCCCCCGAGCACGAAGCCGCGGCGGTGGGCCTCGAGGTTCTCCGCCGGGGCGGCAACGCGATCGATGCGTCCGTCGCGACCGCGTTCGCCCTCGCCGTGACGTACCCGCGCGCGGGAAACCTGGGGGGCGGCGGCTTCCTGCTTTACCGCCTCCCCGATGGGACGCATGCCGCGCTCGACTTCCGTGAGACTGCGCCCGCCAAGCTCACGGCGGACAAGTTCAAAGACACTTCGGGGAAGGTCGACCCGAAAAAGAGCCAGGAAGGAGGGCTCGCGGTCGGCGTTCCGGGATCCGTCGCGGGACTGATCGAAGCGCACCGCCGCTGGGGCACGCGTCCGCTCGCGGAGCTGATCGGGCCGGCGATCCACCTCGCCGAGGACGGCGTCGTGATCTCCGAGCGGACGGCCGAGGTCTTGAAGCAGGAGACGTCCCGGCTGGCCGCCGACCGCGCGGCCCGCGCGATCTTCACGCACGACGGTCTCCCCATGCGAGCCGGCGAGCGCCTGGTTCAAGCAGACCTCGCGGGGACGCTGCGTGCGATCGCCAAGGACGGCGCGGACGCGTTCTATTCGGGACGGATCGCCGAGGCCATCGCGAAAGGCGACGTCGCGGCCGGCGGCGTGATGACGGTCAAGGACCTGTCGTCCTATCGCGCCAAGCTCCGGACGCCGCTCGTCGGGCGCTATCGCGGCCGCACGGTGGTCGCCTTCCCGCCTCCGAGCAGCGGCGGGATCGTGCTCCTCCAGGCGCTCGCCCAGCTCGAGCGATTCGACCTGGCCGCATCGGGGCCGAGCTCGAGCCTCACGCTCCACCGCATCGTCGAATCGCTGCGCCGCGCCTTCGCGGACCGCAGCGCCTACATCGGCGATCCCGACACCGTCACCGTGCCGGTCAAGGGCCTGCTCGACCCGGCCTACTTGACGCGCCGGCAATCGACGATCCGCGACGATCGAGCGACGCCGTCCCGCGAGATCGGGCCGGGAAAGCCCACGGGGTCCGAGGGGCTTCAGACGCTGCACTTCTCGATCGCCGACGCGCACGGGGGCGCCGTCGCGCTGACGACCACGCTGAACTCCTGGTACGGCGCCGCCATCGTGGCGCCGGGCACCGGCGTCGTCCTCAACAACGAGATCGACGATTTCTCGCTGTCGGCCGGCGTGGCGAATCAATTCGGGCTGCTCGGAGGGCGCGCCAACGCGGTGGCTCCCGGCAAGCGGCCGCTGTCGTCGATGTGCCCGGCCATCGTCGAATCGGCCGATCGGGGCGCCCGACCCCTTCTCATCCTCGGATCGCCGGGGGGGCCGCGGATCATCTCCGCCGTCCTTCAAACGATCCTGCACGTCATCGACGACGGCATGAACGTGCAGGAAGCGGTCGATGCGCCGCGAATCCACCATCAATGGATGCCGGACACCCTGGTCCTCGAGCGGGGCCTGCCGAAAGACGTCACCACAGGCCTCGAGTCGCGAGGCCACACCCTCGAGACCGTGGCGGCGATCGGAAACGTCTGCGCGATCGGGCTCGATGCGGATGGGCGGTGGACCGGCGCGGCCGATCCGCGCGACGAGGGCGTCGCCGTCGGGTATTAGGGGACACTCCCTTTTTTCACCCATAGGGAGCCCAGAGCTTTCGAATTTTTGTC
>CAZYHZ010000071.1:0-19607 GCA_964647625.1 uncultured Acidobacteriota bacterium
GCCGACGTCGCCGACGCGCTCCTCGCCGGGCGGGAGGTGCCGCGTGTTTCGTAAGGCGCGCCGCATCCACTTCGTGGGGATCGGCGGATCCGGAATGTGCGGCATCGCGGAAGTGCTCGCCAACCTTCGCTATCAAGTCAGCGGGTCGGATCTCCTCGCGAACGAGGCGACCCGGCGCCTCAAGCGCCTCGGCGTGAAGGTGGCGCGCGGCCATCGCGCGGACAACATCGCGAATGCCGACGTCGTCGTGGTGTCCTCCGCGGTGAGATCCGAGAATCCCGAGATCGTCGAGGCGCGCCGCCGCAAGATCCCGGTGATCCCACGTGCGGAGATGCTGGCCGAGCTGATGCGCATGAAGTACGGCGTCGCGGTCGCCGGGGCGCACGGCAAGACGTCGACGACGGCGATGATCGCGGTGGTCCTCACGGCGGGCGGGGTCGACCCCACGGTCGTCATCGGCGGCCGGATCAAGGCCCTGCGCTCGGGAGCCAAGCTCGGAAAAGGCGAGTTCATGGTCGCCGAGGCCGACGAATCGGACGGCTCGTTCCTGAAGATGAAGCCGACGATCGCGGTCGTCACCAACATCGACCGCGAGCACCTGGACTTCTACCGGGACCTGAGCGAGATCCAGGACGCGTTCGTCCGGTTCCTGTCGCGCGTGCCGTTCTACGGTGCGGCCATCGTGTGCCTCGACGAGCCCAACGTCCGCGCGATCCTCCCGCGCGTCGACCGGAAGCTCGTCACGTACGGCCTGTCGAGCGAGGGCGATCTCGTCGCCGACGACGTCGAGTTCGACGCGTTCGGCTCCTCGTATACCGCGTACGTCCGGGGCACGAAGCTCGGCCGCGTGCGGCTGTCCGTTCCGGGCCGCCATTCCGTGTACAACTCGCTCGCCGCCGTCGCCTGCGGCCTCGAGCTCGACGTCCCCTTCACCCGGATCGCCAAAGCGCTGCGACAGTTCCGCGCCGTCGATCGCCGCTTCCAGAAGAAGGGCGAGGCGTTCGGTGCCACCGTCATCGACGACTACGGGCATCACCCGACCGAGATCCAGGCGACGCTCGCCGCCGCCCGCGAAGGTTTCGGTTCGCGCACCATCGTCGTCTTCCAGCCTCACCGGTACTCGCGCACCAAGGCGCTCCTCGAGGAGTTCGGACGGGCGTTCGTGCTCGCCGACCGCGTCGTCGTGACGTCGATCTATCCCGCCGGCGAGGCGCCGATCTCCTCGGTGGACGGCGCCGCGGTCGCGGACGCGCTGGTGCGGCACGGCCACCCGGGCGTGTCCTACGAGCCGCGGCTCGATCGAGTGGCCTCGCGCCTCAAGGAGCTGGTCCTGCCGGGAGACCTCGTGATCACGCTCGGCGCGGGGGACGTCTACAAGGCCGGCGATGCGTTTCTCGCGCTCGCCGCGAAGGCGCCCGCCGCTCGGGCGCGGGCGGGGAGGGCCCGATGATCGACGAAGGCCGCTCCTTCCTCGATCAGGATCGCCGGTACTGGCGCCGCCGGGTCAACCGGCACGTGCGGAAGGCGCGCCGCGCGAGGACGATCCTCCGCTTCCTGGGAATCGTCCTGGCCAACGTCGCGGTCGCCGCGGTGCTCGTTCTTTCCGGCGCATCGATGGCCCGCCATTTCACGACGTCCGACGAGCTGGCCGTGCGCGAGATCGTCGTCGAGGGCACGTCGCACACGACGCCCCAGGCGGTCCGCGACACCCTGCGCCCGTTCATCGGTCACAACCTGGCCGAGCTGTCGCTCGATGACGTCGCCAAGGCGGCGATGCGCGACCCGTGGGTGCGGGAGGTCACGGTGAAGCGGATCCTCCCCGCCACGCTGCGGGTGACGGTGAGCGAGCGCGTTCCCGGGGCGCTCGCCCTGATCGGCGGGCTCGTCTACGTCGTCGACGAGGGCGGCTTCGTGATGGGGCCGGCCGGTGCCGCTCTCCCCTACGACCTTCCCCTGCTGACCGGGCTGTCGGGCTTCCAGGGCAAGGACCGCGAAGCGGCTCTGGCGCGCGGCGTCTCGTGGCTGATGAAGCTGCACGAGGCGTTTCCGACCTGGGCGCGCGGGATCTCGGAGCTCGACCTGTCCCACCCCGACCGCGTCGTGATCACGCGAAGCGACGGAGGGCCGCAGATCCTGCTCGATCCCGAGAGGATCGAGCGCAACGTGGGGGCCTACCTGGCCCTGCAGTCGACCATCGCGAGAAAGGTCGGCGACGTCAGCCGCGTCGACCTCCGCTGGAGCCGCCGGATTTCCCTTCTTCCCGCCGCGGGAGCGACCGCAACGGAGAACGATTAAGTCATGCCCAAGAACGAACGCTACGTCGTCGGACTCGACATCGGAACCACCAAGATCTCCTGCGTCATCGCGGAGCTCAAAGAAAACGGCTCCGTGGACCTCGTCGGCCTGGGCACCGCGCCATCGCGAGGCCTGCGCAAGGGCGTGGTCATCAACCTCGATGCGACGGTCGATGCCGTGAAGACGTGCGTCGAGGAGGCCGAGCTGATGGCCGGCGTCGCGGTCGAGCGCGCGACGGTCGGCATCGCCGGCGGCCACGTGCGCTCTTTCAACAGCCGCGGTGTCGTCGCGGTCGCCGGAAAGGAGCGCACGGTGGCGCGCGATGACTTGAAGCGGGTCATCGATGCGGCGCGCGCCGTCTCCATTCCGCAGGACCGCGAGGTGCTGCACGTCCTCCCGCAAGAGTTCGTGCTCGACGACCAGGGCGGGATCACGCAGCCGGTCGGGATGACGGGCTCGAGGCTCGAGGCCAACGTGCACATCGTCACCGCGGCGACGACGTCGATCCAGAACCTCGTGACTTGCGTCAACCGCGCCGGCGTCGAGGTCCGCAACACGGTCCTCGAACAGGTCGCCGCATCGGAGTCCGTTCTCACGAAGGACGAGCAGGACCTGGGCGTCGCGCTGATCGACATCGGCGGCGGCACCACGGACCTCGCGATCTTCGAGCGCGGCTCGATCTGGCACACGGCCGTGCTGCCCGCGGGCGGAGATCATTTCACCAACGATCTCGCCGTGGGCTTGCGGACGCCGATCCCCGATGCGGAGCGGTTGAAGAAGAAGCACGGCTGCGCGCTCGCGACGCTCGTCGAGGGAGACGAAGCCATCGAGGTACCGTCCGTGGGCGGGCGCAAGCCGCGGATGCTTTCGAGACAGGTGATGGCCGAGATCCTCCAGCCGCGCGCGGAGGAGATCTTCACGCTCATCCACGAGGAGATCGGCCGGGCGGGGTTCGATCAACTTTTGAATGCGGGCGTCGTTCTCACGGGCGGAGGGGCCCTACTTCCTGGTATGTTGGAGGTCGCAGAGCAAGTCTTCGATCTCCCCGTCCGGCTGGGGCAGCCGGGCGGAGTGAGCGGCCTGACCGAGCCTGCCTCCGGACCGCAGTTCGCCACTGCGGTGGGCCTCGCGCTGTACTCCGCGCATCACGCCGGGAAAGACTCTCCGAAAGGCCTGGTTTTGGCGCCACACATGTTCTCGAAGCTCACCTACCAGATCCGCCACTGGTTCGCCGGGATGTTTTGACCATGACGACGAGGAGATCGCGAATGATCACGATGGACGACAAGGCGGGCCGCAAGAGCGAGCCCTTCAAGGTCAGCTTCGATGACGCCGTCCCCCCGGCCGCCAAGATCCGCGTCATGGGCGTGGGCGGTGGAGGCGGGAACGCCGTGAACCGGATGATCGCTTCGGGGGTCGCGGGGATCGAGTTCCTCGCGGCGAACACCGACTGCCAGGCCCTGCGCTCGAGCCGTGCGCCGATGAAGCTTCAGCTCGGCATGAAGCTGACCAAGGGCCTGGGCGCCGGCGCCAACCCCGAGGTCGGGAAGAGCGCGGCGGTCGAAGACCGCGAGCAGATCCTTCAGGCGCTCTCGGGATCGGACATGGTCTTCGTCACGACGGGCTTGGGCGGTGGGACCGGCACCGGCGCCGCCCCGATCATTGCCGAGGTCGCCCGGGAAGCGGGAGCCTTGGTCGTGGCCGTCGTCACGAAGCCGTTCGCATTCGAAGGCCGGCGGCGGCGCGCCCAGGCGGACGAAGGGCTCGCCTCGCTGCGCCAGGTCGTCGACACCGTGATCACCATCCCGAACGACAAGCTGCTGCATACCGTCGAGAAGGGCACGCCTCTGGCGGAGGCGTTCCAGATGGCGGATGACATCCTCCGGCAAGCCGTCCAGGGAATCTCCGATCTGATCACGGTCCCCGGCGAGATCAATCTCGACTTCGCGGACGTCAAGACGATCATGTCCGGGATGGGCATGGCCCTCATGGGAACCGGCATCGCGGAGGGCGAGCACCGCGCGGTCGAGGCCGCACAGCGCGCGATCTCGTCCCCCCTTCTCGAGGACACCTCGATTCACGGGGCCCGCGGGGTGCTGATCAACATCACGGGCGGCGAGGACATGACCCTGCACGAGGTCTCGGAGGCGGCCAACATCATCCAGGAAGCTTCCGACCCCGATGCGAACATCATTTTCGGAACCGTGATCGACCGGGGGATGCAGGGCCGGGTCAAGGTCACGGTCATCGCGACCGGGTTCAACCGGGACGATGTGCGCGCCGGACACGGCGCCATGTCCTCGTCGCGCGTCGCGGAGCGGGTTCCGGCCCCGCCCGCCATGGAGTCCGGAGACCGTCCTTCCCGCGGCTTCTTCCGCCGCGGCCACACCGCAGAGGTCGAGCTGGACCCCGCCGACCAAGGGTTCACGCCAAACTTCGGTAAGATGAAGGACGACTTGGACGTCCCGGCCTTCCTCCGCAAGCAGATGGACTGAGGAGGCTCGTTCGGCGTCCCTACGGGTTGATGGTGGCGGACGCTGCGAAGCTGAGAATTCTGATCGTCGACGACGAGGACGAGACGGCCACCTTGCTCCGAGGCTGGTACAGGGGTCGTCCGGTCGAGATCCTCGACGCCAAGGACGGCGACGAGGGAATCCGGCGCGTCGGCGCGGACATGCCCGACATCGTCCTTATGGACGTGACCATGCCCGGGATGAGCGGCATCGAGGCGTCACGGCACATCAAGGCCGACCCGATCACAGCGTTGATTCCGGTCATCATGCTCAGCGCCAACCGCGAGCCGGTGACCAAGCGGGACGGTTTCGACGCCGGCGCCGATCAGTACGTCGAAAAGCCCTTCGATCTCGAGGAGATGGACGCGCGCATACGGTCGATGGTCGACAAGAGCCGGAGCTACAAGAAGCTCGAGGAAGAAGCGACGATCGATGAAAAGACGACCCTGGCCAACTACCGGGTGTTCTACAAGCGGCTCCGCGAGGAATGGGAGCGTTCCGAGCGATACAAGGTACCCCTCTCCCTGGTCATGCTCGACCTCGACGACTTCAAGCGCGTCAACGACACGCGGGGCCACTTGGCCGGCGACC
This sequence comes from uncultured Acidobacteriota bacterium, assembly GCA_964647625.1. Taxonomy (GTDB): domain Bacteria; phylum Acidobacteriota; class Polarisedimenticolia; order Polarisedimenticolales; family DASRJG01; genus DASRJG01. Next base: position 5,400 of record CAZYHZ010000071.1, read on the forward strand.
GCGTCCTCCGCGAATTCGCAGCGCTGGTCGTGGGAGGGGCGCGAACCACCGATCTTGCCGCCCGCTACGGCGGTGAGGAATTCGCGATGCTCCTCCCGCACACCGATCGCGAGCGCGCCGAGCGCGTGGCGGGCCGCGTGCGGGCCGCGGTGGCGGACTTCACTTTTCTGGAGCCGGACGCCCCCTTGCGGATGACCGTGTCGGCGGGTATCGCGACCTTCGCTCCCGGGCTCGGCATCTCGTCGTTCAACGAGCTGGTCGCCGCCGCCGACAAGGCGCTCTACGCGGCGAAGAAGGCCGGCAAGAATCGGGTGATCGTCCACCGGCCGTAGGGCCCGTTCACCGGGTCGGCCGGATCTCGCTCCATCCCGCGAACACCTCGCGCAGCCCGTCGGCGATCGCCTTCACCGTCCCGTCGTAGAACGCCTTCGCCTTCCCGGGATCGAGGACGGGCGCTCCTTCGGTGCCTGTTTCCTTTCGATCGAGGATGATCGATGCGGGAAACGGCCGCATGCGAAGTCCGTCGTGCCGCGGGAACCGCCGGATGGTCGCCGCTCGGTTCGTGTCGACCAGGCCGGGCGCGATTGCGAGGATCATCGCGGTTTCCTCGACACCGGCGTGGCCCCCGATCGTCCCGGGGTAGATCGACGCGGACAGCTCGGCGACGAAGCCCCACCATTCGACGGCCGCCGCGAACGCCTTCTTCTCGTTCCACAAGCGCGCGACCACGCTCGAAACCTCGCCGCTCTGGCCGCCGTGGCCGTTGAGCAGCACGACGCGGCGGAAGCCTGCGTCGACGAGGCCGGCCGTCGCCTCGAAGAGGTAGGCGGCGAAGGTCGACGACGACACCGTCGTCGACCCGGGGTAGGGAAGAAGCGTATTGGTCACGCCGTAGGCCACGGCGGGCGCGATGAGCGCCCCGAGCGCCGGAGCCAGGGACTCGGCGAGGGCTTCGGGGATGATCGTGTCGGTTCCGAGCGGGATCCCGCCGTGGGCCTCGATGGTGCCGACCGGCACGAGCGCGAGATCGGAGGCCGCGGGCACGCGGGCGCGGAACTGTTCCCAGGTCAGGTCGTTGATTTTCGCGCTCATCGTCCTCGTCTCCACGCGGCGAGCGCCGACACCATGAACGTGCCGATCGCCGCCCAGGCCGGTGCGTCCCCGATGCGATCGTACACGGTCCGCCCCGTCGTCAGCGGAACCTCGCGGACCCTGACCGCCTCGACGAACAATCCGGCCCGGTCTTCGTCCCGCCCCAGCGGATCGACGAACATCGAGATCCCGGTGTTGGCGACCCGCACGAACGCCGTCCGGTTCTCGATCGCGCGCATCCTCACGGTGTTCGCCTGGTAGGACTGGAAGAACGTCGTCCCGAACCAGGCGTCATCCGTGACCACCGCCTGTACGGTCGCGCCGGCGTTGCGTAGGCCGCGTTGCAGGTCGAAGAACAGCTCTTCGTAGCAGACGCTCACGCCGAGCTTCGTTCCCGCGACCGGAAGCGGCGTGTCGCGCGGGCCCGGACGGAACCCTCCGGAAAGCCAGTGCGCCCACCCGCCGCGTCCCGAAAGAAGCGGCCCGAGAATCGGCTCGAACGGGACGGCCTCGACGAACGGGACGAGGTACACCTTGCCGGTCCACGTCGGATCGACCCGGCCGTCGGGGCCCACGGCAAACACGGCGTTGTAGACCCCGATCCGTCCGTCGGGGTGCGTGATCACCTGTTCCGCTCCGGCGACGATCGTCACGCCCGTCTCCCGAGCGAGCCGCTCCACCTCGGGCATCGCGTACGTTTCGGGATGATTCTCACGGACGTACATCGGCCGCGGGCGCGCGGTCTCCGGCCAGATCACGACCTCGGCCTTCATGGACGCGGCCCGGCGCGTCAGGTCGGCGAGCAGCTTCTCCTGACGCGAATCATCGGCCGGGTCCCACTTCCGGACGAGCGAAACGTTCGGCTGAATGAACGCGATCCGAAGAGCGCCGTCCGCCTTCGGCGGGTGGGTCCAAGCCCACGCGTCGTAGCCGATCACGCAGCCGAGCAGGACGGCCCACGCACCCATTCGCGCAAGGCGACGGCGGCGCGACGTGGCGCTCCAGGCTTCATAGAGCAGCGCGCTCGAGACGAGAAGCACGAGCCCGACGCCGTACGGACCGACGACGTCGGCGAACTGAACGAGAAACGGAACCATCCCGAGCGAGTGCCCGAGATGCTGCGCGGTCATGCGGAGATCGCCGCGCGCCTGGCACCACTCGAGCGTCAGCCACGCCGCCGGCAAGAGTGCCACGTACGACCAGCCTGTCCGCCGGCGCATCCAGGCGAGCGCCATCACCATCAGCGCGAGGCCGCAGGAAAACACGAGCGCGAGCCCGAGATAAGCGAACACGCCCAGGAAGCTGAACGCGAGCATCGAGCGCATCCAGCTCAGGATGAGGAGGTTCCAGACCATCCCGAAGACGAACCCGCCGTTGCGCCAAACGCGCCACGGCTGTTCCAGGTTCGCGTCGATCCACGCCAGAAGCGGGATCAGCGCGATGAAGTTCGGGACGACGAGGCCGAGCGTGAAGTACGCGAACGCGAGGAGCACGCCGGACAGCGCGGGGAGCTTGTAGGCGAACGTCGTCCACCGCGTGCTCACGAGCCCGGATGTTATGATCGAAGCGATGCCTGAGTCCAACCGCGAGAATGAGATCAAGCTCGCGTACCCATCGGCGGACAAGGCCACCGCCGCGCTGCGACAGGCCGGAGCGACGCTTCGGCACGAGCGAACGTTCGAGGACAACACGCTGTTCGATCTTCCCGGGGGCGTGCTCGCCGCGAGCGACCGGATCCTGCGCTTGCGGAGCTACGGCACGCGCTCGATCTTGACGTTCAAGGGCCCCGTCGAGGGGGGACACGCGCACAAGGTGAGGGTCGAGCACGAGATGGACGTTCCGGATGCCGCCGTGATGCGATCGATCCTCGGCGGCCTCGGTTACACGGCCGTCTACCGCTATCAGAAGTACCGCGCGACCTACGCGTGGGGCCCCCTCGAGGCTGCCGTCGACGAGACTCCGATCGGAACGTTCGTCGAGCTCGAGGGGCCGCCGGATGACGTCGATCGGGCGGCCGCAGCACTGGGAGCGGCGCCTCCGGATTACATCCGCGCGACGTATCGCGAGCTGCAGGTTGCCGACGCATCCGCGCGCGGTGCGGTCGCGGGAGACATGCTGATGCCTGAGCCGTCGGCGGGCTCACGCTCGTGAAGGCGATGGTCCTCGCGGCCGGATACGGCGAGCGCATGCTGCCCGTGACGCGGGTGCTCCCGAAGCCCCTGATTCCGGTCCTCGGCCGGCCGCTCGCTCCGCAGGTTCTCTCGCAGCTTGCGATCGACGGCATCGGCGAGGTCGTCATCAACCTCCACCACCTTCCGCAGCTCCTGAAAAACGCGTTCGGACCTCCGGAGTCGCTCGGCCTCGACGCGCTGCATTTCTCGCTCGAGGAAGATCGGATCCTCGGAACCGCAGGAGGACTCAGGCACGCGGAGGAACTCCTTCGCGGTGCGGGCCCGATCCTCGTCAGGAATTCCGATTTCCTCGCCGACATCTCGCTCGACCGGGTCGTGGAGGCGCACGTGCAGTCCGGATGTGAGGCCACCCTCGTGCTCGCGCCGCATCGGGCCGGCTACACCCCGGTCACGATCGACGACCGCGGGCGTGTGACGTCGTTCGGCGGCGCCGCCGGTTCCGGCCATCTGTTCACCGGCTATCACGTCATCGAGGAGTCGGTTCTCGATCTCATCCCCACGGGCCGCCCGTCGGACATCGTGCGGGACGTCTATGTCTCGCTGGCCGCGGCCGGGAAGCTGAACTCGTACACGCACGAGGGGTTTTGGTGGGAGTTCGGCGATCCGCGGAGCTATCTGGCCGGCTCGCTGCGCTTGATCGGACTCTCGTCGGAAGCGCGCGCCACGTTGGGCGATTTCGACGTCGTTCGCGCGACGAGCGACGCGGTCGTCGCCGTCGGGGCCGGGGTCGACCTGACCGCTCCCGGGATCAAGTTGACCGGTGCGCTCGCCATCGGGATGGGCGTGATGGTCGGAGAAAACGCGCACCTCGAGGACACCGTCGTCATGCCGGAAGCCTGGGTCGGACCCGGATCGCGGCTGTCGCAATGCATCGTCGGCCCGGGGACCGAGATTCCGCACGGGTTCGAATCGCAGCGAGCGATGATCGTCACCGATCCCGATCCCGCCGCAGAGCTCCCGTCCGGGATGGAACGAGCCGCGGGTCTGATCGTCCGCAAGATCGAGGGCGAGATCCGGTGACGGCGTCGCTCCGGCCGGAGCTTGCAGCCGAGATCGCGCGTCGATTTCCCGGCGCTTCGGTCGCCACGATGGTCGCCGACGCTTCGACTCGAAGGTTCCACCGCTTGACTCTGTCGGACGGATCGACGTGCGTCGTCATGGACTACGGCGCCCCGTTCGAAGGGGAAACCGACGACATTCGGCTCGCGCGTATCTTCGAGCGTGCCGAGCTTCCGGTCGCGCGCGTGCTCGAAGGCTGGCCGAGCGCCGGCGCGCTCGTCCTCGAGGACCTCGGGGACGACACGCTCGAGCGGGTGCTCTCCACGGCATCCGCCGAAAAGCGGCGCGATCTCTACGCCGCCGCCGTCGGCCTCACGGGCGCAATCGCGATCCGGGGCTCCGCGGCGTTGGCCGCATCGGACCGAGCCGGCGGACCGGCCCTCGATGAAGCTCGGTTCCGGTTCGAGATGAGCTTTTTCTTGGAGCACTACGTCGGCACACATCTGGGGCGATTCGACTGTATCGACGACCTCCGCGAGCCGCTCGCCGCCCTCGCGCGAGAGACCGCGGCTCATCCCCGTGTGCTGTGCCACCGCGATTATCACAGCCGCAACATCATGGTTCGCGCCGACGGCGGGCTGGCGATGGTCGACATACAAGACGCGCGCTGGGGCCCGGACACGTACGACCTCGCTTCCTTGCTTCGAGATGCCTACGTCGACATCGATGAGGGCGAGGTCGACCGATCGTTCGAACAGTTCGCAGACGGGTCCAGCGATCGGGAGCGGGGGGCGCTGCGCAGCCGCTTCGATCTGGTCGCCATAGAAAGAATGATCAAAGCGCTCGGAACTTTTGGGTATCAGGTCGCCGTGCTCGGACGAGAGCGTTACAGAGGCGCCATTCCGAGAACGCTGCGACGCCTGTCGGTGCTTATTCCTCGAACCACCCATACCGTCGAGCTTGGCAATCGGATGATGCGGTCGGGTCTACTGGAGCCGTGACGCTCAACCGAGCAAACCTTCGAAAACGAGCGATGGCACGATTGGCCCGTGACTGGTCACGTGGGCCGGCCCCACCCTTTCGACGCATCCCGCGATGAGTCGGGCCGGTTGAACACGGACCCAAACACCCCGGCCCAGCTCGAGCGCCCATATATCAGGCGACAGTCGGATGACGCGGCACCTGGGAACGACAATTTCGTCGGCGGCTAGCTCACGATCGGTCCCCCCGGGCATGACGAGGTTGCTCGCCGATTCTGACGGCGGCTCGCGGTAGGAGCGTCGCCAAAAGGTGCCCGGCCCACCGATAATGTCGCCCCGCACGCCGCGAGAGACGAAAATTCGCGAACTCGTGCGAAATCCGGCGTCATCCAAAACTCCGCCAGCCAAACCTTCGGAGCTTCGCGGTTCATCCGATACGACCCAACCCATCCCGACCGATTTCATCTCAGGTTCCGACGAGGCCCCGTGGTAGGCATCGACCAGCAAACCGACGAGCGGGGCTGCGGCCTCGGGCTCGAACACCAGCCTTCCGCCCATTTCGATGCTCGAACTCGAAGGACCGACAGGTTGGGCGTCAAGCAGACGACGCCAGCTCGTGAAGCCGCGCCGAGCAATGAGTCGTGGTGTGGCCCCCGAAGTCATCGCCCAAAATCGGTTCCTCCTACGGGCCGAGGATCGACCATCGAAACCCACCAAAACCTCGGTGGTGGTGCCCGCCTCGGCCCATTCGACCGTTCGTCCAAGCGCGATCGCGTCGGACAACTCAGCGTCCTGAGGAAGCGCCGATTCCGGATCGAGATCGAGGACGGCGTCCTCGCGCTCCGCGGGTTCGACGGGCGTCGCGCTCGTCACGTTCGCGGTGAACGAGCACGCGCGCTCGATGACCCATCTGAGAGATTCACCCGATCGCCCCGACGCCGATGCAAAGCCCGCGAACGCCGAGCCGGCACGCACGACGCGCACGGCCATTCCCGTTTCGATCGTTCGCTCGATCCGCGGTGAATCGTCGTTCACGCTTCGAGATGCGCGCGCGCGGGAAGCGACCTTGACGTACAGCTCGAGACGTGCGACGTTGGTCAACCTCGCGGTCGACTCCAGCCATTGCGTTCGCACACCGTCGGCAAGTTCGAGTGTGTGCGGCGGCTGCATTTCCATCAATGAAATCCGTCCTAATAATTTCAACTATGAACCTTCACCACCCCTATTCGAATTGTCGGCGCGCCGACGCTCACGGCTAGGGGTTGACCATCGCGCACGCAAGATCCGATGCAACGATCGAACTCGAGGTCGTGTCCAACGCGATCGATCGACGCCCATGAATGACGTCCGTCGATCTCGATGATGAAGGGTTCGAGCGGTTCCGCGATTCGACCGTCGACGATGCGATCGGCATCGTCGACTACGAACGACGCCAGCCCGGTCATCGGATCCGTGTGACCCGTGGCCATGCGACGAATGAACAGACCCGAAGACGTCTGTCGAACGATCTCGTTCGGATCGTCGGGCCCTCGATCGATGTACGTGCATCCCATCCTCGGGTGCAGCGCGTCGGTGTACGACGCTCGCCGTCCGTGGCCCGTGGGAGCCAGGCCCAACGTGGCGGCCGTGACACGATCGAGAAGCTGACCTGTGCGGTGACCCGCGTCGACCAAGGTCACCGACGACGCCGGCGTGCCTTCGTCGTCGATCGACCAAGCAGCGCGTCCTATTCGAGGATCGTCGATCACGGTGAGGGACCGCGTCGACGCCGGGAGGGGCCCGTGGCCAAGCCAGCTTTTGGCGTCCGCCAGGACGTCTCCTTCGAGCGCATGCCCGATCAGCTCGTGGACGATGATTCCCGCCGTCCCGGGTGCGAACACGGCAACGGCGTCGCCCGGACTCGCGCGACGCGTCCCACCCAATTTGATTTCGGCTCTCAGGAAGGCGTCCTCGAATGCGGACGGTATCGATTTTTCGACCCCGGCGGCCAGGCTCATGTCTTTCTGGGCTGACGCCTGGACTCGACCGCCCATCGAGACGTTGATTTGCGCCCGGCAGCCCTTCCGAACATCTTCCGTGAGCCGATCGTCATCCGTTCGCACCCAAATTCTTTGGATGAAGCTCGAAATGACGACATTCCACTGGGCTCCTCTCCGGCCTTTCCCCGAGACAGCAGCCTCCCGGGCCATGACCGACCCGATCTCCATCACCCATTTCTCGCGTTCCGACCAGGCGCCGATACCCAAAGTGGGTTCCGGGTCTGGATCGGAAATGTGCCACTCGGTTACGTCCCGATAGACGGCGCCCCGGGTCCGAGTGGTTCGGAAGCATGGCTCCATGGAATCGCCGACGGTCAGGCGGCCATCAACGCGGTCTTCGAGGAAGGCCGGGACGGCCGCCGAATCGGTTCGCAGGGGGTTCACCGACGGCACCGGTGGACGACTTGAATCCGCGGATTCATCGGACTATGTTCAGTGCGGTCGCTTTCAGAGTGGGCGCGTGGGCACGCTGGGGCGTTAAGGATCAATGGCGAACTATACGATACTCCTGATCGACTACGAGCCGCGGAGCATCGAGCGATTCCGCGATCCCCTGGTTGGCGCCGGCTACAAGGTGGAGATCTCCACCGACGGCGTTTCGGGAATCGAGGCGTTCCATCGCCTGAACCCCGACATGGTCCTCGTCGAGGCGATGATCCCCAAGAAGCACGGCTTCGAGGTGTGCCAAGAGCTCAAGCGCACCCCCCACGGCCGGCGGACACCCGTCCTGATCACGACGAGCGTCTACAAGGGCCGGAAATACCGCACTCAAGCGCTCCACATTTACGGCTGCGATGAATACATCGAGAAGCCGATCGCGCCGGAGCAACTCCTGGAAGTCGTCGGTCGGTTCTTGGGTGGCGACGGCTCGCTTGCCTCGGCCGATCCCGGACACACGGCATCCATCGGCTCGTCGGAGCCTGGCGGAGGTTACTCCCAGGGCGACGAGACCACGGACGCCATCGGTGGGACCGGCTCCGACCAAAACCCCGGCAAGCCCCCCCGATCCACGCCGACCGCGCAGTACGTTGATGATGGCGAGGCGGAGATCACCGCCCGCCTGGAAGCCCTGTTGAGCGGGGCATCCCGGCAGCCGGGCGGCACCGCCCCGATTGCGGTTGCCGTGGCCGGCAACGTGGAAGTCACCGAGGGCGACACCGATCCTCTCGCCTCGATTCGCGCCGAGCTGAACGCCGAGCTCGGTGTCTTCTCGGACACGGCCGGGCTCGACATCGACGATGTTCCCGAAGAGATTCTCGCTCTGCCGTCGGATCAGGCACCGCCGCCGTCGGTCATCGAGACGCTGCCGGCCCCTGCGCCGGAGGCTGAGGCTCCGACCGAGGCCGAACAACCCGGAAAGATCCTGACCTTCGAAGTCGACCGGTCGCGAGCGAGCGCACCCGCCGAGACGACGCCGAAGGTCCTGCCCCAGCGCCCGAAGACGGAGGCCAAGCCTCCCGTCGCAACGAGAAAGCGCCGGCTCCCGGCGTGGATGTGGGGCGCGCTCGTTCTCGCGGCGAGCGCCGGCCTTTGGGTATTCTTCCAGTCCTCTCCGAACGGCTCGAGTTCGGGACCGATCGCGCACTCCTCCGCGCCTGAGCATGTCGCACCGCTGCCCGCTCCGGTCGTCGCCGAGCACGCGCCGGCGGCGGGAGAACAAGCACCGCCCTCGCACGAAACCGTCGCGCCCGAGTCGAAGAGCCTGGATTCGAGCGCACAGGCGGCGAAGACCTCCGAGCCGAAAGCTCCGGAGCCGAAGACCCCGCAGCCGAAGCTCGTCGCCGAATCTCAGAAGCCCGTGAGCGGAACGGACAAGATCGCCCCCCCGACCTCGACATCGGCGTCAACCCCGAAGAAACAGGCCGACAAGAGCGCCGCTGCATCGTCGAAAAAAGCGGCGAAGGCCGCGGAAGCCTCGCAAGCGGTCGCGCCGCCCGCCACCGTCAAGCACGTGACCGGCGACTCCTTGGCCGCGCAACAGCCCGTCGCGACCCACGCCCCGGGGACCCCGAGCACCCCCCCGCAAGCGCCGGCGGCGCAGACGCCGGTCCCCTCCGCGCCCGCCGCGCCGGATACGGCGTCTGAGAACGGGCCTGGTGTCGAAGCGGTCCCCGAGTCCGATGCTAGCGCTTCCACGCAGACGCTCGCGCCGGGAACGCTTCTCCCGATCGATCAGGTCGACGTCGTCCCGGTCAGCATCTCGCACGCTGCGCCGGTCTACCCGCCGCGGGCCCGTCAGATGCGCGTCACGGGAACGGTGCTCATGAACGTCCTCGTGAACGAGCGCGGCACGGTCGATCAGGTCGTCTTGGTCTGGGGAGCGTCGGGCGCAGACTTCAATCAAGCGGCGATCGCGGCCGCCAAGACCTGGACGTACCGGCCGGCCAGCAAGCACGGAGTTCCGGTCAAGGTCTGGAAGTCCGAGCGGGTGGTCTTCCGCCTCTAGCGTCCCGCCGCGACCGGACCGAGATACCGGTCCAGCCACTCGAGCGATTCCTTGATCATCTCCGTGCGCGGCACGGAGTGTCCTCCCGGGTACACGAGGCGTTTCTTGTCCTCGGTCCGCGTCCCCAGCAGAGTGAACATCGGCTTCTGAGACGTCTCCGGCGGGAAGAAGAAATCGAGCTCTCCGTTCAGGATCAGCGTGGGCTGCTTGACGCGGCCGACATAGTTGATCGCGTCCACCTCGGGAAGCGCGCGCTGGAAGTTGAGGCCCGCGACGTAGAGCACGCTGGCGCGAATGCGCGGCTCGACCGCCGGGAGAATGGCCCCCATGGCCCCACCCCAGCTCAGGCCGTAGTAGGCGATGCGCGAGGCGTCGAGGTCCTTCCGGGTCTCGACGTAGTCGATCGATCGCGCGAGATCCTTCGCCCACATCACGACGTAATCCCGATGCTGAACGGATTCGTCGGGGTAATCGGTGTGGAGATCGCCGCCGCGCTCGTAGGTGCCCTTGTAGATCGGAAACAGCACCGCCCGGCCGCTGGTGACGAGGAAATCGACGCGCCCGAGATCGAGGCTCTCGCTCGATCGTGTCTCGATCGACCCCGATCCCGGAAACTCGACGACGACCTGATACGGCGGCTTCCCGTGCTCCGGAAGGAACAGATACGCCAGCATCCGTTCCCGGCCGTACGCCGCATCGAACGTGATCTTCTGGCGCACGCAGCCGGGAAGCGATTTTTCCTCTTCGACTTTCTCGTTGAGCGGTGACTTGTCGTAGGCGAACTGCCGCAAGTACTGCGCGAAGACCGCGTCGGGTACGGGCTTTTCGGCAAGAAAGTCTCTCGACGCCCGCTCGATCGCACGCTGGAGCTGCACGAGGTTGTGTTCCGGTTCGACGTACTTGATGCAGCGGAATCCGTTCGTCGGCGATCGATCGAACGGGGGCTGCGCGTAGGCGTCGGCAAACGCGTAATCCGGATCGTTCCAGCCGCCTCCCAGGATGAACTTTCCGGCACCCGCGCCGGCCCCGCTTTCGTTGAAGACCCACTCCCGGACGTTTCCGGCGAGATCGTGGACGCCGAAGCGGTTGACGCTGTTCTTGCTGCCGACGGGAACCGGGCCTTTGCCGGCGAGGTTCGACATCGGGATCACCCGGGAGCTGGCCACCGTGAACGCCACCCGGTCCCAGTGGAAGATCGTCGGCAGCGACTTCCCCGCCCACTCCGCGTAGGCGGCCGCTTCGTACCAGCTCACGCCCGAGACCGGATAGTCGGCTTCCGCGTCGGGATACGTTCCGACCTCCCACGTCGACGGGCCCGGCCGGCCGGTGCGATCGACGAATCGTGTCATGGCCGCCGCCGCGTCGAGGGCGCGGCCGCGGTCTTCGAACCGCTCCTTCCAGTACTTCACATCGGTGTAGCCGCCCGCATCCATGAACCGCTTGTAATCGCGGTTCGTCACCTCGTGCCGGTCCATGAGAAACGCCGCCGTCGTCTCGGCTTTGAGATGATCGAGCCCGGGCATGAAGAGCGGGAACGCGCCCGCAGGGATCCACGACATGTCGTCGGGGAATGCCTTCGCGTCGTGGAACCGGTAGTCCCACGTGTCGCCGATCAGGCCGAAATTCCAGATCACGTCGTCGAGAGGAGGCTTGCCGGGCAGCTCGAGCCGGACGCGCGTGAACCCGAGCGGATACCAGCCCTTCGACACGGGCGTCTTGCCGATGAGGACGCCCGGGCCCGCGGGCTCGTCGTAGTAGTGCGCGTAGACGTCAGCTCCCGGCGGCTCCGAGGTGATCGTGATCTCGCGCGCGAACTTGGGACGGAGCCTTGCGAGCGTCGGATCGCCGGGTGCGATCTCCTCGATCTTCCGGGCGAGCACGTACGCGTCCCAGCTTTCACGTCCTTCCTGGAGTCCCTGGATCTTGTCGACGGCCGCCGTCAGCTGCGGAAGGCCGGTGCTGCGGACCCAGCGGTCTCCGGCTCCGCGTCGGTAGACGCACGCACCCACGACCGCCAGCTCGATGACGGTCGAGATGCCGATCGCGAGCCAGAGCAGCTTCCGCGAGCGCCGCGTCACGGCGGTGCCGGCCGGCGACGACGCGAGCTGGGCCTGCAGCGCCCGCAGATCGTCGCGCGCGCCGGAGGCGTCGGCGTAGCGGTTGCCGGCTTCCTTCTGGAGGCATTTCGCGACGATGCGATCGAGGGGCGCGGGTGTTCCCGGCGCCAGGCTCGTCGGCGACGCGGGCGTGTCCCGCAGGATTGCCGTCAGCGTCGAGACGGTGTTGTCCCCGCCGAAGGGCCGGCGTCCCGTCGCCATCTCGTAGAGCACGATGCCGAACGAGAAGACGTCCGATCGCTGGTCGATCGGCTTCCCTTGCGCCTGCTCCGGCGACATGTAGGCCACCGTGCCGATCAACGCACCCTGCCGCGTGGACATCGTCTCGTGAAGCTCCGTCGGTGCGTCCGGCGAGGGCGTCGAGACGATGCCCCCGAGCTTCGCGAGGCCGAAGTCGAGGATCTTCGGACGTCCGTCGGCGTCGATCATGATGTTGTCGGGTTTCAGGTCGCGGTGCGTCACCTGCCGCTTGTGCGCCGCGGCCAATCCGTCGGCGATCGCCGCGGCGAGCTCGACCGCACGCCCGGGGGCGAGTCCCGCCGCGATCTCCTCGGTGAGCGTTCGACCTCGGACCAGCTCCATGGCGAGAAATCGCAAGGCCTGCCCTGAGCCTGCCGAAGGGCGCGATTCGTGGAGGCCGTAGATCGAGGCGATGTTCGGGTGATTGAGGGAGGCGAGGACCTTGGCCTCCCGCTCGAATCGGGCGAGGCGTTCCGGGTCGGAGGCGAACTCCGCCGGAAGGATCTTGATCGCCACTTCGCGCTCGAGCGTGGTGTCCATCGCCCGCCAGACGACGCCCATCCCGCCTTCGCCGAGACGCTCCACCAGACGGTAGTGAAGGAGCGTGCTGTCCGGCTCGATCCGCAAGTGGGGCACCCCCGGTAAGTGGCGGATTGTAGTCGGGATAACATCCCGGCCGTCATGCGCGAATCGCTCGTCCGCGTGCTCGGCATCGTCGTGCTCGGCGTCGCGATCGCCGGTTGCTCGGCGCCGCCGGCTTCATCCGGCTCGCCCGTGTCGGCGCCGCGGCGGATCGTGTCGTTGACGCCCGCGCTCACCGAGGTCCTGTTCGCGGTGGGAGCGGGTGACCGGGTCGTCGGCGTCACCGACTACTGCGATTTCCCCGAGCAGGTGAAGTCCCTCCCGAAGGTCGGCGGGTACGTCAACCCGTCCGTCGAGGCGGTGCTCGCGCTGCATCCCGATCTGGTCGTGATCAGCCCGGGCCCGGGCAACCGCGACGCCGCGACGGCGATGCAGCGCGCGGGACTCCACGTCGTTCCGTTCGCCGCCGAGACGCTCGAAGACTCGCTGGCGGCCATCGAGGCGGTCGCAGCAGCCACCGGGGACGGGCCGAAGGGCGCGGCGCTCGCCAAGACGGTGCGCGAGCGCCTCTCCGCCGTCGCCGCGAAGGTCGCAGGCCGGCCGCGCGTCCGCGCTCTCTTCTGCATCCAGACCGATCCGATCATCGCCGCCGGGGCCGGGACGCTGCCCTCGCAGCTCCTCGAGGCGGCCGGTGGTACGAACGTGGTCGACGCCCCGCGCTATCCGCGCATGGACGTCGAAGCCGTCGCGGCGGCGAAGCCCGACGTGATCCTGCAATCGCGCATGGACGTCGCGCGGGACGACGGCCGGATCGAAGCGGCGTTCTGGGGGCGATGGTCGTCGATCCCCGCGGTGGCGAACCGCCGCGTGGTCGTCCTCCCGGACGACCTGACGCTGCGCCCCGGCCCGCGCGTCGCGGAAGCCGCCGAGGAGCTGGCCCGGATCCTTCACGGCGACGACTTTCATCGGGAGTCGCGGTGACGCGGTTCGATGGTGGGCGGCGCGCGCTCGGGCTCGCCTCTCTGGCGGGCCTCGTGATCGTCGCGGCGATCGTGGCGACCTCGATGGGCTCGAGCTCGCTGAAGCTCCGCGACGTGGCCTCGGTGTTTTTCGGCGGGGGCGACGCGGCCGCGCGAGCGATCGTTCTGGATTTCCGACTCGCCCGCGTCCTGCTCGCGGGCTGCGTCGGCGCGGCGCTCGCCGCGGCGGGTCTGTCCTACCAGGCGGTCCTCCGGAACCCGCTCGCGGATCCGTTCATTCTCGGCGTCTCCGGCGGTGCCGCGCTGGGCGCGGTGCTGTTCATCGCCTTCGATCCGGCCTCGGGGTTCGGCGATTCGCTCGGGCGGCCGCTCGCCGCATTCGCCGGCGCGGTGGCGACTCTCGTCGCACTCTTCTTGATTGCGCGGATCCACGGCCGGACCGAGACGACCGCTCTCCTTCTGACCGGTGTCGTCCTGAACGCCCTGGAGTCCGCGACGATCCAGTTCCTCGTCAGCGCGGGCGACCCGGCCCGCTTCCAGG
>CAZYHZ010000072.1:0-18932 GCA_964647625.1 uncultured Acidobacteriota bacterium
AACGACACCTGCTCGGGCGGGACGTGCGCCGGAACGGCGATCGTCTGCAACGACAACAACCCGTGCACGGACGATTCGTGCAACCCGGCGACGGGCTGCGTCTACACGAACAACACCGCGTCGTGCGACGACGGCAATGCGTGCACGGCGAACGACACCTGCTCGGGCGGGACATGCGCCGGAACGGCGATCGTCTGCAACGACGGGAACGCGTGCACGACGGATACGTGCAACCCGGCGACGGGCTGCGTCTACACCAACAACACCGTGGCGTGCGACGACGGGAACGCGTGCACGACGGGCGATACCTGCTCGGGCGGAAGCTGTCAGCCCGGAGCCCCGGTCGTTTGCAACGACGGGAACGTCTGCACCACGGATACGTGCAACCCGGCGACCGGCTGCGTCTACACCAACAACACGGTGGCTTGCGACGACGGGAACGCGTGCACGGCGGGTGATGCTTGCTCGGGTGGAAGCTGTCATCCCGGCTCGGCGGTGGTCTGCAACGACGGGAACGTCTGCACGACGGATACGTGCAACCCGGCAACCGGTTGCGTCTACACCAACAACACGCTCGCATGCAGCGACGGGAACGCCTGCACGGTGGGAGACGCCTGTTCGAACGGGAGCTGCCAGCCGGGAGCGCCTTTGGTTTGCAACGACGGCAACGTATGCACCGACGACACGTGCAATCCCGCGACCGGCTGCGTCTTCGCGAGCAACACGGTGGCCTGCGACGACGGCAACCCGTGCACCGTCGGCGACACGTGCGGTGGAGGCACGTGTCAACCCGGCGCGACGATCACGGCGCCGCCCGAGACTCAGAATGTTGCCGCAGCCGCGAACAAGACGACATACAGCTGGTCCCCGGCGGCGTTCGCCACCCGCTATGACGTCGTGCGCGGCGCGCTCTCCGCGCTTCCCGTCGGGCCCGGCGGTGCCGACGAGACGTGCTTCGACAACCTCTCCGGCGCCACGGTCACCGACGCGTCGGTGCCCGCGGCGGGCTCCGGGTACTGGTACCTCTCGCGCGGCGAGAACGCGTGCGGGAACGGATCGTTCGGCAATCAGAGCAACGGGTCGCCGCGGGTCACGACGACCTGTCCGTGAGAAAGGGGCGCCGGGTCGCCGTCGCGGTCAACGCGACGTGACGTGCGATCCGGCGCCGATCGCGGCGCGTGCGCCGGCCGCTCCGTCGCGATCGGCCGAGGCGAGCGTCTTGGTGATCAGCTTGTCGAGGTGGCCCTTGAGCCGTGCCACGACCACCTCCTCGCCGTCGATCGATACGAACATCATCTCGCGCAGCTCACCGTCGCCCGGCTTCGCGAGGACGAGAAGCTGGTCGTCCTGCGACCGCGACGAGATCATCGTCTGCCAGCCATCGACGCCGAGATCGTGCGCGGTGATCGGCTGGGCCGGGGCCCCGGTCCGTCCCTTCACCTCGAAGACGGCGATGGCGATCCCGTGCACGTCGCGGAAGTCTTCTTCGTCGACCCAATGATGGGCCAAAGACGTCGCGATCTTCGTCGAGATCGGGCCGAGCTTGACACCGAATTCCCGGTGCAGCTGGACACCCGCCTTTTGCTCGATGGTGTCGGCCACGCCGCGGGGGCCTTTGTAGGTCATGCATCCCGAGCAGAACAGAACCAGGCCCACGGCGACGACCCCGGCAACGGCGGGCTCCCCGGACATCCTTGCGCGATGAGGCATGCCCTAGAGAACGCGCGGCGCGCGGAAAGGTTGCGTGTTCGATCGAGTGCCGGCCGCAGTCAGCGCCGCTGCCAGTATTTCCAGTCCTGAGAGACCGCCCGCTCGAGCGCGCGCACCGCCTTGACGACCTCCGTTGCCTTCACCCGGGCCAGCGCAGCACGGATCCCGCGGCGGTCTTTCCCTCCGAGATGGATGTTGGCCGTCTCGGTGCCCATGCACCGGAGCACCGTCTCCACGTCGGCCGCCGGGAGGTAGCGAAGCTCGATGCGATTGTTCGATGGCGAGTAGCGGCGCCCCGCCCAACCCTTCCGGTAGACGAGAAACGGGTCGGGGCACCGGACGGCCGAGCGCAGGATTCGCGCGTAGTGGATTTGCCGCGAGTCGCCGCCGCGGGCCCAGACCGACGCCGCGGAAACCAGCTCCTTCACCTCGCGTGCGATCAAGCCGCCCGAAAGCTCGGCCGTGGCGGTGAATCGTCGCCGGCCCAAGCTTCCGAGCCCCGCCGCGCGATGAACCACCCGCACGCGCGCCGCGCCTTTCGGAAGCAGGCGCTTGAGCATGCGCCGCGCGGGTCGCGGCAACGGCTCACGATTGGGAGGGCTTTCGGCGAGCTTCGACCAGAAGGTTTCTTGGTCCTTGAGCCGGGCTTCGGCGATCGATCGAAGCGCGGGGTGGCGCTCTTCGAGAACGAACGGCTCCCCGCCGTTCTCGAGCCCATGACGGTAGCCGTCCAGGATCGCGGCGACCGCTTGCTTCGCGCTGAGGGGGCGATCGCCGTCCCGGACTGCGATGACCGCGCTCACGGCCAGCCGAAGCAGGTCCGCCGCGAACGGAAGCTCGTCCGCCTCGTCGAAATCGTTGACGCCCCAAACGAGCCGCCCGTCCGCGTCGCGCCACGTTCCGAAGTTCTCGACGTGCAGGTCGCCGACCGACAGGATGCGAGGGGCGCCGGCGAGACGGCCGGCGTGCTCGGCCCAGATTTGCGCCCAGCGGTAGTAGGTCGCCCGGAGGAATGGAAACCGATCCGCGGCCATCTCGCGGTGCTTGCGCTCCAGGTCGCCCCGGATCAACGGAACCTGGGAGCGGATCCAACGCTCGTATCGCGCGGTCGCCGTGGCGACGTTCATGAGATCGGGTAACCCCTCGAGCGAGGCTACCACAGGCGCCGGTCCCAAGATGGGCTTGCCGGGGTGCCTTTCTCGACGTAACTGGACGTGGCGAGCTGTCCAACCGGCATCGAGCAAAAAGGGGCTGCCGAGATGAGATCCGTTCGCGCGCAGCGGTTCGTGCTCTCCGGCTTCGTCGCCGTGGCGGCTTCGCGTGCCGCCGCACAGTCACCCCCGCTTCCGCTGGGGAACGTCGTCCTCGTGCAACGACCGGTGGCATGTCCGGCCGGCTTCTTCACGGGGATGACGTGCGAGGAGGTCAAGGTGGCCAATTGCCCGGGAAACGTCGATCTCACGAACGTCATCCTCGGCATCAAGCTTCCGGGAGCCACTCCCAAGGGAACCATCGTCCTTCACGGCGGGGGAGGCGGAAGGCAGCCGTTCAACGCGGGCCCGGCGGGATCCACTTACGTCGACCAGTACCTTCAGGCCGGCTACGTCGTCGTTCAGCTGGCGTGGCCGAGCGATTGGGAGGACACCGGCGAGGCGACGAAGAGCATCAAGCTTGCCGCGTGCCGGCCGGCAACCTTGCTCGCGTACATCGCCGATCCCACGAATCAGATCCACACCGCGGGCGCCATGTGCGCGCAGGGACACAGCGGCGGCACCGGCGCGTGGGGATACACGCTCGCCTGGTACGACGGCGGCAGCTATCTCGACAAGGTCGTCTTGACGTCCGGACCGGTCTTCGGCGACGTCGCGCTGGGATGCGTCGTCCCGGACGCGCCCAACGTCACCGTCCTCCCGACGAACGGCGCCCCGTGGAGCACGCCTCCATCCTACGTGTCGAGCTCGGCATCGAACGTCGCTCTGTGGACCGGAGACAGCTCGTGCCAAGGGCCGGGCCCGACGACCTGCGCGTCGTACCAGAGCTGGAAAGATCAGAGCCTCGTCAGCGGCGATTCGAGCTACCTCGGATGCACGACGAGCGGCCCGAGCGCGAGCTTCACCTATCCGCAGACGGCGCTTTCCGGTTGGCTCTGCAACAACAACGCGAACAACTCGGCCGGCGAGGGCTCGTTCTTCTATCGAAACTTCACGAGCGCGGGCCAGACCGCGCATTTCGCGCTGACCGCGGTCAGCGCGTGCCCGGGGGCGGAGGACATCTGGGACGGCACGACGCCGCAAGCCGGGAGCGCGTTGACCGCTTCGGTGCACGACATGATCGACACCGTGAACGGATGCGTCCTCCGGCACACCACGGCCTGCGCCGGCCAGCCCGACGGGACGGCGTGCGACGACGGCAACGCATGCACCACCGGCGATGCATGCTCGGGTGGCGCGTGCGCCGGGACGGTGGTCGCGGCTCCGGCCGAGACGGACGACCTCGTCGCGGGCAGCAAGACCTCGTTCAGCTGGACCGCGACGACGTCCGCCACGCGATACGACGTCGTGCGCGGAGGCCTGGCATCGCTCCCGGCCGGTCCGGGCGGAGGCGACGAGACGTGCTTCGACAACCTCGCGACGGCGACGGTGACCGATCCGACGGTTCCGGGATCCGGCTCGGGGTTGTGGTACCTGGCGCGCGGGGAGAATGAGTGCGGCGCCGGATCCTACGGCATCGAGAGCAACGGCTCCCCGCGAACGACGAATACCTGCCCGTGAGCCGTCACTTCTTGGTGGTCTGCCCGTGATGACCGGCGGAGGGCTCGTCTTCTCGCCGCATCAGGAACCCATCGAGATCCTGGAGCCAGACTTCGGAGAGAACGAGCTGGCCGTCGACCTTCCGGAAAATGAGGCCGGTCTCGTCCGTATAGCTGGCCGCGCTGCGGGCCAAGCGGGAGATCGCCACGAGCACGGTCGTCTTGTCATGCTCGCCGACAAGCTCGATCACCGCCATGTCGCCCGTGGGGTGGCGGACCACGTACGCTCCGGCGGGGAGTGTCTCCTGACCGGCGCGGAAGGGGAAATCGACCTTGACGTTGATCACCTTCTCGCCCACGCGCTCGGCGCGAGCGGCTGAGGAGGCGCAAAGCCCGACGAGGGCGACAAGCACAATCGAGAGCGCGCGGCGGTTCATGGGTATAGCCTGCTCCGTTCCGCCGGAAACCGCCAGGCCGAAAGGGTGTGAGCGCCCAAAATCTGTCGCGCGTATGATCGGGCCCATGACGAACCCGAGCCCCGCTCCTCGCGACCGATTCAGCTTGTTTCTTGGCGTCGCATGCGTCGTTCTGGCCGCCTTGACGCTCCTCCTCGCCTGGCAGAATCGCTCCCTCAAGGCGCAAATCGCTGCGGCCGCCAACGCGGTGCCCCCCGGCGCATTGAAGAAAGGCGACACGATCGACCCATTCGACGTCGTGGACGCGAAGGGGCAGAAGACCCGCATCGCGTTCGGCGGCCGGGGCAACACGCTCATTCTCGTGTTCTCGTCGACGTGCGGCGCCTGCCGCGAGACGATCCCGGTGTGGAACAAGCTGCTCGCGGAGGGCGGAGCCGCCAACGTCCATCTGGTGGGAATTCAGACGGATTTTCAGCAGAGTGGAAGCGCGACGCTCCCGTACCCGGACCTCCGGTTCCCGGTGTTCGGCGCCTCCGAGCCACGAGGAGCGCCGCTGTCGAAATTTCCGGCGATTCCGGCCGCGGCGCTGGTCGACGGCACGGGTGCCGTGACGTCGGTCTGGTTCGGCGTCCCGACGGACGACCAGGTGTCCGAGCTCCGCCGCGCCCTGGCAAGCTGACGGTTTGTTCGGGGAGCGCGATCGGCGTAGGATCGCAAAACGGCGTCATGCCGAAGGAGGGCCCAATGAGAAAGAAGCTGTGTAGCGCCGGTCTCGTTGCGTTCATCGCGATCTCCGCGATCGCCGGGAGCTTCGCGCTCCTCACGACCACCGCGACGCCCGCGATGGCGAGGTGCGGACCCTGCCCGAACATCTGCATCGGTGTGACCTGCGACAACGGCCGAACCTATTGCAACTCCTGCATCGCCGCGTGCGCGGGCGCGAAGAACTGCAAGGTCACGGGATGAGGATCTTTCAGGTAGGCGCAGTGCTGATCGCCATCGTCGCGACGACGACGGGGTTCCAGGCCTTGCAATCGCGCGCGGATCGGCCCGCGGGACACTGCGCGCGCGGCGTTCAGCCTTGCAACGCCGGTCAGGTCGGCCAGCCCTGCAATCCGAACAAGCCCAACGTCATCTGCTCGGCGCAAGCCGACGGCGCATATTGCTGCCTCGCGTACGCGCCCTGAGCTAGCTGGAGTCCGCAACGACCCTCCGGGCGCCTCGCGCGTGCCATGATGGCCCGCGGACCGAAGGCACGACCGGCGCTCGGAGGGTTTCCCAGGCGTGAACGTTCGATTCCCCACCGCAACCGCCGCAGCCCTGCTCGTGCTCGTCACGGCCGTCGTGTTCGCTCCGGCGGTGACGTTCCCCTTTCTCGGGCTCGATGACCCGCGCTTCGTCACGGGCAACGAGCACATACGGCGGGGGATCAGCGTGGAAAACGTCGGCCACGCGTTCGTGAACGACGAGTTCGGCTACTACTCGCCGGTCACGTACCTCTCGCACATGCTGGATTGCCAGCTCTTCGGAATGGACGCGCGCGGCCACCACGTGACGAACGTCGTGCTGCATGCGGCGGGAGCCGTCTTGCTGCTACTGGCGCTCCGGCGGATGACGGGCGCGCTGCTCCCGAGCGCGCTCGTGGCCGCGGTGTTCGCCGTGCATCCGCTCCACGTCGAGCCGGTGGCCTGGATCGCCGAGCGGAAGGGAGTGCTCTCGGGATTCTTCTGGTGCGCGACGCTGCTCGCCTACGCACGCTACGCGGAGCGGCCGTCCGGCGTGCGCTACGGCTTCGTGTTCGGGTGGGCGACGCTGTCGATGCTCGCGAAGCCGATGGCGGTGACGATCCCTTTCACGTTGCTGCTCCTCGACCTGTGGCCGCTGCGACGGACGGAGCCGCGAGCGCGGCTGGTCCTGGAGAAGGCGCCGCTCCTGGTCCCGGCGGCGGTCGTCGGATGGCTCACCGTGCGCTTTCAAGCGGGGATCGGCGCGGTCGGGACGGAGGAAACGTTTCCGCTCGGCGAGCGTGTCGCCAACGCCCTCCACGCCTACGGCTGGTATCTATCGAAGGCGGTCGCTCCGGTCCACCTCGCGGCGCTCTATCCGTTCCGGCACGGAGCGGTGCCGGCGACGTTCTGGCTCTTCGGTGTCGTCGGTCTGGTCGTGGGGACCGCGGCGGCGGCCGTTGCATTCAAGAAGCGGCCGTATGCGACCGTCGGCTGGCTTTGGTTCGCGGGGACGCTCGTCCCGGCGATCGGGTTGATCCACGTCGGCTCGCAGGCGATGGCCGATCGGTACATGTACGTTCCGTTGATCGGGCTCGCGTTGATCGTCGTTTTCGGCGCCGCCGAGCTCCTGGCCGGAGCCCCGCCGGAGACGCGCCGCGTCGCCGCCGTCGTGTCGGTCGGAATCGTCGTGGTCTTCGCGGCGATGAGCGGCGCCCAGGTCCTCACGTGGAAGGACGACGAGGCGGTCTACCGTCAGATCATCCGCGTCGCCCCCGATTCGATCCTCGCATACTTCAATCTCGGCAATACGTATCTCGACGCGCGTCAAGATCCCGCCACGGCGAAGGACCTCTACGAGAAGGCGCTTGCGATCGACCCGAGGCACGGCGACATCCAGTTCCGGCTCGGCGATGCGCTGGTGCGCATGGGGCGGTGGGACGAAGCCAACGAGCATCTGCGCGAGGCCGTCCGCCTCAGACCGGATCTCGCGGAAGCTCACCTCGCGCTGGCGTCCGTGGCGGCGCAGCAGCGGACTTTCGATCTCGCGCAAGACGAGTTCGAGGCCTATCTCGCGCTCCGCCCGAACGACTGGCGGGCGCGCGTCGGTCTGGGACGGGTGGAGGGCGAGCGCGGCGATTGGCTGGGCGCCGCGTCCGCCCTCGAGAAGGCGACCGCGGTTGCGCCGAAGGACGCAGGATCGTGGGGGCTGCTGGGATTCGCCCGCATGCAGCTGCACGATTCCGCCGCTGCGGCCGCGGCGTTCCGGCAAGCGATCGCGCTGGATCCCGGTCTGCCGCAGCCGCGCTACTACTTGGCGATCATGGCGCGCGATGCGGGGGATCGAGAGACCGCCCGTCGTGAGATCGAGGCGCTCCGCGCGATCGACCCGGCCCTGGCGGCATCCGCGAGCACCGATCCCGCGACACGGAAATAGGCCGAATCGGCCGGGCGGAGCGGTCTCCGATCCTCGCGGGTCAAAGCCGGATGCGACGCGACGCCAGGCCGGAAACCCGGGCTATCGATTCGAAATCGCGGTCGTGGTGGAGCACGGTAAGCCCGTGTCGAATCGCGCATGCCGCGATGAGGCAATCGATTCCCGACCGGACCGTCAGCTCGGCACGCCTAGCGGCACGGTAAATGTCGGCGGCTTCGAGGACGACTTCGGTTCGGAGCGGGGCCTCCACGATTGGGAAGGCCAGCATTGCGGCGCGCGAGATCGCGAACGCCCGCTCGTCCCGAAATCCCTGGATGACCTCCTGAACGACGGGAAGGCAGGTGACAACGTCATCGACGTCGACGACCGCGTCCAATCGGAGGGAAGCGTTCTTCCGAAACACCTCGATCCAGACGGAGGGGTCAACGAGGACCACGCCGCTTCCTTTTCGGCGTTCGCTCGCCCACGGCCCAATCCCTCCGCATCTCGGCGAGGCTCCCATCCCACAGCCCGGACCCGGCAAGATCGAGGATTCGGTGCGCCTTGACCTTGAGCACGAATTCGCTCAGCGCGCGCTCGACGGCCCGAGAGTAGGTGCGCTCCCCGCTCAGTCGCACCGCTTCTTCGAGGAGCTTCTCATCAAGCACAAGATTTGTGCGTTTCATGCGCACGGTATGCCGCGCGTTCTCGATGAAATCAAGCGGGGC
This sequence comes from uncultured Acidobacteriota bacterium, assembly GCA_964647625.1. GTDB lineage: Bacteria > Acidobacteriota > Polarisedimenticolia > Polarisedimenticolales > DASRJG01 > DASRJG01. The sequence continues at coordinate 8,745 of CAZYHZ010000072.1, forward strand.
TCCGGGTCCGGCCGAGACTCGAGTCAGGGACAGGCCAGCCCCGACGCCGCGATCTCCGCGTCTCGCAAGCCTTGCTGCGGCGGGATCGGCTCGTCGTAGGACCCGCTCCCCGAGCACGCGTTCACGGGACGCACGAGGTACCAGTAGCCGCTGCCCGCGGGAGGTGCGGCGGAGTCCGTGCTCGATGCTCCCCGCTGATCGTTCGCGATGCACAGATCGACCGATGTCGCGAAGTTGCCGGCGCTCGATCGCAGCGTCCCCAGGCTTCCGCGCACCGTGTCGTAGCCGGTGGCGTCCGAGGCCGCGGTCCACGACAGCGACATGATCCCGCCGGACTTGGCGGCGAGGACGGCCGGCCGCGACGTGGGAGGCGCGATGCCGTCGTCGATGGTGCCGTTGCAGTCGTTGTCGACGTTGTCGCAGACCTCGGGGGTCGGCGCGAGCGGCGTGCACTGGAATCCCGTTGTACCGCCGGAGCAGTACGTGAGCCCGACCTGCTGGCACGCGCCGACGCCGCAGACGGTCCGCGGGTTGTACCGGCCTCCGCTCGCGACCGCGCCACCGTCGGGGTCGCCTCCCCAGACGATCAGCTCCGAACCCGTCCACACGGAGGCAGCCCGCGCGCGCGCCGAGGGGAGCGCGAGCTGTGTGTTCATCGCGGTCCAGGCGTTCGTCGACGGGTTGTAGCGCGCGCCGTCGGCGAGGGGAGTCTCGGGCACCTCGTTCGTCTTGTAGGTTCCGCCCCAGACGATCAGCTCCGTGCCGGTCCAGACGTATGACGCGAACGCCCGCCGCGTGGGCGCGCCGAGGTTCGGGATCGACGTCCACGTGTCGGTCGCGGGGTTGTAGCGTGCACCGTCGGCGAGGTAGCTCGTCCCGTTCGACGTCCCTCCCCAGATCAACATCTCGGTGCCGGTCCACACGGCCACGTGACCGTAGCGGGCGGACGGCGCGCCGGTGGTCGTCATCGAGGACCAGGTGTTCGACGCCGGGTTGTAGCGGCCGCCCGTGTTGAGCGACACCTGGCCGGTCGAGAGGCCGCCCCAGACGAGCATCTCGGATCCGGTCCAGACGGCGGTGTGCGCGTCGCGGACCGCCGGGGCTCCCGTGGTCGACGTCGCCGACCAGCTGTTCGCCGCCGGGTCGTATCGCGAACCGGTGTTCAGATAGTTGGCGGCGTCGCGCCCTCCCCAGATCACGACGCGCGAGCCGGTCCAGACCGCGCTGTGCAGCCCGCGCGCGGTCGGAGCGCCGGTCGTGGTCGACGCCGCCCACGTGTCGGTTCCGGGATCGTACCGGCTCCCGCTGTTGTAGATCGTCGAGACGTTGTCGTCGCCACCCCACACCACCATGCGCGATCCCGTCCACGTCGCGGTGTGATGCCAGCGCTTCGCGGGCCCGGTCGCGAGCGTGCGCCAGGCGTTGGTCGCGGGCGCATACGCCACGCCCCCGGTCTGGACCGTCCCCGAGCCGTTGTCGCCGCCGAAGACGAGCACTTCGCTCCCCGACCAGACCGCCGTGTGATTCGTGCGGGATGCGGGCGCGTTCGCGGTCGCCGTCCAGTAGTCGTCGTGCTGCGGGAAGTCGTCGTCCACGACGCCGTCGCAATCGTCGTCGACGTTGTTGCACGTGTCGTCGATGGTCGTGCTCGGCGTTCCGGGCACGCAGTCGTACACATACTGGCCGCCGACGCAATCGCGGTTGCCGAACGCCCGGCATGGGCCGTAGCCGCACACGATCGGCTGCGCGATGTAGTCCTCGTCGATCTGGCCGTCGCAGTCGTCGTCGACTCCGTCGCACGTCGCGTCCGCGACGCCGGGATGGATCGCGGCGTTCCCGTCGTTGCAATCGCCCCCGCGAACGACCGTCCCCGCGGGGTGCGTCCCGTCGCACACCGAGATCACGCCTCCCGACGCGCCATACCCGTCGCCGTCGGCGTCGGGATACCAGTTGACGCACGAGCAGTAGCTTGCGCCGTCGTTGTAGACGTCGGCCGGATAGAAGTCGGAGCGCGAGCCTCCCCAGATCAGCATCTTGCTCCCTGTCCAAACCGCGGTCTGCGTGATTCGCTTGTCGGGAGCGCCCGAAGGCGACGTCGACCTCCACGTCCCGTCCGCCGGGCGGTAGCGTCCTCCGGAATTCAGGGTGTCGGTTCCGTCGTATCCACCCCAGACGATCATTTCGTTTCCGGTCCAGATCGCGCTCGGCCGGAACCGCGCCGCCGGAGCACCGGCGCTCGAAAGCGGCGTCCATGCGTTCGCAACCGGATCGTAGGACGAGCCGTCGCCGAGGGGGGCCGAATCCTGCCCGCCCCACAAAAGCATGCGATCGCCGGTCCACACGGCCGTGTGACCATAGCGAGCGCTCGGCGCGCTCGTCGTGGTGGTCGCCGTCCACGAGTCGGTGCTCGGGTCGTACCGTCCGCCGGAGCTCAAGCTGACGTTACCCGTCGCCTCACCTCCCCACACGATCATCGAGCTGCCCGTCCACACCGCGGTGTGCAAGACGCGTGGGTACGGCGCGCCGCTCCCGCTGACCGGTAGCCAGGAGTCGCCCGACGGATCGTAGCGTCCGCCGTCGAACAGCGTGAGGTTGCCGTCGTACCCGCCCCAAACGATCATCCGGGTGCCGGTCCAGACGACGCTGGGAACCTCGCGGGCGCTGGGCGCTCCGCTCGTCGTGATCGCGGACCAAGAGTGTGCGATCGGGTCGTAGCGGCCTCCCGTGTTGAGCGGGCCGTTGTAATCCAGCCCGCTCCAGACGAGCATCGAGGCTCCCGTCCAGACCGCGACGGGGCCGACGCGCTGGGAGGGCGCCGCGACGGGGCTGGTCGGAACCCAGCTATCCGTCGCCGGAGCGTACGCCCCGCCGTCTGCGAGGATGTCGTCGTAGCCGCTCCCACCCCACACGATCATCTCGACGCCCGTCCACACGGCCGAGTGCTGGCTGCGTGCTTGGGGGGACGCATTGCCGATGCGCGTCGGAACCCAGGTGTCGTCGAGCGGGTTGTAGCGAGCGCCGGTGTTGACCATGTCGCTCGAGGCCCAGCCGCCCCAGACGATCATCTCGTTGCCGGCGACGACGGCCGATGCGTTGACCCGCGCATCGGGGGCGCCGACGGTCGTCGTGGCCGTCCAGGTGTTCGTCGCGGGGTCGTAGCGGCCGCCGGTGTTCGCGCCGTTCTCCCCGCCCCACACCACGAACCGATTCGCCACCCAGGCCGACGGCGCCCCTGCTCGACCCTGCGGAGCGTTCGTCGCCGTCATGGCCGACCACGAATCCGTCGCGGGATCGTACAGGCCGCCGTCCCCCAAGTACTGGCCGAAGGCGGTCCCGCCCCAGGCGATCATGCGCGAGCCGATCCACGCGAGAGCGGCGAAGTCGCGGTGCGCGGGCGCACCCGTCGATGAGATCGGCCTCCACACGTCGGCGGCCGGGTCGTAACGCTTCCCCGGCCAGACGATCATCTCGGAGCCCGACCAGACGGCGTTCTGGCCGGCCTCGGTGAACGGCGCATCGGTCAGGGTCGTCGCGGTCCAGGTGTCGTTGAGGGGATCGTACGTGCCTCCGCTTCCGGGCGCGCTGGCCGCGTACGCATCGCCCCAGATCACCATCCGGCTTCCCGTCCAGACGGCGACCTCGGGAATCCGGGCGCTCGGAGCGTTTGCCAAAGTCGTCGGGGTCCACCGGTCCGTCACGGGGTCATAGACTCCGCCGGAGCGGTAAAAGGTGGACCCACCGTCGCTTCCACCCCAGATAATCATGCGCGAGCCCGTCCAGACGGCCGCGGGGCTCTCGCCGGAATCGGGGGAGTCGATCGTGGAGATGGTCGACCACGTGTCGGTCGCCGGGTCGTACCGCCCGCCGCTGCGCGAATCGTTCGATATCCCGAAGCCCGACTGGACGAGCCCGCCCCAGACGATCATCTCGGTGCCGGTCCATACCGCGGCATGCCAGGCGCGTCCCAGCGGAGCGCCCGTTCCGGTCTTGATCCAGGAATCGTCGACACAGATCGGCGTTCCGATGGAGCGCGAGGCGGCCGGGATCGACAGCGCCGGCTCGTTGCTGCCGAGATCGGGAAGCGCCGCACGATGGCTGTCGCGCTCGACCGACCACCAGGATTCGAACGTGGTCTTCGGCCAAGAAGCCACGCCGACCTCGAGGGTTCGGTCTCCCTTCGAGAGGACGACCGCCGCGGTATACGCCGTCTCCGTCTCCTCGAGCCTGCCGATTTGCCCCGCGGGGCGCCCGCCGAGCTTTGCCCTGAGGTCGCTCCATCGCGACGCGTCGACGGCGATCGTGCCGGCGGGGCGTACGGCCGGGCGGCCCGCCTCGACGTCCTGCGTCCACGTCGTCACCCGGTATCGGGGCGCGATGCGGGCCAGGTCGTCGACGCTCGACGCCGCGGAAAGATCGCGCTCGGCGCGGCGGCGCTCCGTCTCGTGAAACCTCGGATCGTTTGCGTACCACGAGCGGATCAGGCGATCGACGAGCGCGGGACGGGCGACGGCTTCGCCGATCAAGACGGGATCGCGGCCCAGCGCGTCGAACATCGCTTCCAGGGTGTCCGGCGCGCGCGAGCCTCGGACCATCCGGTCGATTTCGGCTTGAAGCTCCCGGTCTCCGATCGGCCGGTGCCAGATCGTCTCCAGCGCCTCGGACTTCCGGAGGACGTCCTCGACCTGCGCCCGCAGGACGCTCTCCGGAAGGACCGACTCGAGCGGCGGCTTGGGACCGGGGTTCGACTCCGGCCAGATCCGCCTTTCCCAGAGCACGCGCTCGACCGCGCGGCAGGCATCGACCCGGCGCTCGGTGTCGAGCCTCGTGGCGCGGGCGCTCGTGCAGACGAAGGCCCCGGCCATCATGAACGCGACGGATACGAGCGAACGGCGGCGCATGCGCGGCCTCCCGGCACATCAGGGGTATACGGGGCGGGGAGGGGCGGGCGCTATCGCACAGGGATGTGATTCGGGCCATTGGGGCCATGGGAGCGCGTGAAGTTGTCACGCCGCCCTTTCGCTGGCAGACTCCTACCAATAAGGAGAGGCGATGCGAAATCGTTGGGCTGGACTGCTGGTGGCCGCGGGCTTGGCGACGTTCGCAGGCCGGACCGGGGCGGCGGAGCTGAAACCCGGCGACCCCGCGCCGCCGTTCAAGCTCCAGGGCTCGGACGGAAAGGTCCACGAGCTGGCGCAGCTTCGCGGGAAGACCGTCGTCCTGGCGTGGTTCCCGAAGGCGTTCACGGGCGGCTGAACCGCCGAATGCAAATCGCTCCGTGAGAGCGGCGCCGCGATCCGGAAATTCGACGTTACGTACTTCGCGGCTTCGACCGACGATCCGCAGGAGAACAAGAAGTTCGCCGAGTCGCTGTCGTGCGACTTCCCGATTCTCGCCGATCCCGACAAGAAGGTGGCCGATGCTTACGGGGTGTTGATCCCCGAGGTCGGCCTCGCGCACCGCTGGACGTTCTATATCGACGCCGGCGGCAAGATCCTCGACATCGACAAGAGCGTGAAGCCGCAAACGGCGGGCAGCGATCTCGCGGCCAAGCTCGAAGCGCTCGGGGTCGCCAAAGCGAAGTGAGCCGGCGCCGCTAACCCATCCGGGTTTTTCGAAGCACGAACACTCCCTTTCGAATTCCCAATTCCTCGAGCGTGTACCGCCTGAACTCGCCGGCGACCGCGATCGCCGCGAGCTCGCGAACGGCGTCCGGGGCAGGCTCGATGGTCTCGACGTGCACGATGTCGAGCCCATGAGCTTCGAACAGCTCGCAGTAGTCCCGGTGCCGGAGCCGGTTCTGATAGTGGATGCGAGAATTGAACCGGGCCCACTCCTTCTCGCCGTATCGCAGGAAGTTGTAGGGGGACAGATCCGGGTCCACGATCGCGAAGTGATCTTCGTAATCGATTCGAAAGCACATCACGCCGTCGTCCTTGAGCACCCTGCGGCAGTCCCCAAGCAGCGGGCCGATGTCATCGCGCGGGATGTGCTCCAGCGTGCTGTTCGAGAACACGAGGTCGAACGTGGCGGCGGGGAGGTCGGTCGCCGTCGCGTCGAATGGCGCTCGATACGTGATGCCGAGCGTCCGTTCGAGGCCGGCGATCGCACGGGCGCGCGAGCGGGTGTCCAAGGGAGGGAGCGGCGCAATGCCCAGGGCCTCGGCGTGGCGATTGAGCCGTGCCACGGCCTCCGCGACGAGTCCGGCCCGGATCAGGACCTCGAGGTCCACGACGACCTGATGCCGCAGGCCGCGGGCGGCCCGGGACAGGGGGATGACGAGGTCGGAGCCCGCGCCGAACTCGTACGCTTTCAGTGACGCAAGGTCGCCGGTCAGGTAGGGCGCACACAGCTCGAGCTGCCGCAGCGCGAGGCGCGCGCGGAACAGGAACTGATCGTCACCCGTTCGATACGAGCGCCCGGCTACTCTTTGCAGCAAATAGTTGAGGAACCCTCCGCCGGGCGACGCAGAGAGAACCCTCTGGATTCGGGCCTTGGTTTTCCATTTCATGGGCCGGCGACTCGGCTCGCTTCAGCTCGTCCTCACGGACAGGTCGCCGCCACGGCATCGGCATCGATCTCGACGTCTCGTCCCGCGCTCTCCGACGGCGCGCCCGACGTGAATCCGGGCGCCGTGGTACCGCACGCGGCGACGCGGCCGCGAACCAGATAGAAGTAGTTGTTGCCCGTGCTCGGGAGGGGGTCGCCGGATCCGTAATCGACGACCGAGCTTCCGGCCGAGGCCCCGGAGGAACATGTGTCGATCGCGCCGGTGAACGTCCCGGTCCCACGCAGGGTGATCCCGCCGTTGCACGTCCCGAACAGACATCCCCGGATGAAGTCGTACGGCTTGTCGACCGCCCAGTGGATCTCCGTGTTGTAGTACCCGAACCCCTTTTCGACGTAGATCGGCTGGCCGAAGGCGCTTCGCGTGACTCCCGCCGGGCAATTGACCGTGACCGTCGAGACCGCCGTGGCCGAGCCGTCGGTATCGCACAGCGGCTCGCCCGGGCACCCGGCGACGACCGCGTAGTGCTGCGTCGCATCGGGCGCGACGAGAAGCGTGGGGAGCTCGGCGAAGTCCCTGATCATCGTGTCGCCGTTGTCGCCCGCGATGCCGTTCGCGTTCTCATCGATCCAGAACTGGTACTGCGGCGGTCCCATCAGGCACGAGTCGGCCACGCTGCCGTTCGCGTCGAGCTTCACGATATTCCCTGGTGCGGACGTCGCGTTAGGCGAGGCGGTCAGAGCCGCGTTGATCGAGGTGCACGGGACGCATGGGATCGGCGTCACGGATTTTGAATCCGGGCTGATCGTGGCCGGGTTCGTCAGCGTAGGCGTCACGCGGACATCGTCGACGTACCAGCCGTCGTCCCCGACGAGGTCTCCCTGGCCGGCCTCCGCCAACCAGGTTTGCGTCTGGCCGATCTCCAAGGACGTGGCGAGAAGCCGGATCTTGATACGCCGCCCGGCGTACTTCTGGAGGCTGAACGCCGGCTTCACCCAGGTGCCGACGTTGATCGACCCCTGAAGTCCCGGCCCATCGCCGGCCAGCCCGATCTTGGTCGCGTCCGCGGTATTCCGGTAGTCGGTATCGCCCGCGCGGGAGAAAACGCGCTCCCCGTAGCACGTCGAGGACGGACCGAGGCGCCGGCTCGGGTCCGAAGGGTCGTAGTAACTGTCCTCGTCGTTGCCGTCGTCGACGGGATCGAACATGCAGTTGGAGTACTGGTCCGTTCCGACGTTGTCATATCGGTTCCAGTAGGGCTCCAGCCGCTCCCACAACGGGCCGTCGGTGCCGATCGGAGTCAGGGTGTTGACCTCGACGATCGCGCGGTCGACGGCTTCGCCGGGATTGACGCTGCAGGGACACGTTCCGTATCCCATCAGAGAAATCTGGTGCTCGAACGTCAGCTCGGGATGGGTCGACGGCGATTGCAGGTTGATGATGATGCTCTGGACGGCGTCCATCTGCTTCAATCGCGTCGTGTCGTACGAGGGATTCGAAGGCGTGTGCACGCCCCAGTGCAGCGACTTCGCGCCGTTGTAGGCGCGACCCACACCGCCCTGCGTCGTCGCCGTCGTGTGAAGGTGCCAATCGTTCACGTCCGGGAATCCGGTGAAGCCCAGGAAACAGTCGACCTCTCCGGCGCTGTTGGTGTTGGGTCCATCGGGATCGTTGTACTGGCAGCGCATGCCGTCGGACGCCGCGAGAGAGTTCTTCCCCACGTCGAGCGAGTCGAGGGTGAATTTCCCCAGGCCGCTCGGCCCGGTCGCGTTCTCGAAGTCCTCGTTGAACGACGTCGATCCGCTGCCTCCGGAAAGATCGAGGTCGAGCGGCAGCGTGAGCTGCGCAGCACGGTCGAGCACGTCGAACTGGTCGGCGCGCATCGCGATGGCGAAGTTCGCGTTGAGCGGCTGGTCGATATCCGTCCGGCTGACGATGCCGGGTCCGGCGACCTTGAACCGGAACGGGGGCGTGGTGATCGTCGCGCCCGCCGCGACGGAGGGGATCGTGACCTGCCCTTTGTTGACGCACTCGATGGTGGCGTCGCCCGTCGAGATCGTCACGACGAGGTTGGTGAGCGCGACCGGCCCGTTGACGAGCGTGAGCGTCATGTCTTGCGTCTCGTCCGCGTCGGCGTATCCGTCGTCGTCGCCATTCTGCGGCGCCGTCCCGACCAGATTCAGCGTGTACCACTTGACCGCGACCCGGCCGGTTCGCGGCGAGGCCGTGGCCACGGTCTGCACGACGGGCTCGGGGACGTGATCGTAAATTCGAAGTGTCGAAGACACCCCGGCCAACAGAAGTAGCGCGAACAACATGCCGCCCCCCCTTCAGCAGTCGACGGCCTTTCATGGGTTGTACGGGGGGTGGGGGACCATGTCAACCCCCGAGACGGAAAAGGTCGACCTGCCGATTGAAATCTTGCGACATTCGGCGAGAAGATTGAGACAAGGAGGGTCCGAACATGCGAAAGAAGTTCTTGGTAGGCATCGTCAGTGCCGCGCTGTTCGTTTCGTTGGCCTGGTCGGCGAGCTCGGATTCGACCGACAAGAGCGATAGCGCCAAAGCATCGGACGTCAGCACGGCGACGGCAAGTGTCGTCACACCCCAGCAATTGCCCGCAGCGCCGAAGCCGACCTCACCCGAGACGAAACTCCTGCCGAGTCGGAACCCGGCGTACGGAGGGCCGCCGCTGATCGACCCCGATCCGTGTCCCACCGAGTCCAGTTGCTCCGTGGACATCTGTCTCGACCGTGACAACGGCGCAAGCGAGCCCTGCGCTCCCCATGACCCGACATCCGATGAGAATACCGGGATGTCGCGGTGTCAACGGGGGAACGGAGACATCATGACCTGCACCGCAGGGAAGACCGTACACGCGATCACGCGAGCTTGCTGGTGCTCGCTCTGTCACGGGTACTGCAACTTCGGTCCCTGCACTTCAAACCCGGGTGTCGTCCAAGAGGTGAGCCTGGTCTGCGAGTAGAGATCAGGCCGCGGAAAGGGCCGGCGAGCGGCGTTCTCCGGCCCTCCCCGCTTTCCCTTATCTAAGGAGCACGGCCAGGACGACTAGCGGCGGATCGTCAGCGTCAAAGGCGCGTCGAGGTGAAGCGCGACGTGCGTTCCCGTGGGAAGCTCGACTTCCTGTCCCTTGGTGGACGCCGCGATCCCGGTCCCGGCCGCCGCGCCGACGGCCGCGCCGATCAGGGTGCCGTTCGTCTTGCTGCCCCGGCTGAGCAACCGTCCGAGGAGGGCGCCGCCTGCGGTCGCACCGGCGATCGTGCCGGCGTCTTTCCCGGTCTCGCTCTTCCCTTGTTCCCGCATCTCCGCGACGATGCCGGCCTTCGATCCGTCGGCCAGCTCGAGCGTGTCGAACTTCAGGCCGAGGCTCGCCGTCCCGCCGATTTTCTTGAGCGGCACGGCTTCGGTCACGACGCCGGTCGCGATCGTTCCTGCGGGGATCACGGTCACGCCATCGACGACCACAGGCGACACGAACTTCGCGCGCAGCGGATCGCCGACCTGGCTCGTCTTGCTCGACGCGCCGGCGAGGAACTCGAGGTCGAGCTCGGTGCCGGGCTGCACCGTCTTCACGATCGGCTCGGGCTTGGGCGGGGGCGGCGCGGGCGCCGCCGCCGTCTCGGTCGCGGGCTTCGGAGCCGCCGGCTTGGGCTTCGGGGCAG
>CAZYHZ010000073.1:0-18919 GCA_964647625.1 uncultured Acidobacteriota bacterium
GCACGGCGATCGCCTCGTCGCGGCGGCCGAGGGCAGCGAGATTGACGCCGAGCGCTGTGAGCGCTTTGACGTCGCGGGGGGCCAGCGCGGCGGCGCGCTCGAGCGCGGGCTGGGCTTCGGCGTGCCGCTCTTCGGTGTAGAGAAGCGTTCCCAAGAAGAGCCAACCCTGGGCGAGGGACGGATCGTGCGCGACAGCGTCCTTCAACCTGGTTTCCGCTTCCTCGCGCTCGTCGAGCTGCACCAGGAGTCGCCCCAGTTCCATCTCCAGCTTCGGATCGTCTGGCCGCAGGGGGAGCGCCGCCTCGTACTCGTGGCGCGCTTCGGCGAGCCGGCCTGTCTTGGCGTACGCGTACCCCAAGTTGACATGGACGGTGGCGACCATCGGGACCTCGCCGGCGGCGCGCGCCAGGAGCGCGATCCCCTGCTCGTATTGCTCCCGCTCGACAAGCTCCAAACCGTAGTTCGTCAGCACGTGGACATTGTCCGGAGCGCGCTCGTAGCCGCGGCTCAGGATCGAGACGGAATTGCGCCACGAGGGCAGCGTCCGTCCCGTTCGGAAAGCGAGCGCGACGAGGACCATGCTGGCGGCGATCGCCGCTCCCCATCGGACCGAGGGCCTCCGGTGCTCGATGAGGTCGGCTGCGCCGAAGGCGACGGCGGCGAACGGCCCGATCAGGGCGAGGTAGGCGTAGCGATCCGCGACGATCTCCGTCCCGATCGGAACGAATCCGACGACGGGGAGCAGCGAGACGAGATACCAGCCCCACCCGAACGGGAGGCTGCGCCTCGCGCGCAGGAACGGAACGACGGCGGCGCTCGTGGCGACGAGGAGAATCGCCGCTTCGCCGACCTTCCCGGCCGCGGCAGGACCGAGCGCGGTCGGGTAGAACAGGGACAGGTCGGTCGGCCAGACCATGCGGACCGCGTACCACGCCAACGCGAAGGTCGCGTTCGCGAGGCGCTCCATCGCGGGGTGCTGCTGCAGCGTCCCCAAGGCTCCTCCCTCGCGCTGTGCGGCCACGGTTGCAACCGACGCGGCCGCCGCCAAGAGCGCGAACGGCACCTTCTCGAGCAGGAGGCGCTGGACGCGGTCCGCTCGCATGAGGGGCCAGTAGTCGAGGAGCAGCAGCAGTCCCGGAAGGACGACGGCCATGGGCTTCGCCGCAAGCGCGGCGGCGCAGCCGGCGAGAGACAGCGCGTACCTCCACGGCCCTCCCCGACGCGCCCACGCCGCGTACGCGATGAGCGTCAGGATCAAGAAGCCCATGCACAGCACGCTCTTTCGCTGGGAAATCCAAGCGACCGATTCGACGTTCAGCGGATGCACGGCGAAGAGCGCGGCGGCGAAAAGACTCGGCGCGCGTCTCGCGGTGAGCCCTTCCCAGAACAAGAAAAGGAGCGCGGCGTTGAGCGCGTGGAGCGAGGCGTTCACGGCGTGGTGGGCACCCGCGCGCATCCCGAACAGCGAGACGTCCGCCATGTGGGAGATCAGCGTCAGCGGATGCCAGTTGCCAACCTCGAAAGCCGTCAGGGCCCAACGGATGTTCCCCCAGCTCAGCCCCTGCGAGACACGCGGGTGGAGCGCGACGTAGTTCGGATCGTCGTAACGAATGAACTCGAACCCGAAGACCGGCGCGTAGAGGAGGAGCGTGGCGACCGCAAGCCCGCAAGCCGCAGCCCACGGGATCGGTCGTTTCGTCTCCCCTTCCGCCGCAGGACTCACGGGTGGCACTCGCGCCGCGCCCGCGCCACGATCCGGTCGAGCATCGCGCGGTCGGACGGGTCGTCGACGGCGATCTCTTCCGACAGCCTCAGCGCGTCGCACGGGTGGCCTTGCCCCAGAGCGCAGGCCGCGCGGACCACGACCGCGAGCGCGAGATCGGGCTGAAGCGTCAGCGCACGGCTCGCCGCTTCATCCGCGGCCGGAATGTCGCCGTCGGACAACCTCGCCAGGGCCAGGCCGAGCCAAGCCGTCGATCGGGCGGGAGTGAGCTCTGTGGCCTTCAGGAACGCCATGGTGGCGCCGATCATGTCCCCCTTCCTGTAGAGGTGGAATCCGAGATTGTTCCAGAGCGCTCCATCTTTTGGAAAGTCCTTGAGCGAAGCGAGGAGACCGCGCGCGTATTCATCGGATCCGGCCTCCGATTTGAGCGCGCTGATCTCGGCGGAGAGTCCTCCCGCGAGCGACGGCTCGAGGGCCTTTGCGGCGTCATAGGCTTTGAGGGCCCGCTCGCGATCCCCCCGATGGGCGTACGTACGAGCGATGTTGAGCCGCGCCTTGAGCGAGCCTCCGGGAGTCTCCCGCTCCTTCGCCTCCCACAGCGCGATCTCGTCCCGCCAAATCCGCGCACGGGGGATCAGGATCGACGCGTACACGACCAGGAGCAGGCCGACGACCGAGAGCGCGACGATCGTGATCCGGCCGGCCGGCAACCGCCGCAAGAGGGCGCCCGCCAAGAGCGCGGCGGCGACGCTCGGCAGATAGAGGAACCGCTCCGACAGCGTCGTCTCGAGCGGCCTGAATTGCGCGACGGGCAGAAGGGCGACGAGCGTGACGGCGACGAGCGCCGCCTCCAGTCGCCAACTTCTCCGGGCGAGCGTCCAACAGCCCGCGAGCGCGGCCGCCGCGAGCAGCACCGCCCCTGCCCCGAGCGCGCCCGAGGCCAATCCCGGCTCGAGGTGCAAGCCGTGGGGGGGCACGACGAGCCAGGCGAGATAGCTGCCCACGACGATCGGCGGCCGCGTCACAGCCCATCCCGCGCCCTTTGCGGAGGGGGGCAGAAGCGTTCCCAGCGCCATCCAGCGGAGCGGGAGGTAGAGCACCCACGCCGCCGCATACGGCGCGTAACGCGGAAGGCGCTCGAGCATGCCGGTCGGCCCCGGCCAGCCCTCCTCGGCGATCTCGAGCAGCAGCGCGACGGCGGGGACCGTGAAAGCGATCTCCTTCGACATCAGGGCCGCCAGCCATGCCAAACCAGCGGGGGCCCGCCAGAGCGAGGGTGCGGCCGAGCGGTTCGCGGCGAGGTGCGCGAGGAGCGTCGCGAGCCCGAAGAGCGTGGCGAGCGGATCGACGCGACCGGAGATGAACGCGACCGATTCGGCGTGAACGGGGTTGAGCGCGAACAGCAGCGCCGCCGCGGAGGCGGAAATGCCCGGGCCGAGCAGGCGCACGCCGAGAACCAGGACGAGGAGTGCGCAGGCGACGTGAATCGCGATGTTCGTGGCGTGAAACGCCTGCGCCGCGCCTCCCCCCCGCCGGTAGTCGAGCTCGTTGCTCAGAAGAGCGACCGGCCGGTAGTAGCCGAGCCCCATCCGGTCGATGTCGGAGGCGTAGTAATCGCGCAGGAACGAGCGGCGCAGATCGAGCGGGCGTTTCAGGCCGTCGTTGTCGACGATCAGCCGGTGATCGTCGTAGACGAACTCTCCGGGGAGGCCCGGCAGGTAGACGACGGTGGACGCGGCCACGACCGCGAGCCCGGCGAGGGCTTGGCGCATCTTCCGGCTCATCGAGGCGAATCCTCGAAGCGGTAGATGTAGAAGGAATAGCCGACACGATCGATCGGCCGATAGCGGTCGAGCCAATCGCTGCGCGCCCCCTCCGTGCGGGCGGTGAGGCGCCCCCGCACGAGCGCCATCGTGCTGATCGCGTACAGTCCCGGCCGTGGCTGCTCGAGCCAATCCGCCCGTGTCACCGGCTCGGCCCGAATGCCGTAGTACCGCGGCGAGCCGTTCCACGGGTAGAGGAGGCGGATCGTCTCGACCCGGCGATCGTCCATCCACCCTTTGAGGCGCTTCAGGTCCTGACCCCAGTCGAGGTTGGAATCGTCGAGCAGGTTCGGACCGTTTGCCGATCCTCCGACCGCCTCGTTGAAGTAAGCGAGATGGTCCGGATAGACGATGAAGGCTCCCACGATGAGCCACGTCGCGATCACGGCGGCGACGGTGCGCCCGGCCCAGCTTCGCAGCAGGAGCGGGCCCGCCGTGCCCGCGAGAACGAACAGCGGCGCGTGAGCGGGGAGGACGTAGCGAACGCCCATGTCGTCAGCGAGGGCCGCGGTCGCGATGCTGAACAGGAGTGCGGGTAGCAGGAGGATCGCGCCGTCCAGGCGGCCGGCGGGGCGGAAACGAGGCCACGCGATCGCCCCGATCCCGATCGCCGCGAGCGTCGGAAGAGGCGTCTTGAACAGGAACGCGAGCGGGAAGTAGTACCACCATCCGCCGACTCGGAAGCGCCCCAGGAGATAGTCGGGAACGTCGGCGTTGTGATCGCGATTGACCAGACCTAGACCGTGCCAGTAGAACAGCGGGTCCTTCGGGAAGAGGTAGACCGCCCACAGAACGACGAAGGCGACGCCGAGAAAGGCCGCGCAGGCAAGGACGGCAGCGCGAATCCGGCGAGGCGGGGCCGAACGCGGACTCCCCCGCTCCCCTCCCCAGCCGATCGCCGCAGCCGCCACCAGCGCCGCCATCGCCGGCACCAAGAAGACGGCCGAGAACTTCGTCGCGAGCGCCAATCCCATGGCAGCGGCCGACGCGATCAAGTGAGGCCGCGCGCGGAGAAGCGCGAACGCACGGAGGTGGTAGGCCGAAGCGGCCGCGAACGTGGCGAGGCCGACGTCCATCGTCACCAGATGCGCGTGGGCCACGATCGTCGGGCAGAACGAGAACAGCAGGCATGCCGTCGCTCCTGCCACCTCGCCGAAGAGGTCGCGGGCCCACAGCCAGACGTAGACGCCGAGGAGCAAACCGAGCCCGACCATGGGGAGCCGGCCCCAGAACAGGAGGCGATCGGCGTCGTTCGTGTAGAGAAACCGCTGCCCGAAGGCCCACTCGTCGGGGGGATCGTGAACCCACGAGGGGTCGTCGAGGTCGAGCTTCGGGGCCAGGGCCAGGAGCGGCACTGCGGCGAGGATCTTCGCCAGCGGAGGGTGCTGCGGGTTCAGCCGGAAGTCACCGGTCGCGAGATAGGTGTAGCCGGCCGGAAGGTGCGTCGTCTCGTCGCTGCTCGCCGAGAGAAGACGCATGCTGGCGACGGCCTGCACGACGAAGGCCGCGAGGAACAAGAACGCGGCCGCGCGCCAGGGAACGGCGGAGGTCGGTTTCGACACGGCCGGGCATGGTAACCTGCCCCGCGTTGGATGCAGAATTCCGACCTTCGCGACGCGACGTCCTCGTGGCCCGTGCCGTCGTCGTCCTTCTCGCCGTCCTCGTCTACGCCGGCAGCTTGGGCCACGGGTTCGTCTACGACGACGAGACCGTCGTCCAGTCTCAAGAGATCGTCCGATCGCATCGGTTCGCCGAAGCGTTCACGACGCCGTACCACCGAGGCGCCGGCCAAGCCGTCGAGACGGGCCTCTACCGTCCGCTGACGATCCTTTCGTTCGCCGTGCAGCATGCGCTCCACGATGGACGGCCGCTGGCCTTCCATGCCTTGAACGTCGCGCTCCACGGCGTCGCCTCGGTGCTCGTGCTGGAGCTGGCCCTCACGCTCTCGCTCCCGATTCTCGCCGCCGGGGGAGCCGCCCTGCTGTTCGCCGCCCATCCCGTTCACGTCGAGGCGGTCGCGGGAATCGCCGGGCGCGCCGAGCTGCTGTCCGCGGTCTTCTACCTCGCCGCGCTCCTCGCCTACGCGCGCAGGCCCGGCCGCTCGCGGCCGCTCTTCACCGCCGCATTCTCGTTCGCGGCGCTTCTCTCCAAGGAGACCGCGATCACGTTTCCCGCCGTGGCATTCGCCTACGACCTCCTCGTCCGCCGCGAGCCGGGCATCGGCGTCGCCGCGTTCCTGAGGGATCGGCGGCGCGAGCTGACGGCGAGCGCTTTCGCCGTGTTGCTGCCGCCTCTGGCGTACCTCGTCGTGCGGCGGGCCGTTCTGGGGTCGTTGCTCGTTCCCGCGGCCTCGGTCAGCATGATCGAGAATCCGCTCGTCGGACTCTCTCTCGCGCAGCGTCTCCACACCGCGGTCGCCGTCTTGGGCCGGTATGTGGCGCTCGCCGTGGCGCCGGTTCGTCTGTCTCCCGACTGGGGGTTCGCCGAGCTCGTGCCGGTGGCCGCCCCGGGCGATCCTTGGTTTCTCCTCGGTGTCGCTGCCGTGGTGGCGGCCGGCGCGCTCTTTGGGGCAGCTTACCGGGGGAACAGGGCGCTGGCGTTCGTCCTCGCCCTCGCCGCGTCCACGTACGCTCTCGTCTCCAACACGGTCGTCCTCATAGGAGTCGGGATGGCGGAGCGCCTGCTTTACCTCCCGTCGGTCGGCTTCTGCATCGCGCTCGGCTGCGCGCTGGCGGCGGCGCAGCGCGCCTGGGGCGTCCGGATCGTGGCCGCCCCGGTCATCCTCGTGCTCGGGGCCGCCTCCGCGCGCACCGTCGTGCAAGCCGCCGCTTGGCGCGACGATTTCACGCTGTTCTCGGCAGCGGAGCGTGCGGCACCCCGCAGCATCAAGGTCTTGAACAACCTCGCCGCCGAGCTCGTCGCGCGGGGGAGGATCGACGATGCGGCGGCGCGCCTGCGCCGCGCCGCGGCGCTGGCCCCGGACCACGCTCTCACGCGCGTCAATCTCTCGGGGGTTCTCCTCAAGCAAGGGGACCTCGACGGCGCCGAGGCCGAGGCTCGGGCCGCGCTTCGCATCGAGCCGCGACAGCCGGTGGCCGCCGCGCAGCTCGGCGCGATTCTCGAAAAACGTGGGGCATGGGAGGCGGCGGAAGCGGCGCTCCGGGACGCGGTTGCTTTCGACCCCACCTTCGTGGCGGCCCGGCTGGATCTCGCGGGATTGCTGATCCGCCGCGGGGCGCTCGACGAGGCGAAGCGTGAGATCGACGCCGTGCTCGCCCGCGATCCGGATTCCATGGGGGCTCGCCGCGGGCTCGCGATCATCGAGGAGCGGCGGAAAGCCTCGGCGCGTTAGGGGTTGTCTTCTCCCGCGATCGGCGCGCCCCCCGACTCCCCGGCGAGAAGCTGCACGTCCCCGCCGGCCTCGATGCTGATCAGCGTCGCGCCGGGATAGCCGATGACTCCCGAGGCTTTGTGCTGGTCGGGGTCGACGTTGATCTTCGGGAGGCTGTTCTCGATACGTCCGTATTGGGCCGTGACCTCGATTCTCGCGGATCCCTGGGGAGGGAGGTGGACGGTCACGGGCCCCCCGTCGTTCCGGATCTTGCTGGTCCCTTCGAACGCGATCCCGGACCAGCCGATCTCGACGCGGGCCTTGTCCGCCTCGAGCTGGATGGCCCCGAGAGCCTTCTCGATCTTGACGTCGGCGTCGCGGCTCTTGAGCCGGATCTCCTTCGAGGCCTTCTCGATGGCCACGGATCCGCCGTCGGCGTCGATGTCGAGGGGGCCGCGGGCATCGGAGATCTTGATCTGCGAGTTCGACGAGGCGATCGTGAGGCTGCCGGACATCCGCGACATCTCCGCCTCGAGAGCGTCGCCGCTGACCCGTGTCGAGCCGTTGACGTCCGCCAAGGTGACGTGGGCCGAGCGCGTGCGAACATCGACGTCTCCGGTATTGCCGTTCCCGGTGACGGAGGCCCCGTCTCCGTCGACGTGGATCGAAGCCTTGCAGTTCTTGATCTCGACCGCCGCGTCCGTCTCGACGCCGAAATTCCCGTCGCAGCGATCGAGGCGGAGCGCGGTTCCGGAAAGCGTCAAGCTCCCTCCCCGCTGAGCGAGGAGGACCACGAGCTGGCCCGCTTTCGTCCGGAGATCGATGGCATCCGAGACCGAGTCGAGCTTGGCGTTCATCTCTTCGAGATCGCCGTCGATCGTGCGCGCCGTCGAGACGACGAGCGTCCCGCGCGCGGCGTGGATCGCGAGCGCCCCGGCGACGCCCGTGATGCCGATCTCGGCGTCCTTGGCGCGGACGGATGCGCCGCCGTTGATGCTCTCCAGGTGCACCTTCGTCGCGCTCGTGTCCACGTTGACGTTGCCGTTGATCCCCCGCGCGTCCACCGCGAGCTTCGGCCCCTTGATCGTCAGGTTGGCGTCCAGACCCCCGACCCGGACGGCCGACTCCGCTGAGTCCACCTTGACGTCGAACCCAGGGGGGATGGCGACGTCGAGCGTACGCGGGACGTCCGGTTTTCCCTCGGGAGCGCGCAGGGTCAGCTCGGTGCCGTCGACCCACACCGCGAGGGGGACCTCGGTGCGTTGGTCGTCGAGGCGAAGGCTCGTGAAGCGGATCTCCCCCGGGTTTCCCGCGTGGAGGATCGTCTCTCCGCGCAGTCCCGCGAGGATCACGACCTTCTCGTCGGTGATCTCGATGACGCCGTTGCTCGCCTCCGCCAGCTTTTCCGGGGATTGAGCCTCGAGCGCCGGCGACCGGGCGAGCGCCCACGCGAGCGCGGCGCCGGCTGCCGTGACGGCGTGGCGCCGAGCGCGACTCATTCGAGGGCGCCGAGGCCGGAGAGGGCCGCTTCGGCCGCGGCTTGCTCCGCCTGCTTCCGGCTCGGGCCGCTTCCTTTCGCCAGCACCTTGCCTGCGAGCAGCGCCTCCGCCTCGAACGTCAAGGCGTGCGCAGGACCGCTCGTTCCCACGACGCGGTAGTGCGGCGTCTGCCGTGAGCGGGATTGACAGACTTCCTGGAGCCGGCTCTTGAAATCGGGGTCCGGGAGGAGGCCGCGAAGGGCTGCCCGGAACTGGGTGCGGAGGTGCCGCGCGAGAAACGCCCGTGCGGCCCTCAAGCCTCCGTCTCGGTAGACCGCTGCCGTGATCGCCTCGAAGGTGTCGGCGAGGATCGACGACTTTTGGCGTCCCCCGCTTGCTTCCTCACCGCGGCCAAGCCGCATGCGCTCCCCGACGCCGAGCGTCCGCGCGGCTCCCGCGAGGGATTCCATCCGGATCAGGGCCTGGCGGCGGCGCGTCAGCTCCCCTTCGGCGGCTTGCGCATCCTTCGCGACGAGCCAATCGGCGACGACGAAGCCGATGAGGGCGTCGCCCAAGAACTCGAGCCGCTCGTAGTTGTCGATCGCCGAGCGCCCCGACTCGTAAGAGGACGAGCGATGCGTCAGCGCGGATTCGAGCAGCGACCGGTCCTTGAAGCGGTAGCCGAGGCGCCGCTCGAACTCGGAGTGAGCGGACCTCACGAGGCGGCCTTCCTGGGCGGATCGGCAACGGCATCGGCTACCTTGGTGAAGGCGCGCTGCGGACCCTTGCCCGGGGGATACGTGTTGCCGTCCCGCTCGACGGTGTAGGACCAGAGAACCTTGCCGCCGGGCTCGACGACGAGTTCGTCGGTGTAATGGTGCGTCTGGTAGATGGGCAGGAGCCACGTCTCCGCGCAGGCGACTCGGAGGCGCCCCGAGGCCGGATCCATGTTCGCCGTGAACTGATATTCGGCGCCCTTCTCGCCGTTGCGCCACTCGACGCACCGGCCGTTCCAGTCGCAGTCGACGCGAAAGGTCCCCTCCGGATCGTACTTTTTCCAGCGGAACAAGTAGGCGCTGTCCCGCTCTGCGATCGAAAGCATCGAAACGGTTCGGTTGGTCTTGAGAACCCACGTTCCGCGGTACCCGGTGTCGCTGACCGCGGGATCGTCCGAGCAGGCGCCGAGCAGGAGCGCGATGAGCCCTGCGCCTAGAGCGATCGTTCTCATCGTTGACCCACCTCACGAGCCCGCGCTTGGATCGCGCGCAACAACCCGGGATCCAGCACGACGCCACGTTTGCCGGCCTCCGCGAAGGCCTCTTTCGCTCCCGCGCCGTCGCCCGTCACCGCCAGAGCCACCACCAGATTATTCCAGCAGACGTCGTTCCCCGCCCCCGTCGCGATCGCTCCGCGCAGGAGGGCCACCGCCTCGGCCGCCGAGCCGGCGTCGATGAGGAGGCTCGAGAGGTTGCCTGCCGCCGCGGCGTGGCCGGCGTCCCGCTTCAGCACCTCCCGGTAGGCCGCTTGGGCGTCGTCGCGTTTTCCCTGCGCCTGGAGGATGAATCCGAGGTCGTATCGCGCCGGGATCGAATCCCCGTCGCGCCCGACGGCCTCTCGGGCCACGCGCTCGGCCGAACGCAGATCCCCCGCCTGCTGGTGGGCGACGGCAAGATTGGCGAGGGCCCCCGCCTCTTCGGAACCGATCAGCTCCCTCGACGGCACCGCGAAGGAGACGGCGGCGAGCCCGGCCGCCGCGGCGGCCGCAAGACGCGCTCGTCGCGCGATCGGGCGCTCGCGGAGCGCCCGGAAGAGGGCCGCCGCGCCGATCCCGGCTGGGAGGCAGAGAAGCACCGCCGAGGGGAGGCGGTAGCGGCTCGCCGAGTAAAACAGCACCGGCGCCGCCGCTGCCGCGCCGATCGTGCTCCACGCGAGCACACCGCCGCTCCGCCGCACACCCAAGAGGACGAGCGCCGCGCCCGAGAGGGCGAGAACGGCGGCAAACGGCAACGGTGCGCTCCACCGCCAGGGATTGCCGTCGAGGGCGGGAGCGTAATCGAGCCCATGCTCGTAGTCGTCGGTCAGGAGCAGCAGCTTCCATCCGGCGAGACGGATCGATCCGACGGGATCGGCGAGACGGGCGCCGATGGCTTGCCGTCTCCACCACCGGTCGGCGTCGACAGGGTCGAGGGTCGAGCTTCCCGATCGGAGGCGGGCGAGCACCGTCGCTTCGTCTCGCTGCGTGTCCACTCGCCCGGTCAGGCCGGCGACCGGTGTGTAACCGCCCGTCGCTCCCGGACCGTTGCCCTGGTAGAGCGTCATTCCGGCATTCGAGGAGACCGGCACGAAATGCCCAGAGCGGCGAGCGTTTCGCGCCGCCACCGGGAGCAGCACGACCGCGACGCCCGCTAGGAGCCACGGGACATGGCGAGCGCGGCGCCTCAAGAATGCGACCGCGGTCCACGCCAGCGGTATCAGCATGAGGTTGGGCCGGAGCAGAGACGCCAGACCCGACAGAGCGCCTGCCCACGCCGTCGCACTCTCGCGCTCGCGGAGGCACATCGCCAGCGCCGCCGCGGCGAAGAGGACGCCGAAGCTCTCTCCCAGCGGACGCGATGCGAAGAACAGCGCTGGCCGGAGCAACAGCGTCATTGCCGCCACGCAAAGGGCGGCTCCGTCGCCCGCTACGCGGCGTGCGGCGCCGGCCAAGAGCGCCGCGGTCACGACGACGGCCGCGTGCTGGACGAGAAAAAGAAGCAAGAAGCTCTCTCCGAACACCCTGAGGAATGCCGCGAGCCCGTACGGATAGAGCGGGGCGAGGTAGAACGCCCCCGCGGGTCCGTCGCCGCCGCTCGCCAGAGATCGCGCCCACTCCAGGTAATACAGCCCATCGAGAAACGGACGATTCCACGTTGGATCGTGGGCCGGCTGTGCCGCGACGTACAGAACCCTGAGCGCGGCTCCGATCGCCAGGATCGCAGCGAATCGAGCGCGATAGATCCGCTGGCTCATCCGGCGCCCTTCGGAAGCGCCGCGATGGCGTCATCGAACCCGGCCACCTTCCTGAGAGGGGCGAGCATCGGCTCTCTCTCCAGAACCTCGCGATCCCGGAAACCCTTCCCGATCGCCTCGCGGAGGGCGACGAGCGCTCCCGCCGAATCCCCCGCCCGCGCGCGGCACAGGGCGCGCCCGAGGAGGAAGGATGCGCGGTACGAATCCGCGGCGCCGCCCTGGAGCGCCTCTTCGACGACGCGCGAGGCCTCGTCGGTTCTTCCGGCGCCGACGAGAGCGAGTGCCAACTTGTATCTGAGCCCGTCGTCGTGCGGGTCCCTGACGAGCCCCGACCGGAACACGTCGACGGCGCGGTCGAACTCCCGTCTCGACGCGTGGATCTCCCCGAGGGTCGTTATCCCCGGCGCGAAATCAGGATGTCTGGCGACGAGGTCTTTCGCATATTTCATGGCCTCGTCGTCGAGGTGGAGCGCTGAGGCCGCTTTCGAGGCCTCGAGAAGCGCCAGAAGGTTCCCCGGATCGGCTGCGAGCACGCGCGCCCAGGTTTCGCGGGCCGCCTTGTATTCCTTCGCGCGCATGAGCTGCCGCGCCGTCGTGATGTCGCTGTCGAGGTAGATCAGATCCCTGGGGTTGGGCCCGCCGGCGCCGCGGCTCACCGCGCCGCCGACATATCCCAGGCTCGCGAGCTTGGCGAGGCGCGTCGGATCGACCTCGGGGACGGCGGCGCCTCCGATGGGGGCGGAGTGTTTGAATCCCTCGATGGCGGAATCGAGATCGCCCACGAGATCGGCCGCGACTCCCGACTCGCGGGAGGCGACGTCGTCCTTCTCCTGGGGATCGGTTTCGAGATCGTAAAGCTCCGGCGCGGTGGCCCGGATGAGCTTGAATGGACCGCGCCGCACCCCTTCGATCGTCGCCCACCCGTAGGTGATCGAAGCCTCGAACGTCTCGAAGTAAAGCCCGCGCCGCGGCGGTTCCACGCCCGTGACCGCGGGGAGCAGCGAGATCCCCTCGAACGACGTGGGCACCGTGGCGCCCGCGAAATCAAGGAGTGTGGACGCAACGTCGACCAGGGACACCGGTTCCTTGACGAAGCGCGCTCGGGCTCCGCCGGGCGGCTTCACGATCAGCGGGACGCGCAGCGTCGACTGGTAAGCGAGGTAGCCGTGCCCCTTCTCGCCGTGATCCCACAGTCCTTCGCCGTGGTCCCCGGCCACGACCACGACGGCGCCGTCCCAGAGCTTCTCGCTCTTCAGGTACTGCACGAGCCTCCCGAGCTCGTGGTCGACATAGGCGATCTCGCCATCGTACGGCCGGTCGTGAAATTGCGAGGAATAGGGAAACGGCGGCTCGTAGGGGAAATGGGGATCGTAGTAATGGACCCAGATGAAGAATCGCCCGCTCTTCACACGGGAGAGCCACTCGATCGCGGCGCTCGTCACGTCCTCGGCTCTCCGCTCCACGTCGCCGCCGCCGCGCGCCGGGGTCGTCGCGAACGCGTCGTCGTAGGTTGAAAAGCCTTGCGCGAGGCCGGTGTCGCCGATGACGGGGTAGCCGGACGGGAAGCCGCCGGTGGCGAACCCGGCTTCGTGAAGGATCCGCGCCACCGTCGCCGTGCCTTCGGGAAGCCGGAACATCGCGTTGTAGCGGACCCCGTGAGCCGGAGGATGGAGCCCCGTGAACATGCTCGCGTGGGACGGAAGTGTGATCGGAACCGCGGTCTGCGCCTGCGAGAACAGGGCGCCTTCTCGCGCGATCGCATCGAGCACCGGCGTCGATGCGGCGGCGTCGCCGTAACAGCCGAGATGATCGGCGCGGGTGGTGTCGAGCGTCACGAGCACGACGGCGGAGGCCGGCGCCCCGTTGCCGCACGAAGTAGAGACGACGGCGGCCAGCGCGACGAAGAAACCGGTCGCCGGGAGCCTCAGCTTCATCGTCCCCGCGCGCGGAGGAGAGCGGCGAAGCGCGGGTCCGGGCGAAGCGCGGCGAGGTCCGGGTCCTGCTCCACCCACTTCCCGTTCCGAAAGCCGGCGTTCATCGCTTGCTCCAGCCGGCGGAACGCTCCGTCGTGGTCCCCCGCCAGCGCGCGCTCGCAGGCGAGATCGTAGAGGATGTCCGGGTCGCTTGGCGACAGCGAGAGCGCCCGCGCCAAGAGCTCAGCGGCTCGCGGCTTGTTTCCCGCAAGCTTCGCGGCGTGCGCCGCCCAATGGATGGCTTCAACGTGCCCTGGGTAGAGGCGGACCATGCGCTCGGCCGCGCGCTCGGCGTCCCCCGCCCTTCCAGCGCCGATGTCGAGAAAGACGCGGGACTGAAGGATGGCAAGGCAATCGGGCCACCGGGTCAGAAGCTCGTCCAGAGTCGCGAGCGCTCCCTGTCTCTGACCCGTCGCGATCGCGAGTCGCACGCGGTTGACTGCTTGGATCATGCTGTTCGCCTCGTCGTCCGGAGGCGCCGCGATCCCGACACCGCCGCGCGATGCCGCGGGACGTTCGCCGCCGGCCGATTTCCACGTGGCGTCCTCGAGCACGGCGCTCAGAGGCGGCCAGGCGAATTGATCGTCCGGAGCCCACGTCCAAGCTCGGCGAACGCGGCCCGCGAGCGCGTCGGCCCCGCCTCTGAGATCGCGCCCGTCGGCGCCGAGAGACACCGGCCGGCCCACTTCGGAGCCGAGGGTTGCCGCGACGTCGGGGATCCAGGCGCGGGCTCGCGATCGACTTCCGGGGGTGCCCAGCCCCCGAATGTCCGGAGCGCTCCAGACCAGAGGGATTCCGAGCGTTTCTCGAGTCAGCCAGAACGCATCCCCTCGCGCTCCCCGTTCCCCGAGCATCGAGCCTTGTGTGCCGACGACGACGATCTCCGCGCCGGGCGTCCGCCCCGACGCTCCGAGCGCGGCACGGACGGTCGCGATCGCGGTGTCGATCCTCCCGATCTCCTCGGCCAGCTTGTCCCGTGCTTTGTCTGGTGGGAGGAGAGCCGCGTAGCCGTGAAGGTCCCCGAAGTGGATCCAGGCAAAAGCGGTATCGCTCGCAGAAAGGCCAGCGACCCACTCCCCGGCGTGGGAGGCCAGATCGGCGGCGGGGCGCATCGGCGGAAAGTAGCGGGCCGAGCCGATCGACACGGTCTCTGGAGCGTCGAACAGGTCGAATCCCCGGTCCAGCCCGGAACCGTAGGAGGCGAACGGCGATCCGACGAACGCCGCGGTCCGGAAGTGCGCCTCGCGCATCCGCTCGGCGACGGTTCGAGCCGCTGCCGGCAGCCGGTCGGACGCGTTGTCGCGCACGAGGAGGCGATCGGGACCCTCTCCTGTGAGAAGGCTCGCGAGCGCTGGACGCGCCATCGGAGATGCCGTTGCCGCGTCTTCGAAGACGACGCCCCGTGAGGCGATCTCGCCGAGCGCGGGCGCGGGCGCGGCGACGCTCCCGCCGTACAAAGCCAGAAGATCGGGCCGGAGCTCTTCGATCGAGATCAGGACGATCGTCTTCGGGAGTCTCGGCGGTGCTGCCGAGCAGGCCCCAAGCAGGAAGGAGACCGCGATGGCGAGCCCCGCTCCGAGACGTGGCGTCTGCATGCTCCAGGAGGTCCCGCCCAGGGCGAAAAAAAAGCCGCGGGGACCGGAGCCCCCGCGGCTTGGACATTTCGTTTCTGACCGAACGGCACCCTTCTCGGGGTGCGGACGGCTTACTGCGTGATCTTCTTCTTGCCGATGGGCTTCACGTCCTTCGGCTGAGCGAGCGTGGGATCGCAGTTGATCTTCACGGCTTCGCCGACGTACGTGCCGTCGACCGGTCCGAAGCTGCCGCCCTGGAACTGCGGGAGGAGCGCGATCCAGTGCGGAACGGCCGGGTTCGTGCAGTCGATCGGAACACCGGTGATGTCCACGGCGCCACCGGGATTGGCGTCGGTCCGCTTCACGGTCGCCCAGGAAGCCGGATTCCGTCCCGGATCCGTCGCGCCGGTCCCTTCGAGCAGCTTGTAGGAGACCAGCGTGTTCGAGGCCGTGAAGCCGTCCGTCAAGTGCACAGCGGTAGACGTGTCGTCATAGTGCAGGTTCAGGTTGATGGTCGTTGCCGCACGGGCGGAATTCGTGACGCGCGGACGGGGGACCGGCGTCATCACGAAGTCGGCACCAGTACGCGAATAGTCGTAGTCAGTGGTGGTGCCCGAGCCGGCAACCTCGAACGAGTTCTTGACGCGGCCCGCGGCGAACGCGGCGCCTTTGCCATCCAAGGTCTTCGTTTCGAACACCAGTATGAGCGAACTTCCGAACGCCATGCACGCTCCGTTGTTAACGCAACGCTGGGTGTTAGTGGGGTCGAAAGGGTTGAATCCGCCGATATACCCGTCAACGGCCCACTGCGTCGCGCTGATCGCGGAACTGAAATACTCCTCTGGGCAACCGCCCCCGTCGTTGTTGATGTTCGCTTTGTTGTTGGCGTCCCAGAACCGGCCGACGACCGTGGCATTGGTCATATCTTGCGCCAGCGGGCCCGCCGTATTGAACACGACGTAATAGTTGGTGGCGGTGTCGGTGAACGCCGTCGCGAGCTGCTGCGGGCTCCCGCAGTCGGCTTTGGCGCTCGGAGAGGCGACAATCGCTACGAACGCGACGGCCACGAACACGAAAAGAATTCTGCGATTCATTTTTCTATGCCTCCTCGAAGATCAGTAGTGAGACGGCGTGTAAAGCGTGGTCGTCTTCATCCGGACGATGTAGGCCTCGCCCGGGGTCAGCGTGTAATCGTTGGCCGCCGTTTGCGGCACACGACCGGTGTAGATCTGGGCGAACGAGTCCGCGGACCGGACCCACCGGCGAACGTCGGTCACCGACGCGAGGCCGATGTCGTCGAGCAGGCCCTTGGCGGTGCCGGCCGTCTGGTGGTAGTTGTACGCGAAGAGGTTCTGACCGGTCTTCGAGGTGCCGACGTCGACGGCGACGCCGGCTTGCACGAAGTTGCTCGCGAGGGCCGGATTGTCCGAGCCGACGATGATGTAGTTGGTCGTGGTCTTCATCTTGACCGCATATCCTTCGGCCGAGGTCAGCGCGTAATCGTTGGCCGCCGTTTGCGGCACACGACCGGTGTAGATCTGGGCGAACGAGTCCGCGGACCGGACCCACCGGCGAACGTCGGTCACGGAAGCGAGACCGATGTCGTCCAACAGGTTCTTCGCGCTGTTCATCCCCGTCTGACGGTTGTCGGGCAGCGCGATCGTGCCCGTCCCCGTCTTCGAGGTGCCGACATCAACTGCGGCGCCCGCCTGGACCATGCTGTAATTCAACTTGAACCCCATGTTGGAGGCGACGAGCGCGGTGGCCGTGAGCACTACGGCCAACCCCACCATCGTCGCCCCGACGTACGTCCTCTTGCTCATTCCTTCCTCCTCCAGTTTCTTTGCCGAGCCGGGTTCACCCCCGGATCACGCTCCCAAGACCCCTGAGCCACCGAATTCCTGCATCAAAACTTCCCGTTGAATCTACCGAAATTGGCCAGAAGGTCAAGGTCGAATCCGCTCTCCGAGACGCCCCCTTGCTCCGCGTTTCGAACGCCAAGACACCCAAATCAATCAACTCGATAAAACACGACGACCGGGCCACTATTGGCCCGATCGAGATACCGACCGTCCGCGATTCGCTGCCCGCCGCGCCGGTTGAAGCTGGCGGCGTCGGTGGAGCGGAGGACCTGGTGGGGTCCGCTCCCGTCGCCGATGGTGAAAACAACCTCGCCGCCCACTTTCTGGACGCCGACGAATTGCGGCCCTCGGCGCGCCGTTTCTACTCCATGGGGGATCATCGACAGGACAACCGCGAGGACGACCGGGACGACCCCAGCAATCGCGAGCCAACGCATCGGGTGGAAGCCTGGACGCGCGGCCGCTTCGGAAGCTTCTGACCATGCTGCCTGGACGATTCGCGCCCGAACGGCGTGGGAAAGCGCGTCGGACTCGGAGCTATCGCTCCTGAGAGCCTCGATCGCGCGGTCCAGCATTCCGTCCATGGAGCCTCCCCCGTCGGTAAGGGAATACCGGTTGGGACGTGCCTGGCGTTCAACCCGCCCCCAGAATTCCTCGGAGACGCTCCCGGGCCAGTCCCAGGTGCCGGCGCACCGTGACCTCCGATATCCCCAACGCTCGGGCGACCTCATCGGAGTCGAGACCTTCGAGCTCCTTGAGGACAAAGACCTCTCGCTCCCGCTCGGTCAGCGAAGCCAGGGCCGCTTCGAGACGGGCCGCCAGCTCGCGGCGGCCCACGTCCTCCCCAGCCGAGGTGGAGGCCACTTTCGCGTCAGCTTCGTCCGACCACGGGACCTCCCCCTCCGAGAGCCGTCTGGCCCGGGAGCGGGCGTCGTGGACGGCGTTGACCGCGATCTTGTAGATCCAGGCGGAGAACGAGCGTCCCCTTCGGTAGGCAGCGAGGTGCCGAAAGACCCTGAGAAAGACTTCCTGCGCGATGTCCTCGCGCTCCGTGCCCGGCGCTCCCAGGAACCGGAGCACCCTGAGCACACGCCGCTCGTGGCGCAGGACGAGGGACTCGAACGCGCGGACGTCTCCGCCGCGAGCGGCTTCGACGAGGGCGTCGTCCTGCGCGTCGTCGCCCGTCAGAAAGAGCTCTTGTTCCCTCGGGCATCCACCGCGATGACGGAATAGAAGCGCGTGGTCACCGGCGCGGGAGTGCTCCAGGCGTTGGTCGTGGGCGATGCAATCAGCGGCACCGTCCCGTTCCTGATATCGGCGCGCGAGAATTTGGTCGCGGCGCCGTACACCTCGTAATGATCGATGACGACCGGGAACGCGAGATCGAAGTCCATCGTCACGGCGGGCCAGGAGAACGACAGGTTCGTGCCGCCCGTCCCGTCCGGCGTCTTGACGATCGCCAGCGCGTCGATGCCGTTGGGGAGCTGGTTCCCCAGTCCGCCGACGTTGCCGCTCGAATCGACCGCTCTCACGAGGTAATAGTAATTCGGATTGGCGGTCGTCAACGCGTTGAAGTCGGTGAAGGTCGCCGTCGTGGGGGTTCCAACACGGTTGGCGATCGCGGGTACGAACGTCGGTGTCGTGCCGCGATAGACCTCGTAAGACGCGATCGTCGTCGTCTTGCCGTAGATGTCGGTCGTCACGGCGCCCCACGTGAGCACGGCGTTCGCGCCCGAACGCGCGATCTGGAGGGATGAGATGAAATCGGGCGACCGGAGGCCGCGAACGAAGCTCGGGGACGCCGACACCTCGGTCGAGGGCGCGGATTCGAGATTCGACGTGCTGGTCTTCGTCACCACGATGTAATAGGTCTGGCCGTTGGTGAGTCCCTGCAGCGTGTCGAACCCGTTCTTGCCGGCATTGTGCGTGCTCGTGTAGACGCCTGACGTCGTTCCCCACTTCACGGTATAGAAGCCGAGCTCCGGATCGGCGGGGACCGTCCAGGAGACGTTGAGCTTCCCGCCGGTCTCAGGGTCCGTGACGATGACGCCGGTCGGCGCCGCGGGCGGGTTCGGGTTCAGGGGCTTCGGGCCCAGGCCGTCGGGGCCGGAGACGGCGCAATCGCCGTTGAAGTGCGACCAGCGGC
>CAZYHZ010000074.1:0-7482 GCA_964647625.1 uncultured Acidobacteriota bacterium
GCGGACTCATAATCCGCTGGTCCCTGGTTCGAGTCCAGGTGGGGGCACTCCGCCAAGTCGTTGAATTGACAGTGGGCTTGAGCGCGCCGTCGTTCGCGTTCTCGGAGCCCTTTGAGGCGAGGGTCCGCCAATCGTACGCAGGCGCTTTCGTCGTCGGCCAAATGCGCGTAACGAGCGACCATGCCGAAAGAGGCCATCGAATGGCGGATCGCGTGGAACGTGATGCCGTCTACGTCCTTTCAGCCAAACTTCCGCTCTGCTTTCCTGACGACGTCAGGAAGCGTGTGATGCACGGAGGCGTAGGCATTGCCGCTTCCGGGGCCGGAGAACAGGAGCATGCACGTCGCGCGTTCAGCCGCGTGAGCCGAGGTAGACTCCCGGCCCGATGCCGCCGAAACGATGGGTGCTCCCGCTCCTTCTCGTGACGGTGATCTGCGCGTTCTTTCACGAGGCGCTCCTCGGCCGGCGCTTCTTCGCGATCGACTTCTTCGAGACGTTCGTGCCCCTTCGATCGATTCTCGCCGAGGCGTGGTCGCACGGCTTTCCTTTCTGGACCGGCCGGCTCGGCAACGGCGCGCCCGTCTTCGCGAGCCCGGCGTACGGCGTGCTCTACCTGCCGAATCTGCTCTACCTCGGGACCGATCCCTCTCGGGCGCTGACCGTCCTGACCGTCCTCCACTTCGTCGCAGGAGGTCTCGGCACCTGGTTCCTGGCCCGGCGGTGGGAGATGTCCCGCGCGGCCGCATGGACGGCGGCCGTCGCCTTCGCGCTGGGTGGACCGGCGGTCTCGTCGACCGCGTACCCCAACCTCTCCCTGCCTCTGGCCTGGCTGCCGTGGGCGCTCGTGGCGCACGAGACCGCGGCGAGCGGGCCGGCCTGGCGCGGCGTCGCTGGGCTGGCCCTCGTCTGGTTCTCGATGTTCGCAGCCGGCGATCCCGTCGTGCTGGCCGCGGCGATCGCGGGCTCGGGCCTGATCGCGCTGCGCGACGCCGTGGCGGTCGGCACCGGGAGGACTTGGCGG
Organism: uncultured Acidobacteriota bacterium; assembly: GCA_964647625.1. Lineage (GTDB taxonomy): Bacteria > Acidobacteriota > Polarisedimenticolia > Polarisedimenticolales > DASRJG01 > DASRJG01. Next base: position 1,022 of record CAZYHZ010000074.1, read on the forward strand.
AAGCGACTGACACGCGCGATCGCTCCCCCGGCGGCCGCGGGGTTGGCCGCCTTGATCCTGGCGTCTCCTCTCCTCCTCGCGATCGTCCGTTACTTCCCCCAGTCGGTGCGCGGCGCCGGCTTCAAGGCGGCGGGCATCGTCCAGTTCTCGCTGCATCCGCTCCTGCTGGCCGGAGCCATCCTCCCCGATCCGTTCGGAAACCCGAACGTCTACGGCCCAGGAGGATTCTGGGCGAGCGCCCTCGCCCTCGACCGCGGGCGGCCGCTCCTGGCCGGGCTGTACGTCGGCGGCCTGATGGTCGCGCTCGCCGTCCTGGGCGCGCTCCGGCGCTCGCCGCAGCGCGCGATCGTGCTTACGTGGCTCGGGCTGCTGGCGTTGCTCGCGCTGGGGAAGTACGGCCCGATCTACCCTCTGGCCGGCGACACCGGCGGCTTCGACGCGTTGCGCTACCCCGCGAAGTGGATCGTCCCCGCGATGCTCCCTCTGGCGCTTCTCATCGGGACGGGACTGGACCGCCTGGGCGAGAGCGCCGAAACCGGCGGCCCGTCCAAGCGCGGCGCCGTCGTGTTGCTGGTCGCGCTCTCCCTGCTCGGCGCGGCCTCGGTCGGATCCATCACCGGCCTCGAGAGGAAACTCGCCCAGCTCGCCGCCACGCCGGACCTTCATCGGGTCGGCGGCCTCACTTTCGAGCAATACGTGCGGACGACCTGGCTGTCGGGGGCCGCCCGTTCGGCGGCGCCGCTGATGCTCGCTCTCGTCGCGCTCGTCTTCGGCGCGAGGGCGAAACGGCTCTTCCCTCTGGTTCCGGTCGTCGCCGCGCTCGCGACCTTCGACGTCGCGCTCGCCAACCGGCATCTCGCGCCGACGGCGCCGAGCGACTTCTACGATGTCCCCGTCGCCGCCAAGGCGATTCTCGCCGACGCCGCCGGACACGGGCGCGTCTACGTCGAGAACTACGAGATCGAAGGTCAGCCGCTGAACTACCTGCGCCCTCCGGAGTCGGCGGAGGAAGCCGCCCGGCCGTTCCGTGAGTCGCTGCTCGCGTACGTGGGAGCCTCCGTCGGCCTGAGCCTGACGTTCAACTGGGACATCGAGGCGTTCTCGCCGCTCGCCTACGCGCGGGCCGGCGTGCTGATGAAGAGCGCGCCCCTGAGGGAGAGGCTGATGTTCCTTGGAGCGGCCGGTGCCACGCACATCGTCACGGTCCGGCCGGCCGACGGGACGCTGCTCCGTCCGATGGCCGTGGTTCCGCATCTGTTCGACCGCCCTCTCCTCGTGTGCCGCAATCCGTTCGCGCTCCCGCGCGCCCGCATCGTGCCGCGATTGACCCCGTACGACTCGGACGCCGGCTTCATTCACGCCGTCCAGTCCGGCCCCGACGATCTCTTCGCCCACACCGCGATGGTGGACGAGCAGGAGTTGCGCGCCGCGGCGCCGCCGGCCGGCGCGCCGCCGGCCGAGGGGGGCAAGGCCACGATCCTCGAGGAGAGCGGGCGCTCGCTCGCGGTCCAGGTCGAAGGCCCGGGCGGATACCTGGTCGTCTCGGACACCATCGCCCCCGGATGGACAGCGCGTGTCGACGGACGGCCCGCGCCGCTTCTCAGGGCGGACCTGGCGTTTCGCGCGGTCCCCGTTCCGGCGGGGACGCACCGGGTGGAGATGCTCTACACGCCCTGGTGAGACGAGCAGTTTCCTTCCGACGTCACGGGCGAGCCAATGCTCCGGGACGGACTCGCGCAGGTTGCAGCGCCCATCGTGTGGATGAAGCGCTTCACTCCGGATTCGTCCTGGAGGTGCTACATTGTCGCGTTCGACGGCGAGGGCCTCCGCTTCGGGTACCTGGTCGGCGTCTCATGGGGGCTCTCGTGAAAACACCAGGTCGACTTGCGGTCGTATTTCTACTCGGGATTCTTGCCGCCCAGGCCAATTCGATGGCCGCTCCGGGTGAAGTCTCGAACCTGCAGTGGTGCCCCGCGTCCAAGAATTGTCTCAACTGGGGGGGGCGCCACTCCCGGTCCCTATCGCCTCGAACGGGGATCCAGGTCAAGTCTCGTGGGCCTCGCCAACGCGTCGGTGGACTCGTGCGCCTTCGCCACGTTTTCCGGAACCACGACGGGCGCCGCGCTCACGCAGATTCCTCCCGCCGGCGATTTCTACTGGTACCTGGTCGTCGCGACGACGTGCGCGGGCGACGGTTCCGCCGGTAACGGCAGTTTCGGCCCGCGGGTCGTGAACACGGGCGGTGACTGTTCGCCCGCGACCTGCACGGACGGCCTGCGCAACGGCACCGAGAGCGACGTTGACTGCGGAGGCTCGTGTCCCGGATGCGCTACCGGGAAACAGTGCTGCGCGGGCAACGATTGCGGGGCGCTCGTATGCCAGCTTGAAACTTGCGCCGCCCCGACCTGCACCGACCTCGTCAAGAACGGCAACGAGACGGATGTCGACTGCGGCGGCGGCACCTGCCCGGCCTGCGGGACCGGTCACGCTTGCATCGCCAGCAGCGACTGTCAGGGCCATGTATGCACCGGCAACGTATGCAGCCCAGCGGCAAACGAAGCGCTGCTGCGGGTTCACTACCCGGCCGGGGGGCACGCGGTGAAGGTGCGTGGCAGCGCGGGCGGGTTGAGCTGGGCGCTGGGGCAGCCTATGGCGGCGTCGGGCGACACGTACAGCTACGTGCTGGCGGGGGTCACCGCCCCCGTGGAGTGGAAGCCGCTGCTCGATGACGCGACGTGGGCGCAGGGGCCGAACTACCACGCGGCGCCCGGCCAGACCGTGGACATCTGGCCGCACTTCACGACGACCCAGGGGCAGGTCGTTACTTTGATCACGGCCTTTCACTCGACGGTGCTCGGCAATGACCGCGCCATCTACGCGTACCTCCCCCCCGGCTACTACGAGAACACCGACGCGACCTACCCCGTCGTCTACATGAACGACGGGCAGAACCTGTGGGCCGCGCATCCGGAGTGGTCGACATCCGGCGCGACCTGGAATGTCGACACCGCGTTCGACGCCGCGGCCGGGACGGGCACCTGCTCGGCAGGCGGGGTCGTGGGCTGGGGCGCGCAGCCGCTCGGCGGCGCGCCGGCGACCTGCACCTTCGACGACGACTGTCCGTCGGGCCAGTGCCGCACGTTCCCCGAAGCGATCGTCATCGGCGTGGCCAGCAACGCCAATCGGATCTACGAGTACACCCCGACGACAGACCCCGGCACTCCAGGCGGCGGCGGCGCCGACAGCTACCTCCAGATGCTGACCGGCGAGCTCAAGCCGGCGATCGACGCGATGCTGCGCACCCGCCCGGGCGTCGGCTCGACGGCCATCGCCGGCAGCAGCCTCGGCGGCCTGGTCAGCGCGTACGCCGCGTTGAAACGTCCGACCGTTTTCGGCCTCGTCGCCGAGCTCTCGCCCTCGACGTATTGGAACAACGACGTCATCGTGAGCGACGTGGCGGGCACGCTCCCCGCGCCGAACCGGCCGCTGATCGTCTATGTCGACTCCGGGTCGGGTGCCGCCGACGACCAGGCCGACACCGACCAACTCGCCAATCAGTACCTCGCCCTCGGCTACGTCAACAACGTGAGCTTCCGGCATGTGGTCCAGTCCGGCGCCACCCACACCGAGCTCTACTGGGCCGAGCGGTTCCCCGGTGCGATGCAGCTCTTGCTCGGCGTCCGCTGATTCAGCGAAAAGAAGCCGAATTACGTGAGACGCGTCGGGGAGCGCTTCGTTGCCGTCTTGAGCTCACTTGTTGCTTTGGGTGACAAGCGTGTGCTCGAGATCGGGTGCGGTTCAGGGCACTCCACCAAGCAACTTGCTCCACCTGAGTCCTGAGTTACGGACAAGGTGACGACACCGTCCGGGGCGTTCCGAAGCTGCTCGCGCCGAGCCCTTTCTCGACGCCGCCCAGCTTGTAGGAGACGAGATAGAAGAATCCTCGCTGCGCGACGGTGGGGACGTCGGCGTCGACGAACGTCGTATCGGTGAGGTTTGGGTCGCGCGAATTCTGGCAGGTGCCGTACCCCCCATCGGGAACATGATCCAGGTTCGTGTCCACCAGATTCGTCCCCGGGCCGCGGTAAACGTTGTATTGCGTAGCACCCGACACGACGTCCCACGTCAGCGACGTCTTGGTTGCGAATCGGCAGGTCGTCTCGATCTCGCCTGCGCTGCAATCGATCGTCAAGGAATTCGCCAGCGGGGTATCGCTCGAGTTTCCGGCGAGATCGGTCAGCGACACCGTCCCCGACCAGGAGCCGCCGGCCGAGTAGCGTGGGAAGTTGACCGTGCACTCGAACGTCCCGCTGTTCCGCGTTCCCGAAGACGGCGCGCTTGCGGTGCATGACTGCTGTTGATTGAAGAAGTCCATCGGGGGGACGAAACCGGAGATGCTGAACGAGCAGGTCGCCGCGCCGACTCCTGCGGGTGAATCGGCGACGCCCATGGTGCAAACGACAGGCTTCCCGCTCGCACCCACGCTGATCGTCTTCGGATTGAAATCCGTGGTGGCCGGCACGAGTGACGGCGCGACTATGTCCTCCGGGACCGAGGTCACGCCGAGCGTCGCGGCGGGGGTGAAGGAGGCGACGTTGCCGACCTGATCGACGGCAAGCACCGCCGACGTCCATGTTCCCGCGTCGGCGTACTGCGGAATGGAAACGACGCAAGCGAACAGCCCGTTGTTGCGAGTGCCCGACGCCGGCGCTGCGGCACTGCACGCCACGGTCTGATTACTGCTCCCCGCGGGCGCGCTGAGCTGGCACGACGCGAAGGCCACGCCCGATTTCAAGTCGGTCAGCGTCATGTTGCACGTGACGTTCTGTGCCGCGGCCGAGACGGTCACCGCCGTCGGCGCGAGCGTGAGGGTTGTCAGCCCCGGCGCCACGATGTCCGGATCCGATGTGACGGTCACCGTAGAAGGGAATCCCAGGGTGGACGGGTCGATCGGACCGAAGCCGGTGTTCCCGACCGCATCCGGTGCGCTCACGCCGGCGGTCCAGGTGCCGGACTGAGAGTACCGAGGGAACGTGATGACACACGACCACACCCCGTTTTGCGGAGTCCCCGAGGTCGGGGCCACGGCGGTGCAACTCTGCCGATAAGCGGAATCCGGCGAGGTGAACGTGCAAGTCGCGCTCGCGACACCGGAGAGCGCATCGGTGAGCGTCATGTTGCACGTCACCGTCTGCGAGGCCGACGTGGTATTGATCGTCGACGGGGCGATCGTGAATCCCGTGAGCGCTGCGGCCGTGGTGTCGCAGTCCGCCTCGACAGGTGTCGCCGAAAGGCCCGCCAAGCAGAACAGCGCCGCGAAACTCGCACGAAGGCCGTCTCGTGAGCTCATAGGGTTCGTCCCCCACCGGAGTACGGAACCGTACGCCGATCGGCACGAGCCGGCACTCGCATGGATGTGCGATGCACGATGCGGAACGGGTTCCCTAAACCCCGGCCGTACCGGCCTACGTCGCGTTCCGCGATCGGGCGGCGCGACGCGCTTTGCCTGACCTTGATTTCCGCCGCCTTTCGGGGCACATTCACGCCGTAGAAGTCAATTCGACCGGATCGGCACCCCCCCGATCCACAGGGCCGGGGATCAGAAAATGAAGAAACTACGAAACGTCGCTGCGTTCGTTACGCTTCTCCTCGCCATGGGCACACGCGCGAGCTTTGCCGCGCCCGGGGAAGTCGGAAACGTTCAATGGTGCCCGGCTTCGAAGACCTGCCTGCAGTGGAACGTGGAGCCGACCGCCACGCAGTACCGCGTCTACCGCGGGGAGCGCTCGAGCTTTCCGTGCCTTCTCAATCCCTCCGTCGAGTCGTGCGACGACGGTACGTTCGCGACCACGACGACGTCCGGCACGATCACCGACACGCCGGCCCCCGGGTCGCTGTTCTGGTTCATCGTGACGGCGACGAATGGGTCGGGCGAGGGAACGCCCGGAGCGGCGTCGTCCGGACCGCGACTGCAAAACGTTTCCGGAGCTTGCCTTCCGTCGTGCGGAGCCTCCGGAGCATCCTGCTCGGTGGATGCCGATTGCTGCTCTGCGAGCTGTATCTCCGGGACGTGCCAGGCCGCGTGCTGCCAGCCGGCGGCCGCGTTCTGCACGACCGATTCCGACTGCTGTAGCGGCGTCTGCAGCGCCGGGCAGTGCCTGGCCACGTGCACGACGGCTTCCCAGTGCCCGGGGATCGACACTGATTGTCGCCAGCGCACCTGCACGGCGGGAGCCTGTGGATTCAGCTTCACGGCGTCGGGGACGCAGACCTCGAGCCAAACCCCCGGCGACTGCCGCGTGAACCAGTGCGACGGCGCGGGGAACATCATCAGCGCCGCCGACGATTCCGACCTGCCGGCCGACGACGGCAACCAGTGCACGAACGACGTGTGCAACAACGGCATACCGTCGCATCCACCCAAGCCCCTCGATTCGCCTTGCAGCCAGAACGGCGGCAGC
>CAZYHZ010000074.1:7582-18677 GCA_964647625.1 uncultured Acidobacteriota bacterium
ACCGACACCGACTGCCGCCAGCGCACGTGCACCAACGCCACCTGCGGGACAAATTTCACTCAGGCAGGCACGCCGACGTCGAGCCAAACTCCAGGCGACTGTCAGGTCAAGCAATGCGACGGGTCCGGCAACATCGTCGCCGTCGCCGACCCCTCGGACATCCCCGCGGACGACGGCAACCAGTGCACGTTCGAGGCGTGCATTAGCGGGGTCCCTAGCCATCCCAACGCCCCGATCGGAACGGCGTGCAACCAGAACGGCGGGAACGTCTGCAACGGCTCCGGGTCTTGCGTCGTCTCACCGCAGGTCGTCTCGACGAGCCCCGCGGATGCCGCAGCCCCGCTGGCGAGCACGTCCATTTCCGTGACCTTCAGCCAAGCGATGGACCCGACCTCGCTCACCGCGCAAACGACGGCCGGCGCATGCACCGGTACGCTCCAGGTTTCGCTCGACGGGTTTGGCTCGTGCATCGCGTTCTCGTCCTCGGCGCCGACCCTGTCGGGCGGCAACACCATTGCGACGCTGGTCCCTCAGCCCGGGCTTCTCGTGGATCGCACCTTCAAGATCCGCGTCACGACCGGCGCTCAGAACGCGTCGGCGATTCCCCTGGCCGCGACGTTCACCCAGGCGACCGGGTTCACGACGAGCAGCCCGAACCTCTGCAACGGGTCGGTCGTGATCAGCCAGATCTACGGGGCGGGCGGCCTGACGGGTGCCACTTACCGGAACGACTTCGTCGAGCTGCACAACCGGGGCTCGGTGACGGTCAGCGTGTCCGGGTGGTCCATCCAGTACGCGAGCGCCGCAGGAACGACGTGGCTCGTGACCCCCATCCCCGTGGGCACGACGATCGCGGCCGGCAAGTACTACCTGATCCAGGGGGCTTCGAGCGGTGCCAACGGAGCTGTGCTTCCCGCGCCCGACGCCACCGGAACCACGGACATGTCCAGCACGACAGGAAAGGTCGCGCTCGTTTCGAACACGACCGCCCTCACCACCACGTGCCCGACGGGGGGCGCCATCGTCGACTTCGTCGGCTACGGGTCGACCGCGACCTGCAACGAAGGCGGCATCAACGCGCCAGCCCCCTCCGCGACCACCTCGGTGACCCGAGTGCAGGCGGGCTGCGCCGATCTCAATCTCAACGGGACCGATTTCACGGCGCCGACGCCCAATGCGCACAACAGCGGCTCGTCGGCCGTCGTCTGCTCCTGCGTCGCGCAGAATGAATCGAACAACGCGGTGGAGGCCGACTACTGCGCGGTCACGTTCCCTCTGACGCTGACCGTTCAAACGGGGGCGTCGACGGGGTCGATCTTCGGGCAAGTCTACGAAGCCGGTGTCACGGAACCGGCCGGCGCCGCCTCGACGGTTCGCGCGCAGCTCGGCTTCGGCCCGCCCACGGTGAACCCCCAGTACCAGGCGGGATGGTCGTGGTCGACCGCGAGCTACAACATTCAAAGCGGCAACAACGACGAGTACCAAGGATCGTTCACTGCGCCCGCGGCGGGATCGTACCGCTACGCTTACCGCTTCAGCGTCGATCAGGGTGTGAGCTGGACCTACTGCGACGCCAACCAGGGAGATTTCGGCTCCGGCTCGAACGCAGGCCTGACGTTCGACTTGGAGAATCTGCCGGTGCTCACGGTGACGCCGTAGGCGGAGGCGCCGCGCACGAGGCGAGCGCATGCCGCTAACGACGATCCTCAGCATCTTCTCGACGTCGGCCATCGTCGCCGCCGGGATCTTCGCGGGCGTGCAGCTCCGGATGTACAACAAGCAGCGCACGCGAGAATCGGCGCTCCAGCTCGTCCACTCGTTTCGAACCCCCGAGTTTCTCAGCGCGGTCAACATCGTCTTCGACCTTCCCGAGGGACTGTCGAAGAAGGAGCTGGAGACTCGCCTGGGCGACAAGCTGGTCCACATCCTCGTCGCCTTCGGAACGTTCGAAAACCTGGGGATTCTCGTCTTCCGGCGCGAGATCGAGATTCAGCTCGTCGAAGACTTCTTCAGCGGGGTCATCATTCTTTGCGGTCGGAAGCTGGGAAGGTACCTCGTCGAAGTGCGTGAGGAGGGCAAGCGGCAGACCTATTACGAGTGGTTCCAGTGGCTCTACGAGCAAATGGAAAAGCGCGAGCTGAAAACCCCCGCCGTGCCGGCCTACGTCGCGTTCCGCGATTGGGAAGAGTGACAGTTTGACGACACCCGAGCCTCGGCAAAGGTTCTCGTGAAGGCATCAAAAGCGCGGCCCGGCCCCACGGCCCGGAAGTCGACTCCTCGCGCTACGGTGCTGGCGGCGGCCGTGGTGTTCGTGCTGACGCTCGCCATCTTCGCCGGCGACGTTCCGAAAACCTTCATCAACTTCGACGACGACATCTACATCACGAACAATCCAGCGGTTCAGGCCGGTCTCACCGTCAGCGGAGCTCGCTGGGCGTTCACGACGCTCACCGGCGGCGTTTGGATTCCGACGACCTGGCTCTCGCATCAATCGGACGTGTCGATGTTCGGAATGGACGCTAAGAAGCACCATTGGGCCAATCTGTCGCTTCACGCCCTGAACGCTTCCCTGCTGCTCCTGTTGCTCGAGGGTCTGACCGGGTCGCTGTGGCGAAGCGCGATCGTCGCGGCATTCTTCGCATGGCACCCCTTGCGTGTCGAGTCGTTCGCATGGGCGTGCGAGCGAAAGGACGTTCTCAGTACGACCTTCTGGTTGCTGACGACGCTGATGTGGGTTCGGACCGTTCGCCGGCCGACCACCGCCCGATGCCTGCTCGTCGTCGTGCTGTTCGTCGTCGGGTTGATGGCGAAGCCGATGCTGGTGACACTGCCGTTCACGCTGCTCCTCCTGGACGTGTGGCCGCTCGATCGGTTGCCTCTTCGTGGCGCGTGGGATTGGGCCGCCGCGAAACGGCTCGTCGTCGAAAAGCTCCCGCTGTTCGCCATATCGTTTGCGTGGTGCTTCGTCGCCGTCTTCACCGAACGGCACGGAGGCGCGGTCAAGAGCATGCAGAAATTCCCGCCGGCGGGACGCGTGGCGAACGCAATCCACTCGTACGTCGACTACATCGGTAAGACGATCTGGCCGACCGGGCTGTCGATCTTCTATCCCTATCGGCAGATCTCGCTCGCAGGGGTCTCGACGATCGCCGCGGGATTGGCGCTCGTCGGGCTGACGGCCGTGGTCTTCACGCTTCGGCGGCGCGCGCCGTTCCTGGCGGTTGGTTGTGGTACCTGGGAACGCTTCTTCCGGTCATCGGGCTGGTGCAGATCGGCAGCCATCGAATGGCGGATCGGTTCACCTACGTGCCGTCCGTCGGCCTGTTCATCATGATCGTGTGGGGCGTCGCTCTCGCGATCGGCGACCGGCCGCGCCTGCGCTCATTGAGCGTGGCCGCAGCGTGCGCTTCGTTGCTGATCCTTGCATTCCTGGCTCGCGCTCAGCTCAGGACGTGGTCGGATTCGCGATCCGTGTGGAATCACGCTTTGTCCGTGAACCCGGCCAATTGGCTCGCCCACGAGAACCTCGGGACGTTGACCCTACGGGAGGGCGATTCCGCCGGGGCCGAGGCGCACCTGCGAGAGGCCGTCCGCCTGAATCCGGGTAACCCGCAGACGCACTACAACCTGGGTGTGCTCTTGAAACAAACGGGCCGCATGGACGAGGCCGTCGCCTCGTTCCGAACATCGATCTCCATCGACCCCACGATGGCGGACGCGCATAACAACCTCGGCGGCACGCTCGCATCGATGGGTCGTACGGCAGATGCGGTCGAGGAGCTGCGAGCCGCCGTTCACCTCTCGCCGTCGCAGCGTCTGCCGCACATCAACCTGGCAAGTCTCTTGGTTGCGATGCGCCGGGACGCGGAGGCGGTCCCCGAGTATTCGGAGGCGCTGAGGCTGACGCCGAACGATCCGGACACGCTCGACAAGCTCAGCCTGGTCCTGATCCGGCTCGAGCGCTGGACCGAGGCGATCGACCGGCTCCAACAGCTCGTGCGCCTGCGCCCGCGCGCCGAGGTGCACAGCAGCCTGGGGTATTGCTTCGCGCGAAGCGGGAAGATGCGCGAAGCGCTCGCCGAGTTCGAGGAGACGCTGCGGCTCGATCCCAATGACACGGAAGCGGCCGCGAACGCCGCCGAGGCAAGGAGACTCCTGGGGCAGGGTACGTCCCCGTGATTCCAGTCAAGTCCAGGTGAGCGTTTGCCTGGGGTCGTGAGACACTCCGCGGTCCGATGATCGCCGCCGGCACTTCACTCCTTCACTACCGCATCGTCGACAAGATCGGCGAAGGCGGAATGGGCGCCGTGTGGAGGGCGACCGACGCCACGCTCGGCCGCGACGTCGCCATCAAGGTTCTGCCCGCCGACTTCGCGGACAACACCGAGCGGCTCGCGCGGTTCGAGCGCGAGGCCAAGGTTCTCGCGTCGCTCAACCATCCCAACATCGGGGCGATCTACGGCTTCCACGAGTCCAACGGTGTGCGCTTCCTGGCGATGGAGCTTATTCCCGGCGAGGACCTCGCGCAGCGGTTGGCGAAGGGGAGCGTTCCGCTCTCCGAGACGGTGGAGCTCGTCCGCCAGATTGCCGAAGCCCTCGAATACGCGCACGAGCGCGGGATCGTCCACCGCGATCTCAAGCCGGCGAACATCAAGATCACTCCCGAGGGCACGGTGAAGGTCCTCGATTTCGGCCTCGCCAAGGCGGTCGTCGGCGAATCGGGGGGCTCGGGCCCGACATCGACGCCGACGATCCTCCCGACGGTGACGAGCGCCGGGACCGCGATCGGCATGATCCTCGGCACGGCGGCGTACATGAGCCCCGAGCAGGCACGGGGAAAGCCCGTCGACCGGCGCGCCGACATCTGGGCTTTCGGCGTCGTGCTCTTCGAGATGCTCGCGGGCCGCAGGCTGTTCGACGGCGAGACGGTTTCGGACACGATCGCGGCGGTGCTCACTCGCCCCCTCGAGCTCGAGTCGCTCCCCAAGTCGGTGCCCGAGTCGCTGCGCCGTTTGCTCGCGCGCTGCCTTGAGCGCGACCCGAAGACGCGCCTTCGCGACATCGGCGAAGCGCGGATCGCGCTTCAAAACGTGGACGCTGCCGAGTCGAGCGTCGGCGAGCCGGCCGCGCCGCCGGGAAAAATCGCTCGCGCCCTGCCGTGGGCGATCGCGGCACTGGCAATCCTCGCGCTGCTCGCGCTCGCGCTCCGGAAGGCACCGGGAGCCGGCGGCGGCACGCCCGGCAACGAGACGCGCTTCGCGCCGTTGACCAGCTTCGCGGGCGTCGAGCAGCCGGGGAGCTTTTCGCCCGACGGCTCGCTCCTCGCTTACGGCCACTCCGCCGAAGGCTCCGTCGACCTGTTCGTGCTTCCCACCGCGGGCGGTGCGCCGATCTCGTTGTTCAAGTCGCCGTACGACGAAGGGTTGCCGCGCTGGTCTCCGGACGGCAAGTGGATCGCGTTCACCTCGTTCAAGGATGGGCGCGCCGGCATCTTCCTCATCTCGCCGCTCGGCGGTCCCGCACAGAAGCTGGCCGACCTGCCGCAGCGCGAACCGGAGTCCGATTCGAACGTCGCGCTCGGCGCGCAGCCGTGGTCGCCCGACGGCCGCTGGCTCCTCTTCGCGCGCGCCAAGGAAAAGGGCGGCGCTTCGCTGTGGCGCGTCGACCTCGAGGGCCGACAGGAGAAGGAGCTCGTGCCGGCGGTCGACGGTCAGGGCTACAACCAGGCCTCGCTCTCGCCCGATGGTCGAAAGATCGTCTGCGCGCACGTGCCGGCCACGGGCGGAAAGTCGGGCCTCTGGTTGTTCGACCTCGACAACGCGACGGCGGCGACCAACCCACGCCCACTGGTCGACGAGGACGCGAGTTTCTATCAGCCGCTCTTCTCCCCCAAGGGCGACGCGGTGATCTTCGTCTCGGATCGCCACGGCAGCGACGGTAATGTCTGGGCGATCGACCTTGGCTCGAAACGGATCGCGCCGATCACGCTCAGCCCGACGGGCGTCAACTCGCCCGCGGTGGCGAAGGATGGACGGCTCGCGGTGGCGACCTTTTCCCACCAGACCGACCTCTACCTCGACGCCGTCGACGGCTCGAGCGAGCGCCGGCTGACGTTCCACACGCACGACAACTTCGTGCCCCGGTTCTCGCCCGACGGGCGCCGCCTCGTCTACATGTCCAGCCGCACCGGCAACGCGGACATCTGGCTGCTCGATCTCGAATCCGGCGAAGAGCGCCGGCTGACCGACAACCCGGCGCAGGAGCTGCCCGTCGGCTGGGCGCCCGACGGCAAGTCGATCCTCTTCCTCTCCGATCGCGACGGCGGCTTCCACGCCTGGACGCTCGAGGTCGAAGGAGGGCGAATCGCACAGGTCGGCAAGGGGGTCGCCGCAATGGAAGCGCTCAAGATTGCCTGGGCGCTGTCGGCGCCGGACGGCTCACGGATCGGGTTCGTGGCGCCGGACGCCAATCACCAGCCCGCTCTCTGGACACTGGCGAAGGACGGCAAGGTCGCGGGCCCGTTTCTTCCGGATCTGCGCGAAGCCGCGTTCTACCGCGACGGACGCACGGTGCTGTACGTGCGGGAAGGGAAAGAGGAGGCCGGCCTCGAGCTGCGCGCCGCCGACCTCGAGACCGGGGCCGACGCTCTTCTGTACAAGGGCTGGGTGAGCGAGCTCGGCATTGCGCCGAACGGCCGGCGGATTTCATTCCTTCTCGCCGAGAGCCATCTCAACCTGAACCTGTTCACGCTCGATCTCGTACCGGGATCGCGGCCGGGTGAGCTGCCGCGCGTGGCCGGCGCGCTGCACGCGGTCACCGAAGGTAAGGGACGGTGGCACGTCCACAACGGCAGCCTCTCGGAAGACGGCAGGCTCGCCGTCTATACGCGCGACACCGACACCGCCGACATCTTCGCCATAACAGGCGCGCTGCCGCACTGACCGCCCCGAGGCGGAGCTGAGGCGCGGTCAAGAACTCTCCTTCGCGGTACATTCTTCCCTGCACGGGCCGCACAAACTTCGCGGTAGGAGGCGCTTCCATGCGCACCAAACAGCTGCTCATCGTGGCCGTCGCATTCGTTCTCTTCGCCCCCGTCCTGGCCGCGCCGATCACGACGACGACCACGGCCGAGACCTTCGACGGAACGCTCGATCAGGCCACCTGGCGGCTCGGCACCTTGGACGCAATTGTGGCCGACGGAGGCAACCCCGGTGCCTATCTGAGGAACACGCAATTCGACAGCGCCGTGCCGACGCCCTCCTACGTCGGACCGCTCCCCTCGCCGTTCTTCGGGAACTATCGCGCGGCCAACGTCAGTTCGCTCGGTCTCGACGTCATCGTGTATGCGGCGAGCGTCGGGGTGGACAACAAGCGGCCGATCTCGCTGGTCCTGACGAGCGACATGGGAACCCCGAGCGACCCGACGGACGACTGCGATGCCTACGTCGTGGGAACGCGGAACGTCCCGCGCCCCGGAACGATGTGGCGCTCGTTCGATTTCAAGATTCCATCGTCGGAGACGCTGCTCCCTCGTGGCTGGGTCATCCGTGGGGGATGCGCGGGTCTCACCGGTAACGACGCGTGGAACGCCGTCATCACCAACGTGACGCACGTTTCGTTCCCGTTCGCCGATCCCAATACGCTCTGGTACTTCCAGGTCTGGGACTTGGGGATCGACAACGTCCGCGTCACGTCGACGGCGCGTTGATCGGCTATCGAGCGTACTGACAGGCCGGACTAAGGACAGGTCGTGGTCGTGCGTGGAGAACCGCTGCTCTGGACGCCAAACGTCCCTTTGCCGCAGCTGTTCTCGCCCCGAGCCAGGTACCAGAAGCCCAAGCCCTGCGGCGGCACCGTCGGATCGCTCACCGACGTTCCGCCGAGATCGTCGAAACAAGTCTCGTCGTTGCCGCCGGGGCCCGCGGGGAATGCGCTCAGCGCGCCGCGAAGGACGTCGTAACGGCTCGCCGACGCGGCCGTCGACCAGCTGAAGGTGGTCTTGTCGGAAGAGGCGAATACGCCGGCGATTTCGGGGGGAACCGCCGGCGTTCCGACGCACACCCCGCCGGTGCAGACGTCGTTCGCCGTGCAAGCGTTGCCGTCATCGCACGCGTTGGCGTTGTTCGTGTGGGCGCAGACTCCGTTCACGCACCCGTCGTCCGTGCACGGATTACCGTCGTCGACGCATTCCGAGTCGGCCACGCAGATAGCCACGATGCTCAGGCAGAACGCCCGCAGCGATCCGCTGTCGAGATTCCTGTCGTCCGCCGCCCAGAGATTCCAGTCGCCGTTCGGGTTGGTTCCTTTGAACGCCGAAAGCGCAGATCCGCCGCTGGGTGCCGGCGCCGGCGCGGGCATCGTATCGCCCGGCTCGTAGTTCGTCGGCTTGTACGTGCCGGAGACCAACTTCGCAGAGTCCGGCAAACTGCTCGTCGCGGCGTCGCTCAGGATGAGATTGACGTTGGCGATGTCGGCCGTGCCGCCGGCGTCCGACATGATCATCGCGTTCGCCCCGGAGCTACGCGCGAGCAGGATGTCGATATCGTCGGGGTTCGTGTGCGCCAGGTCATCGAGCTCGACCGTGACCGAGCACACGGTGGAGGGCTGGCCCGTGACGGTGATCGTGAAAGGGTACGGCGACGCGGCGCCGACGGCGGGGATCGACATGCCGCCGCCGTTGCAAATCGAGAATGGAGCCGGCAGCGCGTTCGATCCGGGGATGCAGCTTCCATTCGCACAATGGTCGCCCAGCGTGCAGGGATTGCCGTCGCTGCAAGGCCCGGTGTTGTAGGCGCCGGGAACGCAGACGCCGTTAGCGCACTGATCGGCGGTCGTGCACGGATTGTTGTCGCTGCACGGGAGCGTGTTGTTGACGTGCGCGCACCCTGTCGAGGGGTCGCACGAATCGGTCGTGCACGGATTATTGTCGTTGCAGTCGCGAGCCACGTAGCTGCACTGCCCCTGGGCGTCGCAATTGTCGATCGTGCACGCATTGTCGTCGTTGCACGGGTTCGGCCCCGGGATGCACGTCCCGTTGACGCACCGATCCGGCGTCGAGCACGAGTTCCCGTCACACGAGGTCGTCTTGCTGTCGGTATGGACGCACAGCGAGTTGACGCACACGTCGTCGGTGCAGACGTTGTTGTCGTCGCAATCCGGCGTGGTCGTGCACTGGATGAGCGTCACGCCGATGTTGAGCTTGAAGTTGAGGGTGGGCGAGAAATCCGTCCACGGCGGGTGCGGATTGCCTCTGTAGAACGTAGCGGAGCGAATCGGGATTTCGATGTCGTAGCTGATCGGTATGGGGTCGCCGTTGATCTCTCTGACGCCCGCGAAGAAAGTCCCGGGGCCGACCGCTACCGGGGTGGGAAGCGTGATCACGACCGGCCCCGCCGTGTTGTTGGTGCGCGTAACGGCATCTTCGTAGATCGGGGTCAGTCCTGGAACGCCGGAGCCCGGACTCGATTCGGGATAAATGTCCACTTTGTAGGTGGCGCTGCTCGTAGTGAAGAATTCGAGATTGACCGTCGACACCTTGGCGGCCGCGGTGGTCGTGAACTTTGCAACGAAGTCGGGCTCACCCACGTCCCAGACCCACGGCGTGAGCTTGGCGTTGGCGGCTGTCGTCCCCGGATGCTTATGCGAGTAGAGATTGAACGTCGCATCCATCGGCCGGCTCTTGCTGTTGTTGTCGTCAAAATCGTCCGATGGAACCGAGACGGTCACCGTGTCGCCGCCAACGGCCGTGAGTGGGAACGGGTTGAACGTCACGATGGCCTGCCCGCCGCACGCGGCGAGCGGCCCGACGACCGTCTGCGTATCGGTGAGCGTCTGTGCTCCGGTCAAGTCGAGCGTCACCGGCAGATTGTTCATCGCATTGAGGCCGTGATTGCTGACGACAGCCTGGACCGTTTGAGGACCGACGAGAGGCTGTGGTACGGAGCCGGGGGCGATCACGTAATCGACCGAGACATCGTTGAGCGCCGTTGCGGTGGACGGCGTCAGGCGGGTTTCCGGCCGGAAGTACCATCCCGAGTCGAGCGTCGGCGGAAATCCGCCGGACGCCTCGGCGGACTTCACACCTTGATCCAAGGCGATATTGCAAGCGATCTCTGTCGGAGCCGTCGGTCCCTGGAACCACCAGTCGAACGCAACGTAGAGTCCGCCTCCGGTGTAGGTGAACGACGAGATCCCCGTTCCCGAAAAAGGGATGTCGAACGTGCCAGCGCTGCCGGGAAGTGAAGTCGCGTCGTAATGGACGAGCGTCATCCCGGTAATCGCAGTCGACCAGTCGGTGCTCTTGTTGTTGGACGTGTCGGACGTATTCTCCAGATAGACTTTGAGATATCCGCTTGCGGCCACGCCCGGTGCGCTGAGGAACCGGAATCCGATGGCCGTGGGGACGGCTCCGTTGGGAAACCGGCTAGCCGCCATCTCCGAGGGCGTAATCACCCAAACGGCGCGGGCGTAGTAGTACGTGGGCGCGGGAGCGAAGGGTCCCGCGATAAGGGTGCCATCCCACGGGAGCGCGGTGACCGGGCAGCTCGTTACGGTCGCCTGTCGCTTGGGAGCGGGCTCGGCCGCTGCCCCGGCAGACGCGAGCGAGACGACGAGAAGAACTGCGATGCTCGGCTGAAATTTGATCATCGAATCTCCTCCCACTCCAGGGAGGACCCCATTCATGGCCCTTGCGCGTTACTTCTTACGCTGGTCCGGTCACTCGGGCCATGATTTCCGACGGTTCGCACCCAACGCGTCTACTTGGTGGGCGGCTGCGTCACGTTCGCGGCGACGATCGATTGCAGGACCTGCTGGGCGACGTCGTTGACCGCTCCGGGGGAGTGAGCGAGGAACAGCGTGTTGGTCCGATCGGATTCGCCGATCGCCTTCAGCGTGTCGAAGTACTGCGTCACCATCACGAGCTGCATGACGTCTTGCGCCGTTGCGCCCGCCACGGCCTTCTGGAATTGCTCGATGGAAGCCTGGAGTCCCTCGACGATGGCCTTGCGCTGGTTGGCGATTCCCTGACCCTGGAGCGCCTTGCTCTCCGCCTCGGCCTCGGCCTTCTTGACGACGAGGATCTTCTCCGCCTCGC
>CAZYHZ010000075.1:0-18037 GCA_964647625.1 uncultured Acidobacteriota bacterium
TGAGCACCTGCTCGACCGTCGGGTGCGCGCGCTTGCAGAAGGGGCACTGATAGTCGGACCACTCGACGATCGTGACCGGCGCGTCGACCGGGCCCTTGATCGGCGCGGTCTTGCGCAGCGCGATCGTCGCGCGCGGCGGATCGAGGAGGATCTTGACCTCGTTCTTGGCCGACAGCTCGCTCATGAACTGGTTGCGGCGCTCCATGCCCTTCTGCTGCTTGAGACCCTGCTCGATGTCGCCCTTGACGTCATCGAGGGTCTTCGTGCCCATGCGGGACTTCATCTTCTCGTAGTACTGCGCGATCTCATCCTGCGTGGGGCCGACGACCTTGTCGTCGACTTCGGTCTTCAGCAACTGGTCCGTGGTGACGCCGCGGGCCGCGGCTTCCTTCGCGAGCAGCTTGTCCTGGATGAGGCCGGTCAGCACGTCCGAGCGAACCTGGAATTCCTGCTGGCGGATCCGCGAGAGCTGATTGGCCGCGGCCTTGTCGAGCTCGGCCATGGTGATGTCGGCTCCGGCGACCTTCGCCGCCAACGTCCCGTCGCCCGCGCCGCCGGCGTCGCCGTTCGCGGCGGCCGTGGTCGGAGTTGCCGTGTCGCTCTTCGGCTTGTCCTTCTTCGCGAACGCAGTGACGGCTACCGCGCCGGCGAGAAGGAGGATCAAGACGGTCGCCTTCTTCGTCATCGGTTTGTTCTCCATGCCGGGTCGCCCGCGATCGTCCATTGCGACGAACCGGTTCCCGAATCCCGGATAATCTACACGCGGGTTTCCCCCCCGTCCAACCGCCCCTGGCGCTGCACGGTATCATCGCGGCGTTAGCTCAAATCCGCGCGTTTTTTGGAGGCTGCGGCGCGTGAGGGAACGGGCTGTCGTCGTGATCGGCGCCGGCCTCGCCGGAAGCGAGGCCGCATGGCAGATCGCCGTGCGCGGCGTTCCCGTGCGGCTCTACGAGATGCGCCCGGTGCGCCCGACTCCGGTGCACCGCACGGCGTCGTGCGCTGAGCTCGTCTGCTCGAACTCGCTCAAGTCGACCGAGCGCTCGACGCCTCACGGACTGCTCAAGGAAGAGATGGGGCTCTTGGGATCGAAGATCCTGGAATGTGCGCTGGCGAACCGCGTTCCGGCCGGCGGGGCGTTGGCCGTCGATCGCGAGCGGTTCGCCGAAGCGGTGACGGCGGCGCTGTCGGCTCATCCGCTGATCGAGATTGTGAGGGAAGAGATCACCGAGATCCCGGCCGAAGGCATCGTCGTGATCGCGGCGGGCCCGCTCGTCTCCGAGACCCTGCAAGCGGCGATCTCGCAATTCACGGGTGAGGCCTATCTCCACTTCTTCGATGCGATCGCACCGGTGATCGAGGCGGACTCGATCGACCGCGGTGTCGTGTTCGCGGCGTCGCGGTACGGCAAGGGCGGCGGTGAGGACTACCTCAACTGCCCGATGGACCAGGCGCAGTACGAGGCGTTCATCGCGGCGCTTCTCGCCGGCGAGAAGGCGCCGCTCCACGACATCGACAAGACGCCCTTCTTCGAAGGCTGCCTTCCGATCGAGGAGATGGCGCGGCGAGGGCTCGACACGCTGCGCTTCGGCCCGATGAAGCCCGTGGGCCTGACCGATCCACGGACCGGTGAGCGCCCGCACGCGGTGGTGCAGCTTCGCCAGGACAACCTCGCGGCCGAGCATTATTCGATGGTGGGGTTCCAGACGCAGCTCCGCTGGCCGGAGCAGAAGCGGATCTTCTCGACGATTCCGGGATTGGCGGGTGCGGAGTTCGTGAGGCTCGGCCAGATCCACCGAAATTGCTACATCAACGCGCCGCGCGTGCTGACGCCGACGCTCCAGACGCGATCCCGGCCGACGCTGCTGTTCGCCGGTCAGATCTCGGGAGTCGAGGGGTACACCGAATCCGCCGCGACCGGGCTTCTCGCCGGCATCAACGCGGCGCGCCTGGCGACGGGCCGCCCGGCAATCGTCCTCCCCGAGGACACGATGCTCGGCGCGCTCGCCCGCTACATCGCGCACAGCGACCCGGAAAACTATCAGCCGACGAACGCCGCCTTCGGGCTGTTAGGGGACACCCCCGTAGTTTTTGTAAGAAAAAGGGGACTGTCCCCTAAACACGTCCGCCGTGAGGCGCGCGCGGCGGAAGCGGTGCGGTCGATGGCGGCGTTCATCGAGCGGGTCTCGTGAGCCGGTCGTCCCCCTTCGATGAAGCGGTGGCGCGATTCCTCGCCTACCTCGAGGATCAACGCCGCGTGTCGCCTCAGACGCTGCGCGCCTACGAGAGCGATCTCGCGCAATTCCGCGACGTGCTGGCCGCGCGGCATGGCGAGCAGCTGCCGGGGCCGGAGAAAATCGACGCGATCGCCGTTCGCGGGTTCGTCGCCCGGCTCCACAACGACGGCCTGGCGAAATCGTCGGTGGCGCGGAAGCTCTCGGCCGTTCGATCGTTCCTGCGCCACGCGGTGCGGCTGGGCGTGATCGACCGCTCCCCGGCCGAGACGATCCCGACGCCGAAGCAGCCGAAGCTGTTGCCCAAGAACCTCACGGTGGACGAGGTGTTCGCGCTGCTCGATCGCATCGGGGGTGACGACCCGGCGTCGCTACGAGACCGGGCCCTCCTCGAGTTCCTGTACGCGACGGGCTTGCGCGTGGGAGAGCTGGCGGCGCTCGATCTCGACGACGTCGACGTTCACGGCGGACTCGTCCGCGTGCTCGGCAAAGGGAACAAGGAACGGATCGTTCCGTTCGGGAGCAAGGCGCGGACGTCGCTCACGGCGTGGCTTTCGGCCTCGGCGCCGCTCCGCCGCGGCAGAGCCGTGGACGCGCTGTTCCTCAACCTGCGCGGAGGCCGGCTGACCGACCGCAGCGTGCGGAGGATTCTCGACCGGCGCATGCACGAGGCCGCGATCGCGGGTCACATCTCGCCCCACGCGCTGCGCCACACGTTCGCCACGCACATGCTCGGCGCGGGCGCCGACCTGCGCGCGATCCAGGAGCTGCTCGGTCATGCGTCGCTGTCGACGACGCAGCGGTACACGCACGTCGGCATCGACGCGTTGATGGCCGTGTACGACAGGGCGCATCCGAGGGCGAGAAGACAGTCGAGAGTTGAGAGTTGAGAGTCGAGAGTCGAGAGTCGAGAGTCGAGAGTCGAGAGTTGAGAGTTAAGAGGGTTCACAGTTGACGGTTCACGGTTCACAGTACGAGCAGGTTGCGATTGAAGCCGCGCAGGCCGGCGGGGAGGTTCTCAAACGCCGGTTCGCGGAGCGCGGGCGGCTGACGATCGAGACGAAGGCCACTCACGACTACGTGACCGAGATCGACCGCGAAGCCGAAGCGAGCGTGATCGACGTGCTCCGCCGGCTCGCGCCTTCACACGCGATCCTCGCCGAGGAGCGCGGGCGAGAAGGCGGCTCGGGCCTGCCGCGGTGGATCATCGACCCGCTCGACGGCACGACGAACTTCATCCACGGCGTCCCGACGTTCGCCGTGTCCGTGGCGCTCGAGGACGAGGACGGCCTCGCCGCCGGGTGCGTCTTCGACCCGTGCCGCGACGAGACCTTTCACGCCGCGCGCGGGGGCGGCGCCCGTCTGAACGGGTCGCCGATCGCCTGCACGGCGATCGAGCGCTTGGACGAGGCCATCCTCGCGACGGGGTTCCCGTTCCGGGACCTCTCGCGGCTCCCCGAATACCTCGGCGCGTTCGAGCGCTTCGTCCGCTCGACCTCGGGCCTGCGGCGCGCGGGGTCCGCCTCCCTCGATCTCGCATATACGGCGTCCGGGCGCTACGACGGCTTCTTCGAGTTCGGTCTGTCGCCGTGGGATCTCGCCGCGGGGGCCCTGCTGGTCGGGGAGGCGGGAGGAATCGTCACCGACATCACGGGCGGCGGCCGTTACTTGAGCGAAGGGTCGATCGTCGCCGCCGGGCGGCGGATTCATGAATCGATGCTGGCTGTGACGAAGGAGTGGTTCTAGCCGGCCGGGACTTCTTCTTCCTGCTTGAACATGTACTTGATCGCGTGCTTGTACACGAGCAGGTTCGGCGCCCCCTCCCGATTGACCTTGATGCAGTTCCGGTCGTACCACTCGATGTGGCCACGGAGCTCGGTGCCGTTGTCGAGCATGACGACCATCGGCGTGTGATTGGTCATCTGCTTGACGTAGTAGAAGGCCTCCGCGCTGGTGTTTTCGGGCGGAACTTGACGCCGCCGGTGTTGTTCGCGCTGCGGAGCCTGCTGCTCGGCTTGAGGGGTTTCCGTTCCGGAGGACTGCTGGGCGCGGTTCGAAGAGAACCGTTCCTTCATCTCCGCCAGATTCGGTCGAACTAGTTTTCTATTGATCATTGGACTTGAATTAATTGTAGCTACGAGGCGGGGTGCTCGCAACCTTCAGCTTGAATAGTTCACGGTTTTTTTAGGGAAGGCGGCGCCTTCAGTTCGTGGCGTCGGGGGCGGAGAGCCGGCTTTCGTACTTGGGAGAAACCCAGATCGTCGCCTCGCCCCATGCCTTTTTCATGTAGCTGGCATATTCGGCTTCCATGCGGCTGGATCGAATCTTGGTTTCGATTTCGTTTTTCACGTCCGTGAAAGGCTTGACCATCGCGTCCGAGCGGGAGTCGACCTTCAAGATGTGGAAGCCGTAGTCGGCATCGATGACCGGCGAGACCTCTCCGACGGGAAGGGAGAACGCCGCCGCGTCGAGGGCCACTGAGAGATCGCCCTTCTTCACGGTCCCCAAGAGCCCACCGTTCTTCTTGGTGCCCGCGTCGGACACCTCTGCGGCGACCGCGGCGAAGTCGGCCCCGGCGGCCGCGGCCCGGTCGCGAATCGTGGCGGCCACCGACCGCTTGTCCGCCCGGTTGGAATCGTCCGCACGCACGACGATCTCCCGCACCGTCGCCTGCCCGGCCGTCGTGAACTCGGCGACGTGCGCGTCGTAGTAGTCCTTCTGATCTTTCTCGGAAACGGCGATGCGGTCGGCGACCTCGGCGTTGACCACCTGGCGCGGCGCGAACTGTTCGACGAGCTTCGTCTTCAGGTCCGCCATCGTCATGCCCTGCGCCGAGAGCATTTTCTCGAGGTCCTTGTCGGTCTTGATGTCCTGCTGCTCCTTGAACGACTGGACGTA
Source organism: uncultured Acidobacteriota bacterium (assembly GCA_964647625.1). Lineage (GTDB taxonomy): Bacteria > Acidobacteriota > Polarisedimenticolia > Polarisedimenticolales > DASRJG01 > DASRJG01. The sequence continues at coordinate 5,130 of CAZYHZ010000075.1, forward strand.
GAAGTCTTGCATCTTCGCGATGTCGAACAGGTGGGCTGCGCGCTGGATCAAGACCCGCTGGTCGATCAGACGGCGCAGGAGAACTTTCTTCGCGTCGGCCACCTGACGGTCGAGCTCGCCGCCGGAGTAGTGACGGTAGAGCTCCTGGACGACACCCTGCTCCTCCGTGTCGAGATCGGACTTGGTGACGATGTCGTCGTTGACCTTGGCGACGATCTCGTCGACCATCTCCGCCCGCAGCGGGACTGAGACGGCAGCGGCGAGGATGCCGGCGAGCACGAGACCACGTATGAGGGTGCCCATCGCGATCATTGTGTATGGGATGCGGCGTCTTCCGCCACATACGCAAACGGAAGCTCCCGCTCGTGGCGCACGACCTTGGTCTTGGCCTTGAGATCCGACAGCAGCTTGTCGGCGATGGCCTGCGATTTGTCGAGAGCGATCGACCTCCGGGCGGTCTCGCGGCGCCTCGCGTTGATTTCTTCCGGATCGTCGGGCGGCTCCATGAGGAACAGAAGGACGCTCGATTCGTACGGGAGAGGCTGGCTGATCGTCCCGGGGGTCAACGCCTTCGCAGCGGAGGCGATCTGGGGCGGCAGCGCTTGCAGGTCGTCATCGCCGGGCGCGGCCGGAAGCGAATCGGCGCCGTAGGCCGATTCGGCCTCCATGAACGACAGCCTTTTCGAAACGATCTCGCTCCGCACGCGCATGGCCTCGGGATACGACGCGAGGCGGAGCGTGTGGAGTGTCCCTTGGGCGGCCGCATCGGCGGGCGGCTTGTGCGCGTCGAGCCAGGCGTCGACTTCCTTTTCGTCGATCTTGACGCCGGAGACGACGACCGACTCGCGCAGCTTCTGGATGGTCAGATCGCGGCGTGCCAGCTCGCGCGCGGACGGCGTGAGCGCCTGGTCCTTATCGAGGTAGTCGGCCAGCTCCGCGTCCGAGACGGTGATGGCGCGCTTCTTGGCTTCCTGAAAGAGGATCTCGCCGTCGAGGTAATCGTCGAATAGACGGCTCTTGACCCGCGCCAGGTCTCCGGGCGGTATCGGATCCGCGCCGGGATCGGAGAATTGATTCGCGTCGAGGTAGGCCTGGACCATGGCGACGGTGATCGGCTCGGCTCCGACATCCGCGACCACGCGCGCTCCGGGGTCCGGCGCGAACCGGCCACAGGCCGAAAGCGCGAGAACAACTACAGCCGTCGCCGCGGATCGCCGTCGCACGCGCCTATGGTAGCGCTCAGCGAACGCGGTGCTTCCGCCGGTTTCTCCGCGCCCACCACGAAGACAGCCTCCGTCCGAGCTGAGCCGGTGTCGGCATCGCCATCGCGACGGGCTTGCGGCTCTCGTGAAAGAAGCGGTGAAAGTGGTCGAGCTGCCAATCGGGCTCGACGAATTCCGGCGGCCGGCCGCCGGCAAACCACGGTGCCGCGAGCATCTTCATGTAAGCATCGTCGTCCCGGTCCAGCGCGATGACGCGCTCGATCGTCCGGTCCTCGTCCGCGGGGTCGCGATACGAGACGAAGCAGGCCGGGTCGAAGTCGCGCGCCACCTCGGGATCGCCCCAGTAGATCGGGACCGAGTGAACGAGAAGCGGATCAAAGAGCTTCTCCGTCGTGTAGCCGGGGAAGGACGAGTTCTCGAACGCGATGTTGAACTTGTAGCGGCCCGTGAACTCGAACTTGTCAGCGACCGGACCGCCGACGTTGTTCAGGTATCTCCCTCCCGAGTCCACCTGCTTGTAGCGGGACAGCTTCTCGAAGAACCGATTGCGCGTGCGGCCGACCGGGTTCGAGACCACGAAGCTGCAAAAGCCGCTCTTCGATCTCAGGATCGCCGCCGGGTCGACGGCCGGCTTGTCGAAGGCGATCCTCGGATGGCGGACGACCCAGTGCGGCAGGCGGAAGTGATCGGGGTGATCGATGTAGTCGTGCGTGATCGCGAAGTCGCACTCGGAGAAATCCGCGGCGCGGTTCTCGCCGGTATAGAAGATGCGCACGCAGCGGTAGCGGCGGAACGTCCGCCCGTAGCCGGAGAAGATCAGGAAGTCGGGGTCGTCCGTGACGACGACGTCGTAGCGCCGGGCCAGGAGGTTGTGGAAGTAGTTGTCCGTCTTGACGAAGTCGGGCCAGAAATCGGCGAAGTCGATCTTGATCGTCTCGCGCACGAGCCTTACGCCGAGACCTTCCGGGAGGCGAACTCGGCGAGTGCCAACCCGATGCCTTCGCGCAGGCCCACCTTCGGCTCCCAGCCCGTGCTCCTGATGCGACCCACGTCCAGGATCTTTCGCGGCGTGCCGTCGGGACGCGAGCGATCCCACACGATCTCGGCGTCGCTGCCGACGACCTCGCGGACCAGCTCGGCCAGCTCGCGGATCGTCCGGTCTTCTCCCGAGCCGATGTTGACGATCGGCGCGCGGTCGGCGGGAAACAGGCGCGCGGCCTCACGCTCGTCGAGAAACAGAAGACGCATGCAGGCTTCGGCCATGTCATGGGAATAAAGGAGGTCGCGGCGCGGCTCGCCCGATCCCCACAGCGTCACCGAGGCGTCCCGGCGGAGCTTCGCCTCGTGGAACTTGCGGATCAATGCGGGGAGCACGTGGCTCGTCTTCAGGTCGTAGTGGTCCCCGGGCCCGTAGAGGTTGGTCGGCATCGCGCAGATGTAGCGTGTTCCGTATTGCCGGTTGTACGCCCAGCACATCTCGAGACCGGCGAGCTTCGCCATCGCGTAGGGACGGTTGGTCGCTTCGAGCGGCCCCGTCATCAAGTAGTCCTCACGGATGGGCTGCGGGCAATCGCGCGGATAGATGCACGACGATCCGAGAAAGAGCAGGCGCTGAACGCCCGACTTCCAAGCCTCGTGGATGACGTTGTCCTGGATCGCGAGGTTCTCGCGGATGAACTCCGCCGGGAACGTGTCGTTCGCCAGGATGCCGCCGACCTTGGCCGCGGCGAGACAGACGATCTCCGGCCGTTCCCTGGAGAAGAACGCTCGCACCGACGGCTGGTCGGTGAGATCGAGCTCGGACCGCGTCCTCGTGACGACTTCAAGGGCGCCGTGGCGGGACAGAGCGCGCACCAAGGCACTTCCGACGAGCCCGGTATGTCCGGCGACGTAGACCCGGGACGATGCGCTCATCACTCCGCCGCGTTTCGAACCGGGTGGCCGTGCCGCTTGACGAGATCGTCGCGCTCGGCGAGGCGGAGATCGGCCGAGACCATCTCTGTCACGAGCTCATTGAACGAGATCTCGGGCCGCCAGCCGAGCTTGGTCTTCGCCTTCGTCGCGTCTCCGAGCAGGGAGTCGACCTCGGCCGGACGGAAGTAGCGCGGGTCGATCTCGACGATCACGCGCCCTGTGTCCTCCGCACGCCCGACCTCGCGGGCACCCTTCCCCTCCCACGCGATCCCCATGTCAAGCTCGTGGCCCACGGCCGTGACGAACTCGCGCACGCTGTGCTGGGCTCCGGTGGCAATGACGAAGTCCTCGGGGGCGGGCTGCTGGAGCATCATCCACATCGCGCGGACGAAATCGCGCGCGTGACCCCAGTCGCGGCGCGCATCGAGATTGCCCAGGAAGAGCTTGTCCTGCAGGCCGAGCGCGATCCGCGCCATCGCACGCGTGATCTTCCGCGTGACGAACGTCTCGCCGCGGATCGGCGATTCGTGGTTGAACAGGATGCCGTTGCACGCATAGAGGCCGTACGCCTCGCGGTAGTTGACCGTGATCCAGTAGGCGTAGAGCTTCGCGACCCCGTAGGGCGAGCGCGGGTGGAACGGGGTCGTCTCGGTCTGCGGCGTCTCGCGCACCGCGCCGTACATCTCGGAGGTCGAAGCCTGGTAGAACCGCGTCTTGTCGGCGAGCCCCAGGATGCGAATCGCCTCGAGCAGCCGGAGCGTACCGGTGGCATCGGAGTTCGCTGTGTACTCGGGCTCCTCGAACGAGACCGCGACGTGGCTCTGCGCGCCGAGGTTGTAGACCTCGTCGGGCTGGACCTGCTGCATGACGTGAACGAGGCTTGACGCGTCCGTGAGATCGCCGTAATGAAGTATGAAGCGGCGGTTTTCCACGTGGGGGTCTTCGTACAGATGATCGATCCGGCCGGTGTTGAACATCGACGTCCGGCGCTTGATCCCGTGGACGACGTACCCCTTCCCGAGCAGCCACTCGGCCAGGTAGGCGCCGTCTTGCCCGGTGATCCCCGTGATGAGAGCGGTCTTCGGCACGTCTCCCATTCTAGGCTGGAATTCCGTATGCTCCGCGGGATGGCCGGGGGGATCACGTCAACTTTGAAGAACGCGCGCAACGCCCTGCGCGACTATCTCGAGGACCGCCTCCCCCACATGCGCCTGCCCCGGTGGACCCGGGACGATGTCTACGCCCGGTACGGCATCGAGCACCCGCTGTGGGACCGTTACGAGCGCGACTTCAAGGACGACGTCGGCCTCGCCACGCGCGCCGACGCCGATCTTCTCTTCCCGCTCATGGAACGGCTCCGCCCCCGGAGGTTCCTCGAGATCGGCACGTGGCGCGGCGGCACGGCGGCCCTGGTCAAGACGATCAGCCCCCAGACCGAGGTCGTCACGATCAACTACCCCGACTCCGAGACCGTCAACAATCCATTGAAGAAGGCGGAGATCGGCCAGGCCTTCTTCAGCCGCAAGCTCGACGTCCGCCTGGTCTGGGCCGACAGCGCCGAGCTTCCCAAACTCGATCTCGGCACATTTGATGCGATCTACGTCGACGGCGATCATCGGTACGCCGCGGTGCTGCGCGATCTGACGAACACCTGGTCCATCTTGGAGCACGGCGGCACGCTGATGTTCCACGACTACGTCGACTCACGCGGCCCCGACCGCCCCCCGCACACGCGCCGCGTCGTGCGCGCCTTCCGCCGTTTCGCGCGCGACCACGCCCACGAGTTCGCCGACGCCTTCTGCATGGAAGGGTCGTGGATCGGGGTTGTGAGGAAGGTTTAGGCGGGCTCTCAGTTCGACCGCTCCAAGTTATGGCGTTCCGCCCGACGCCACCACTCGTTTGGTTGCCGCCCGCAAGATCAAGCCAAGTAGGTAGTACCAACTGGAGCCGATGAGCAGATAAGCCACGCCGTCGACAACGAGTCGACCCTCCGTCCCGAAGTCGCCGTGGAGCCCGCTTCGAATCACGTTCGCCAGCAGTGACGCGGGATAGTCGGCGAAGTAAAGCACCAGCGGCATCATGCCACTCCGCTCCGGGTCGTTGATGGCTAGGCCAAAAGTCCCAATGCAAGCAACGGCGTGGACAGCCGCCAGCGCAATCGGTAGCCGCCTTATGCCGCGCATTGGGTCGATTTTCTCGCGAGCGGTAGGAAGAGCGAGGAGATTCGGATGCGATGCCCGGACTTCGAAGAAGCGGATGTCCTTGCGTGCATCGCATATGGGGCGGGGACTGCCCGGGAGTTGAGCGCGGACGGGGTCACCGCGCACGCCTCGCGCAACCTACGCCGCAATGTGCCAGACGATCTTCTGGTCCGGTGCGATCGCCTTGAGCAGTTGCTCCAGCTTCTCGACCGTCGGCATCGTCTTCCCTTGCTCGTATCGAGCGTAGGCGTTCTTGGATCGCTGGCCCAGCTTGCGGGCGGCGTCTTCCAAAGTTATTCCTCGACGCTCCCGCTGTCTGCGAAGCAGGAGCGCGAGGAGCACACCGAGTTGATTCGCGCCGATCTCGAACGAGTTTCCGCCGGTGGGATATACGGTTGCCCGGAATCCCTTCGCCTCGACCATGGTTTCGACCAGATCTTCGACCATCGCGAACGCTTCTTTCTTCGTCCGCCCCTGGGTCACAGCGTTCAAAGCTGGAATCTCCGCCAGCCAATACTTGCCGTCCTTCGCAAGATGTCCGGGGAATCTCATTGCGCCTCCTTGGCGCGCTTCAAGATCGCTTGCGCCAGTCTCTCATTCACTTCCGGATGCCGGGGCACGTACTCCATCGATGTTCCACCGGCGTTGATCCACGCGTCGTGCCGTCCTCCGTGGCGCTGAAGCGTCCAGCCCAACTCCCGGAGCCGACGCTCCAACTCCCGTCGTTTCACGCTCCAAATGTACACCCATATGTGTACTCGGGCAACGAGCCCGGAAGCATCAGGACTCAGATCGCCTCTTCGAGAATCTCCCGCACCGCGGCGATTCGCTCTCCCGATTTGTCGGGGGCGGGAAGCGTGATCATGCCCGACGGCGTCAGGCTGCCGCGGCGCCGGTTGACGAGATCGACGAGGCGCTTCGGATCGAGGCTCGCTCCCTCGACGAACCGGAGCTGAAGCTTGGCCTCCGCGAGATCGACGCTCTTGACGCCCGCGCGCTCGGCGACGAGGCGCAGCCGTGCCAGGTCGAAGAGGTTGCGGCCTGCGGGAGGGAGGTGGCCCCACCGGTCCTCCGTCTCGGTCTGCAGCCGGTCGACCTGAGAGGCGTCCTTCGCGGCCGACAGCCGCTTGTAGAGCGCCAGGCGGTCGCCGACCTCGGACATGTAGCTTTCCGGAAGCTTGATGTCGATGGCGAGGTGGAGCGAGACGGGCGGGCGCTCTTCGACCGGCTCGCCCTTGAGCGTCGCCACTGCTTGCTCGAGCATCGTGCAGTAGAGGTCGAACCCGAGCGAGGCGATGTGGCCGTGCTGGCGCGAGCCCAAGAATTCCCCTGCCCCGCGGATCTCGAGATCCGCCGCCGCGAGCCGGAAGCCCGAGCCCAGGTCGCTGAACTCCTGCAGGGCCTTCAACCGCTGGCGGGCCGTGTCGGTGAGAGTCTGGCGCCCGGGGATCAGGAAGTACGCGTAGGCGTGCTGCGCGCTGCGGCCGACGCGGCCGCGAAGCTGGTACAGCTGTGCCAAGCCGAGCCGGTCCGCGCGGTTGACGATGATCGTGTTCGCGCGCGGGATGTCGAGGCCGTTCTCGATCAGCGTCGTCGTCACGAGAAGGTCGGCCTCGTCGTGCGTGAAGCGCATCATCACGCGCTCGAGCTCGCGCTCTTGCATCTGTCCGTGCGCGACCACGATGCGGGCCTCGGGGACTTCCTCCCGCAGCGCGCGGACGAGCGCCGGAATCGTCTCGACGCGGTTGTGGACGAAGAACACCTGTCCGCCGCGGCGCAGCTCCTGGCGGATCGCCTGCGCGATCACGTTCTTCCGGAACGGCACGAGATAGGTCTGGATCGCGGAGCGTCCGGGGGGCGGCGTCTCGATGACGGATAGGTCGCGAACGCCGGCCAGGGACATCTGGAGCGTCCGCGGGATCGGCGTCGCCGTCATCGACAGCACGTCGATGCCGATCGAGAGCTGCTTGAGACGCTCCTTCGCCGCGACGCCGAACCGCTGCTCCTCGTCGACGACCAGGAGCCCCAGCTTCTTGAACTCGACATCTTTCGAGAGCAGGCGGTGCGTGCCCACGACGAGGTCGAGCTCCCCGGCAGCGAGCTTGCGCAGGATCTTGCGCGTCTCGTCGGGGCTTCGGAACCGGGAGACCATCTCGAGCTTGACCGGAAACGGCGCGAACCGCTCGCGGATGGTCTCGAAGTGCTGCGCGGCGAGAACGGTCGTCGGCGCCAGGAGCGCGACCTGCTTTCCGTCCATCACCGCCTTGAACGCGGCGCGCACCGCGACCTCGGTCTTCCCGAACCCGACGTCACCCACGAGCAGGCGATCCATCGGCTTCGGCTGCTCGAGGTCGTCCTTGACGTCGCGCATCGCGCGCTCCTGATCGGGGGTCAGCTCGAACGGAAAGGCGGCTTCAAGCTCGGCCTGCCACGGGCCGTCCGGTGCGAACGCGTGGCCTTCCGCCGCGCGTCTCCGGGCGTACAGGTCGAGCAGCTCCTTCGCCATGGACTCGACCGACCTGCGGACGCGGCTCTTGACCTTTTCCCAGCCGACGCCGCCCAGCTTGTCGAGGGCGGGCTTGTGCCCCGCGACGCCGCTGTACTTCTGGACGAGGTCGAGCCGGTCGGTCGGGACGAACAGGCGGTCGCCACCCTGGAACTCCAAGATCATGAAGTCGCGATTGAGCGAGCCGCCTTTCGGACGCCCGAGCCCCGCGTAGCGCGCGACGCCGTGATCGACGTGAACGACGAGATCGCCGACCTTGAGGTCCCGAAAGTCCGAAAGAAACGCCGCCCGCGCTTTCGACTTCCGCGACGCCTCGTGCTTTTCCTCGCCGAAGATCTCGCGCTCGGAATAGACGGTCAGCGCCTGCTCGGGAAACTCGAACCCCTCGCGTAAGCCCGCGACGACGATCCATGGCTGCCTCTCGGCGTCGGCCAGGATCTCGCGCAAGCGCGCCGCGCTTCCCGGCGCCCGGAGCACGCAGACGACGGTCTCGCCCGACGCCAGCGCGCCGCGGAGCGCCGCCGTCAGGTCGGCGGTCCTCCCGGAAAACGATCGCGCGTGGCGGCAGGGCCAGACGATCGACTTCGGGCCGCCCGGCTCGCCGGAGTCGAGCTCGCGAAAGGCGAGCGCGAATCGATGGGACGCGTCGATCGCGGAGGCGTCCGTGACGAAGAGCGTCGCCGGCGGCGGGAGCACCCGATCGCCGCTCGACTCGTAGGCCATCCGCAGCTCGGATCCGGCGCGCGCCAGCGCCTCGTCGATCCGCTCGGGCTCGTCGACGACGAGCCGCAAGCCCGCCGCGTGGTCGAAGAGCGTCGTGGGCTTTTCGGAGGTGAGCGCGGTCAGCGCCGGAAATGCCGGTAGATACCCCGCGGATCGCAGCGTGTCGAGCTTTGCCCGGATCGCGTGCACGGAGCCGTCGGCAGCGCCGGAGCGCATTCCCCCTTCGAGGTGGCCGGAGAGCCGGGACACCGCCTCGTCGGTCGGAGGATTCTCGACGGCGGGCCCGACGACGGTCGCCTCGATGCTGCCGGTCGAGCGCTGGTGGTCGGGGTCGAACGTCCGGAGCGACTCGACGGTGTCCCCGAACAGCTCGATGCGGACCGGCTCGTCGGCCTCGGGCGGGAAGACATCGACGATCCCGCCTCGGCGCGAGATTTCCCCGGGCGCCGCGACGGTGTCAACGCGCCGGTAGCCTAAATGCAGGCTCGTGAGGACGAATTGCTCCGGAGGGAGCTGATCCCCCACTCTCACCTGCCGCGTCGCTCGCTGTAGCTCCGCGTTCGCGGGCAGCCAGCTCAGAAGCGCCTGGGCGGGAGCGAGCAACAGCTCGAGGTCGCCGCGTGCAAGCCGGCCGAGGGCGCGGATTCTCTCGCGCTCGACCTCGGGATGGGGCGGGATGTCGTTGTAAGGGTCCGCGAGGAGCGCGGGAAAGCCGACGATGCCTTTTCCGTCGCGGGCGAGGAGCGCCGCCGCGGCCGCAAGGTCCCTCTGCCATGCGGCAAACGCCGCATCGTCGGGAACGACCAGAAAAACCTTTTGCCGGCTGCGCTCGAGGAGGAGCAGCAGCGCCAGCGCTCGCGCCGGCCCGGTCAGCCCCGTGAGGACGAGAGGATCGCCGCCCGCAGCGAGCGCGCGCTCGGCCGCGCGGAAGGCGGCCGCCGTGCCGATCGCCGGAAACGGCGCGGCCGCGGGGCTCACGACGCGCCTTCCGCGCCTCCCTCCGGGTTGTAGAGGCCGCGGCGGAATCGCCACCGGATGCGCAGGACGTCGAACAACATCTGAATGGGGTCCCCGACGAGCGACACCTTCGATCCGGCGGCGTTCCTCCAGGTCACCGGCACCTCGGCGACGGTCAGCCCGAAGCGGCTGCACAGGAAGAGAAGCTCCACGTCGAACGCGAACCGGTCGACCGCCATCTTTTCGAACACGGGAAGAACCCGCTCGCGGTCCATCAACTTGAATCCGCACTGCGTGTCGCGGTACGGCAGCCCGGTCAGCAGGCGAATCAGCGTGTTGAACGTCCGCCCCATCGTCTGCCGGAGCCGGCCCTGCCGGACGCGGACGTCGGAGTCGGGGAGCGCGCGCGAGCCGATCACGACGTCGAGATCGCGGTCCCGGATGATGCGCGCGAGCTTCGCGTGCTCTTCGATCGGGGTCGAAAGATCGGCGTCGGTCAGAAGGACGAACCGGCCGCGGGCCTCGAGGACGCCGTGCCGGACCGAGTATCCCTTCCCGCGGTTTTCGCCGTTCGGAACGACGCGGCCGCGGCGCCCCCTGAGCGCGCTCTCGGCGAGCCGACTGGTACCGTCCTTCGATCCGTCGTCGATCACGAGGATCTCGGCGTCGACCGCCGCGCTGTCGATGTAGGCGCCGATCGCCTCGAGCGTTGCGAGGAGCCGCTTCTCTTCGTTATAGGCGGGCACCAGGATCGTCAGATACGGGCGAGCGAGCGTGGTGCTCATCGGCGCGACTTACTCCCCGGGACCGGGAGCGCGCCCCCGGCCTCCATGAACCGCTCGTACGCGACGAGCTGCCCATCCCTGACGATGTAGAGGCGCGGATACTGTACGACATCGCCGTTGTGGTCGAACGCGAGGCGGCCCGTCGCCCCCTCGTAATCGTCGATCGAAAGCAGCGCGTCGCGGATGGCCTCCGGGCGCCAGGACTCCGCGCGATCCGCCGCTTGGGCGAGGACGCGCACCGCGTCGTAGGCGTGCGCCGCGTAGACGTCGGGCTCGGCCCCGTAGCGCGCGGCGAACGCCGCGGAAAAGGCGCTCGTCGGATCGAAGCTGGGAAGAGGGAAGACGAGGTTCTCGGCGGCGGAGCCCGCCTGACGGATCAGCTCGGGACCCGCGGAAGAGGTGCCCAGGACGATCGCGTGCAGCGGTGTCGTTTGGAGCTTCTTGAGCGCGGTAGCCAGGTCGTCGGTGTACGCGACGATGTAAACGCCGCGCGGGGCCAGCCCCTGGAGTGCGCTGACGCCGTCGGCGATGGCCGTCTCGTTCCCTTCGGGAAACGTGAGCGAAGCGACGATGCTTCCACCGGAGTCGTGGAATTGCTTGGCGAACACGCGCGCCAGCCCGTCGCCGTAGGCGGTGTCGACCGCGAGAATCGCGACGCGCTCGAGCCCGAGGTCGCGGGCGAAATCCGCCATCGAGGCGCCTTCGAGCACGTCCGACGGGAACGTTCGAAAGACGTACTCCCCCGCCTCGGTCAGGAGCGGCGCCGACGCCGACGGCGACAGGAGCACGACGTGCTTCTGCTCGCAGTAGGGCGCGAGGCGCAAGGTCACCGGAGAGGAGACGGCGCCGAGAACGACCGAGACGTGCTCCTGCTCGACGAGCTCCTTGACGGCGCGCAGGCCCATGTCGGGATTGGTCGAATCGTCCCGGTAGAGGAGCTGGAGCTCGCGCCCGTCGACTCCGCCTGCGGCGTTGATCTCGGCGACGGCGAGGTCGAACCCGCGCGCGACCTGCTCGCCGAACGCCGAGGCGGCTCCCGATCTCGACACGATGGCCCCCACGCGGACGGGCGATTTGCAGCCCGCGAGGAGCAGGAGGGAGGCTACGGCGGGAAGAAGCCGCCTCACCCGCGCTTAGCTGCGCCTGCGTTCTGCGACGGACAGCCGCGTCAGGGCTTTCTTCAAGGACGCTTCGATCATCAGCATGTCCTGGTCGGAAAGCTTCGCAGCCTGCTTCATCGCATCTTCGGCGCGGCTCTTGGCCTCTCTCGCGCGCGCGACGTCGATCTCGCGGGCTTGCTCGCACACACGGGCGAGAATCGTCACGCGATCGGGCAGGACCTCGACGAACCCGTCGGCGACGGCGAGGTAATGGGTTCCGGTGGCGTCCTTGTAGGTGATCTCTCCGATGCCGAGCTGCGTCAGGAACGGGGCGTGGCCGGGGAGCACTCCGAAGTAGCCCTCGCTTCCGGGGACGATGACCTCGCTCGCCGGGATCGTGAGGATCTTGCGCTCCGGGGTGACGATCTCGAGCTCGAGGCCTGCGCTCACGCCTTCGCCTTCATCTTCTCGGCGGCCTCGCGCGCCTCGTCGAGCGTGCCGACGTAGAGGAACGCCTGCTCGGGGATGTCGTCGCACTTGCCGTCGACGACTTCCTTGAAGCCGGAGATCGTGTCCTCGATCTTGACGTACTTGCCCTTGTACCCGGTGAACTGCTCGGCGACGTGGAAGGGCTGCGAGAAGAAGCGCTGGATCTTCCGGGCGCGCGCGACGGTGAGCTTGTCGTCCTCGGACAGCTCGTCCATCCCGAGGATGGCGATCAGGTCCTGGAGGTCCTTGTAGCGCTGGAGCACGCCCTGCACCTGGCGCGCCACCGCGTAGTGGCCTTCGCCCACGATGCGCGGATCGAGAATGCGGGACGTCGACGCGAGCGGGTCGACCGCCGGGTAGATCCCGAGCTCGGCGATCTGGCGCGAGAGGTTCGTCGAGGCGTCGAGGTGCGCGAAGGTCGTCGCGGGTGCGGGGTCGGTGTAGTCGTCGGCCGGCACGTACACCGCCTGGACCGACGTGATCGATCCCTTGGTGGTCGAGGTGATGCGCTCCTGCATCTCGCCCATCTCGGTCGAGAGCGTCGGCTGGTAGCCGACGGCCGACGGCATGCGGCCGAGAAGCGCCGACACCTCGGAGCCCGCCTGCGTGAAGCGGAAGATGTTGTCGATGAACAGGAGCACGTCCTGGTGCTGCACGTCGCGGAAATACTCGGCGACCGTCAGGCCCGTGAGGGCGACGCGAAGCCGCGCGCCGGGCGGCTCGGTCATCTGGCCGTAGACGAGCGCGACCTTGCTCTTCTTGAAGTCCTTGACGTTGACGACGCCCGATTCCTGCATCTCGAGCCAGAGGTCGTTCCCCTCGCGCGTCCGCTCGCCGACGCCGGCGAAGACGGAGTAGCCGCCGTGCTTCAGCGCGACGTTGTTGATCAGCTCCATGATGAGAACGGTCTTGCCGACGCCCGCGCCGCCGAACAGGCCGGTCTTGCCGCCCTTCATGTACGGCTCGAGCAGGTCGATGACCTTGATGCCCGTCTCGAACATCTCGACCTT
>CAZYHZ010000076.1:0-17221 GCA_964647625.1 uncultured Acidobacteriota bacterium
CCGCCGGCCGCTCCCGCGCCCCGGTCAGGCCGCGCCCGGCCGCGCGGGCAGCGGCTTCTCGCCGGGCGGCGACGGCGACGGGCTGCCCGGCCGCCGCGAGCGACCGCGCCATCGCTTGCGCGAGCCCGCCCGCCCCGACGATGACGAGCCGCCGCCGCGTCATCGCGGGCCGCGCCGGAGCTCGTCGGCCAGCCCGACGAGATCGTGGGGGAGCGGTGCCGAGAACGTGAGCGGCCGCCCTTCGACGGGATGCGAGAACGACAGCCGTGCCGCATGAAGAGCCAGTCTCGGAAGCGAGGAGAGGAGAGTCCGCCGCGAGACGTCGCGGACGCCCTTCCACGGCATCCCGCCGTAGGTCTTGTCGCCGAGCACCGGATGGTGCCGCGAGGCGAAGTGCACGCGGATCTGGTGCGTTCGCCCTGTGACCAGGTCGATCTCGAGGATCGCCGCGCCGGGGAGCGCTTCGAGCGTCTTGTAGAGCGTGGTCGCCTCGCGGCCGCGGCCCGGGCGGACGGTCATCTTCTTCGGGTCGCGCCGGCTGCGGCCGATCGTCTCGTCGATGCGCCCGTTCGGGGGCCGCGGGTGGCCCCAGACCAGCGCCAGATACGTCTTCTTGATCTCGCGCCGCGCGAACATCCGCGTCAGCGCGCGGTAGGCGGGCTCGGACTTCGCGACGATCAGGAGTCCGGACGTGTCCCTGTCGAGCCTGTGGACGATCCCCGGCCGGTCCTTCCCCGCCGCGTCGGTCAGCTCCATGCCGCGGCCGAGCAGCGCGTGGACGAGCGTGCCGCCGGTGTGTCCGGCCCCCGGGTGGACGACGAGGCCCGCGGGCTTCATCACGACGGCGAGATCGCCGTCTTCGTACACGACGTCGATCGGGATGCTCTCGCCCTGGAGGTGTCCCGGCGTGGCGGCATCCGGGAGATCGGCGGAGATCGCCATCCCCGGCTGGACGGCGATGCTGGGCTTTCCCGCCTTGCGGCCGTCGACCTCGACGCGCCCTTCCTCGATCAGCCGCTTCCAGATCGACCGCGATCGTCCGGGGTTCGCCGCTGCGAGAAAGGCGTCGAGCCGCACACCGGCCGCCTCGTCGGGGACCGAGAGGCGGACGATCCGCGAGCTCATGCGCGCTGCGTCACTCCGCGGCGATCGAAGAGCAGAAGGCCGATGCCGATCGCCACCGCGGCGACGCTGAACAGCTGCGAGGTCGAGATCGCCCCGCCGAGCCAGAAGCCCCGCACCGCGTCGCCGCGCCAGTGCTCGATGACGCCTCGGCCGATCCCGTACAGGATCAGGTACAGCCAGGCGGTGGTGCCGTCGGGCTGCGGGCGGCGCCGCCAAATCAACGTGAGCACGGCCGCGAGCGCCACGTCGAAACCGAACTCGATGAGCTGGACGGGAACGAGCGGCGTGCCGAGCGGGACTCCGGTCTGCTCGTGGGCCGCCGGGTTCGTGAAGCTCACGGCGCACCACGAGGAGCCCGTGCCGACGCCGTAGCAGCAGCCGGCGGCGAAGCAGCCGAGCCGCCCGATCCCTTGCGCGAGAGCGAGCGGCGCCACGATCGCATCGCCGAGCGGGCGAAGCGGCAGGCCGGTCCTTCGCGCGTAGATGACGAACGCCGCGGATCCCAGGGCGACGCCGCCCATCAGGACGCCCGCGCTCCGGATCGTCCCGAGAATGTCCGCCGGGTGATCCATGTAGTAGCGGAGGTCGACGGCGATCAGCGTCAGCTTCGCCCCGAGCAAACCGGCGAGGAGCGAGTAGAACCCGAGGTTGATCACCGGCTCTTGCGGCAAGCCCAGGGCGCGCGCACGCCGGACGAACCAAAACCACGCCGTGAACGCGCCGATCGCGAAGATGACCCCGTAGGTCGGGAGAAACAGATGCGTCCGGCCGAGCAGCGGAAGGTCGAACGATCCGAAATCGATGAGGACCGGATGCATCAGCGCGAGGCTTCCAGGAGGATCGCGCGCACGGCACGCGCGCACCGCGCGCACGCCCCCGGCCACTCGGGGTCGGAGGAGACGTCCTCGGTGTAGTTCCAGCAGCGCTGGCACTTCGCGCCGGCGGCCGGGAGTACCGTCACTTCGATCTCGTCCCGCGCGGGGCCGTAAGTCACGGCGCTCGTCAGGAACAGGAATCGCAGCTCGTCCCCGAACGACCTCAAGAACGACAGCGTGTCTTCCGGCGCCGAGACGGCGACCTGCGCTTCGAGCGAGCCGCCGATCTTCTTCTCGACGCGGGCCTGCTCGAGCGCCTTCATCACGGTTTCGCGCACCGCGATCAGGCGATCCCACCGCGCGGCCAGCTCGGGATCGCGGGCGGCCGCCGCAGGTTCCGGGAAGACCTGCGCGTGGACCGACGATTCGCCCCAGCGCGCGCGCCCGGACAAGGCTTCCAGCTCTTGCCAGACCTCTTCCGCCGTGAAGCAGAGGATCGGCGCCGACAGCCGTGCCAGCGCCGACGCCATGAGGTACAGCACCGTCTGCGCAGAACGGCGGGCGGTTGCGGTCCGGGGTGAGGTGTACAGCCGGTCCTTGAGGACGTCCAGGTAGAACGACGACAGCGTGACCGTGACGAAGGAGTTCAGCGCGTGGTAGACGACGTGATACTGGTGCTTGTCGTACGCGGCCGTCACGGTCGCACGAAGCTCTTCGAGTTGGGACAGCGCCCAGCGGTCGATCTCGGGCATCTCGGCTTCGCGAACGGCGTCGGACGCCGGATCGAAGCCCGCGAGATTTCCGAGAAGATACCGGAACGTGTTGCGGATCTTCCGGTAGGCCTCGGCATTGCGATCGAGGATCTCCTGCGAGAGGCGCATGTCCTCGAGGAAGTCGATCATCGAGACCCACAGCCGCAGGATCTCGGCACCCCGCTTGTCGACGACGTCGCCGGGCGCGATCACGTTCCCCAGCGACTTCGACATCTTTCGGCCCTCGCCGTCCATCGTGAAGCCGTGGGTGACGACGCCCTTGTACGGAGCACGTCCATGGGCGTTCACGGCGACGAGCAGCGACGAATGGAACCAGCCGCGGTATTGATCGTGGCCTTCGAGATAAAGGTCGGCCGGCCACGGCAGCCGCGGATCGCGGCCGAGCACGGCGGCGTGCGAGACGCCCGATTCGAACCACACGTCCACGATGTGATCGTGAATCGCCAAGCTCGACCTCTTGCCGCAGGACGGGCAGGAGATCGACGCGGGCACGAGGCGCGAGAGGCGTGCTTCGGCGCCCTCGCCGGGACGCGCGAACCAGACGTCGGCGCCTTCGTCGGCCACCATCTTCGCGACGTGCTCGAAGAATCCCGGCGCGTGGATGTAAGCGTCCTCGTGCTGCTCGATACAGGCGCTGCACACGACCGCGGGAATCGGAACGCCCCACGTCCGCTGGCGCGAGATGCACCAATCCGGACGCGTCTCGATCATCTGAGCGATGCGCGTCTCTCCGAATGCCGGCAGCCAGGCGCCGTCGTGGATCGCGCGGACCGCTTTCTCGCGCAGTCCGTCGGCTTCCATCGAGATGAACCACTGCGGGGTCGCGCGGAACAGCACGGGGTTGTGGCACCGCCAGCAGTGCGGGTAGCTGTGCGGATACGGATCGTGGCGGAGCAGGAGGCCGCGCGCCGTGAGGTCCTTGATGATCAGATCATTCGCCTTCAAGACGTGGACGCCGCGCAGCCACTCGGGCCCGACCTTTGACGCGACGTACGTCCCGTCGTCTCCGACAGGATTGAACGTCGGCAGCCCATACTGCTGGCCCATGCGAAAGTCGTCCGCGCCGTGGCCGGGCGCGGTGTGAACGCTCCCCGTGCCGGCCTCGAGCGTCACGTGCGTTCCGAGGACCAAAACGCCCGGGCCCGAGCCGTCGCCCGAGCTCGTCGGATACGGCCGCTCGACGGGCGCCTTCGGGCCGATCCAGTCGTCGCCTTCGCCGACGAGCTTCCGCCCGGTAAACGTCGCGAGGACCTTGGGCGATCCCCAGCCGAGAAGCCCGGACACGTGCTTCAACATGTCTTTCGCGACGATCAGCGCCTCGCCGTTCACGTCGACGGCGACGTACTCGAAGTCGGGGTGCAGCGCGATCGCGAGATTGGCCGGCAGCGTCCACGGCGTCGTCGTCCAGATGACGATCGACGTTCTTTTCCCCGTTAGTTCTTTGACTCTCGACTCTAAACCCTCGACTCTGAACTTCACGTAGACCGAAGGATCGGTGCGATCCTCGTACTCGACCTCCGCCTCAGCTAACGCCGTCCTGCACGAGAAGCACCAGTGCACGGGCTTGTCGCCGTAGTAGACGGCGCCCTTGGCGAAGAAGACCCCGAGCTGGCGGATGATCTCGGACTCGTAGGTGCGGTCGAGCGTCCGGTAGATCGCGCGCCTCGACGGGGCCTGCGCCGTTTCCTCGCGACCGTCCGTCGCGCGATCCCACATCACGCCGAGCCGGCGGAACTCGCCCTTCTGGATCGCGATGAACTTCTCGGCGTACTCGCGGCACAGCTTGCGGATCTCGAGCGCGCTCATGCCGGCCTTTTTCGACCCCAGCTCTTTGTCCACCCGGTGCTCGATCGGCAAGCCGTGGCAATCCCAGCCGGGGACGTACGGCGCGTCGAACCCCATCATCGAGCGGGACTTCACGACGAAGTCCTTCAAGATCTTGTTCAAGGACTGCCCGAGGTGGATGTTGCCGTTCGCGTACGGCGGACCGTCGTGCAGCACGTAAGCCGGCCGCCCGCGCCGCGCCGCCCGTGTTGCGCCGTAGACGTCGATCCGGTCCCACCACTCGAGGATGGTCGGCTCCCGCTTGGGGAGGTCCGCCTTCATGGGGAAGTCGGTCTTCGGCAGATGGACGGTGGTCTTAAGTTCAATGTTCTGCGACACTTGGCGGCCCTTTCGGCGACCGATTACTGTAACACACGCATCATGCGGGACTATTTCGACCACAACGCGACCTCACCGCTTCGCGACGCCGCGCGGCGCGCGATCGATCGCGCGCTCTCCGCTCCGGCGGGGAACGCATCGTCCATTCATGAAGAGGGGCGTGCCGCTCGGGCGCTGCTCGATGCCGCGCGAGCGGACGTGGCTCAGCTCGCGAGCGTTTCGCCTCGCGACGTGGTGTTCACGAGCGGCGGATCCGAGGCGATCGCCGCGGCGATCCGGGGCATCGCGGACCGAGCGCCTCGCGATCGTCGCCGCGTGGTCGTGTCGTCGATCGAGCACTCGTCGGTGCTCGAGGGCGTGCGGGCGCTCGCGGCGCATGGATTCGAGGTGGTCGAAGTGCCGTGCGAGGCGAGCGGGCGAGTGGATGAAACGAGCTTCGCCGGCGCGATCGACGATCGGACGGCGCTCGCGTGCCTCCAGGCCGCTAACAACGAGACCGGCGTCATCCAGCCGGTCGAGATGGCAGGGGCCGCGTGCCGGAACCGCGGGGTGCCGTTTCTCGTCGATGCAATTCAGGCGGCGGGAAAGATCCCGATCGCCATCGATCGATGGCGGGCCGACGTCGTCGCGATCTCGTCTCACAAGCTCGGCGGGCCGCAGGGCGCCGGCGCGCTCATCGTCCGCGAGGGAACCAAGATGGCGCCGCTGGTCGCGGGCGGTGCGCAGGAGCGCCGCCGCCGTGGCGGGACCGAAGCCGTGGCGATGATCGCGGGGTTCGGCGCCGCCTGCGCCGAGGCCATGGAGCGTCTCGACGAGGAAGCGATCCGTGTGACGACGCTTCGCGATCGCATCGAGCACGAATTCGGCGAGATCGATCCGAACGTCAGAATTCACGGGGCGGAGGCGCCGCGCCTCTCGAACACCGTCCACGCAGCCTTCCCGGCCGTTTCCGGGGAGACGCTCGTCATCGCGCTCGACCTCGCGGGCTTCGCGGTGTCGAACGGGTCGGCCTGCGCGTCGGGCGCCGTCACCCCGTCTCATGTGATGCGTGCGATGGGCCTGACCGAAGAGGAATCGCGCGCCGGGATCCGGATCTCGCTCGGATGGAGCACGACCGAGGCCGCCGTCGATCGATTCCTCGCCGCGATCCCGGAGCTGGTCCGCCGCGCTACGATGGCCCGTTCATGACACAGCAACTGACCGCAGTCGCGATGAGCGGGGGAGTCGACAGCTCCGTCGCCGCGGCCCTTCTCGCCCGCGCGCGCCGGCCGCTCGTCGGTTTCTCGATGCAGCTCGTCGACAAGCTCGCGGGGGAGGCCGACCGCTACGGGCGCTGCTGCTCGCCGGACGACTTTCGCGACGCGCGCTCGGTCGCCGATCGCCTCGGTTTCCCGCACTACGTCCTCGACATGGAGGACGACTTCCGCGCGCGCGTGCTCCAGCCGTTCGCCCAAGACTACGCGGCGGGACGCACTCCGTCGCCGTGCCTGCGGTGCAACACGTATCTCAAGTTCGACGCGCTGTGGGAGCGCGCGCGCGCCGTCGGCGCCTCGACCGTCGCCACGGGCCACTACGCGATCCTGGAGCGCGACGCGCGCACCGGCCGCACACGCCTCCGCGCCGCCGCCGATCCGGAGAAGGATCAGTCGTACTTCCTCTTCGACCTGTCGGACGAGCAGCGCTCGCGGACCGAGTTCCCGCTCGGCCGAATGACGAAATCCGACGTCCGCGCCGTCGCCCGCGACCACGGGCTCGCGACCGCGGAGAAGCCCGAGTCGATGGACCTCTGCTTCGTCACCGACGGCGAGTCCTACCGCGACGTCCTCGCGCGCCGCGACCTGTCGTCGGCCGCGATTCCCGGCGAGGTGGTCGACACGGACGGCCGCGTGCTCGCCGCTCACGCCGGCATCGAGGGATTCACGATCGGCCAGCGACGCGGCCTCGGCGTCGCCTCCGGCGCGAAGCTCTACGTCATCGGCCTCGATGCCGAGCGAGCGCGCGTCGTGGTGGGCGACGAGTCGGCGCTCTATCGCGACGCCTGCTCGCTCGACCGCGTCCGCTGGATTCCGTTCGAGCGGCCGGGCGGCCCGCAGCCCGCCACCGTGCGCATCCGCTCGAACCACGAGGGCGCCGCGGCCGTCGTCACGGATCACGGGGACGGCACTGCGACGGTTCGATTCGACGAGCCGCAGCGCGCCATCACGCCGGGCCAGGCCGCCGTCTTCTACGACGGCGACGAAGTGCTCGGCGGTGGATGGATCACGGGCAAGTAAAAGGCGACGCCGCGATCCCGGCGTCGCGCGATCGCACCTGCGACGACGCTCCGGTGTCGTAGGTGCTCTTCCCCGCGCGCACGAGGACGAAAGAATCGACGGTGGCCGGCCCGTTCGAAAACGCGAGCGAGTCGGCGTGCACGTCGTTGCCCAAGCATCCGTCGATCGCACGCGAGAAATCGCCTTTCGTCGAGCGCAGGGTCGAGAGGCTTCCGCGGACGACGTCGTAGCCGACGGTCTCGAGCCCGCTGTCCCACATGATGTCGGTCCGGTCAACCAGGAGCCGCGGCGTCGGCCGCGCGATCACGGTCATCGCGGTGTCGAAGCAATACATGCCGTGCTTCGAGATCGTCACGTTGATCTCAGGAAACACCGCGCCCGGCGGCACGCTGCCGCTGTCGTAGTGCTCCGCCGCGTTTTGATTGATCGACAGATCGGCGGTCAGCTCGTTCTGATTCGAGATCGGGCTGATCTGGTACGCACCGCTGCCGGTGATCACCCGATCGGACGACGCGCCGTGCGCGAGCCACAGGATCCGGTCGACGGAGTAAAAGCCTGCCGCGCCGACCGGACTCGGTCCCAGCTCGAACGTGCCCGACAGCGGGACGGTCTCCATCACGGGGCACTCGCACGGAGGGAAGCAGCCTTCCTGGAAGGTGCTGTCGCTCTTGAGGACGTAGAGGACGGCAGCGCCGGACTGGCTCGTGATCGCGAGAGCCAGCGACGTCAGAATGACGATTCGTGCGACCTGCCGTTGGGCCATTGGACAGCCCCCGATTCGAAGTTGATTCCAGCACCAACGGGCTGGCGACGCAACGGGGATTTCCCCGCTCCCGGAACAAGTCGATCGGCTCTTTCGAGCGAAAACGACGTAATAATGTCGCACGCATCGGGGGCGAATCGTGATTCACGCACTTGCCGGGTCGATCGTCAGTCTTGCATTGGCCGCGGCCGGTACGGCCGCACCTGCTCCCGCGGGGCAAACGTTCGAGCCGCGCTGGACGCTCCGAGGCGTCGAATCGAATCCAATCGCCCGCTCGGGGCCGGCGATGGTGTACGACAGCGCGAGACAGCGCGTCGTGATGTTCGGCGGGAGCGCGTCGGGGCAAGAGGATTCGTCTGTCTGGGAGTGGGATGGCGCCGCATGGAGCCGCAAGGTCCCGGTACGAGCGCTGACCGGCTTACGAGGTCATGCCATGGCGTACGACAGCGAGCATCACATCTCCCTTGTCGTTGGCGGGTCTTACGATTCGTATTCGTTCGGGGGCATGGATGGCTGGGACGGAACGCAGTGGTCGTTCTTGTGGCTCGGAGATCCAAGCGAACGCTCCAACCACGCAATGGTGTACGACAGCGCACGGAAGCGCGTGATCCTGTTCGGCGGGTTCTCCGACGCAGGTGTTTTTGGAGACACGTGGGAGTGGGATGGAGATTCGTGGCTACAGCGAGCGCCCACCAGCAGTCCTTCTGCCCGCGAGCATCTTGCAATGGCCTACGACGCCAACCGAAAGCGCGTCGTCCTGTTCGGCGGCATGGCCGGGGATGGCACGCTGCTCGGCGACACCTGGGAATTTGACGGCACGACATGGACCGACAAGTCCCCGGCTTCGGCACCATCCCCGCGCAGCAACCACGCCATGGCCTACGACGCCGCCAGCCAACGCGTCGTTCTCTTCGGCGGGAACGATGGCTCCGACCGGAACGACACGTGGGAATGGGACGGGCAATCGTGGGTTCGACGATCACCCGCCGTCAGTCCCTCGGCCCGCGACTCGCACGCGATGGCCTACGACGCGGCCCGCGGTGTCGTCGTGCTGTTCGGCGGCGATCCCGCCAAGCCGGCCGACACCTGGACCTGGAATGGCGCCTCGTGGACGGATGTATCGCCCGCGAACGCGGCGCCTCCCCGGCGGATTTACGCGGACATGTCGTACGACAGCGCACGGGCGCGCACGGTCTTGTTCGGGGGAGTCGACTACGACGACGTCTCACCCGGTACGTGGGAATGGACCGGCTCGAAATGGCTCCTCAGGGCTACGACCGGACCCGCGCCGCGCCAATGGCCGAAAATGGCTTTCGACAGCGCCCGCAGCCGCACCGTCCTCTTCGGAGGCGCAGACGCGATCGATTATTTTTCTGACACTTGGGAGTGGGACGGTCAGACGTGGACGCAAGCGACGCCCGCAAATAGCCCGTCACCACGGCTTGACCACGCGCTGGCGTATGACTCTGTCCGGCAGCGCGTCGTTCTCTTCGGCGGCTATTACGGCGGGGGCCTGTCGGACACGTGGGAGTGGGACGGTGCGTCGTGGACGCAAATGTCGCCTGCGACCAGTCCGCCCGGCCGAGCGGGAATGGCAATGGCCTTCGATTCGGCTCGCGGACGCCTGGTGATGTTCGGGGGCGATGCGGACAATGTGGCTTTTGACGACACATGGGAATGGGACGGATCGAACTGGACGCTCATGAATACATCGATGCATCCTTCCGCGCGCGGGAATCACACGATGGCGTATGACGCCGCCCGAGGACGCGTCGTGCTCGCGGGCGGCATATCGAATCTTTACCAGGACTTCGAGACGTGGGAATGGGACGGCACGAACTGGACGCAAACGACCGCTGCCGGCATGCCGGGGGCGCACCCAAGGTGGGGGCACTCGATGGTGTACGACGAAGCTCGGCAGGCTATCGTGCTCTTCGGCGGCTGGGGTCCGGATTTCGATGCACAGGGTGACACCTGGGAGTACGCGCCGGCGCTCTGCTCGTCGGCCTCGGACACGGACGGTGACGGCGTCGGCGACGCCTGCGACAACTGCCCGTCGGTCTCGAACCCCGATCAATATGACTTCGATCGCGATGGCGTCGGAGAGGCCTGCGAGTCCGGAGTCGCGGCGGCCGATGCCGACAATTCTGGCCGGGTCGATGGCGTCGACCTCGCGATTATCGGACGCGCCTTTGGGTCCGACGTTCCCCAGGATCTCTACGACCCTCGCGCCGATGTGAACCGAAACGGCCGGATCGACGGCGACGACCTTGCGATCTTGGCCTCAGAGTGGGCCGAGCGGGTCGCGGCGTCGGCCAATTCCGCGCCAAAGCTTGACGGTAGGTGACCAGTCCCGCTACGCTCAGTGCCGAACCGATAGAGCGGGAATAGCTCAGTTGGTAGAGCATCAGCTTCCCAAGCTGAGGGTCGCGGGTTCGAACCCCGTTTCCCGCTCCAAGCGCAACGCGATCTAAAACGATAGAAATGCGAAGTCGCCCTCAAACCCACTTAGCGCATGCCTGCCGGCGTCCGTCCCCGACAGCAACGCTCCGAGCTTCGCGCCCGCCGCCTCGCTCATGAATCTCGAATGCCCGAGGCTGTCGGCGAGCTTCTCCATGCGGAAGACGAAGTTGACCTCGGGGCCGGAGAGGCTTTCTTCGCCCATCGACGCGGCGCCGCCCATCGAGACGACGCCGTGGTGCAGCACGAGGCGGAAGCGCGGCTGGCCGGCGGCCTGAAGCTGCTTCAGCGCGCCGAGCGCGGCGACGAGCGACGGCACGGCGTGCAGGAAGTCGACCCAGTACGCGAAGAAGCCGTCGCCGAGATACTTGTTGATCGAGCCGCCATTCGCTTCGATCGCTTGCTTGCAGTCGGAGAACCACCGGCCGGTGACGACGGGGATCTGGTCGGTGGGAATCGAGCGGGCCAGCTCGGTCGAGCCTTCGATGTCGGCGAGGAGAAGCCAGCACGGCGCGATGCGGATGTCCTGGATCGTGCCTTCGTTCCATGCGGGCTGCACGCTGGGCGCTTGCGCGGCGGAGGGGTGGCGGAAGACGAGCGTCGTCGATCCGATTCGCAGCGTGGCGCCGTCCGTGAGCGCGACGGGCTGCGTGACGCGCCGATTGTCGAGATAGGTCCCGTTGCTGCTTCCGAGATCGACCAGCCAGTATTCGCGGTCTCCCTGCTTGTGGATCAACGCGTGCTTGCGCGACGCCTTCTCGTCGACGAGAACCAGGTTGTTCGTCGGCGCTCGGCCGATCGCGAGGGACGACGGGACGGGGACCCGGGAGGCGTCCTCGCGCTCGATCCAGGCTTCGGCTTCCACGGCGGCCGGATGGTACGCCGTTGACTCGTCGATTGCAGCGCCCTCATAATCGGCGGCCGAACGGTCCCGGTAGGCGCGCTCCAGAATCGTCATATGCGTCCCTTTGCCTCGATGCTTTATTAGGCCTCGGGTTTGTCGGCGTTCGTCCGCGCGAATACCAATGGGCACCGCACGGGGGTGGTCGTAATTCTTTCTGGGGGAGCGAAACGATGACGATCCTTCTATGGAAGGAATGCTCTACCTTTCTCTCGACCGACGACTCGGTCCTGCAGCGCGCGGAGGTGCGCCTGATCTGGGCGGAGACGGCCGAGGCCGTCGTTCCGATGGTCGCCGAGCACCGTCCCGATCTCGTCGTGCTCGCGCCGCAGATGGGGCAGGTCGACGGGTTCGCATGCGCGCGCGACATTGCGGACGCCGCGGGGTCGACGACGGCGGTGCTCGTCGTCGGCGGGGCCAACGATGAAGAGCGCGCCGAAGCGGTCGGCGTCCTAGGCGTCATCGCCAAGCCTCTGACGCGCGAGCGCCTGGTCGAGGCGGTGCGCCGCCACCGGCCGATCTCGGAGCGCGAAAGCGAGCGCGCCGAGGTCGCGATCAAAGTTCAGTACAGCGCCGCCGGGGTCGAGGGGCTGGCGTACACGCGCGACCTGTCGACCGGCGGGTGCTTTCTCCATTCCCACGAGCCGCTCCCGATGGGCGCGACGCTCGGGCTCGAGTTCCAGCTTCCGGGGCCCGGAGGGCGGGACGTCCGCGTCGATGCCGAGGTCGTGCGCGTCCAATCTCAAAGCGCTCACCCCCGCGGAACGCAGGGCGTGGCGGTGCGCTTCACGGGGCTCGCCGCGGGGGACCGCGTCGAGATCGGGCGCTTCCTGCGGTCGCGCACGTCGAGCGTGGCATGAGCGAGCCGAAGAAGATCCTGGTCGTCGACGACCAGACCGACATCCGCGAGATGGCGGAGATCGTCCTGGAGGGCGCCGGGTACGCCGTCCGCACGGCGGGCACCGGGCGCGAGGCGCTCCGGCTCCTCGCCGAATCGCGCTTCGACCTCGTCCTCCTCGACATCAACATGCCCGAGCTCGACGGGTGGACGACGCTGCGCATGCTGCGGGCCGACGAAGCGAACGACGGCGTGCGCGTGGCGATGTTCTCCGTCAAGTCCGAGGTGCGCGACAAGGTCGCAAGTCTTAAGGACGGCGCGATCGACTACATCACGAAACCATTCGGCGTCGACGAGCTGGTGTCGCGCATCGCGCGCATCTTCGCGACGGACGACGCCCTCTCCGGCCCCACCGCCTCCCCCAGGTGAGCCCGATGAACGAAAGGCGCCACGACGAGACTCTCGAGCATTTCCGCAACGGCTACTTCAAGCTGCGGGGCGCGCTGCACGACCGCACGACCCGGATTCCCGCGTACCCGGTCTTGTTCGACGAGCTGCGCACGCTGCTCGACGCGCGGCGGCACCTCGGCGTCGTCCATGTCGAGCCGGCGAACATCGACCTCGTCGAATCGCTCTACGGATGGCAGGTGTTCGACCGGACCATGGGGCGCCTCGCCGAGGTGATGCGGGCGATGGCGGGGGCCGAGCTTCCCAAAGGTGCGCTGCTTTCGGTCGGCGGCGTCCCCGCGGACCGGTTCGTCGCCTTCGTCCCGGAAGCGGAAGAGGGACGGCCTCTTTCGCACGACGCGCTCGCGGCCGTCGCCGCCGCGGTCAAGGTGCGCGTCGACGCGGCGCTCGACGGCGAGCCGCTCGCGAGCTTGTCGCCGCGACTGTCGATCCGGGTCGGCCACGCGTTCCTGTCGGAGGACCCGTTCTACCGGTTCGAGCGCCGCGTCCACGCCGCGGTGGCCGAGGCGCGGCGCCTGCCGGACCTGCGGGACGAGAGCCGCGACCGCGTCTGGGGCGCCAAGCTGCGCCGCGTCATCCGGGACGAGGCGATTCGCACGCTCTGGCAGCCCGTCGTCGAGCTTCCGACCGGCGATGTCCACGGGTTCGAGGCCCTCTCGCGCGGCCCCAAGGACAGCATGTTCGAGATGCCGCGCGCGATGTTCGCGCTCGGAACGCGCGTCGGCGCCGCGGGTGACCTCGACCGAGTCTGCCGTCAGGCGGCGCTGCGCGAAGGCGCCGACGTCGCCGGCAAGCGCAAGCTCTTCGTCAACGTCCTGGCTTCGACGCTCTCCGGCGGCGACTGGTCCACCGGCACGATCCCGGCGCTCCTGTCGGCGTCGGGCCGGACGCCGGCCGATGTCGTCGTCGAGGTGTCGGAGCGGGGGATCGACTCCGACTCGGCCGCGCTCGCGGACGCCTGGGGCGCGATGCGCGACGAGGGCTTCGCCCTCGCGCTCGATGACGTCGGCACGGGCCGCGACGGCGGCAACGCGCTCGACCGCCTCCGCCCCGACTATCTGAAGGTGGACCCGTCGGTCGTGCGCGGCATCGACGGCAACCTCGTCAAGCAGGAGATCTTCTCGACGATCGCGCGCGCGGGCGACACGATCGGCGCCCGTCTCGTCGCGGTCGGCGTCGAATCTGCCGAAGAAGCCGAAACGCTCGCGCGGCTCGGCGCCCGTCTCGCGCAGGGATACCACTTCGCCGGACCGGCGCCGCGGGAGCGCTGGATCTCATGACCCTCCTCGCCGCGGGCACGTCGCTTCTCGACCCGGTCGTCGCGAACCTTCCCGCGACGATCCTGGTCATCGTGTTCGCGGTGCTGCTCGCGGCCGCCGTGGCGGCTGCCGTCGCGACGATCATGTCCCGCCGGCGCAAGAAAGGATCGGACGAGATCGTCCTCTATCTCGAGGAGATGCGATCGGGGAAGGTCGCACGGCGTCTCGAGGTCGACCCGCGATCGCCGCTCGCCCCGATTGCCGAGTCCGCCAGCCGCCTGGGGCAGGAGCTGGCGCTTCGCTTCACGAAGGCCGAGAGCGCGAGCGAAGGGTTCTATGCCCTCCAGGAGGCGGCGCGCGGGTACGCGGTGATCGCGACCGACGCCGACGGCGACCTGCGCGCGCTCTCCCCGGGGGCGGCCCAGATGTTCGGTTGGGAAGAAGATGCCGTCGTCGGGCGCAACGCGTCGCTCCTGTTCGATGCGAGCGCGTGGAAGGACCTTCTCCCCAAGCTGGCGCGCAAGAGCCTGCGCGAGCGCGGCATCGAGACGCGCGCGCTCATGGCGCGCGAAGACGGCGGACGATTCCACGCGCGCCTGGTCATCCGCATGCTCGGCGGGCACGGGGGCGAGCCTCCCGGGTTCCTGATGGTCGTCCAGGACGTCACCGAGCAGGTGCGCGTCGAAACCGAGCTTCGCGCCTCCGAGAGCCGGTCGCGCGGGATGCTCGAAGGCTGGCCCGGAGGGGCCGCGCTCGTCGAGCAGGGGAAGCTCCTGTACGCCAACCGCGCGATGCGCGAGATGCTCGACCTCGCGGAGGCCGAGGTCGCGGGCTTCCCGCTGCGCCGCCGGATCGCGACCTCGCACGTTCTCGTCGTCCAGGACGCGCTCTCGCGTCTGGAGCAGCCCGGCCGCACCGAGCCCGTCGAGGTGTCGATCGTGCTGTCCGGATCGCCGGGGGCCGCGGGACGCGAGGTGCGCTTCACCGGCGTGCCGTACGCGCACGAAGGCAAGACGAGCGTGCTCGTGTCCCTGCGGGACGAGACGACCGAGAGGAGGCTCTTCCGGACGCTCGCCGCGGACGAGGCGCGGCTCGACGCGGTCCTCGACGCCTGGTCGGACGCGGTGCTGCTGCTCGAAGACGACGTGTCGGGGTCGCGCGTCCGGCTCGTCAATCGGGCGTTCGTGGAGCTGTTCGACCTCGCGCCGGGCGGGCTTTCGGGGATCTCCGAGTCCGAGCTGTCGGCGCGGCTTCGCGGCGCGGGCCCGCTCGGCGCCGCGGCGGTCGCCTCCCTCGCGGCCCTTACCTCCGGCCCCGCGACCGAAACGGTCGAGACCGTGGACGGAACGTTCGCCGTCCGGGCGCTCCCGATCGAAGGCCGCCAGGGAGCGGCGCGCCTTCGCATGCTCCTTGCCCGCGACGTCTCCTCCGAGAAGGCGGTCGAGACTGCCGCCGCCGGCGAGGTCGCGCGGTGGCGGCAGCGCCACGAATCCGCGCTCGAGTCGTACGAGACCCTCCGCGCGATGCACGACGAGCTCGAAACGCGGCGCCGCGATGCCGAATCGCTCGCCGCCGAGCTGCGCACGCTCGACGGAATGAAGTCCGACCTCCTGGCCAACGTCTCCCACGAGCTGCAGACGCCGCTCGTGTCGATTCGCGGCTACACCGAGATGATCCTCAAGGGGCGTCTCGGACCGATCAACGAAGAGCAGAAAAAGGGGCTCGCGCTGTCCCTCAAGAACATCGACCGCCTGATCTCCATGATCGACAACCTGCTCGCGTTCGCGCGGACCGACCGCGAATCGACCGCGCTCCGCCTGACCTCGTTCCCGCTGTCGTCCTTGATCGACGAGGCGCAGGCGCTGCTCGCGCCGCGGATCGACGAGAAGCGCATCCGCGTGACGCGCACGCTCGACGATCCTGCGGTTTCGATTCGCGCCGACCGCGACAAGATCCTCCAGGTGTTCCTGAACCTGATCGGCAACGCCGTCAAGTTCAACCGGGCGGACGGCACGATCGACATCGAGGTGCGTGCCGGCAAGCCCGGCTTCGCCCTCGTCCAGATCAAGGATTCGGGCGTCGGGATCGCGAAGGAAGATCTCGAGAAGGTCTTCGACCGCTTCTACCGCGCGGACGATCAGGCCGCGGCGCAGGCCGAAGGGTCCGGGATCGGACTGGCGATCGTCCGGAACATCCTCCGGTTGCACGGCTGCGTCATCCAGGCGAGAAGCGAAGAGGGGGCCGGGGCCGTGTTCGCGTTCACGCTGCCGCTGGCCGGAGAGCGCGATCAAGCCGAAGACGCAGCGCCCCGGTCCGCGCCGCCCGCGCCCGTCCCGCCGGGAGACGCACCCGCAGCCCCCGAGACTTCGGCGCCGCCGTCGAAGCCGGCGCCGCCGACGGCGCGCGGGCGGCTCCGCATCATCCGGCGCGCGTGACCGCTCGCGCGCGAGCGGCCGCGAACAACAGGACCGCCGCCGCCGCGTTCACCGAGAGGCTCTCGACCCCCGGCGCCATCGGGATGCGCACGCGAGCGTCGAGCGCCGCCCTCGCCTCGGCGGGAAGCCCGGCGCCCTCGGAGCCGAGAAGGAGCGCCAAGGGGCCGCACCAGTCGAGCGTGTCGTAGTCGGTCGCGGGCCCGGCGTCGGCCCCCACCAGGCGAAGCCCCGCGCGACGCATCGCATCGAGCGCCGCTCCGAGCTCGCTTCGCGCCGTCTCGAGCCGGAACAGCGAGCCCATGCTCGCTCGGACGGTTCGCGGGTGGGTGAGCGAAGCGCCGTCCGGCGTCGCGACGAAACCCGTCGCTCCCGCGGCATCCGCCGTCCTGGACAGAGCGCCCAGGTTCCCCGGCTCTTGCACGCCGCACGCGACGACGACGAGCGGCGTCCCACGCGTCTCGCCGATCGCATCCGCGAGGGCGGCCGGCGCGAACCGCGCGATGACCACGATGGGCTGCGGCGATCGCGCGTCCTGGAGCGCGTCGAGCGTGCCGTCCGTGGTTTCGTGAAGATCGGTCCCGGCCGATCGCAGGCTTGCGAGAAGCTCCGAGCCTTCCGGGCGGGCGGCGAGGCGGGCGGAGAACACCGCGGCTTCGATCGGGACGCGGCTCTTCAAGGCCTCGAGCGCGAGGTGCACGCCCTCCGCGACGACGACGCCCTCGGCGTCCCGGAGCGCGGGATCGTTTCGAAGCGCTCGGAGGCGCTTCGCGACCGGATGGCTGCGCGAGATCACGGCCCGATGATAGGCGAATGGGGACAGTCCCCTTTTTCTTTCAAATTCAATTCAGCAAGAGAAGAGTGTCACTCACGGCACGCTTCGTGTCGCGAGCCTTGCGGATCGGCGCGCCGCGTTCGCTCTGATGGAATGGACTCCTCCTGCGACTTGTC
>CAZYHZ010000077.1:0-15988 GCA_964647625.1 uncultured Acidobacteriota bacterium
TCCATCGTGCCGCGCTCGCGCTCACGCGTCATGGCGAGCCCGGTCATCATCACCATCGTCATCGTGAGGATCACGCCCATCAGCCCCGGCACGATGTTCCGCTGGGTGATCCCTTCCGGGTTGTACAGCTTGTGCATCCGCACTTCGAACGGCGGGGCCGGTCCGGCGAGCCGCGCGAGCGGGCCGGTGAGGTCCTTTTCGGCGACGACGCTCACGAGATCGCGCGCAGCCATGACGGCGGTGCCCAGGGCCGAAGGATCGGTCGCATCCGCCTCGACCAGCATCGCCGGATGCTCGCCGCGCAAGAGCTTTCGCGTGAACCCGGCGGGGATGTTTACGACGAACTGGACGTCCCCCCGTGCGAGCGCGGCGCGGCCGGCTTCTTCGTTCGGCAGGTCGGTGACGAGGTCGAAGTAGCCGGTCGTCTTCATCGCCGCGAGATAGGTCCGCGTGAACTCGCTGCCGTCCTCGGCGATGACCGCTGTGCGCAGATGCTTCGGGTCGGTGTTGATCGCGTAGCCGAACAGGAGGAGCTGCGCGATCGGCACGCCGACGATCATCGCGAACGTGATGCGGTCGCGCCGGAGCTGCAAGAACTCCTTGAGGAGGATCCCCCAGAAACGAGCGGGCACGAAGCGCCTCACGCCGATGCCCCGTAATTGTCGGGCGATCGGCCCATCAGATAGATGAAGACGTCCTCGAGTCCGACCTCGGCGCGCGTGACCTGGGCGCCGAAGGCGGGCGCCTCGCGCCGGAGCGTTTGCTCGAGCGCGGCACCGTCCTTCCCGGTCACGTGAAGCTCCGCGCCGAAGACCGCCGATTGATCGACGCCCGGCTTTCCCTTGATCGCATTGCCGAGCGCCGTCAGGTCGCCGCCGGCGACACGGAAGGTCGTGAGCCCCTGCGCGGCGATGATCTCGGGCGCGCTCCCTTGAGCCATCAGGCGTCCGTAAGAGATGTAGGCCAGCTTGTGGCACCGCTCGGCCTCGTCCATGTAGTGCGTGCTGACGAGGACCGAGATGCCGTGTGCGGCGAGCCGGTGAAGCTCGTCCCAGAAATCGCGCCGCGCCTTGGGATCGACCCCCGCGGTCGGCTCGTCAAGGAGCAGAAGCTGCGGCTCGTGAAGCATGCAGGCGGCGAGCGCCAGCCTCTGCTTCCATCCGCCCGAAAGCGACCCGGCGAGCTGCGCGGCGCGCGTGACGAGGCCCAATCCCTCGAGCGCCGCCTCGACCGCCTGTCGGCGGTGGGGCATCTCGTACATGCGCGCGACGAAGTCGAGGTTCTCGCGGATCGAAAGGTCGTCCCAGAACGAGAACTTCTGCGTCATGTAGCCGACGCGGCGCTTGATCTCGTCTTGCTCGCGCAGGATGTCGAAGCCGAGGCAAGTCCCCGAGCCGGAATCCGGCGTGAGCAACCCGCACATCATGCGGATCGTCGTCGTCTTGCCGCTTCCGTTCGGGCCGAGGAACCCGAAGATCTCGCCCTGCCTCACGCTCATCGACAAGTCGTTGACGACGCGCTTATCGCCGAAGGTCTTGTTCAGGCCGCGGACGTCGATCGAGGTAGCGCCGTTCGACAGGCTCACGGCAGTCTCACGGCACGTGAATCTCGACCGGTTGCCCGGGATGCAGCGTCGGTGCGTCCTCGGGCGAAGGGTGAGCTTCGATCATGAAGACCAGCTTTGCGCGCGTGTCATTGCTGTAGATGACGGGAGGGGTGAACTCGGCCTCGGTCGACTTGAAGGTCACGGGGGCCGCGATCGACTTCGCGCAGCCGTCGCAGCGGATGTCGACCGCCTTGCCGAGCGCCACGCGGCTGAGGTCGGCTTCGGGAACGAAGAACCGCACCTTGATGTTCGCCGGCGGCAACATGCGCACGATCGGCGCGCCCGCGGGAACCCACTCCCCCTCCCGGTACAGCGTGTCCATGACGACGCCGCCCTGCGTCGCCGCGACGTGCTTCTGGTCGAGGCGCCATTGCGCCTCGTCGAGGGCCGCGTGCGCCGCTTCGACCTCACCGCCCTGCGCGCGGATCTGATCGGGCCGCGCCGGGAGGTTCGCCACGTCGAGTTGCCCGATCAGCTCGCGCACGCGCGCGAGGTCGACCTCGTGCTTGGCCCGGGAATCCTCGAGCTGAGTCTTCGAGACACCCCCGATCGCGAGCTGGGCGGAATCGCGCGCTAGCTGTGCCGCCGACTGATGCTCCATCGCCTCGGCCTGCGCGAGCTGTGCCCTGACGACCTCGACCTCGGGGCGGCGGCGCCCGGTACCGAGATCCTCGAGCCTCGCCTTTGCGGAGGTCATCTTCTCGCCGGCCTGGCGCACGACGGCCGCTTCCTCGTTCGATTCGAGCTCGAAGAGCGGCGCGCCGGCGGCGACCGTCTGTCCGCGCTGGACCAGCAGGTGCTCGAGGCGCCCGCCGACGGCGCTTCCGACGTGGACGAACTCGCCCTCGACGTAGCCCTGATAGGTACCGGGGTTGTTCTTCGTACACGCCGGCGCGAGCGCGATGACGGCGAGGAGGAGGGCGGCGTATCGGGCCATGGGATTCGTGACTATGCCACGGATTCGACGCAGATCAGCGGCCCGCCCGGGCGAGCCTGTCGAGCCCCGCGTCGTCCCCTTCTTCGAAAAGCCGCTCGGCTTCCAGGCTGTTATTGTCCCGGTACACGGTCGCCACGGCGACGATCTTGACGCCTCGCCGGTAGGCGACCAGCGCATCCTTCGCCGCGAGGTTTCCGGAGACCTCGATGCGGTCCCAGGTGGCGGCGTGCCCGACGTAGTTGATCGGCACGTCGTAGTGCTGGCTCCAGAAGAACGGGACCGATCGGAACGGCTCGTTCCCGCCGAGCATGTTGCGCGCGGCGGCCTGGCCCTGCCGCTCGGCGACGACCCAGTGCTCGATGCGAACAGTCTCGCCCGATCGTGCGTCGGGGTACCGCGCGATGTCTCCGGCGGCGTAGATCCCGGACGCGCTCGTCTGGAGGCTCGCGTCCACGACGACGCCGCGGTCGATACGAAGCCCGGCCTTTTCGGCGAGCTCGACGGCGGGCCGGACGCCGACGCCGACGACCACGAGATCGGCGGGAACCTGCGAGCCGTCGTCGAGCGTGACCGCTCCCTCTTCGAACGACGCCGGCTTGCGCCCGAGGTGGAAGCGAACTCCGTGCTCCTCGTGCAAGCCGCGAACGAATCCGCCCAGTTCGGGGCCGAGCACGCGCTGAAGCGGAACGGCATCGGGCCCGACGACGTCGACTTCCAGTCCGCGGGTCCGAAGCGATGCCGCAGCCTCGAGGCCGATGAAGCTCGTGCCGATGACGACGGCGTGCGACGCACCCTGCGCGGTCGCAGCGGCGATGATCGCGCGGCTGTCGTCCAGAGATCTCAATGTGAAGACGCTGCGCCGGTCCATGCCGGGAATCTCGAGACGCACCGGCTCGGCCCCCGTCGCCAGAAGCAGCGCCTCGTAGCTGCGGCTCGTGCCGTCCGACAGCGTGACGCGATGCCCGGCCGTGTCGAGCGCCGTCACGCGAACGCCGGTGACCAGCTCGATGTTCTGCGATCGGTAGAAATCGTCGGGCCTGAGGAACACCCAGTCTTCGGGTGCCGTCCCCGCGAGGTAGTCCTTGGAAAGATTCGGCCGATCGACCGGCCGCGCCTTGGCGGCACCGATCATCGTGACCGGCCCCGTATACCCCTCGCGCCGCAGCATCTCTGCCGCCGCGTTCGCCGCGGCGCCTGCCCCGACGATCACGATGCTCTCCGGTGAGCGCGACGGCTTTCGCGGGACGGGCTCGGGCCGCTTCTCTCCGACGACGACGCGCGACCCTTTGCGCAGAACGGAGAAGCACGCGACCGGGGACAGTGCCGGCGCCGCGACGGCCTCTCCCGTGCGCACGTCGAAGCAGGCGTGGTGCCACGGACAGCGGATCGTCTCACCGGTCAGCAGACCGTCCGCGAGCGGCCCGTTGTAGTGGGTGCAGGTCGCGCCGATGGCGAAGAGGTCATCGCCTCCTTCGGGTCGAACGAGCAGCACGGCCTCGCCACCGGCGTGGCCGAGCAGCGTTCCCCCGCGCGGAATCTCTTCGACTTCTATTCCCTCACGGAGGTTCGGTCCCGTCAGAGGCGCGTCGCTTCCGCCCATGATCGTTCCTCCATTCGCCGTGCATCGATATGACACCACCGACGGGATCGCGGCCATTCAGGCTAGCCCATTTCAACCGCGCCGGCCCCCGTGCATTAGTCCCGCCCAAAACCCACGGGACGTTTCTTGGGTTGAGGCGGCCTCATGAGTTCACGAATCACGTCGAAAATGGCCTTGAACTGCGAATCGTACTGCCGCTCCAGCGCGTCGAGTTTCCGCGCGAGATCCGCATGAGTCGCCAGGAGCCGTCGTAGCCTTACGAACGCGCGCATGATGAGAATGTTGACAGCGATGGCGCGTTCACTGTGGAGCACGGACGAGAGCATAGCGACGCCCGCCACGCCCGCTGCGTTTTGACATCGCAATTTGCGATGTCAAAACCCCGGCCTCTTTGGCCGACAGTTCCATCATGAAATCAGCTGGACACCGTCGCGAATTGCGGCGAACTTGCTCGTTGAGCCTGGAGGTCGTGGCTCCGTAGAGCTTCGCCAGATCGGCATCGAGCATGACGCGTTCTCCACCGAAGCGGGACGCGGTGGAAGGACAGTCCTTGAGTTGCTCGGCAGGAACCGCTTGAGGACCGCATCAGACGCGCGCGCCACTGAAGCGTCGTTACCCGGCGACCGGCATGATCCAGATGTCCATGGACTTCCCGCGGCGCCGGGTGAACGCGATCCGCGTCCCGTCCGGCGAGAACACGGCGCGGGCGTCCTCGGAGGTCGCCATACCGTCGGTCAGGGCGCGCAGCCCGGTCCCGTCGGCGTTGATGACGTAGACGACCATGGCGCCTGCTCGCGTCGACGAGAACAGCACGCGCTTGCCGTCGGGCGACCAGCTCGGCCAGCCCTCGTTCGCGTTCGGGCTCGCCGACAGATTCACGGCGTCTTTCATGTCGGGTCCCGAGAGCATGATGTCGTCGTTGCCGTTTCCGAAGCCCCGCAGGAACACGAGGTGTTTGCCGTCGGGCGAGAACTGCGCGCAGGTTTCGTCCTCGGACGTGGCAGTCAAACGGTTGACGTTGCTGCCATCCGCGTTCATCAGGTAGACGTCGTACGCGTTCGGGTCGTCGCGAAGCGAGTTGAAAATGATCTTCGAGCCGTCCGGCGACCAGTGCGGGTGGATGTCGCTCGCCGGGTTCCGCGTCAAATTGCGCACGCCGGTCCCGTCGCCGTTCATGACGTAGATCTCGTCGTTCCCGCTCGCAGCGGAATAGAACACGATCCGCTGGCCGTCAGGCGAAAACGAGGGGTTGCGGCAATCCTTCATCGCGGGCGTCAAATCGCGGACGCCCGAGCCGTCCGGATTCATCAGGTAGAGGTGCCAGTCACCCGTGCGGTTCGACTGGAACACGAGCTTCGCGCCATCGGGCGACCAGGACGGGAAGGCGTTCTCGATCCCGGTGATCGGCTGGGGCGCGCCGGCGGCGATCTGACCCGCGACCGCAAGAAGCATGACGGCTATGGCGGACATGTTCTCTCCCTCGCGACTCGAGCATCGACTCGCGCTGTTCGTACGGATGATACGAGCGGCGAGGGAGAGAGTTCGTCGAACCGCCCTACGGCGCCGAACAGGTCGAGGTGAGCGGATCCGAGTCGAGGTTGATGCTGCAATACGCCACGGTCGATGTGCCCTGCATCGCCGTCGCCTGGGCGGTGTTCGTCCCGTTGAAGACGATCGACACGAGGAAATTGTCGACGTTGATCGTCAAGGTGTTGCCGGTCGGATAGGTGTCCGAGCTGCACTTCACGATGGTGCCGCTGATCGACGCGTCCGTGCTCTGCACGTTGATCACGTAGTTGCAGTTCGAGGTGTTGATCGAGCCGGTGCCCGAGATGGCGGGCGAGCCGTTGATGACCAGGTTCGTCAGCGTCAGCCCGTAGTTCGGCGGATTCGGCACCTCGTCGACGCCGCCGTGAACCGTCAGAGGCTGGCCGCCTGAGACGGCCGCGCACTGGTTGAAATCGAAGTGATAGCCGGTTGCCGTCGTCGAGCACGTCGCCGTTCCCGTCGAGCACCAGGTGGACGTGTCGGGGCAGGCAAACCCGGCGACCGCGTTGAATGCGCCCAGGGACGCACCGATCGTCGCGAAGAACTGAACGGCCGGCACGACCGTGGTCGTCAGGGCCTTGTTGAGATCCGTCTGAACCGTCTGCTCGGTGGGCACGTTGGTGACGTTGTCATTGCTGTGACAACCCGGCACTTCGACCATCGCGACCGCGCACGCGACCACACCCCAAAGTAGTCTTGATCCTTTCATGGCTCCCCCCGTAAGAGTGGCTTGAACTCTATCCGGACGGCGGCGGGCTCGACAATGAATTTCTTCGTGGCGAGTCCGGATCGTTTGAATCCCGACGGTTGTCCCGGTAGACTCGACGTGCACGGTCATTCACGGCCCAAACGGCCTACAAGGAGACAGCGTCGTGGGGAACCCATTCTGTCACGTCGAGCTGAACACGACCGACCCGAAGAAAGCCGAAAACTTCTACGCGCACCTCTTCGAGTGGAACATGGAGGCGATGCAGTTCGGGCCGGACACGTACACGCTGATCAAACCCGGCGATGGAGTCGGCGGCGGCATGATGAAGCACCCGGTGCCGGGCGCACCGTCGACGTGGCTGGCGTACGTGCTGGTCGATGACGTCCGCGCCACCACCGCCAAGGCAAAATCGCTCGGAGCGCAGGTGCTGCAAGACTCCGTGCCCGTCCCCGGGAAGGGCTTCTTCAGCATCTTCATCGATCCGACCGGCGCGACGCTGGGCATCTGGCAGTCCACAGAGAAGTAGTCCACCGGCACGGCAACGGACATTCGAGAATCACGCAGAGAGGCCGTCCAGGCGGTCGCGATCGCGCTCGGCCTGGCGGCCATCTTTTGCTGGCCGATCTTCACGCACTGGACT
The DNA here is from genome assembly GCA_964647625.1 of uncultured Acidobacteriota bacterium. Classification (GTDB taxonomy): domain Bacteria; phylum Acidobacteriota; class Polarisedimenticolia; order Polarisedimenticolales; family DASRJG01; genus DASRJG01. The sequence continues at coordinate 7,041 of CAZYHZ010000077.1, forward strand.
TACTGGGGCATCGAGGACTGGGACCAGCACGCGTTCTATCACGAGGCGGCGCGGGTCTCGCTGCTTCGCTACCACCAGCTCCCTCAGTGGAATCCTTATTACTGCGGCGGGACGGACCTCGTCGCGAACCCGCAATCGCGCATCCTGAGCCCATCCTTTGTCTTGATCCTCCTCTTCGGCACCGTCGCCGGATTGAAGATCGAGATGATCCTCTTCGCGGTCGTCGGGATGCTCGGCCTCTACGCGCTCGGGCGGTCGTACGGCCTCGACCGGGTCTCCGCGTGGATCGGCCCGATCGTCGGTTTCCTGGGGCCGTTCTACGCGTTGCCGACGACGGCCGGAATGACCTGGGCGATGTCGACGGCCTACCTGCCGTGGGTCGTTCTGGCGTACGAGCGCGCGCGAGGCGCGTGGCGCGCCGCCGTGTTGGCGGGAGGCGGCCTCGCGCTCATGTACTTCGGCGGGGGCGCATACGCCGTCGCGGTCACGCTCTCGTTCATCGGGCTGCTCTCGCTGCTGTCGATCCGGCGGTCGAACGTGACGAAGCCGCTTTGGGCGCTTGCTGCCATCGTGGCCGTGATGCTGGCCCTGGGCGCGGCCAAGTTCTTCCCGTCGATCGAGTTCATGCGCGCGTATCCGCGGCGCAGCGACACCGCGTACGGGTTCAGCGTCGAGTCGATGACGTACGGTTTGTTCGACCGCGACCAGCGCCTCGAGGTCGCGCGGACGAAGTTCGGCACGTCCTCGCACGAAGAAAGCGCCGACCGACTGTTCCGCGGGATCAGCAGCGACTTCGATGACGTCGGGATGTACGTCGGGCCGCTCGTGGCGGCCCTTTCGCTGATCGGCCTCGTCGCGTCCGGCCGCTCGCTCTGGAAGCTCGCGGCTTGCGTGCCGGTCTTCGTCTGGCTGTCGCTCGGCGACCGCGCGCCCGTCAGCCTTTTCGCCCTGCTCTCGAAGCTTCCCGTCTACGATTCGTTTCGCTATCCCGAGCGCTTCCGCCTGATCTGGTTTCTCATCCTCTGCGTCTTCGCGGGCTGCGGGCTTCAATGGGTTCGGCGCCGTGTCTCGTTGAGACTCGGAGATCGAGCCGGCCTGGCCGTTGCGTGCGCCGTCGTCGCCCTGGTGAGCGTGGATGCGTTCGCCGTGACGCGGCCCATCTACCGCGCGGCCTTCCCGATCCCTCCGCTCGAAACGATCGAGTTCGCCGAGTTCCGCCAGGTGAGCGATCTGCCGAGCTACAACGAGCACGGGTTCACGAAGGTGGGCGACGAGGTGTACGGATCCTGGAGCGGACACTATCCGGCCCTCGAGATGAATCTCGGCGTGATCGATTGCTACGAGACGGCGAGCGTTCCGCGCGGCATCGCCATTCCGATGGGCGATCCGGCGTACCGCGGCGAGGCGCATCTCGAAGGATCGGAAGGCACCGTGACGACGGCGTATTGGTCGCCGAACGTCCTGCGCTTCGCGGTCAAGGTCAACGGCCCGGCCGTGCTCGTCGTCAATCAGAATGCTTACGACCACTGGCGCGCCGTCGATGGCCGCAAGGTCACCGCCCGAAACGGCCTCGTCAGCGTCGATGTCGGCCCTGCGGATCGCTTGATCGAGCTGCGCTACGGACGGCCCTCGTTCGCTTGGGGGCTTCTCGTCAGCGCCGTTTCGTGGTGCGGCGCGATTGTGCTGCTCGCCCGGCGACGATAGGACGCCATCGGCGGCGGCCTCACTTCAATCCGGTTACGCGAAACAAATCACCCTGCGCCAGCGCCGCCGAATAGAAGTACGCGGACCCGTCGGGGGTGATCGTGAACCAGGCGGTCGGGAGCGCGCCCGGCGGCCGCGCGATCTCGTAGAGCAGAGCCCTCCGACCGGTCGTCAGGTCGAGGCGGAAAATTCGTTGGTCCCCCGACGCGGCAACCTGTCGAACGTAAAGGCTCTTCGAATCCGAGGACCACGCTTCGACCTTGTCGGCCGGCTCCAGCCCGGGAATCGGCCGAGTCTCGGTCTGACCGGCCGTGTAAAGCTTCCCTTCCGATGCCACCAATCTGCCGTCGAGCGACATCGGACCGTAAACGCCCTCGGGCGTGATCGGCTCCGCCGTCCCGCCCGAAAGGGCTTGGCGATAGACCCGCTTTTTGCGACCTGGGGCGAAACCCTCGAACACCACGTGTGTGCCGTCGTCCGTGAACCGGCCGAGCTCGTGCGTCAGCTCGTCGTGGGTCAGGTCTCTTGCCTCACCCGCGCCCGTGGGAAGCAGCACGTACTGCGACGGCGCAGGGTTGAGACGGATCGACAGGACCCATTTCCCGTCCGGCGAGGCCGCAATTCCCATCCCGGATCCGAGTCGCACGGCCGGACCGCCCTTGGTCGGCCGCAGGTAGGCGCCGTACTCGACGCCGCCGCCGTCGCCTTCCTCGGTGAACATGAGCGTCTTGCCGTCGTCCGACAGCTTGGGCAGCGTGGAGTAGTCGAGCCAGGACATGTCGCGCTCGACGGAATCGCCGGCGGCGCGGCCGCGAATACCGCTTCGCGTGCTCTCTTCCCAGAAGAGGATGCTTCCATCCGCGGCGATGTCCCCGAGGCGCAGGCTTCCGGGCACGCGAATGACGAGGCGGGGCGCGCCGTCGACGGCGACCGCGATGAGCGCCTTCGCGTTCCCCGCGTCGGCGCCCGTGAACCAGATCTCGCGGCCGTCGCGGGACCATGCCACGCCTTGGACGCTCGAGTAGTCACCGGGGATCTCGCGCATCTTGCCTGCACGATCGACGACGGCGATCGAGCCGCGGTCATCGCCCTGGATCGGATGGTTGGCGAACGCGACGCGCGACCCGTCGGGGGAGACCCGCACGTCGCTGATGTACCCGGCCGTCTCGTAGACCGGCTTACCGGCCGGGAACTCGATTCGATAGCGCCCCTCGACGTACCGCGCCGCCACGAACCCCGAGCCGTCCGGAAGCCAGTCGGCGTCCTGGACGTCGTCGAGGACGTCCCGCGCGGCGCCGCCGCTCAACGATGCCCGCGCCAGCGTCCCAACCCGAGCGTACCCGCGGAGGATCCGCCGATTGACGATGAGACCCAGCTCTCCGGTCGAAGACACCGATGCGATGTCGGCCTTCGGGAACGGAAGCGGCAGGGAGTCGGGGCTCCCCTCGTGCGTGGAGTACAGTTGGTTCGGCTCGTCTCCCCATGCCGCCGAGTAAACGACCGTCTTTCCATCGCCGGCAAATCGTGCGGTGTGAATCGTGCCCAACCGGAACGTCAGCCGGTGGAACGCGACAGGCGGAGCCACCGGCGGCCGGCCGCCCTGTCGGCCCGCGAAGTACGCCGCCGCAGCCACGACGAGCGCCGCCGCAACGGCGAGCATCCATGGCAACCGGCCGCGTCGTGCCACCGGCGGAAACGCGGCGCCGGAGATTGCCGCTGCGCTCTGTCCCGACCCGCTCGCCGCCGAGAGCGTCTCGAGCGCCAGGCCGAGGTCGTGCGCCGAATGGAAACGTTCGGCGGGGTTCTTCTCGATGCAGCGGCGCACGATGCGATCGAGCGCCGGCGGCACGTGGCCTCCGGTGACGGACAGCTCGGCGGGATCCTCCTTGAGGATCGCGTTCATCGTCTCGACGTGCGAGTCGCCGCGGAACGCGCGCTTTCCCGAAAGCATCTCGTAGAGCAGGACGCCGAACGAGAAGATGTCGGTGCGGTGGTCGACCGCCAGGCCGCGCACCTGCTCCGGCGACATGTACCCGACCGTCCCCATGACGGTCCCCGGCGTCGTGCCCAGACCGCTTCGCGTCTGGAGCGAGCTGCCGTCGTCCATCGGCCCCGTCGTCTTGGCCAGGCCGAAATCGAGGATCTTCACGCGGCCGTCGTCGGTGACGAAGACGTTTTCGGGCTTCAGGTCGCGATGGACGACGCCCTTCTGATGCGCCGCTGCGATTCCGTGGACGATCTGCAGCGCGTACTCGACCGCCTTGCGGGGCGGGAGCGCGCCGTGCTCGAGCTTCGCCCTGAGGCTCTCCCCTTCGAGCAGCTCGGTCACGGCGTAGGCGCGCGTCACCGCCTTGCCGCCGACCGTAAGCTCCGCCGTGCCGAAATCGTGAATCGAGAGGATGTTCGGATGCGACAGCGCGGCGACCGCCTGCGCCTCGCGCTCGAACCGGGCGAGTGCGGCCGGATCGGAGCTCAGATGTTCTGGTAAGACCTTGATCGCGACGTCGCGATTCAGCCTCGAATCGCGCGCGCGATAGACCTCGCCCATGCCGCCGGCGCCGATCGCGGCGCCGATCTCGTACGAACCGAGATGTGTCCCCGGGGCGAGCGGCATGCGGCGCGGATCATAGCGGAACGAGCGCCGCTCAAGAGGCGAAAACCTCCGTCCTCGCGGCCGCGCTTCGCCGTACCTTCTAGTCTCATGCCCTGCCGGCTTCTCCTCCTCGCGCTACTTTTGGCGTCGAGCTGCGGACGGCGGCATGCCCCGAAGGCCGAACCCGACGCGCTCCCACCGAACGACGCGTGGTTCGCCAGGCAGCGGATGTCGGCCGGCGTGCCGATGCCGGTCGATGCGCTCCGGCGGGCGAGACGCGAGGCGGCTCTCCCGGTGGCTCCGGGGACCTGGACCGCTGCCGGCCCGACCAACATTGGAGGCCGCCTGACCTGCATCGCGGTCGATCCGAACGATGCGAGCCACGTCTGGATCGGCGCGGCGGCGGGAGGCGTGTTCGAATCGCACGACGCTGGGACCACGTGGGCTCCGGTGTTCGACGACCAACCCGTCCTCAACATCGGCGCGATCGCCGCGCACCCGACCGACTCGAACGTCGTTTACGTCGGGACCGGCGAGGCGAACGGCGCCGGTTATTCGTACGACGGAGACGGCGTCTATCGCACGAGCGACGGCGGTGCCACCTGGCAGCACCTCGGTCTCGACGACACGCGGCGCATCGGCCGGATCGCGATCGACCCTGTGAATCCGCAGCGCGTGTTCGTCGCCGCAGCCGGCAACGTCTACGTGCCCGACGGCAATCGCGGCGTGTATCGCACCACCGACGGAGGGACCACCTGGACCCGCGTTCTCTTCGTCGCGCCGACGGCCGGCGCCATCGACGTCGCGATCGACCCGTCGAACCCGCTGCGGATCTACGCGGCGATCTGGGAGCACTACAGCACGCCCACGCACTGGGTCGCGGGCGGCCTCAACACCGGGATCTGGCAATCGCAGGACGGTGGGGACACGTGGACGTTGCTGACCAACGGCCTCCCGGCCAGCTCCGCGACGAACGGCCGCATCGGCCTCGCCCTCGCGGCGTCGAGCCCGCAGACGGTGTACGCGCTGTACCTCGACGACCCGGGAAAGTTCCTCGGCATCTACAAGACGACCAACGCGGGTGCCTCCTGGTCGAAGCAGAACGCGTCGGGGGCGAAGCAGGCGTTCGGCGGGTACGGCTACTACCTCGGCCAGATTCGCGTCGATCCGGCGAACGCGAACAACGTGTACATCATGGATCTCTACTGGGCGTACTCGACCAACGGCGGGCAGAGCTACAACTATGTCACCGCGCCGTACGTCGACGTTCACGACATGGCGATCCTCCCCGGCCGGCTGTATCAGGGGAACGACGCGGGGTTCTACCGGAGCGTCGACGGCGGGACGAGCTGGTTCCACGCGCCGTCGCTTCCCGTGACGCAGTTTTACGATCTTGGAATCAATCCGGTGGATGCGCGCATCCGGTTCGGCGGGTCGCAGGACAACGGCTCGCTGCGCACGGAAGACGGCGGATCGGCGAGCTGGCTGATCGTCAACGGCGGCGACGGGTTCCAGTGCGAGGTCGATCCGATCGACACGCGGAACGTTTACTACGAGTCTTCGTTCGGCCAGATTCGCCGCTCGACGGATGGCGGGAACACCTCGCTGTCGGGGTTCCACGGCATCTCGACGAACGACCGGAAGAACTGGAACACGCCGATCACGCACGATCCGCGCACCACGCTGCGTCTCTACACCGCGACGCAGCGCGTCTACCGCTCGACCGACGGCGCCGCGAACTGGTCTGCAATCAGCGGCGATCTGACGGACGGCGTGCCGCCACTGGCGCAAAGCGCGCCCAACCTGAAGACGGTGGGCCGGTCGCATCTCGAGAACGTCGCCGAAGGGACGATCACGACGCTTGCCGTTTCCGCCGTCGACGGGAACGTCGTCTGGGCCGGCACCGACGATGGACACGTGTGGGTGACCCAAGACGGCGCGACGTCCTGGACGCGCGTCGATGTGCCCGGGCGCAACGAGTGGGTCACGCGCGTCGAAGCCGACCCGTTCTCCGCCGGAGGAGGGTATGTCACCTACTCCGGCTATCACGACGGATCCCCCGCCCCGCGGATCTTCCGGACGCTCGATTTCGGCGCGACCTGGACCGACATCAGCGGAAACCTCCCCGACGTCCCCTTGAACGGCGTGAACGCGGACCCCGCCCCGGCGATGCGGGGACGTCTGTTCGTCGCGAGCGATCTCGGCGTGTACGTCACGGGCGACTACGGCCGGTCGTGGTCCCAGCTCGCAACGGGCTTACCCCCGGTGGTCGTGCTCGATCTCGACCTGATCGACTCTTCGCGCCAGCTGTTCGCCGGAACGCACGGCCGATCGCTCTACGTCTACGACTTGAGCGTGCTCGGACCGGGCGACGCGGATGGGGACGGGAGCGACAACGTCTCCGATTGCCGGCCCGACGACCCGGCCGTCTTCGCATCGCCCGGCGAGGTCATGGGGCTGGCGTTCGGCGCCGACCGCGCAACGTTGTCGTGGATTTCGGCCCAGCCATCGGCGGGCTCGGCCACCGAGCATCAGGTCCTGCGCGGGCTTGTTGCGTCGCTTCCCGTCGGGAGCCCGTCGGATTCCTGCCTCGCGAGCGGCACGACGGCCGGCTCGGCCGTCGACACCGACGTCCCTGCTCCCGGCGCGGCGTACTGGTACCTGGTCCGGGCTTTGAACGTCTGCGGCACGGGAACGTACGGCACGACGAGCGCCGGGGCTTCGCGCATCGGAAACGCCTGCCCGGCCCCTTGACCGGCGCTGCCGGTCAACGTATCTGGATAGGTCGCCGCGCCGCCGGCCGGCCCAAACGATGGGGGAATCGATGCGTCCTGCGCTCAAGGTGCCGAAAAGGGTCTTCGTGTGCCTTTCCGCGACCGTCGCCGTGTTCCTTGCCGGGAACGCTCGCGGCCAATCGTGCGACCCGCTCCCGCGCGGGATCATCGGCTGGTGGACCGGCGACGACACCAGTCACGACGTGACCCTGAACGCGCTCCACGGGACGCTCGTCAACGGCACCACGTACGGGCCCGGCGTCAACGGCGACGGGTTCCTGTTCGACGGCGTCGACGACCGCGTGGACGTGGCGGATGCGCCGGCGCTTCACCCATCGCGGTTCACGCTGGCGACGTGGGTGCGGCTCGATGCGGCCAACGAATACACCTGTTTCATCTGCAAGCAGTTCGGCAGCGGAACCCCCGACTCGTTCTCGTTGTGGTCGAACAGCGGAACGCTTCAGGGCGGCATGTACGGATACGCCGAGGCCGCCGGTCCGGTGCTTCCGGTGGGTCAGTGGTTCCATACCGCGGTGACCTACGACGGTTCGATCATCCGTCTCTATCTCGACGGCAAGCAGGTCGGCGCAGCCACGGGGCCGGTGACGCCGCCCGGCTACGACTCCAATCCGGTGACCTTCGGCGCCGAGGACAACGGCGTCAACGCTTATCAATCCTTCTTGAAGGGCGGCCTCGACGAGACTCAGATCTTCGGCCGCGCTCTGTCCGCCTGCGAGATTCGAGCGCTGGCCCATGCGCGTTATCGACCCGACTGCCGCGGCGACCTCGACGGGGACACGATCCCCGACCCGCAGGACAACTGCCCGACCGTCGCGAACGCCTCCCAGGTCGACACCGACGGCGACGGAGTCGGGGACGCGTGCGACTGCGCGGCGTCGGACGCCACGGTCACGGCGAGCCCGGGCGATCGGAATCTCCTGGGGTTCATCTCGCACGAAGGCCTCGACTGGTGCACGGATCCGTCGTTCACCGGGACGAGCACCGTCTACGACGTGGAGCGCGGGAACCTCGAGGCGCTTCCCGTAACGAGCGGAACGTCCGCGTGCCGGTCGCACTGCCTGACTCCCCTGTCCGGCCTCGTCGGATGGTGGCCCGGAGATTCGAGCACGACGGATTTGATCGGCGCCAACAGCGGGACACTCGAAAACGGCGCCACGTACGGCGCCGGGTGGACGCGCACCGCGTTCTCGTTCGACGGCGTCGACGATCGCGTTCGCACGGGCAACCTCGCGCTCGGGAACACCTTCACGGTCGCCGCCTGGGTGAACTCCGACAGCGTGAATCAAGGCGCGTACCACCGCATCGTCGAGACGAACTTCGCGACCGGCCTCTACCTCGGGACGGACGGCACGGGGGCCGGGTACAAGCTCATCGTCAAGAACGGGACGTCGCCCTTCGGCATCGCGAACGGCGGGAAGATTTCCCCTGGGGATTGGCAGTTCGTGGCCGGCACGTACGACGGCACGACGGGAACCCTGTACGTCGATGGACAGGTCGTCGGAACCGACACGTTCGCCGCTCCCGGAGCGACGAACCTGCCCGTCAACATCGGCGCATACGTCCTTGGCGGCGACGTGTGGAAGGGCCGGATCGACGAGGTCCAGATCTACAACCGCGCTCTCTTGGTGACGGAGCTGCGCTCGCTTTACGAAGCCGGAAGCGCGGGATCGTGCAAGCAGACGCTCGGGGGCGTTGATGCCCAATGGACCGCTCCGTTCGGGGCCGACGGCGCGGTTCCCGCGCCCGGGCACGCGTTCTACTACCTGTATCGCGGCCGGAATTCGTGCGGGACGGGCAGCTACGGCTTCGCGACGAGCGGCACGGAGCGGATCGGCGCCACCTGCAACTAAGGGGAC